>WGMU01000090.1 GCA_016124895.1 bacterium
AGTCTGGCAACGGCCCACGCGAAGGCCTGTCAATCCTCACGGAGGTAACACCATCAACCGGAGAGCCGGATGCGGGAAATCCGCACGTCCGGTTCGGAGGGAGGGGAGACCGAAACCAATCGGTCTTCCCTACCCCTATCGTCTGACACGTTGGGTGATGTCCCATGATTGCGTCTGCCGCCGCTTCGCGGCTCGGTTTTCGTTTGTTCCGCAAACCTCGGGCTGACGCCCGAGGCTATATGCTGCCGCCGCTTCGCGGCTGTCCTATCTCACTGATCAAGCTGCTGGAGTAGCTCCGCGCGACGATTGAGGTACTGATACTCCGCGATCTTGAATTCCTGGGCCTTGTTTCTCCTTGAATGCATCATGGCCAGGCTCCAAAGAATGAAGAGCAGCCCAAACCCGATAAAAACCCATTTTGCATCATGAAGTGGCCCCGACGAGACTATAAAAGTCCCAAAGCTGATCCCGAATACTCCAGGGATCATGCAGAAAACCCCGTCCACGATCGCTCCACTTTCCGTGGGGATGTGCTCACCGCGGTTCTTCGTGCGAATGACGTAACTCCTTCGTTCCTGCTCCCATTCACGATCGAGCGCTTCGACTGCGTTTTGCGCTTCGAGGCCGTCGACGCGGTTGTTGAGTTCTTGCGCCTGAACGGTCAGGCGTTCAACCGCTTCTGTGAACGTGATACTCGCACTGCGATTCACCGCGAGCTGCGTTGAGCAGTGGTTGCAGGTCACGAAGTTGGCGGACTCGGGAACTTCCAGCGGGGCTCCGCAGGAGTTGCAGACGAGTTTTTCGAGCTTCATCGACGCGGCCCTCAGTCGACGTACACGAATTCGTTGGCGCTGAGCAGCATGTGGCAGACGTCAGTCAGTGCCTGTTTGCGGCAGGCCGCCTTTACGTCGGGTTGGTCCCGCAGATCACTCGCCCGCTGGGCGAGATAGTGCGACGTCAGTTCGTCGAGATGGCCGTTTAGCAAAGCCTGCTCGTCGGCTGTTGCGGGGCGGGCAAATGCGGTCAGGACGGCGTGGTTAATCAGAGCATCGGGCCGCTCGGCGAGTACACGGCCCGCGAACGCTGTTGCAGCGCGGACCATGGCGTCACTGTTGAGGATTGTCAGCGCCTGCGTCGAGACGGTCGACGTGGTCCGCTGCGTGCAGTTGACGGAAATCGTGGGCTGGTCGAAGACCTGCAGCATGGTTTCGGGGCGCAGTCGCAGAATCTGCACGTAGACCGAGCGGCGGTTCTGGTCGGGACCACCTGAGACGATGACTTCTCCATCTCCCTGTCGAGCGACCGGTTGCGACGAGCCGTGCATTCGCGAGTTCAACGTGTCGGAGACAGCCAGCACGCTGTCGCGGAGCGGTTCGGCTTCCAGTCGTCGCAGGTGCTGTCGCCAGAGCAGACGGTTGTCGGGATCGGCGGCGAGGCCGACGTCCCGATGATCGGCGTCGACGCGGGAACGCTGACGCCAGGTGCTCGATGTCAGAATCAGCCGGTGGATGTGCTTGATAGACCAGCCGCTGCGAACGAACTCCGTGGCCAGCCAGTCGAGCAGTTCCGGGTGCGAGGGCGGATCGCCGGAGACGCCGAAGTCGTCCGGCGTTGAAACGATTCCGCGGCCGAAGTGGTGCATCCAGATGCGGTTGACCATGACGCGGGACGTCAGCGGGTGCTCGGGCTGAGTCAGCCAGCGGGCGAACGCCAGTCGCCGACCGCTCGTTTTTTCAGAGAGCCGCTCGGACCACTCGAATGGCTGCGGCGTCTGCAGCGTCGAGATGACGCCGGGCTCGATCGCTGGTCCCGGCACCAGCGGATCGCCGCGGAGCAGAACGTTGGTGACGGCTTCTCCGGGCGTATCGTACAGCGCGCGGACTTCGGCGAATGTCTGACGACGCGATTCTTCGGCGGCGATCCTCGTGTTGAGATCGGCCGATCCGGTTTTGAACTCGTCGTATGTCGCGAGTGCTTCGTCGAGTTCCTTGCCCGCTGGCTTGAGCGTCTTTTCAAACTTGTCGGCGAGGTACTTCTGCACGGCGCTGCGTTTGTCTGCGGCGACCGTGAGGGCTGCTTTGACGTCGTCGCGGATTTCCTCGGGCAACTTTGCGAGACGTTCTTCGAACAACTGTTGCGTGAATGTTACTTTCAACGCGTTGAGTTCGTCCTTGAGCTTCTTCACCACTGCGTCGACTTCGGCGTTGTGCTTCGCGGCGGCGTCTTTCTGCTGCTTCGTCGCGATCGGCAGGCGGCGGTTCATCTGTGGGATCCAGTCGTCCGGGCGGTACGCCGGAGTCAGGATTGCTTCCATCCGGAAGTAGTCGGTCTGCGGGATCGGGTCGAACTTGTGGCTGTGGCAGCGGGCACACTGAATCGTCAAGCCCATCGTCGACGAGCAGACGATCTGCAGCGTGTCGAAGATCGTCGGATAGAAGTACTGAGCCGCCGCGTTCTTGATCGATTTGAAGTCCGGACGACTGGGATCGGCGGCGGTCCGCAGGTAGCCCGTCGCGATGATCCCCTCAACGACGTCTTCCGGCAGCGTGTCGAGCGTCGCTTCGGCGGTCCAGTAGCCGGTCAGTTCGTCGCCAGCGATCTGCTCCTGCAGAAAACGGTCATACGCTTTATCGCTGTTGAACGCGTTGATGACGTAATCGCGGTACCGCCAGGCGAGCGGCAGCGCGCGGTCCTCGTTGAGAATGCCAGCCGACTCGGCATAGCCCGCGACGTCGAGCCAGTGCCGCGCCCAGCGTTCGCCATACTGAGGGCTTGCCAGCAGGCGCTCGATCATCCGGCCGTAAGCGCCGGGAGCCTCGTCGCTGATGAACTGCTCGATCTGCTGCGGCGTCGGTGGCAGACCGGTCAGGTCGAACGACGCTCGCCGCAACAGCGTGTGACGATCGGCCTCGGATGCCAGCGTCAGGTTCTTCTCTTCAAGACTCCGCAGCACGAAGGCATCGATCGGATTCTGAACACGGTCAGCGTTTTTGACGGTCGGAATCGCGGGACGCTTGGGCGGCTGGAACGACCAGAGTTCGGTCCCGGAGACATCGGCATCGTCGCCAACTGCCGCTGCGTTGCTGACTCCGTCGGCTCCGTCGTTGATCCACTTGCGAATGAGTCCCTTCTCGTCGTCGGTCAGTTTCTGCCCGACGGGCGGCATTTCGTCGGAGCTGACTTTTTCATACAGCAGGCTGAACTCGGCCGCGCGAATGCGGATCGCCGCGCCGGACTTTCCGCCACTCAGCAGAGCCGATGGCATTGTCAGATTGAGCCCAGCCTTCGGTTCAACGCCCGCGTGGCAGCGGATGCACTTCGCGCGGAAGATCGGCAGGATATCCTTTTCGTACGCCAGATCTGCCGGAACGTCCGCAGCGTGAGCGAATGGGGCGGAGAGATAGAGGCCGGAAGTGAGGACGGCGGCGATCAATCGGATGTGCATAAGCGGACTCTCGTGAGGTATCACGGAAGCAGCAGTGGGAGCGGGCAAGAGTCTAGCAGCCGAGACCGAGATACTCCCACGCGATCTGATCCCCGATTGTAAAACTCATGCTCCGGATTCTCGTTCGGAGATAGTTCGTCTGTTATCTTCCACCCAGATCGGACCTGAACGCATCCTGAAGGGAGGCTGGAACAGCGTGGCGAAGAAGAAAGCTGCCGGAAAAAAGGCTGCGAAGAAGAAGGCGGCCAGCAAGAAATCCGCAGCGAAACGGGTGGCTCCGAAGGATGCTGCGCGGAAGAAGTCGAGCAATACGAAAACCGCAAACGCGCCGGCACGCAGCAGGACTGCTGCTGATGCGGACGAGCCTCCGGACGCGAAAGTCGAAGTCAGTGCGCCATCCGTGAGCGAACCGTCGCTGACTCCCGGGCAGGATGCGGCGCTTGTTGAGAGTGTCGAGGCCGAAACGCAGGAGATCGGTCGCTGGCTGCACTCGCACTCGCATCGCCGCAAGCCGTCGATCTTTGAGCGTCGCTGGTGGGACGACCGAATTCTTTCGTGGGCGATGGCGGATGAGTCCGTCAAAGTTCAGATGTTCCGCTTTGTTGACGTCCTGCCGATGCTCGGTCATCACGAGCAGGTTGCGCGGCATCTGCAGGAATATTTCGAGGAAGTCGACGAGCACCTGCCCAGTGCGGCGCGGCTGTTCGTCGAACACGCCGGTCCGAACACGGTGCTCGGGCGGGCTCTGGCCGTCAACGCCCGCAGCAACGCCCGCCGTATGGCCGAACGTTTCATCGCGGGTCAGTCTTCGGACGAAGTGCTGCAGTCCGTCACAAAACTGCGCAAACAGGGCTTCGCATTCTCACTCGATCTGCTGGGCGAAGCGGTTGTCTCAGAACCGGAAGCGATTCGCTACAAGAATTCGTACATGGACCTGCTCAGCGAACTCGACGCGCCGGTCAACGGCTGGTCCGAGGAACCGCTGATCGATCACGACCATCTCGGGCCGATTCCGCGGCTCAATGTTTCATTGAAGCTGTCCGCTCTTTACAGCCAGTTCAAACCGATCGATCCGCTCGGCACGGCGGAAGCCGTCAAGAAGCGTCTGCGGCCGATCTTCCGCCGGGCACAGCGCAGCCAGGCGTACGTCCATATCGACATGGAGCAGTACGCGTACAAAGACCTGACGCTGCACATCTTCCGGGAAATTCTGATGGAAGATGAATTCCGCCAGTGGCCCGATTGCGGCATCGTGATTCAGGCATACCTGCCCGAGGCCGAACGTGACCTGCGGAAGCTGCGCGAGTGGGTGGCCGAACGCGGGACGCCGATCACGGTGCGGCTCGTCAAAGGAGCATACTGGGATTACGAAACAGTCATGGGCGAGCAGCACGGCTGGCCGGTGCCCGTCTATCAGCAGAAGTGGCAGTCCGACGACAACTATGAACGGCTGAGTCGCTTCCTGCTGGAGAACTACGAAGCGCTGCGCCCGGCGTTCGGCAGCCACAATCTGCGAAGCCTGTCGCACGCGATCGCCTGGGGCCGGAAGCTGAACGTGCCGCAGCGGGCGTACGAAATCCAGATGCTCTACGGGATGGCTGAAGATCAGGCCCGGCTGTTTCACGAACTTGGACACCGCGTCCGCATCTACACGCCGTTCGGCGACGCGTTGCCCGGCATGGCGTATCTCGTGCGACGGCTGCTCGAAAACACATCAAACGATTCGTTCCTTCGGCACAGCATTGCTGAAGATATTTCGTGGGAGAAACTCATGGCGAAACCGTCTGCCTCTGCCGTTGCTGACGAGGCTGGAAATGCGACCGACAAACCTGGCTCAGAAGCCGAATCCGCGACATTGGCGTTCCAGAACGAGCCGCTGTCGGACTTCAGCCGCGAAGAGGTGCGTGCGGCGTTCCAGGAAGCACTCGACAAGGTGGTCGGCGACCTCGGCAATGAATACGGACTGATCATTGATGGCCGACGTATTGAAACGCGCGGGCAGCTTGTCAGTCGCAATCCGTCGCACAAGTCGCAGATTGTCGGCACGGTGTCGGCGGCGTCGCCGTCCGAGGCGCAGGACGCGATTGACGCAGCACGTCGAGCCTTCCCGGAGTGGTCGCGTCACGACACGCAGTACCGATCCGAGTTCCTGACGCTCACCGCGAAGGCGATGCGTGAGCGACGGTTCGAGCTGGCCGCGTGGGTCGTTTACGAATGCGGTAAGCCGTGGGCCGAAGCCGACGCGGACGTCGCCGAGGCGATCGACTTCTGCGAGTACTACGCCCATGCGGCGAATCTGCTGCTGGCTCCCCGTGAAGTCGACATCGCGGGCGAGGAGAACACGTACTTCTACCGGCCGCGAGGAGTCGCTGCCGTCATCGCTCCGTGGAACTTCCCACTGGCGATTCTGACCGGCATGACAGTTGCCGCACTGGCAACGGGCAACACAGTGGTGCTCAAGCCGGCCGAACAGTCGGCAGTTGTCGCGGCAAAACTGATGGAGATCTTCCTGGCGATTGGTCTGCCCGACGGGGTTGTCAATTATCTGCCGGGCGTCGGTGAAGAAATTGGACCGGAACTCGTCAACAGTCCGGAAGTCAACCTGATTGCGTTTACGGGCTCACGTGAAGTCGGCCTCGGCATTAACCGCTCGGCGGCCGAGACTGATCCGCGGCAGACGAGCGTCCGCAAGGTCATCGCCGAAATGGGAGGCAAGAATGCCATCATCATCGATGACGATGCGGACCTCGACGAAGCCGTGCTCGGGACTGTGCAAAGTGCGTTCGGCTACTCCGGTCAGAAATGCTCGGCCTGCTCACGCGTCATCGTCCTGCGTGATGTTTATCCGGCCTTCGTCAAACGTCTTGTCGCGGCAACTCGAAGCCTGAATGTCGGCCCGGCTGAACAACCTGGAGTGACAGTCGGCCCGGTCATCGACGAAGACGCTGTCGAGCGCATCAACCGCTACATCGAAATCGGCAAGGCAGAACACCGGCTGGTCTGCGAATACCCGCTGGAAGAATCACTGGCTTCCGAAGGTTACTTCGTCGCGCCGCACATCTTCGCGGACGTCGATCCGAGTTCCCGACTGGCTCAGGAGGAGATCTTCGGCCCGGTCATCACCGTGATTCCGGTCGGGAACCTCGACGAGGCGATCGCAGTGGCCAACGGAACAGACTACGCCCTGACGGCAGGAGTCTTCAGTCGCTCGCCCGCCAACCTGCGCCGCTGTGCGACCGAACTGGCGGCCGGCAACCTGTATCTGAACCGTGGCATCACGGGAGCCTTCGTCAATCGCCAGCCGTTCGGCGGATTCCGCATGTCCGGCATCGGCAGCAAAGCCGGCGGTCCGGATTATCTGCTGCAGTTCGTGGTTCCCGTGAACGTGACCGAGAATACGCTGCGCCGAGGATTCGCTCCGGCGGAGTAGCAATTGGCTGTTGGCTTTTGGTCCGTCGCCGGGAACGTCTCAATGTCGCTCCGTCCGGCCATCTATTCGCTGCGAATGGAACAACTTCCAATCACGAGAACTCACCCGCCAATCCACGGAACGCGTCCGAGAAAACTTTCTCCTTTTCAGAATGACTGCAGCGCAAAGACGCAGAGGCTCAAAGGGGCGCAAAGCCTTCGCGAATCTTTGCGACTTCGTGCCTTTGCGCTGCAATGACAGCCTGATTGTTTGAGTGTTTGTTTCGGACACCGTTTTGACCGCTGATCGCTAACCGCCAGAAGCTTCCCCATGGACATCATCTACCGCTACGACCCGTTTGCTCCGATCGAGATGCCGAAGATCCCCGACGTCGCGTCCGCGATGAGCCGGCTGGTCGAAGGCAATGACCGCTTCGTCGAGATCGTGACACAGATGCAGGCACGCACGCTGGGGCAGCACAAGGGGGAGCCGATGGTGATTCCGGTGAACCCGGTGACACTCGGCCTGCCGTTGTTTGAGGGAGTGATGCCAACGCAGGCACCGTTTGCCGCGATTGTCGGCTGTGCCGATGCCCGCGTGCCGACGGAAGCGATCTTTGACGAATCGTTCAATAGCCTGTTCGTGCTGAGGATCGCTGGCAACGTGCTCGGCACGGAAGGTATTGGCTCACTGCACTACGCGCTGGCAAATCTCGGCGAAAGCCTGCGGACCGTGATGATTCTTGGTCACGCGAAGTGCGGAGCTGTCACGGCGGCCGTCGACGCGTACCTCTCGCCGGAAGCCTACGTCGACATCGCCTCGACGCACGGACTGCGGACGATCGTCGACGGCATCCAGATCGCCGTTCGCGGAGCTGCCCGGGCACTCACGATCCACGGCGGCAGCCAGATCGAATCAAGCCCCGACTACCGCTCACTGCTGGTTGCAACGTCGGTTTACGTCAATGCGGCGGTCTCGGCGCTGGAACTGCAGCGCGAATTCAACGGCTTCGTTGAGCACGCTCCGGCCGTCAACTTCAGCGTCTACGACTTCGAGTCCCTGCGCATCCAGTGCCTGCCGACCGACGGCGAGAGTGTCAACGTTTCCCGCTATCTGCCCGCTCCGAACTCCGCTGACGACCTGTTTCAGTACGCCAGCGATGTCGCCAAAGCCTTCCTCACCCTCGACGAAGAAGCCCTCGACCGCAACTGCCGCCTGACGGTCAAGCTGTGAAAGTCGGCTTGTTGCAGGCTCGCAAAGGCAGAGCCGGTTCGCTTGGTTGACTGAGGCCCTTGTCAATGTCCGGCCGGTGTAGACCCGCTCTACTTCACATAACCATAGAGGCCAGACAAGTCACAGACGTGAATCATTAATGTTCGTCTAGCCATTTCGAACAGTCATGCGCGTAAAGCCATCCATAAACAAAGCCCAGCGACGCAAGGGAAACAAAGACGACGATTTGCAATGTTACGTCGCCTTTGGAGCTTGGATTGTTTTGCTCCGCAACCTGGAGAGTGAATTCCTGATTACCGACAGTGAAATCTCCTTGATCCACCCATTCGGTTTTTGGTGACAGATTCTCAGCCACCACACTTCCGAGCACAAAACTCAGCAGCGAGAATCCGATTCCACACAAGATACCCCATTTGAAACGAAAGGCCTTACTGTCGGCCTTAATGAAACTCGCGACGAGCCTGGACGGAATCGAACACGCAGCACGTACGAATCTCTTTGTCAATGGGACTTGTGGGCCAGATGTATCCGTTGGAACCAGAGTTCCAGGGACTTGGATGCGCTGTGAACAGACGCACTCAACTATTGCGCCAGCACGCTTATCGCTGACGTGAAACTGGCGGCTACATTTCGGGCACCAAAGTTCGATGGACATTTCGGACTCGCCTCCACGAACTCAAAAAAGAGTCGTCGGTTGCTGGCCGACGTGTTGGAGAATCAGCGATTACGTCTGATAATCCCGCCAGTGAGACTCCATTCAGATTGGGGCACGTTTCCAGAATCTACGATCGTCCTCACGGTCAACAGCGTGACTCGGTACTCAACTGAACGCCATGGGCGATCCCTCGCCAAAGTGGGCAATGAAAAGCCTGACATCACATTCGACCGGGTCGCAGAGCCGTTCAATACGGAACGCATGATTGTCCCTTGAAAATTCAGCCTATCGTCTTAACCGTTGACTCTCAAGATACAACGGGGAGGTCGGCTGGATGCCAGCCAGCAGGCGAGTTCCTCTTTCTCCCCTCATGCACTACAGAGTCTGCTTACAAACACGGGATACCTGCGTCGAACGTAGCCCAAGCGAGGCACTCACACATTGAACAGGAAGTGGACGATGTCGCCGTCCTGCATGATGTAGGACTTGCCTTCGACTCGCAGTTTGCCGGCGGCACGGATTTCTTTTTCGGACTTGTGTTCTTCCAGGTCGGCCAGCGAATAAATCTCAGCGCGGATGAAGCCGCGTTCGAAATCCGAGTGGATGACGCCGGCGGCCTGCGGGGCGGTGGCTCCGATCGGGATTGTCCAGGCACGGACTTCTTTTTCACCGGCCGTGAAGTAGCTCTGCAGTCCCAGCGTGTGATAAGCGGCGCGGGCGACGGACCACAGAGCTGGTTCGTGCAGGCCGGCCGACTCCAGAAACTCGCGACGTTCGGCTTCGTCTTCGATCTCGACCAGATCAGCTTCCAGCTTCGCGCACACCGGGACGACATCGGCGCCAACGCTCGCGGCGTACTCGCGAACCTTGCTCACCAGCGGGCCTTGGCCTTCGACGTCGTCCTCGTCGACGTTGGCGATGTACAGAACCGGTTTGGCCGTCATCAGTCCGTAACTGGTCACGATCTTCTGCTCGTCCGGCGTCAGTTCCAGACTGCGGAGCGGCTTCTCGGCGTTGACGTGTTCCAGACACTTCTGGATGACGGCGACGCGGGCTTTGGCGTCCTTGTCGCCGCTGCGTGCCGTGCGCTCGGCTTTGGGCAGCGTGTTTTCGAGCGTCTGCATGTCGGCCAGCAGCAACTCTGTCTCGATGATTTCGATGTCGGAGAGCGGATCGATTCTGCCGCCGACGTGTGTGACGTCATCGTCCTCGAAGCAGCGGACAACCTGCAGAATCGCGTCGACTTCGCGAATGTGGCTGAGGAACTTGTTGCCCAGTCCTTCGCCAACGCTGGCGCCCTTGACGATGCCGGCAATGTCGACCAGCTTCAGAATCGCCGGGATGATTTTCTGCGGAACGATGTATTCCGTAATCCGCTTCAGTCGGCCGTCGGGCACGCTGACGATGCCCTCGTTCGGCTCGATCGTGCAGAACGGATAGTTGGCGCTCTGAGCTCCGTGCGAGCAGGTCAGAGCGTTGAAGAGCGTGCTTTTGCCCACATTCGGCAGGCCGACGATTCCGGCTTCCATTGTCTGGATCCATCGAAGTTTGTGGATGAACGACTGGTCGCGCTGAGTAAGTCACTCGGCGGAGCGGTCCTATATCGGATGAGCCGGTCTGAGCAAAGCAGGGGAACGGTTGTCTTACTCCGAGGAATGCGTTTGATCCTTTCAGACTGACTGCAGCGCAAAGACGCCGAGGCTCAGAGGAACGCAAAGCCTTCGCGAATCTTTGCGACTTCGTGCCTTTGCGCTGCAATGCCAGGCAGATTGTCCTGGCATATTCCGGCGAGCCCAGACGTGGCCTGAGCGGTGGTTCGTTGAGGAAAACCGGGCAGGCCCTAAACTGCGGGCTGCGCTCGGATTTCCTCAACTTCAGCCCACCTTACGGAACGGAAATATGTCGACGTCCAACGCTTTTGGTGCTCGATCCACGCTGGCCACTTCGGGCGGAGACATTGCGTACTATAGTCTGCCGAAGCTGGCGGACGCCGGGCTGGGGAACATCGATTGCCTGCCGTACTCGATCCGCGTGCTGCTGGAAGCTCTGCTGAGAAACGTCGACGGCTTTGTCGTCAACGAGGAGGACGTCGCGAATCTGGCGAAGTGGGATGCAGCAAAAGTCGCTCAGGTCGAACTGCCGTTCAAGCCGGGCCGCGTCGTGCTGCAGGACTTTACCGGCGTGCCGGCCGTCGTCGATCTGGCGGCACTGCGGGCGGCGATGGTTCGCATGGGTGGCGATCCGAAGAAGATCAATCCGCTGGTGCAGTGCGACCTGGCCATCGCCCACTCGGTGCAGGTCGACCAGTTTGCGTCGGACACGGCTCTGCAGTTCAACGTTGACAAGGAATTCGAGCGGAACCAGGAGCGGTATCAGTTTCTTCGCTGGGGGCAGCAGGCCTTCAATAATTTCCGAGTCGTGCCGCCGGCGACGGGCATCGTGCATCAGGTCAATCTTGAGTACCTGGCAAACGTCGTACTGACAAAGGACGGTGTCGCTTATCCGGACAGTCTGGTCGGGACAGACAGTCACACGACGATGATCAACGGGCTGGGCGTAGTCGGCTGGGGCGTCGGGGGGATCGAGGCCGAAGCGGTGATGCTCGGGCAGCCGATTTACATGCTGACTCCAGAGGTCGTCGGTTTCCGGCTCGATGGAACTCTCGCCGAAGGGGCGACCGCGACGGACCTCGTGCTGACCGTCACGCAGATGCTGCGTGCTCACGGCGTTGTCGGGAAGTTTGTCGAGTTCTTCGGACCGGGGCTCGACAAGTTGAGCCTCGCAGATCGCGCGACACTGGCGAACATGGCTCCCGAATATGGCGCGACGATGGGCTTCTGTCCGGTCGACGCGGAGACGCTGAACTATCTCCGCAAGACAGGACGGCCGGCGGACCTGATCGATCTCGTCGAGCGTTACACGAAGGCGCAGGGACTGTTCCATTCGGCGGATTCCCCCGAGCCGATTTTTACCAGTACACTGAAGCTCGACATGAGCACTGTCGAGCCGTCGCTGGCCGGGCCGAAGCGGCCGCAGGACCGCATTCTGCTCTCGGCGATGAAGAGCCAGTGGGAGCAGGATCTGCAGAATACGTTCGGCAAGGTGACCAACGCCGCCGACTCGACCAGTGCCAGCATGTCCGCCGAAGGCGCCCCGGTAAACACGGCTGAGCGAGCGTCGTCAACAGACCGGGGCCTTGATGGCGTAAAGACCGAACTGAATGGCGAATCCTTCCGCCTGAAACACGGCTCTGTGGTGATTGCGGCGATCACGAGTTGTACCAACACCAGCAACCCGTCAGTGATGATTGGTGCCGGCCTTGTCGCTCGTAATGCCGCGGCAAAAGGGCTGACTCGCAAGCCGTGGGTCAAGTCGAGTCTTGCGCCAGGAAGCCGGGTTGTCACCGACTATCTGGAACGAGCCGGCCTCGACACGGAACTGGAGAAGCTCGGATTCCACACAGTCGGCTATGGCTGCACAACGTGCATCGGCAACAGCGGGCCACTGCCGGACGCGATCGCTCAATCTGTAACGGACGGCGATCTGGTCGTCTCCGCTGTGCTGTCGGGAAACCGCAATTTTGAGGGCCGGATCAATCAGCACGTCAAAGCGAACTACCTTGCCAGTCCGCCGCTGGTCGTTGCGTACTCGATCGCCGGCACGACGGACATTGATCTGATCAATGAGCCACTCGGACAGGACAGCAATGGCAACGACGTCTTTCTGAAGGATATCTGGCCGAGCCAGCAGGAAGTTGCCGAGACAGTCGCGTCGTCCATGAGCCCCGAGCAGTACATCGATGAATACGGCAAAGCGTCGCAGGGGCCACCGCAGTGGCAGGCCATCGCAGGCGCGACCGGCGATCTTTACGACTGGGATTCGGCCAGCACTTACGTCCAGGAGCCACCGTTCTTCGTCGACATGCCGGCTGAACCCGCGCCGATCTCGTCGATCGAAGGGGCTCGCTGTCTGGTCTCCGTGGGTGATTCGACAACGACGGATCACATCAGCCCGGCGGGTTCGATCAAGCCGTCATCGCCGGCCGGCCGTTTCCTGCAGGAGAACGGCGTCGATATCGCGGACTTCAACAGCTACGGCAGCCGCCGCGGGAACGATCGCGTCATGACACGCGGCACGTTTGCCAACATCCGGCTGCGAAACCTGCTCGCTCCCGGAACGGAAGGCGGCGTCACCATCTATCACCCGACCGGCGAGCAGATGTCGATTTACGACGCGTCGGTCAAGTACAGGGAAAGCGGGACGCCGCTGGTCGCTCTGGCTGGAGCCGAATACGGCACCGGGTCGTCGCGCGACTGGGCCGCGAAGGGGACGTATCTGCTCGGCATCCGAGCCGTCATCGCGACATCGTTCGAGCGAATCCACCGGTCGAATCTGGTCGGGATGGGTGTTCTGCCGCTGCAGTTCCGCGAGGGCGAAAGCCGCGAATCGCTGGAACTCGACGGCGCCGAGGAATTCGAGATTGCTCTGTCCGACGACCTGAAGCCGCAGCAGGCGGTCGAAGTGATTGCCCGCAAGGCAGACGGCTCGATGGTCCACTTCGTGACAACCTGCCGCATCGATACACCGGTCGAAGTCGAGTACTACCGCAACGGCGGCATCCTGCACACCGTGTTGCGACAGCTTGCGAAGTCCTGACCGGGACTGTGACGCAAAGACGCCAAGTCGCAGAGTTACGCAAAGGGTTCTGTGATCGTCGTCTTTGCGATCCGTTGCGTTTCTGCGACTTTGCGTCAGAACTGCTCTGCTTAAGGCGTCACGATGCTGCGATTTGCCGTGCGGAATCTGCTCAGTCGCCGGGCAAGGTCGCTGCTCTCGCTGGCCGGTCTGACGGTCGCGATCGCTGGCATGGTCGGATTGTTTTCGATCGCCGTCGGTATCGACGCGATGGTCACGGACACGTTCAATCGGATTCCCGGCATGATCGTCATGCAGAAGGGCGCACCGATTCCATTGTTTTCGCGAGTGCCGCGTGCCTGGGCGAAAGAGATTGAAAAGCTGCCGGGCGTCAACGTCGTCAGTGCCGAAATCTGGGTTCGAGCGAACGTGATTAACGGCAAGGAAATCGTGAGCCCGCCCCGCTTCTTTTTCGGAGCCGACATTCGTACTCATCAGAAGATGCTGCACTGCATTTATAAAGACGCGATTGTCGAGGGACGGTATCTCGACGAGTCCGATCTCGGTACCGGAGACGCCTGCATCAGCCGGCAGATCGCTGAAGAGTTCAACGTCGGCCTCGGCGACCTGCTGATCGTGAACGGAGAGAAGCTGAAGGTCGTCGGCATCTACTTCTGCGGCTCGCTGCTGCTGGATATGGCGATCGTCGTTGATCAGGATTTCGTGCGGCAGATTTCACGGTTCGATCCCTACACAGTCTGCTCGTTCTACGTGGAACCGACCGGCGAGATTCCAAATGACGAAATCGTTGCCTGGATGCAGGACCTGTTCCGCGATCGGTCTTTGTCCGCGTGGACGCCGACGTCGTTGATCTTTGGCAGCGGATTTTCCAGCGGTTCGTCAACGAGTGGTACGAGCGAGACTCCGAGCGGCAACCCGCTGGTCGATCTCTTCCGATCAGCAGATCGAGCGATTAAAGCAGCCGGGAATTCAGTGACGGTCCCAGAGTCGCCGGACGACGCGTCGTCAGACTCCGTTGCGTCAGCGAAGCAGCAGTCGACGGACCTGGCAAAAGGCAGTGGTCCGCCCGTACCAATGGCGGACGACGACGGCCCACTCGAAATCCGCTCGGCGTCTGACTGGGCGCAGCAGTTCGAGAAGTTTACCGCGGACCTCGATCTGTTTCTCACGCTGATCACCAGCGTTGGTCTGATGATCGCCGTGCTGAGCATTGTCAACACGATGCTGATGAGTGTGTCCGAGCGGATCATCGAGTTCGGAGTCCTCAAGGCGAACGGCTGGTCGCGCGGCGACGTGATGAAGCTGATTACGTTTGAGAGTGCCGTGCTGGGCTTTGGAGGTGGCATCTGCGGCAGCGCGATCGGCTGGGTGTCGACGCAGGTCGTCAACCACAAATGGCCCGAACAGATTCACCTGCTGGCGAGTCCCGGTCTGCTTGCCTTCAGTCTGATCTTCGCGACGCTGCTGGGCATCGGCGGCGGCCTTTACCCGGCGCTCTGGGCGACACGAATGATGCCAATGGACGCGATTCGCCGCGGTTAAATCTCCTGGCTGCTGAGTTCCTTGTGATCGCGGTAGTTCCCGAGTCTTGCGGGGTTTTCAGATGATTCTGGCCAGGAATCCGCTTCGGACACCGTCAGACCTTTCGAGAGTGCTTGGGTTCGCTGGTGATGACAGGCCAGATTCCCACTGCAGCTCGAAAGCGAGGGAAAGTCCATGCCCCAAAAGTACTCGCGAATTCAGCTCTGGCCACGTGGCCGCTGGTCGGCAGGTATCTGTCGATTGATCTGTTGCCTGAAGAAGAATGCAGAGGTTTGTTGGGATGGGAAGACGAAGTGGGAACGGGTTCTCCTCGCAATCCTTCTGAGCGTCGTCCTGGCGAATTTTCCCGGTTCGATGGCGGTTGTGGCGCAGGATGAACTTGCAACCAGTGAGCCTCAATCGCTCCCCGATAATCTCTGGACAGACCCAATCGACGGGCTGCAGTTCCGGCTGCGGATCGACAAAGAAGTCTGGCAGTCGTGGGAGCTGCCGTTTTTCTGGCTGGACGTTCGCAATATGACCAACCGGAGTTTGACCGGTGAGCAGTTGCGAAGCCTGCTGCCGTTCAATCGGCACGGCAACCATCTGCAGATCGTCCAGAAGCCTGGTGAGATCGTTTCCGGGGGCGATACAGGCGGTGTCCGCTTGACTTCCTTCGAGCTTGATTCGCTCTATCTACAGCCGGGCGATGCGTTCGAGATCGGCCAGCCGGGGCTGCGTGACTTGGCGGGTGGCGGCGAAATTTCAGCGCGGCTCGATTTGAAGTCGCTGGGAATTCACCAGCGGGGGTCGGGACTTGAGCCGGACACGGCGACACTCAGTCTTTGTTTCAGAGGTCCGACCGGGCCGGAATTTCTCGGGAGCCCGATTCGCGTGGTCGTTCTGCCGCCGGGCGTGCGAGCAATTCAGGAGATGGATGATTTCCTGACGGCGTACGATTCTAAGGGAGTGAGCGTCGAAGCGGGGTTTGTTCCCGAAGCCACTCGGTTGGTCGATGGAGAAGAACTGCGAGCGACATTTATCGTTCGGGTCGTTGGCAATCAGGCGTTCTCTTATGACTTCGGCGGCGACTATCGCGGGTCGAACCGACACAACCGGTTTAAGATTGACGTGCATGATTCAGACGGAAAGCTGCTGCCGGATCCGGCTGAGGGTCGTCCCGACTTCGGTGGACTCGGAACGGGCATCCGCGTTTATCCCGGCCGACTCTCGGCGCAGCCGATTGATCTGACGAAGTACCGCACGTTTCCGGGACCGGGCCAGTACATCGTCACGGCGCGATTCACGCTGGAGAATATCTTCATGATGGGCGGCCGGCGTATTTCGATTCCCGTCGAATCAAAGTTTCGGCTGACGATCCTGTCGCGCACGGAAGAGAACGTCGGTGCCGCGCTGGAACGCTGGTTTGCCCGCTGTCGGAAAACGACCGGCGAGGATCTCAACGCGACCATCGATCGGCTGTGTGCGTTCGGTGGCGCGTCTGCGGTGACCGGGCTGCACGATCTCGTGCTGACTGGTTCGGACGAGCGGAAACTGGCCGCCGTGCGCGGGCTGGGGCTCATCGCTGCGCCTCAGTCGTTGCGGGTGCTGCTTGAACTGGAGACACAGCCGGAGTTGCGCATCACAGCGCTGCAGTCGCTCGGAGCCTTCTCCGACAACGCTGCTGTCGAACGCGTTGCTGCGGCGCTGCAGGATCGTGAACTCGACGTTCGCGTTGCCGCAGCCGGGGCGCTGGGGCGGATGAATTCGGGCGCTGCTGTGCGGGCTCTGCTGGATCGCGTGCGCGAAAGGCCGATCGACATTGGGCCGGGAACAGGCTCGACGGACGCAATCGTTGCCGAACAACAGGCCCTGCTGGCAGCTCTCGGTGCGACCGGAGCGGCATCGGCGTTGCCAGTCATTCGCTCGGCGCTGGACGCCGTTGATGACCGGGTGCGTCGGGCCGGCGTGGCGGCGATCATTCAGTCCTCAAACGCCGAAGCGTCTGCTGTGCTGCCGGAGTATGCCGAAGATGACGATCTCGATTTCCGTGAGTTCGTCATCAGACAACTGACGGAAACGCTGCGGCAGCCGATCGAGCCTCAGTGGCTGGTCCCGGTGATTCAGTCACGCAACGGGAAGAGCACAATCGGCGACGCCCCGTGGCTGCTGCGTCTGTACGCGGATGATCTGGCGGCACCGACGCTGGTGAGTTGTCTCGACTTCGACAATCCGCGCATTCGCAGCTACTACAACCTGGTGATCATCCAGCAGCAACTGGCGTGTCGGTCCGGTCTGGCGATTGACTGGATCAGCGATCTGAATCGTGACGGAACTCCGGAAGAGATCGCGAAGAATTGCGACACGCTCGCGCGGCTGCGTTCGTGGGTCGAACACTACGCGAAGCAGCCGTGGCGCGAGCCGCCTGAGCCCTGGCGACTGACGGGACCGCGCGAAGCAGCGACATGGGGGCCGGCGATTGGCAATGTTCGTATTCGGGCTCGAACGAATAACTCCGTCTGGCCGGAAGGGCTGCCACAGGTGCTGAACGTGGACGTGTCGAATCCGATGTCCGGGTCCGTGGTCATGGACTCGCATCCGGCAATCGTCGAAGTCGAAGTGGACGGCGAGTGGTACACGCATGACTCTGATGTTGACGATCGCGTCCGCGGCGAGTGGCACGCGTACAAAGGCCACCGGTACCACTCTTACCAGTTGACGCCGCACTGGCAGCGTGTGAGTGACGGTGAGCCGCTGATTCTGAAACCCGGCCCGCACACGGCACGCACCCGGCTGACGGTTCCGCCCGAGACTAGTCGAGCGTCGCTGGCGACCAGCCTGCCGGTGAAGTTCCGCGTCGCGTCGTCTGCCAAGACTTCCGATCGCGAAAGTCGTTGATCGCTCCGCAATCGAAACGTCAGTGCCACTCGTTCTGCAACCGTCACGCGTGGTCGTTTGCTGTTGTGGCGAGGCCCGGTCAGACTCAGTGCTCGCGCACGACCGCAGTGCGGTCAGCGACTGACTTCAGATCGACCTCGGGAACGCTGCTCATGGACTCTGCCGCCGTCTGGACGATTCTGACGATCTGCACCGGAATGCTGGTCGTCATCGGAGGCATCCTCGCCCTGCGGCTGCACGCCTTTCTGGCTCTCACGCTGGGAGCACTCGTCGTCGCCGCGATGACGCCAACTGACGATGGTGGGACGATCGCCTCGCGCGTTGCCAGCGGCTTTGGTTCGACGGCGGGAAAGATCGGCATTCTGATTGCGATGGCGTCGATCATCGGCAAATGCCTGCTCGACAGCGGAGCTGCGGACCGGGTCGTGCGGACGATGCTCGGTTGGTTTGGCGAGAAGTTTGCGCCGGCCTCGTTCGTGCTCAGCGGGTTTCTGCTCGGCGTGCCCGTGTTTTTCGACACGGTGTTCTATCTGATGATCCCGCTTGGTAAGGCCATGCAGGTCCGTACGGGTCGGAACTATCTGCTGTTTGTGTTGACGATTGTGGCTGGAGCAACAATGGCACATTCGCTCGTGCCGCCGACGCCGGGGCCGCTGGTTGTTGCAGAAGAACTGGGAATCGACATCGGCACGATGATTCTCGCGGGGTCGATCGTCGGCTTCTTTACGGCCGGGTTTGGCTACCTCTACGCGTCGTTGTTTGCCAATCGTCTCTGGCAACTGCCGCTGCGTGAGTCTGCTGACTTTTCGTTGAAGGATCTCGAAGAGCTGGCCAATCGCGACGAGTCCGAGCTGCCGCCGTTCTGGCTGTCCGTCCTGCCGATTCTGCTGCCCGTTGTGCTGATCGCCGGTTACACGATCGTCAAGGTGGTCTGCGAGGCGCAGAAGATTGAACTCTCACCGGCGATGAACACGACGCTGGCGACGCTCGGAGATAAGAACATCGCGCTGATTATTTCGGCGGTGATTGCGATGCTGACTCTGTGGCGAACGCGATCGCTCTCGCGGCACGAACTTGCTGACGCTGTCGCTTCGTCACTGGCCAGCGGAGGGATCATCATCCTGATCACGTCGGCTGGTGGAGCGTTCGGCAAGGTGCTGCAGGAGACCGGGATTGCTGGCTTGATCAAGGATTTGCCGGAAGCGTCACCGGCGATGATCATCACGCTGGCGTTTCTGATCACGACCGCTATCCGGACCGCTCAGGGATCCGCGACCGTGGCGATGATGACCGCTGTTGGAATTCTCTCCGGCCTGGCGACGTCGGGCTCGCTGCCGTTTCACCCGGTGTATCTTGCTCTGGCGATCGGCTGCGGGTCGAAACCGATCGCCTGGATGAACGATTCCGGCTTCTGGGTCATCACTCGAATGAGCGGCATGACCGAAGGCGAGGGGCTGAAGTTTGTGACGCCGATGACGACGCTGATGGGTGTTGTGGGGCTCGTCATAACGATCATCGGAGCGACGCTGTTTCCGCTGATGTGACGGATTTGATTTTCAGGCCGCGTGAAATGCGGCGTTTCCTCATTCGTCCGCCGCGTTGCGCGGCCTGTTGCGGGGTACCGCGATGATTGACCAGAAGGCGACGAGAATCCGGTACCTGATCGTGACGGCGGCGACAGTGATGTCCTTTCTGCTGTACCTCGATCGCTTCTGCGTGTCGTTCGCTATCGACTACATGCGGCAGGATCTCAACCTGACGCAGACGCAGGCGGCGCGGTTTCTCAGCCTGTTCTTCTGGTCGTACGCCCTCGCTCAGGTGCCGGCCGGGTGGCTCAGTGACCGATACGGCGCGCGAATCATGCTGGTGGTCTACATCCTGACGTGGTCGGCTTTTACTGCCGTCATCGGTGGCGCGACGACGTTTTTCATTCTGATGGTCGGACGGCTGTTCTGTGGCCTGGGTCAGGCCGGCGCGTATCCGACGGCGGCGTCGATTGTGGGACGCTGGATGCCGGTTGCGGCTCGAGGCAGTGCGAGTGCCGTTGTTGCGATGGGCGGGCGCATTGGCGGTGCGGCGGCATTTGCTCTGACGTCGCAACTGATCGTCATGCTCGTGCCAGTGGGGACGCCCGTTGAGATCTCGCCAAAGGAAGTGCTCGTTACCTCAGAGATGATCGAACGACTGCAGGCCGAACCGGTCGAGGGGTTCGGCGATGTCGGTAAGGCGCGAGTGCTGCGTCAGTATCTCACAAGTGATCAACTCACGACGCTCGATGCAGCAACATTTGAGGTCAAAGGCGAGGGTGATGACACGAAGCGTGTTTATTCGGGAGTGACGAATGAGACGCTCGCCGGGATCGCAAATCGCCTGATCGAGCAGCCGTCGATTTACGACGAAAAGCTGATGGGTAACTACAAGCTGCCAAATGAGGCGCTCGAGACGCTCAAACGAAGTCAGACCGGAGAGTCGCTTTCGCCAGCCGAGCGGACCCGGTTTCACCGGTTTCTGGTCGAGGGTACGTTTCCCAACGCGATCTCTCGCCTGTACGGCAAGGGCTGGCGACCGATTCTGTATATCTACGGATCGGTGGGGATTCTGGTGGCCGGACTCTTCTGGCTGGTGTTCTACAACCGACCGGAACTGCATCCGTGGTCGAATGAAGCCGAGCACCGCATGATCCTGCAGGGCCGGGAAGAACTGGCTCAGCTCGAAGGAAAGAAGCTCGAAGCTGCGCCGGTCTGGCCGCTCATGAAGAGCATGAATATGTGGTACAACTGCATTGCGCAGTGGGGAACCAACGTCGGCTGGCTGTTTCTGGTGACCTGGCTGCCACGTTATCTGATGGAAGTTCACGATGTTCCAATCATTCAGCGTGGCTATATGACAATGACGCCTGTTCTGATCGGGATGGTCGGGATGCTGTCCGGCGGCCGGGCGACTGACATTGTTGCGGCGAAGCTGGGGATCAAGTGGGGCCGACGCCTGCCGATTGGAACGTCACGCGCCGTGGCGATGACTGCTTACCTGTGCTGCATCGGGATCACGACGCTGCTGCCGCTGGATTCAACGTTAAACAGGCCGTGGGTGTTTGTCGGGCTGCTTTCGGTTGTGGCGTTTGCCACCGATTTCGGGACTCCCTCGAGCTGGGCGTTCGCGCAGGACATTGGCGGTCGGCAGGTCGGTGCGGTGCTGGGCTGGGGAAACATGTGGGGTAATCTGGGAGCCGCCGTTTCTCCCGAGATTTACAACTTTTTCCTGGGCGAAACACCGACTCTTCGCGAATGGAACATCATGTTCGGCGTGTGTGCAGCGGGGTTTCTTCTTTCCGGTGTATGCGGCATGATGATGGACGCGTCGACGCCGATTGAAGGTGTTGAAGTGTCTGATTCAAAAGCGGAAGAGCCATAGAGGAGCCTCACACGAAGACACAAAGGCACGAAGTCTTCAGTCAGACTGGTTGTGCGTTCGTGTGAGAACAGATTCATTGCCGAAGTCAAAGAGGCCTGGTGTGAGTAACCTGAATCGTCGTGATTTTCTCGCGTCTGCTGCGGCAGGATCGACTGCGGCAGCGCTGGTTGCCTCCGGGCAACTCATGTTCGCGAATGAGGACGAGCCGAAGAAGTCGCCGCTGGATGGATTGCCGAAAGGCAAGGCCGAGCACTGTGTGATGGTCTGGCTGGGCGGAGGAGCCTGCCATATCGATACGTGGGATCCAAAACGCAAGGGCGATGCGACGGGCAAGGACAAGCAGCCGGGTTCGTACTACGACCCGATTCCAACAGCGATCGATGGCGTGCAGGTATGCGAGCATCTGCCGCAGTGCGCGGACATTCTCGATCGCTTCAATCCGATCCGCTCGACACATCACGAAGTCATTGATGAGCACGCCGCCGCGACCAACCGGATGCACACCGGTCGGCCGACGAGCGGCACGATCGTGTATCCATCGGTGGGTTCGATTGTCGCTCACGAACGCGGCCCGGCTGGCGAGGCCGCTCCGGCTTACGTGCTGATCGGTTACCCGAACGTGACTCGCGGGCCAGGTTTTCTCGGAGCACAGGCGGGCTTCGTCTACCTGACCGATACCAGTGAAGGGCCAAACGGACTGAGTCGCTTTGACCAGATCACGGACGAGCGACAGGCTCGCCGCGAACGACTGCTGAGTCGGGTTCGCGAGGTCTATCGCGAGAAGACGAAAGGCGATCGCCGCATCGCCGATTACGACGCGACGGTACAGGAAGCGCTGCGGCTGTCCGGACCGGAGTTCATGACGGCATTTGAACTCGAACGTGAACCGGCTGACCTGCGCAACCGCTACGGCGGCGAGTTCGGTCAGCGTTGTCTGCTGAGCCGGCGCCTGATCGAACGTGGCGTCCGGTTCATCGAAGTCTCTCACAACCTGAACTTCGTCAACGGCACCGGCTGGGACACGCACAACGAAGGACAGCTCAACCAGCACCTGCTGATTAAAGAGCTGGACACCGCGCTGTCGTCGCTGGTGCTCGATCTTGAAGAGAAGAAGCTGCTGGATAAAACGCTGATTGTTGTCGCGACCGAGTTCGGTCGTCCGGCGAAGTTCGACGGCGGTGGCGGACGCGGCCATCAGTCGAAGGCATTCAGCACGGTGCTGGCCGGCGGCGGACTGCAGACCGGCAAGGTGATCGGCACGACCGACGAGCTGGGTATGGCCATCGTCGACCACCCCGTTTCGGTGCCGGATCTGCACGCGACGATGCACTGGGCACTCGGGATCGACCCGACGAAAATTCTGTATGCGGGCGAACGGCCCGTCCCGATCACCGATGGCGGCATGCCGATCCGCGAGCTGTTCGTTTAGCAGGATTCTTTGACGCAAAGCCGCGGAGATTCGCAGAGAGGATACGTCCGACTGGGATTTCTTTGCGATCCTTTTGCGTCTTCTCGACTTTGCGTCAGCTTTGATCTGGAGTTCTCAATGCTGTACCACAAGCTGATTCACCCTGAGATTAACGCCATCATTGGCCGCGCCGGACACCACTCGAAGATCCTCATCGCGGACGGAAACTATCCGGCGTCGAGTACGCTGGGGCCGAATGCGGAGCTGATCAGTCTGAATCTGATGCCGGGCGTCGTGAGCGCGACGCAGGTGCTCGAAGCGCTGGTCTCGGCGATCCCGATTGAAGTCGCCAATACGATGGGCATTCCCGCCGACGATCCGTACGCGGGGGAGGGAGATCCGCCGATCTGGGATGAGTACCGCCGCATCTTCGCGGAAAACAACGTCAGCGTGGAGCTGCAGCCGATTCAGAAGTGGGACTTCTATGACGCGGTTGCGTCCCGCGATCTGGTGCTCACAATTCAGACGGCCGAACAGGCGTTGTGGGCCAATCTGTTGCTTTCGGTTGGCGTGCGGAAGCCTGGCGAGTAGACGCGGCTTTCTGCGACCGGTGACCGTGCGGAATTGAGATGTCCGTGTCGCCTGGCCGCTGCCAGGTCACCTGGAACCGCCCACGGAATGCGTCCCACAGAGCGATGACGGTCGTCGCGTTCAGCGTGACAAACATCAGTTGCAGACCGAACAGCAGCGACGGTCGACCGATTCGCTGACAGACCCAGCCGACCAGCGCCGAGACGTAAAAGCCAGCGTGCAGCAGCCCCAGCACGCGATACAGCGGCTGATCGAACAGGACGACGTTGCAGACCGCGAGAGCCGCCAGCAGCAGCGGCGACATCAGCCGCAGGATTTTGTGCGAGAGATATTCGAACCAGATCGGGTTACGCCAGGGCAGCAGCCATGCGGGATACTGAACGATCAACTGGGCGGCGCCGGCAATCGTGCGTCGTTTACGGATGGCTTCGTGACTCAGTGATTGTGACGGCTGGTCCCAGGCAACGGACTGCGGTTCAAACACGCACAGCGCATGCTGCGAAACGGCGAGCATCGGAATGACAACGTCATCGAGCAGCGTCGTTTCCGGAATCGGGCGAAACAGGGACTTGCGGATCGCGTACAACGCTCCGGTTGCTCCCGGCACGCCGCGGAAGTGGGACTCGGCTTTGCGGATCAGCTTTTCGTAGTGCCAGTAAGCGCCGATGCCTCGCCGCGCCGTCGACGTGGTCGCTTCCCGCTGAAACATCAGTTCGCCGGAGACAACGCCCACCCGTTCGTCGGCAAAGTTGGCGAGCAGTTGCGGAATGGCCTGATCCGAGAGCGTCTGCCGCGCATCGCACAGGACGACGATCTCGTTCTGACACTGCGGAATCAGTTCGTTGAGGATCGCCGGCTTACCGCGACGTGCCGAAAACTCGAACACGCGGATGCGGTCATCTCCGATCTGTCGAACGAGATGTCCGGTCCGGTCCGTTGAGCCGTCGGAACCGACCAGGATCTCAGCGATCTGTGCTGCCTGCGGTGAGTGAAGCAGTGTCGTCAGCTTTTCAACAATGCGACCGGCTTCGTTGTGGCATGCGATGACAACCGAGACGCGACTGTGCAGCGGCGACTTCAGCCGTCGCAATGGTCGCAGTTTTGCGAGCAGTCGGATCACGCATGGATAGCCGGCATAGAGATACGCCACGCCGAGCAGGCAGAACCAGAACAGGAATTCGCTCACGGGGCACCTCCCGTTCCGACAGGAGTCAGCGGCGATGCCGTCTCGTATTCGACCATTTCGTCAGTCGAAGGCGGGGATGGCTGAGCGACCGCTGCAGGAAAGCCGCAAACCGCGTTGAGTATGTCGGCCAGTTCACGGGTCAGTTGACGGCGTTCGAACCGGGTGGCTGACCATTTGCTGTTGTCGTTCACGGTGTCGAAGCAATCTGCGACAGAGCCAAAGTCGTTGAGTGGCAATCCCGCGAGACATTCGGTTTCAACGCGACGCTGCAGATAAGCGGCGATTCCGGCGACGTCACCTGGCACAAACGAAGCGGCAAACGGACAGTCGGAGAGGATTTCACTGACTTCGCCCGGCGGTACCACGGAGAGAATCGGCCGCTGCAGGGCCAGGTACTCGAACGTCTTGGCCGGAACGACGCGTTCTGCCTCGCTAACGTCAGACAGCAGCAGACACTGAGCGTCGGCGGAGCGCATGATCTCAATCGCTCGTGCATGGTCGACGTAACCTTCACGAAGCAGACGGCACGGCGTCCCATTGAGGCGATCGAGAATCGCGTCCTGCTCAGCCGTGCGGCGGCCAGCGACGACCAGTTCGATCCGCTCAGCAATTTCTGGTGTCGTCTCTGTCAGATGGAGCAGGACAGCGACGATTGGCTCAATCGACGTCAGATTCCACAGTGTCCCGACATAAGCCAGTCGCAGTCGGTCGCGCGTCGACTCGTCGTGCTGCGATGATGCAGATCTCATCGAATCAGCACAGTCAGCGGCGTCGAAGCCGTTGTAGATCGGAACTACTGTCGCCGAACTGTTTGCCGCCCGTGCGATTTTCCGAAGGGAGTCGGCGCTGCGTCGCGTGGTCGCGGCGACCGCGCTGGTCTGGCGCAGAACGCGTCGCTGCATTCGCCCCTGCAGCCAGTGCGAGACGCCTGACTTCTGGCGGTTTTCCTGATAGCGGTTACTGATGCCCCATTCGTCGCGGTAGTCGATGACCAATGGCAGGCCGGACCGACGGCTCAGTTCCGCCCCGATCACGAAGGCCGAGAACGGTGGTGCCGTCACGAAAATCGCATCGTGCTGTTGTTCGGCGAGGAGTCGCAGACCCGTCCTGATCGCGGTGGGGTACCACAGAATCTGAGCGTCCGGCTGCAGAATTGCATTCCCGATGTTGCGAATGGTGTGTTTCAGCCATCCTGTCGAGAGGCTCAGAAGTCCGGAGCGTTTCTGACCGGCAGTGTTCGCTCCGGCTGAGACGACATTCTTCAGTGCGTACCCCGGTTCGAACGTTCGCGCACGACGAACGAGTGTCTGCTCAGGAATCTCGCTCAGCAACGTTTCGTCAAACACTGGCACCGATGGATTTGCGACGGTCAGTACCGAGCATTCCCAGCCGAACTCGGGCAGATACTTCACGAATTTCGTGACTCGCTGCACACCGGCTCCGCCCGCCGGTGGAAACACGTAGGCGACCACCAGCGCTCGTCTCGATCGTTGTTCGGCAGATGATTCCAGCATCGTGATCAATGGGTTGAGGACAGGATGAGTTCGGACTGTGAAGTTCGTTCGGCCTGCGTCGCGTTGCTGTCAAATTGACGCATCAGGCTCAGACACCGTGCCGCTGCCGCGTCCCACGATTCCGGTTGATAGGTCCTCGCTCCATCCTGGAACGAGGAATCCAGAATCTGGAGCAGCGCATGTTGCAGCGCGTCAACATCTCCGCAGGGAACAACGCGTGAATACTCGTCGGCGGCAATCTCACACACGCTGCCGGCATTGGTTGAAACAAACGGAATGCCGCACGCCAGCGATTCCCGCAGAACGTTTGGCAGACCTTCGGAGTCGCTCGCCAGGACGGTGGCATCCGCAGCTCTATACCAGGCTGCCAGGCCGTCGCGTGCAACGGGGCCGACAAACTTAACGGCTTGTTCGAGCCGATTCTGGCGGACGGACGCCTTCAGCGACTCTTCCAGCGGGCCGGAACCAACGAGTGCCAGTTGCGCGTCGGGAAGCTGACAGCGGACCTTGTGAAATGCTGCGAGCAGAATATCGAGGCGTTTGATCGTGACCATGCGACCGACCCAGAGAAACAGTGGCGCCGACGTATCAAGACCGAGAGAACGGCGTGCGTCGTCGCGATTGCCTGGCGAAAAGTGGTCGAGGTCGATGCCCTGACGTGACGTGTGCGTCCGCTCGGGATCGCCGCCGAGTTCGATGACACGCTGCCGCAGTCCGTCGCAAACTGTGAAGACAAGGTCCATTCGCCGCAGTACGCTGGCAATCGCCTCTCGTCGCTTTGCGTTTTCTGTGAGCAGCAGAACGTCCGAGCCGCCGATTGCGACCGCCGCGCGCGCTCCACAGGATCGCGCTGCCCGCAAGGCAGCTTCGCCATCCGGATGAGCCCAGTAACTGATCACCCAGTCCGGCCGGAATTCCGCGACGACCTGGCTGACGTGACTGCGGATCGAGTGCCACATCCAGGAGCCGTAATGGTGTCTCTGGATCCGCGGGGGATACCAGTAAATCGGTCGACTGGACAGAACTCGTTCGTCGTTCTCGGCCTCGCGCGAGCCTGGGATTGTCAACATTTCCAGCCATGAGACCGGTGCAACGACGCGAACCTCACAGCTCTGCGCCAGTGCGTGACACAGATCCCGGCTGTAGGTGCCGCGTGTCGGTGCCGTCCGGCTTGGATAGACAGAGCTGAGATAGAGGATGCGCATTGGTGATTCGTTTCGGGCCGGCCGGTTAGCGAGTGCTGCTTGACGTCGTACTCTGCAGGGTTCGTTGAAACGCTTCGTCGAGACTGATTCGCGGCGTCCAGTCGAGCAGTCGTCGAGCACGCTCGTTTGAATACCTCAACGGCTTCCACATTGCGTTAACGCGATGCCGTGTCAGCACAGCGGGAATCTGATCGTCCGAAGTCCGGCTGTACCATTCGTTAAAGCGGGCCAGCCAGAGTATCGCCCAGCGGGGAACGCCGATCGTTCGCAGCCTGTGTCCGCTGCGACGGTAACGCCGGATGACGTCGCAGCCTGTCGGCAGGTCATCATCGATGAGGTTGACTGTTTCGCCGTCGATTCCGTTGGCCTGTCCCGCCTGTACGATCGCCGCGGCACAGTTATCAACGTACGTGAGAGGCACCTGCTGATGTCCGCCCATGCGAAGCAGCAGAGAGCCCAGCGGTAGAGCGATACGATGGCTCAGGACGCCGCGCTCGTCTCCGTAAATGACTCCGGGCCGGATGACGACCAGCGGCAGTCCGCGGTCGGCAGAGATCGTGCGAGCGACTTCTTCCTGCAGCGTTTTACTGTAGGTGTAGCCGTCGCGGCGTGCCGGGAATTCGTCCAGCGGACAAGTCTCGTCGAGCACGCTGCCGCAACGAAGCTTCTGCGGGCCATACACACCGAGCGAACTGACAAGGACAGCTCGTCCGACCTTCTGATCAGCAGCAACAGCGAACAGCGTCCGTGTCGGCACGACGGTATTGCTGACAAGACTGCTGACTGAGCCTGTCAGTGAAGCGGCAGCGTGAAAGATACAGTCAATGCCGTCGGTGATCTCGCGGCAGAAACCTGCGTCCGCCAGGTTGCCGGGCAGGATTTCAATCTGTCGCGACGCAAGCGACCACCCGTCGCCAAAGAATTCAATCAATGACTGAATGTCGCTTGCGGGCCGCACGGCACAGCGGACAGACCAGCCACCGCGAACCAGTTCGCGCAGAATGCGACGACCGAGAAAGCCGGTCGCTCCCGTGAGGAGTGCTCGCCTGGGAATGCTCATGACGGCCTCCCGACAGGACTGTGAGAACTGCGGCACGCATCAGCGACCAGTTCGCCGGTCTCGCGAATCAGATTCAGCACGACGCGGCCGTCATCTCCGTCGTCTGCCGAGTTTGAGAGGTAATCGTTCTGGCGGCAGGTGGCGAAGACTTCGTCCATAATTGCGGTGACACGCAGCGACTCGCGGTCAGAAACAGGAGCTGCTTCACCAGCATCGATCGCCGCATAGAACCGCTGAAACAGTTCATACATTCCGGCGAAGTAGTGGAACTCAGCCCGCCAGAATCGAGCCGTGTTTCGCGCGAGATTGCGGAGTGAGGTGACGACATCGCGAATCGGCGCTTCGAGTTTCGCAAAGGCTCCGGGGAACCGCTCTCCACGATCGATACGGCAGAGCTGCGTATCGAGATCGACTTCGAGGCTGCCTTGTGTGCCAAAAACTCGCGTCACACGGCGGCATGGTCGCGTACTGCTCGTAAAAGTCAGTGTGCCGGTGACGGACCGACCGCGCAGGTTCAGCCGCAGTTCGGTCGGCAGATCGTGCTCGATGTTTCGGGAAAACCATTCGGCCTGGATGGCGGGGCTCTCGTCCGTCAGAAATTCGGTGATTCGATACAGCGGATGCGACATCGTGTTTTGAAACAGGCCGCCGGGCAGACGCCGCACCCAGTGATTGTGGTCCTGCAGCACCTGCCGGCCGAACGGCCCCTGCAGCGGATAGGCGAGGTACGAATCGACGTGCTGCACGTCTCCGATGGTGCCAGAGCTGACGAGTTCGACGCACTGCCGCCAGGCGGGATCGAACAACTGGTCGTGGCCGAGGCAGACGAGTCGGTTGTTCTTCTGAGCCGTCGCCACGATGCGGCGTGCTTCAGCCAGATCGACTGCGAACGGCTTCTCGACATAAACGTGAACGCCCGCCTGCAGGGCTCGGCACGCGAGGGATGCGTGCGTATGGACCGGCGTCGTCACGTGCAGGATGTCGGGCGCAGCCTCGCCCAGCATCTGATCGAAATCAGTAAACTGAGTCGGCACGTCAAAGCGTTCGGCTGCCTGCCGTGCAAGCAGTGGTTCAAGGTCGCAGACAGCGACCAGCTCGGCGCACGATATCCGCCGAATCTGCTGCAGATGCGCGTCGGCGATCTGCCCGCAGCCAACGAGTGCCACTCTGTAGCGTTGATGACTCATGAGAACGTTAGTTATCTGGTCCAGCGCCCCTTGCCGCGGAGCAGGTCGATGTAAAGGTCTTCGTACTGCCGCACCATCGTGCGCACATTGAAGTGCTGTTCGACCCGTTGCCGGGCAAGGTGCCCGATGACCGGCCAGGCATCGCGGTCGGCCAGCATGTCCCGCATGGCCAGAGCCAGCTTCTCGGGGCTGCGCGGGTCAACAAGCCGTCCCGTGCCGCCCTCGACGACGATCTCTGGATTCCCGCCGACGTTCGTGGTCACAACCGGCAGTCCAACTGCCATCGCCTCGAGAATCGTCAGCGAGATGCCTTCGGTTGTTGATGACGACACAAAGAAGCCTGCCTGTGCGAGCAGTTCCGGAATGTCATTGCGCTCGCCAAGAAACTCGACGTGCGGTTCGAGTCGCAGGTTGCGGGCCAGAGCTTCGAGCTTCGGTCGCTCGGCACCATCGCCGGCGATCTGCAGCCGGAAGTCCGGATACTCCTTGACCAGAATCCAGACGGCGCGAAGCAGTGTCTCGAAATCTTTTTCTTTCGAGAGTCGTGCAACGCTGATCGCTGTCGGACGTGATGCCGACCCGCGAAAGTCAAAGCGACCGACGTCGATACCATTCCAGATGGCAGTGATTCTTTCTGCAGCGCGGGGATCATCAAGGCGGCACAGACGAGCGGCATCTTCAGAGACGCCGATCACGCGGTCGGTCCAGCAGTTCGCCAGCCGAAACTGACAGCGAGCCTTCCAGGATCTTCCACAGCCGCGTCCATGCTGGGAATTCACAATGACCGGCACGCCAGCCAGATGGGCCGCCGTCGCTGCGTAAAAGTGGGCCAGCGTATTATGCGTATGCACAACGTCGAACTGTGCGGCGCGAAATCGCCGCACGAGATTCCACAGTCGGCCCAGCTTTCCGGCCGATTCGTCAGCCACCGACGAAACGGTGAAACCGAGCGACCGAAGTTCTCGGGCGGGAGTTCCCGTTCCGTCGAGGGCAACGAACTCGCAGTCGAATCGTTCCGTATTCCGCTGTCGCCCGAACTCAACCAGCAGCCGTTCGAGTCCACCAGTCAACAGCGTCATGCTGACGTGACAGACCCGCACCCGTCGCTCCGGTGCGGTCGAGCCGTTGCTTTCCGGTCGTCGTGAGGTGATGTGCGTGCGATCTGCAGTCACTTCTGCAGTGTCCAGGCCTGCCATCTTCAAGTCGCTCCTGAAGAGTCATTTGAGCCGCTGCGGCTGAGGCAATCGCAGCGAAACTCAACCACTCTGCGCAGGCACTGCCGCGCTGCGCATCGGTTCTCTGCAGCGAGTCTAGGTCAGGAATTCCGCTCTGACCGGAGATTCCGGCGAGACAGCCGCAGACGCATGGCCGGAAGCCGAAGCTGTCTACGACGGTCATCCTGACAGGAACGAATGGACGCGTGATTCCAATTGTGACGCTTTGCAGAGCAAGACTGCTGCTGGTCAGTGGCGATATCAGTGAGGCGGGTCCGGGCAGCAGTGATATGAGTTTTCGCTCAATGTCAGTATCTGCATCGCGGATCCAGCATCCTTCGCCGCACGCAGCGTCCATTTGAATCCCGCAATTTCTTCGCGGGAAGTTCTGCCCGGTGGCTGTTTCATCGGATTTCCATCAACGCAGCCCGCTCACTTCCGTGACGACGCAGAACGGCGACGGTGTTCTGTGGGAGGGATTCCGACCGCATTGCGGAAGGCGACGGAGAGATACTCGACATGACGGTATCCCGTGCGGGCAGCAATGGCGGACAGTGGTAGATCGGTTTCGACAAGCAGGCGTTTGATGCGGTCAATGCGCAGGCGGGTGATTTCCGCATGCGGCGAGCGGCCGAGGAGTTTGTTGAAGCGGGATTCGAGAACTCGGCGCGAGACACTCGTTTGTCTCACGACGTCGCTGACGTTGATGCCCGAGCAGGCGTTCTCGCGGATAAAGTGCAGGGCGGCGGCGATGTCAGGGTCGTCGACGGCCAGCGTGTCTGTGGACAGGCGGGTTTCGATGCCCAGCGGCGGGATGAGGAACGCCTCGTCGGGTGGTGGCGTGCCGGACATCAACTGGTCGAGCAGCGATGCGGCGGTGTAGCCGGTCTTGTGAGCGTCCGGGGCGATGCTGCTCAGCGGCGGATCGCAGAGATTGCACAGCAGCGAATCGTCATCGACGCCGAGCACCGCCAGCTTTTCGGGAACGGCGATGTCGATGCCGCGGCACACGTCGAGTAACTGCTGCGCTTTGATGTCGTAGCAGGCCAGCACTCCGGTCGGTTTCGGCAGACGTCGGACCCACGCGGCCATCCGCTTCTGCTCAGACTGCCAGGCATAGTCGGGACTGTTCCGCGGGACGGACTGAAACACGTGGCACTTGCAGCCGTGCTCCGTGGCGATCCGCTCGAAGTGCTCGCGTCGCCATTCCGACCAGTTGAAGTCCGGCTCTCCGCAGTAGGCGAGCGAGCGGAAGCCGCGTTCGAGGAGATGCCCGACCGCCAGCCGCGCAATCTCGGCATCGTCGGTTTCGACCCACGGAATGTCGGGGACACGGCGAGCGGCGCTGACGTCAACAGTCGGCACGTTGTGTTCGCGGATGGTCGCTGCGATTTCGTCGGTCTCAATCCTCGCGATGATGCCGTCAATGCGACTGTGAGTGAGCCAGTCGGGCGGTCTCGCTCCGCGTTCCTGCTCGGGCAGATAGATTGACCAGGAATCGTGCGTCCGCGTGTAGGAGACGATGCCTTCCAGCAGCCCGCGCGCGTACGCGTTCGACGTTTCAATCAGCAGAGCGACCGAGCGGCGGCGCATCGTAAATCCTCAGCAAAGCAGAGCGGGACACGTGCCGGGACACCTCGAATGCGCTGGAGTTGACTGACGAAACTGCGAGGCCGGACGTCGACTCGCAGTGAAACATCGGCGGTGAAATATCTCAAGTGATTTTCGCTCAATCTCATGGATGATTGCCGATGAGAGGCGCAGAATTCCCGCCAGCGATGGACGACTCGGACGATTCTCAACTGGTTCCCATGCTCCGCGTGGGAACACAGCTCTGGACGCTCCGCGTCCTCGCAGCGAAATCGACGCGGAGCGTCGCGAGAGGCGCTCCCAACCAGAGCGTGGGAACGAGAGCTGGTCATTGAGACGCAATTTCTGGCGGTCGCCAGGCTGCTGTTTGATCGCGGGCCGCGTGGCTTTGCGAGTCTTTGTTCAACAACTCAATTTCTGTTATGGAGGATTTTCTGCATGTCAGGCAAACCTGCTCGCGTGGCGATGGTCGGACTGGGGTTCGGAGCGGAGTTCATTCCGATTTATCAGGCGCATCCGGATGCTGAAGTCGTCGCACTCTGCCGCCGCAACCAAGCCGAAGTCAACAAGTGCGGTGATCAGTTCGGTATCGGCAAGCGGTATACGAAGTACGAGGACGTACTTGCGGATCCGGACATCGACTACGTTCACATCAACAGTCCGATTCCCGATCACGCCTGGATGTCGCTGGCCGCTCTGGACGCCGGCAAGCACGTCATGTGTACCGTCCCAATGGCGACGACGGTCGAAGAGTGCCGTCAGATCGTCGAGAAGGTCAAAGAGACGGGCCTCAAGTACATGATGGCCGAAACAGTCGTTTACAGCCGCGAATTCCTCTTCATCAAGGACCTGTACGAGAAGGGCGAACTCGGGAAAATCCAGCACCTCGCCGCATCACACCCGCAGGACATGGATGGCTGGCCGAGCTACTGGGAGAAGATGATTCCGATGCACTACGCGACGCACGTCGTCAGCCCGTGCCTGGGACTCGTTGACGGCCTCGCCGAGTACGTGAGCTGCTTCGGTTCGGGCACCGTGCGAGACGACATCGCTGTGAAGTCGGGCAACTCGTTTGCTGTCGAGACGTGCCATATCAAGATCAAGGATACCGACCTGACGGCTCACATCTGGCGGTTCCTGTACGACGTTGCTCGCCAGTACCGCGAGAGTTTCGACGTCTACGGTACGAAGAAGAGTTTCGAGTGGACGCTCATCGAACACGAACCGCACGTTATCCATACGGCCAAGAAACCCGAACCGGAGATTCCGGAGAAGGTCGAGGTTCCCGACTTTGCTCACCTGCTGCCCGAGCCGATCCGTCGCTTCACGCAGCCGGCTGAGATTCACGACAGCGAACACCTTTCGTTCATTCAGGGCGGCGGCCACGGTGGCTCGCATCCGCACCTGGTCAACGAATTCGTCAGTGCTCTGCGTGACGACCGCGATCCGTGGCCGAATGCCGTCACCAGTGCCAACTGGACCTGCGTTGGCATCTGTGCTCACGAGTCCGCAAAGAAGGGCGGCGAAATCGTCCGCCTGCCCGACTTCACGCTGGGCTAAGCCGTTCTGACTGCAGCGCAAAGTCGCTGAGACGCAAAGGATCGCAAAGATCGTTGAGAATTCTCTGCGATCTTTGCGTCATGGCGTCTTTGCGCTGCCTCCCGTTCCAGCGTATTGCAGACCTGTTTCGAGTTCCGTTCGACTTTCTGGCGAGTTCTGTCATGCCGATGTTCAATCGAATTCTCGTTCTGGCACTGATTCTGTTCTCACCGTGTGTTCTGGAAGCCGCAGACCTCAAGCTGCTGTTTCTGGGCGACAACGGGCATCACCGGCCGGCGAAGCTGGCCGAACTGCTGGTGCCAGTGCTTGAGAAGCACGGTATCGAAATTCGTTATACCGATGACGCCGAGACGGCGCTGTCGTCCGACACGCTCAAGCAGTTCGACGGGTTGATCGTCTACGCGAATATCGACGTCATTTCAGACAGCCAGGCGAAGGCATTGCTTGATTATGTTGCGAGCGGTCACGGATTTATTCCGCTCCACTGCGCGTCGTACTGCTTCCGCAACAATGACGACGTTGTCGCGCTGATTGGTGCTCAGTTCCAGCGGCACGGGATGGGCGTGTTCCGAGTTCACCCGACCGAAGCCGCGGCGACGATTCTGATCATGCGGGGGTACGGTGGCTTCGAGAGCTGGGACGAGACTTACGTCCATACGAAGCACAACGAAGAAAACCGCACAGTGCTCGAACACCGGCTCGAAGGTGACGAGCACGAACCGTGGACGTGGACGAAAACGTACGGCAAAGGTCGGGTCTTTTACACCGCATGGGGCCACGACGAGCGAACGTGGTCGAATCCGGGTTTTCAGAATCTCGTCGAACGCGGTATCCGCTGGGCTTGCGGCGACGATCCCGCGAAGGCCGGTCCGTACGTCGATCCGGACTACTTTGACGTCCCGGCGATGACGCAGATTGCCAAAGACGTCAAGCCGTTCGAGTACCTGGAAGTCGGGCCGAAGATTCCCAACTACACGCCGAGCGACCGCTGGGGCGTTCAGGGCAAGCCGATGACGCAGATGCAGAAGCCTCTGCCGGCTGAGGAATCGCTGAAGCACTACAGCGTTCCTCAAGGCTTCGAGCTGAAACTCTTCGCCGACGAAACGCAGCTCGCGTCGAAGCCCATCTCGATGAACTGGGATGAGCGCGGCAGGCTGTGGCTGTGTGAGACCGTCGACTACCCGAACGAACTCGCGAAAGACAACCGCGGGCACGACAAGGTTGAAATCGCGGAGGACACCGACGGCGATGGCAAGGCCGACAAATTCACGGTGTTCGCTGAGCATCTCAGCATCCCGACAGCGATCCTGCCGTTCGGCGACGCCTGCATCGTGCAGAACGGAACCGAGACGCTGTACCTCGCCGACACGAACGGCGACGGCAAGTCGGACGTCCACGAAGTACTGATCTCGAACTGGGAACTCGGCGATACGCACGGCGGCGTCAGTAACTTCCGGCTCGGCATCGACAACTGGGTCTACGCGATGCAGGGCTACAACAACTCGACGCCAATGATTGACGGCAAGCCGCAGCAGTCATTCCGCATGGGCTTCTGGAGGTTCCGGCTCGAAGACGGAAAGAACGGCGTGCCGCACGTTGCGGAGATTGAGTTCCTTCGTTCGACGGACAACAACACCTGGGGCTTGGGTATCAGCGAGGAAGGCCTGATCTTCGGCTCGACGGCGAATCACAACCCGAGCTGCTTCATGCCGATTGCCAACCGCTACTACGAACGCGTTCGCGGCTGGGGTCCGGAAGTGCTGCACACGATCGCTGACACGTACAGGTTCAAACCGGTCACTGACAAGATTCGTCAGGTCGACCAGCACGGCGGCTACACGGCCGGCTGCGGACACGCTCTGTATACGGCTCGCAATTACCCGCAGCAGTGGTGGAACCGCACGGCGTTCGTCTGCGGCCCGACCGGCAAGCTGGTCGGAACCTTCGTGCTGAAACGCGACGGTGCCGGGTATCGCTCGACGAGCCCGATGAATCTGGTGGCCAGCGACGACGAGTGGGCGGCGCCGATCATGGCCGAGGTCGGGCCCGACGGGAATGTCTGGATCCTCGACTGGTACAACTTCGTCGTGCAGCACAACCCGACGCCTCAGGGTTTTGAAACGGGCAAGGGCAACGCATACGAGAGCGACCTGCGCGACAAGCGGCATGGCCGCATTTACCGACTCGTTTATCGAGGGGACGCCGCAACGGCGAACGCAGCCTACCGGCCGGTGAAGCTGCACAAAGCCAGTGCGGAAGGACTGGTCGCCGCGCTGCAGGATCCCACACTGGTTGTTCGGCAGAATGCTCAACGGTTGCTGGTTCAGCGTGGGAAAATGGATGTCGTTCCGGCGCTGATCAAACTGGTGGCGGACCAGTCAGTCGATGCGATCGGGTTGAATGTCGGAGCGATTCATGCCATCTGGACACTGCACGGTCTGGGGCAGATTGATGAAGCACACTATCCGGTTCTGAATGCTGTCACCAAAGCACTAATGCATCCGTCGGCTGGAGTCCGCCGGAATGCAATCCAGACTCTGCCACAAACGAACGCAGCAACGCGACTGCTGTACCTGACCGGTGTCCTGAAGGACCGCGACGCTCAGGTTCGTCTGGCGGCGATTCTCGCTCTGGCCGATCAGCCCGAACATCCCAAAGCCGGCAGCGTGATTGCCGATCTGGTTCGCGACGCTGACTACTCCAGCGACCGCTGGATTGCCGACTCGCTGACGAGTGCCGCGGCCATGCACGCGGTGCCGTTCCTCGCGTCTCTGGCGGACGCCGGAGCAGGGCAGGGCGGGGGGCTCGGCGGAACGGCGCTGCCGACGGCGGATATCGTGGCCGAGCATATCGCTCGCAGCCGACCGACCGCCGATGCCGTGATCACTCTGGTGGCTTCCCTGGAGAAGGCCGATCCGCAACTGACTCAGACGGTGCTTGCCGGCCTGAACCGCGGCTGGCCGCGGGATCATTCGATTTCTCTGTCTGCCGAGCAGGATCAGACGCTGGTCGCTCTGTTGAATTCCGTTCCGGATGCGGCCAAGGGGCTGCTGGTGCGGCTGAGTTCTCAGTGGGGCAGCAAAGAACTGAAGAAGCACGTCGGCGAGATTGTCAAAGCTCTGTTCAAGACCGCCGAAGACGACGATGCGAAGCTCGACGACCGTCTGGCGGCGGTGTCGCAGATTGTCGAACTGCAGAGCGACGATGACGATGTCGTTTCAGAGTTGCTGGATCTGGTCACGCCGCAGGCGGCTCCGGAGTTTTCCACCGGGCTGCTGAGCCGGCTGACGGGCAGCAACGCGGAAGGGCTCGGCATGGAACTGGTCGCTCGCTCGAAGACGATGTCGCCGAGCATTCGTCAGGCGGCGCTGCGGACGCTGCTGGCCCGGCCGCAGACGACCAAGGACTTTCTGACCGGTGTCGAATCCGGCATGGTGCAACTGGCCGACCTGTCGCTCGATCAGAAGCAGGCTCTGGGGCGGCATCCGAACCGCGAGATTCGCGAGCGGGCGCTGAAGCTGCTGTCGATGGGCGGCGGGCTGCCGAATGCTGACCGGCAGAAGGTCGTCGAGGAACTGCTGCCGCTCACGAAGGTCACCGGCAATGTCGAGGCCGGGCTGGCGATGTTCAAGAAGCACTGCATGAAGTGTCACAAGCACGGCGAGATCGGCGAGAAGATCGGTCCGAACCTGACCGGCATGGCCGTGCATCCGAAGGCCGAGTTGCTGGTTCACATGATGGACCCCAGTCGCAGCGTGGAGGGCAACTTCCGCCTTTACACCGTCATTCTGGCTGACGGCCTGATCCTCAACGGGATGCTGGCCAGCGAAACGCGGACTTCGATCGAACTGATCGACGCCGAAGCCAAACGGCATTCGATTCAGCGTGAGGATATCGACGAACTCGTCGCGTCCAGTAAGTCGCTGATGCCCGAAGGCTTCGAGAAGCAGATGTCGAAAGAGGAGCTGACGAACCTGCTGGAATTCCTGACGGACAAAGGCCCGTACCTGCCGCTGGATGTGCAGAAGGTCGCGACCTACAGCAGCGGCCGGGGGATGTTCTTCAACCCGGACAACCGCGAGGAGCAGGTTCTGTTCGATGACTGGAAGCCGAAAGTCTTCCACGACGTGCCGTTCGTCGTCGTCGACCCGGACGGCGGCAAGGTTCGCAATGTGATTTATCTCTACGGTCCGAACGGCGGTGTCGCGCCGTCAATGCCTCGCGACGTAAAGATGCCGATCAACTCAGCGGCGAAAGCGATTCACCTGCTGAGCGGCATCAGCGGCTGGGGCTTCCCGTTCCATCGCGAGAAGTCCCTGACGGTGACCGTCCGGCTGCACTACGCCGATGGAAAGACCGAGGACCACGAACTGCGGAACGGTGTCCACTTCGCCGACTACATCCGCCACGTTGACGTCCCCGAGTCCGAATTCGCTTTCGGCCTTCAACGGGGCCGCCAGTGCCGTTACCTCGTCGTGAAGCCAAACCGCGAGGAAGTGATCAAAGAGATCGAATTCGTCAAAGGAGACGACATCGCCTCCCCGATCATCTTCGCCGTGACGGTCGAAACGCTGCGTTAGCAGGCTGCCGAGTAGCGAGTAGGCCGGACCGAGTGCGGCGAATTCCGACAGACTGACACGTGACTGGCCTGCGGAACTCGCTGCGCTTGTTCCGGCCTACGGCAGCAGCGGTGGATCCGGCGGCTGGTCTGCAGATCTGCCGGCAGCAGGGAGTTAGGATGAGACGGGCTCGTGGGACGCTGAAATTCGCTTGTGAGTGGGAACGCTGTGTCTGGTCGAAAACTTTCGAATGGAACCTGGTTCGTCGGCGTGCTGGCCCTGAGTGTTGGTCTGGCAGGCTCGCCAGGACTGTGGGCGGACGAAAGGTCCACGGCGGCGAAGCCGACGGCGTTTGCCTCGCGGATCGCTCCGTTTCTGCAGAAGCACTGCGTGTCCTGTCACGGGGACGATTCGCCGGAAGGTGGGCTGTCGTTTTCGAAGTATCGGGATTCGGCGAATATCCAGTCGGACTACGAACTGTGGGAGCACGTTGTCCGGCTGCTGAACGAGCGGCAGATGCCGCCAGCGGATGAGCCGCAACCGTCGGCCAAAGAAACGGTGGAGGTGGTTTCGGCGATTCGTGATGAGCTGGCGAAGTTCGATTGCTCGGAGTCGCAGCATCCGGGACGCGTGACGATCCGGCGGCTCAACAAGGCTGAGTACAACAACACAATCCGCGATCTGCTGGGGCTCGACTTCCAACCGGCGGACGATTTCCCGTCGGACGATGTCGGCGAAGGCTTCGACAATATCGGCGATGTGCTGACCATCCCGCCGATTCTAATGGAGAAGTACCTGGCGGCGGCGGAAGAGATCGCGACCCGGGCACTCGCGGACAAGTCGGCTCGCAAGCGAATCCTCGCCCATACGCCGGCCGACGAGAGCAAGCGTATCGAGACGGCGATTCGCAATGTGCGCGAGTTTGCCGAGCGGGCGTATCGACGGCCGATCGATGGCGAGGAAGCACAGCGGCTGTTTGCGATCATGCGGTTTGCGTTCGAGCAGGGGGCTCCGGAAGACGAAATCTTCAGCACCGTCGTCCAGGCGATTCTGGTCTCACCGCATTTCCTGTTTCGTGTCGAACGCGACCCGTCGCGCGATGATAAAAACGGCATCCGGGAACTCGATGACTTTGAAGTCGCGACGCGGCTGTCCTACTTCCTGTGGAGCAGCATGCCGGATGATGAACTCTTCGACCTGGCGCAAGCCGGCCGGTTGACGCAGCAGGAAACGCTGCTCGCTCAGACAAAGCGGATGCTCGCCGACCCGAAGTCGCGGGCACTGGTCGAGAACTTCGCCGGACAGTGGCTGCAGTTGCGGGATGTTTCGCATCTCGCTCCCGATCCGAAAACGTTTCCCGAGTTTGATGATGAACTGCGGGCCGCGATGCTCGGCGAAACGCAGCAGTTCTTTGCGACGCTGATCCGCGAAGATCGCAGCGTGCTCGAACTGCTCGACGCAGATTATTCGTTCGTCAACGAGAGGCTGGCGGAGCATTACGGCATTGAAGGAATTTCCGGCAGCGGGTTTCAGCGTGTGTCGCTCGACAATCGCCGCCGTGGCGTGCTGACTCACGCCAGCATTCTGATGCTGACCTCGAATCCGACGCGCACGTCACCGGTCAAACGTGGCAAGTGGATCCTCGACAACGTGCTCGGTGAACCGCCGCCGGCACCGCCCGCAAACGTCCCGCCGCTGGATGAAAACGCCGAGACGCTCGGATCGCTGCGTGAGCGCATGGAGCAGCATCGAACGAACGAAGCGTGTGCCGTGTGCCATCGCCGGATGGATGCGCTGGGCTTCGGTCTCGAAAACTTCGACGCCATTGGAAAGTGGCGCGATCGTGATGGTCGCTACGAGATTGATCCATCGGGGACTCTGCCAGGAGATCGCGTCTTTTCCGGGCCGGCCGGATTGATGACAATTCTGGCGACGGAAAAGAAGGATGCGTTTCGCCGCTGTCTGACGAAAAAACTGCTGACTTACGCTCTCGGTCGCGGTCTGGTTTCGTATGATCGTTGTACGATCGAAAGCATTCTGCGGCAGCTTGATGAGAATGATAATCACTTCAGTGCCCTGGTGGCCGGCATCGTCACCAGCGATCCGTTTCTGATGCGGGAAGTTCGAAGGGACCGATAATGATGACTCGACATTCCATTTCGCGACGAACGGTGCTGCGAGGTCTGGGCGTTTCGCTCGGCCTGCCGCTGCTGGAATCGATGGCTTCGACCTCTGTCTTTGGAGCTGGCCCAGCGGCTGCACTGACTGGCGGCGCGACGGCTACGGCACCGCGGCGCATGGCCTTCATCTTTGTGCCGAACGGGGTCAACCTGGCCGAGTGGACGCCGAAGACCGAAGGCTTTGAGTTCGAGCTGCCGTACATTCTGGAACCGCTCCGCAGCGTGCAGAACGAACTGCTGGTGCTCAGCGGTCTGACGCACGACAAAGGCCGCGCGAACGGCGACGGCCCCGGTGATCACGCTCGCAGTGCCTCCGTCTTTCTGACGGGGGCTCAGCCGCGCAAAACCGCCGGAGCGAATATCCGCTCGGGTATCTCGGTCGACCAGGTCGGCGCGAATGTGATCGGACGGCAGACGCGGTTCGCTTCGCTGGAACTCGGATGTGAACGTGGGCGCGGAGCCGGCAACTGCGACTCGGGATACAGTTGCGCTTACTCGTCGAACATTTCATGGGCGTCCGAGACGACGCCGGTCGGCAAGGAAACAAATCCGCGGTCAGCGTTCGAACGTCTGTTCGCTGGCGGCAGCAAGTCGGAAGTCGACGAGGGGCAGGCTCGCCGCGAAGCACTCAGGAAGAGCATCCTCGATTACGTGTCCGAAGACGCGCAGCGGCTGCAGCGGCGGCTCGGTCAGACTGATCAGCGGAAGCTCGACGAGTACCTGACCGGCGTGCGAGAGATCGAGCAGCGGCTCGAACGTACCGACAGCGAGCCAGTCGAAGCGACAGTTGACTACCCCGTTCCGGCAGGCATCCCAAACGACTATGCCGAGCACATGCGGCTGATGTGCGACATGATGGTTCTCGCATTTCAGACGGACTCGACGCGCATCGCGACGTGCATGTTTGCCGACGCCGGCAGCAACCGGAATTACCGCCAGATCGGCGTCGGCGACGGGCACCACGATCTGTCACACCATCAGAACGACGCGAAGAAGCTGGCGAAGATTCGAGAGATCAATCGCTACCACGTCATGCAGCTCGCGTACTTCCTCGAACGGCTGAAGTCCGTGCAGGACGGCGAAAGTTCGCTGCTGGACAACTCGATGATCGTTTACGGCAGCGGGCTCAGCGACGGCAACCGGCACAACAACGAGAACCTGCCGGTGCTGCTGGCCGGCCGCGGCGGCGGAACGATTGACACGGGTCGGCACCTGCGGCATCCGGAAGAAACGCCACTGTGCAATCTCTTCCTGTCAATGCTTGACCGCATCGGGGCTCCGGTCGACTTCGTGGGCGACAGCACGGGCCGGCTGAGCGGACTGCAGGTGTGAGCTGTGACGGAAACTGACTGCTCGAAATTCAGTGCGTTGATTCAGCCCAAAGGCGCAAAGTCGCAAAGCAACGCGAAGTCTTTGCGAACCTTTACGTTTTCGCGTCTTTGCGCTGCAGTCCGCTTCGTTGTGACAGCGCTCCTGTTCCTGGCTTTCTCCTCTGGCACGGTATGCGTTTGCGCGCAGGATTCCAGCACGCCGCTCGACGACGTGGCGTCGCAGTTGTCGAATCCCGACATCGAGAAGCGACGCGACGCGGCTTACGAACTGGCTCGACGCGGTGTGATGGCAGAGCCGGCAACGGAAGCCCTCATCAAGGCGCTGGCTGATCGTGACGAGCAGGTCTGGTTTCAGTCGGTCATGGCGCTGTCGCGAATTGGAGCTGGAGCGAAGGCTGCGGTGCCGGCGCTGATCCGGTCGCTCGAAACGCGTGATGCTCAGCGCCGTTACCGAGCAGCGTACGCGCTGGGAAAAATCGGGCCGGCGGCACTGAGCGAACTGCAGGATGCCCTGCTGCACGAATCGTCGTCAATTCGAGCCGGAGCGGCACAGGCACTTGGCTGGATGGGCGAAGCTGCCACGCCAGCCGTGTCACAGCTTGTCGAACGGCTCGGTGACGAACGTGACTTCGTGCGTGACGCGGCTACCGAGTCACTCGGGAAGATCGGTCCGGCCGCTGAGGACGCGCTGGTGGACGCTGCCCGGAGTGATGTTCCCGAACGCCGCGCCGTCGCGATTGTCGCGCTGGCGAAGATGCCGCTGCAGAGTGACGCGGCGATCGCAGTCCTGCAGAACACCGCGCGAGATGAATCGCCCGAAGTCCGCGCGGCGGTCGTGACTGCGCTCGCGAAATCGTGGGCCATGAACGAGGTGCGTCTGGCCGCGGTGGTTGATGCGCTGTCCCACGACGCGGTCGAAGTTCGAGACGCCGGGATCGCTGGAATGCTGCATCTCGGACGGGACGGGCAGGGGGCGTTGCCGGAACTGGTTCGTCTGCTGAAAAGCGATCGCGCTGAAGTCTGCTCGGCGGCGGCACTCGCTCTGTCGTCGCTGGGTTCGCGGGCTCAGTCGGCCGTCCCGGATCTGATCGCCGCGCTGCCACACGAAGTGGAGGGCGACAATGCGATCACGCGAGCGATCAGTCGCATCGGTGCCGCTGCTGTGCCGGCGCTGCTCGCCGCGACGACCGACGATTCCGTGCCAACGGACAAAGTGTCCGCCGCCCTGGCGGGCATCGGACCTGCGGCGGTGTCGCCTCTCGTGACGGCTCTGCAGAGCGACGACGAACGAGTCCGAGTTGGTGCGGCGCGAGCACTCAGTGGAATGCAGCCAACGCCGCCCGACGCGATCACACCGCTCACTACAGCGCTGAGCGACACAAATGCGAGCGTGCGCGCTGCAGCGGCGACGGGGCTCGGGCAGGCGGGCAGACAGGCAGTGTCGGCGATTGAACTGTTGACGGCAGCGACTCGTGACGATGATGCCACCGTCCGTGCCAGCGCGTTCGGGGCTCTGGTCGAGATCGGCGTCGAGAGACAGCAGCTCGAACCGGTCCTGCTGCAGGCGTTGGCCGATCCGTCGCCCGTTGTTCGCAGCCGCGGGATCGAGACGCTCGCAAAACTGCCTGAACTTGCCGATGCAACGAGCGACTCACTGCTGGTCTCACTGGACGATGTCGACGCAACAGTGCGTCGCAGCGCGGCGGTGACTCTGGCGAAGTATGCCGAGTCGGAGCAGCGACGTCCGATCGCCGTGAGGGCGATCGAGCCGCTGACGAAACGGCTGGGTGACTCGAACGCCGCCGTGCGCGAGCAGTCCGCCGCGACGCTCGGCACTCTGGGAGCTGATGCAGCACCGGCAGCCGAAGCGGTCGGTCGGCTGCTGAGTGATCCGGAACCGTCCGTCGTGCGCGCTGCTGTCGCGACGCTCGGCCAGATCGGCGAACCCGCGGCAGCCAGCGTACCGGAGATCTGGAAGCTGCTGCGGCACGAGCAGACCGACATTCGTGCCGCCGCTCTGGCCACGCTCGGGCGAGTGGAAAAGAAGAGCGATGTCGTCATCCCGATCCTGATCGACGCTTTGAAAGACAACGACTGGGCCGTCCGCCGCTCCGCCGCCGGAGCCCTGGGCAAAATCGGCCCCGCCGCGAAGTCTGCCGTGCCGGCGTTGTTTGGAATGCTGAGCAGCGAAGAAGACGGCGAATTCGTCCGCGAGTCCCTGCGGGAAATCGATGCTGCCGGAGCCGACGCGGTGCCGGTGCTGCTGGACGGCCTGAAATCCGAAGACCGCCGCCTGCGCTTTTATGCCCTGTTCCTGCTGAGCAAAGCTGGCCCCGAAGCCAAAGACGCCCTCCCGGTCCTGCGCGAAATGCTCAAAACAGAAGAAGGCCGCACTCGAGGCTTCCTCGAACGCACGATCGCAAAGATCGAAGGCACGGAAGAGTCCACACCGAAGTGACCTCGCTCCATCCAAAGTTTCACATTCGTCGTCCTTGGCGATCGACTCTGCGGCGTTACTGTTTTATGCCTGATTCAGGCATTCGCCGCGTTCATAGATGATATTGATGGGCGGACAACTCGTATCAGTCGATCTTCGGTTTCGACTATGGATACAGACAAGCTATTTGAAAAGGAGAGCTGGCAGTGGCAGACTGCAAACCTAACGCTGAACTGACAAAACTCGCAGCTGGTTTGACGCGATCTTCGAACATTTACTCGGACGCGCTTGGGCAACTTGCGAAGCACACGTCAAGCATTGATGCAGTTTCCAAGGCCGTTTCGGCCCAATTCGATATTGAGCATGGTCTCCTCCGATCGACCGAAGCAGCGCTAAAGCAAATGCGTCTTCTCGACCCGATCTCTCCCAGTATTCAATCCATCGTGTCGGCAAACGCAAGCTTTACGCGAATGGCCGAACGGCTTGCAAGCATCGAGAATTCTCAAAGTGCGGCGATCAGAAAGATATTTGATGATCACGCGAGAATTCAAAAAGCGATCGAAGGGATTGGGTTGTCTGGTTCGGTCACTGCGGCGTTCTCTCGGATTGACCCTACGCGTATGTTGTCTGCGTCGCTTGCTGCACAAGCAAAACTGGCCAACTTCGACAATCTCGTTTTTGGACGTTTGGCCGGCTTGGACGCAGCGTTCAGCCAAGCCATTTCGACGAACTTGGGAAACCTCACTCGCTCATATCAATCCCTCATTAACGTTGCTGCGACACGTGAGTCGCTCGCATCACGCTTACCGCTGATTACGACATACGTTCCCGTCGAGTACTACCGGGAAGTCGAGGTCATCGAGACCATTACCGTTGAAGAAGAAGTCGAGGGTGAACACAGTGAGGGACTGATCAGTACGGCGATCGCTGAATCACTGCCGTCAGTTGACGACCTTCTTGCCGCGTTTGACAAGCGGCTTATTCGTCTGCTCCATGGTGCGCGTCAGTCTCTTTGCAGTGACAATCCCGATCGTGCAAGGCATGTGACGACATCCATGCGCGAGTTATTCACGCAAGTCTTGCACGCGCTTGCTCCAGATGAAGACATTCGGATGTGGACATCGAATGATGACTTCTTTCACGAAAACCGGCCTACTCGCCGCGCACGATTGCTATACATCTGCCGGCACATCGACTGCGATCCGCTATCACGATTCGTACAAGACGATGTACGTGCTGCACTTTCCTTCGTTGAATCTTTGAACGCAGGCACCCACGTAGTCGAATCCCGACTGTCAACGGTTCAGCTTTCGTCCATCATTTCACGCATGGAATCCTTGCTCGTATTCCTCCTGCAGCTACAGAACCAATAGGCAAGTAGGACCGGTTCCTGCCGGCCAGTGTCGAGTGCGAGAGTTCCGGCGGTGAGAACCGACACTGCGCTGGCTGGAGGTGGGCTTTGCCTTGCCTGGACCACTCTGCGGTCGCTGGCTGCGGACGCTCGGAGTGATCGTTGTCTGGGAGATGGTGAACGTCTTGCCCAGGGCGTTCACCTGGTCGACGTCGCGGTCGTTGAGGCCAATCGTTCCCCCGTGGAATCGACACAGTCAGAACGTCTGCCGTAATCGGAACCGTACGACATCGAAAGACGCAGCGTCGCGGCCTGCGGAAGGCAATCGAGGCTGCGGCCGATCTAGTCTTGGGCTGGCCGGATTGTCGAAGTGACGAGGCTTCGGACTCGTCGAGATTCCGGCACAGCGTTGCTCCAGGCGTGCGTCCAGGCACTGGCGTCTCGCTGGTCTGCCGCGTCAGATCAAATCCCTGCTCCCGGCTCGTCATTCCAAGGAAAATCGTCATGTCTGCTGCTGCAGGTTCAGAGTCATCGACCGCCCGAGCCAACTGGTTGACGCTGAGAGAAGTCGGGTGCAACATCGTTCTGGCGCTGCTGTTTCTGCAGTTTGCGGCGATGCAGGTGCGGTCGCTGATGGACGTTGTCCGGCTGAGCACGGCTCTGGTGCTGTTCAAGGTCTCGCTGGATGTCTTTTTCTATTTGACGCGGCGGCTGCCCAAAGGCGTCAGCTTCTCGCCGTACGACTGGTGTGTGGCTGTCACGGGGACTTTTGCCATCCTGCTGTTTCGGCCGACCAGCGGGAACGATGTTCTGCTGGGCACGGCGCTGCAGATCGGTGGGCTGGTTCTGCAGAGCGGGGCGATGCTCTCGCTGCGGCGCAGCATCGGGATTGTCCCAGCCAACCGCGGCATTCAGACCGGCGGGCTGTACCGATTCGTGCGGCATCCGATGTATCTGAGCTATGTTGTCGCGTTTCTCGGCTACGTGATCAATCACCCGTCGACGTTTAATCTGACCGTCTACGCGTCCGCGGTCCTGCTGTGGTGCCTGCGGATTTTCGCCGAAGAGCGGTTTCTGCTGCAGGACGCCGGCTATCGCGAGTTCGCTGGTCGCGTCCGATATCGACTGCTGCCGGGCATTTTCTGAGACGCTCGCGCCGAACGGGCCAGTGACCGTTCACTTCGACTCACGAAGCTGCTCGTACTTCTTCCGGTACTTTCTGTAGAGCTGCACGTGGCGGCTGGAGAGGTCGACAGTGCGGCCCTGGACCCATGCGGCGGTGACGTTCGACGCTGTTTCCAGCGGGTCGCCCGTCGTGACGATCAACGTGGCGTCTTTGCCAGGCTCCAGTGAGCCGACTCGTTTCGAGACGCCGAGGATCTCGGCGGGTGACAGCGTGATCGCTCGCAGCGCGATGTCGTGCGGCAGCCCATAAGCAACCGACACGGCGGCGTGATACGGCAGATTGCGGGCATTCCAGGTACGAGACGTCTCGCCACCGGAAATGCAGAAGCGGATGCCGGCCTCGTGCAGACGGCTCGCCAGCGAGTAGCCGGCATCGAAGTCGTCGCTGCGGCGGCGTGGTAATCGATACGCCGCGCCGATGATGACCGGAACGTCGTGCTTCTTCAGCAGCTCAGCACACAACGGTGCGTCATAGCCGCCGTGAATGATCAGCCGTAGCTTCTGCTCGACGGCGAACGACACGGCTGACTGAATCACGGCGAGCGAATCCGCGTGAACAAGCAGCGGCACCTTGCGGGACAGGACTGGTTGCAGCGCTTCGAGTCGCAGGTCGGTCGGCTGCGTTTCCGGGGATTGCTTCCGCGCCTCTGTGTAGGCGCGGGCTTCGCCAAGCAGCTTGCGCAGCCGCGCGACGGCGTCCGATTCGGTGGCGGTCTGCCCCTTTTCGAGTTCCTTCGGCACGGACGGCCAGTTGACGACCATTGCGGCGCCGGGCTTCAGCGTCAGATCCTCACAGGTCCAGCCATCAAGTTGCAGCACGGCGGCCTGACCGGCGATCAGTCCGCTCGACGGTTCGGTCAGCGCGAGCAGTACGCCATTCACTCGCGTCACCGGGATCAGTTCGCTGTCCGGATTTACGGAGACGTGTGCTTTGACATTGGGATTCAACGAGCCGACTTCTGAACGGTCGTCGGACGCGCGTACGGCGCTGACCTCTGTCAGGCCGAGCTGCGAGTGCGCCTCGAACAGCCCCGGATAGACGTGTTTGCCGTTGCAGTCGACCTGCTTTGCTTCAACGGGGATCTCGACGGACTCGGCTGTTCCAACAGCGACGATGCGGCCTTTGTCGAACAGAACGACGCCGTTTTCAATCGGCGGTTGTGAGATCGGGAAGACAGTACCGCCGGTCAGAGCGATCGGTTGTGTCTGTGGAACGCCGGGGATTTCGTCAGAGGCGTCGGTGTGTGCCACACCAGAGAAGAGTGCGATCACAAAGCAGAAGAGCGGAAGTATCCGTATGGATTTCATTGAAATGTGCCCGAAACACCAATCTGTACTTCTCGATATCATCAACCAGACATTGCAGCGCAAAGACGCGAAGTCACAAAGATTCGCAAAGCCTTTGCGTTCCTTTGAGCCTCGGCGCCTTTGCACTGCCGTCATCCCGTCAAAGGCGAAATTGCTTCGGACACGTTCCATAGTTGGGCCAAATGTGCCGATTGAACGAAGAGGGTAGTCCATCAGCGAGTGGGTCTTAGTCCAGGAAGCACGAAACGGTGAACCGGACGCTGGCGCGTGCCGGCTGATGTCGGAGAGGTGACCAGGTGAACTTGAACCGGAGGGCTTGCGCCCTGCCGCTAACTTGAGATGTGGTGATTTAATTCTGAGAGACTGCTCACTCATGGCCGTGCCCTTCGTGATCGTGGCCGTGGCAGAACTCGTCTTCGCGCGGCCAGAGGCTGGCCGGGTCGACGTCTTCCTCGCCGGGCTTCAGCATCGGCTCACCGGAAGCGAGGATCTTCTGAATCAGCGTGGTGCGGATGTTCTGGTTCTCGGTCCGCAGTGCGGCGTCGTTCTCACGACAGAAGTAGAGGCGGCCGTCAATCCAGGTCTGCTCGCAGCGGGACATGGTCGAGAGTGGCGAGCCGGACCAGACGACGAGGTCCGCGTCTTTGCCGGGTTCGATCGACCCGACATAGCGGTCGATACGAAGCTGCTTCGCCGGATTGAGCGTCACGAACTTCAACGCTTCTTCCGGTTTGACGCCGCCGTACTTGACCGCTTTGGCCGCTTCGTGATTGAGATGCCTGGCGAGTTCGCGGTCGTCTGAGTTGAAAGAAACGACGACGCCCGCGTTGTGCATCAGTGCTCCGGCGTAGGGGATCGCGTCGTAGACCTCGAACTTGTAGGCCCACCAGTCAGCGAAGGCCGAGCCCATCGCGCCGTGCTTCGCCATCGCGTCGGCGACCTTGTAGCCCTCCAGAATGTGCTGGAACGTGCCGATGCGGATCCCGAACTCGTCGCAGATGCGGATCAGCGCGAGGATTTCGTCCTGTCGATAACTGTGGCAGTGAATCCAGCGCTTGCCGTCGAGAATTTCGACGATGGCGTCCAGTTCGAGGTCTCGGCGCGGCGGTAGTCCCTGCGGATTGGCGTCCCACCGATCGCGACGCTGGCGGTACTCGATCGCGGCCCGAAACTCGTCACGAAAGATCTGCTCGACGCCCATTCGCGTCTGCGGATAACGTGTTGTGAAGTGGTCGCCCCAGTTGCTCTGCTTGACGTTCTCACCGAGCGCGAACTTGATGCCTGGCGGCGCGCGTTTGAACTTCATGTCGCCGCCGAGCGAACCCCAGCGCAGTTTGACAACCTGATTCTGGCCGCCGATCGGATTCGCAGAGCCGTGCAGGATGTTCGACGAAGTGACTCCGCCGGCAAGCTGCCGGTAGATGTTGATATCGTCGCAGTCGATGAAGTCTCCGATGCAGACTTCGGCCGTGATGGCCTGCCCGCTTTCGTTGATGCCGCCGTCGGTCGCGAAATGCGAATGGCAGTCAATCAGCCCCGGCGAGATGTGCATCCCCGCAACATCGATCACGCGGGCGTCGTTCGGCACTTTCAGTTGGCGTCCGACCTTCCAGATCCTGCCGTCGCGGATCAGCACGACCGCATTCCTGAGAATTCCCTGCGGCCCGCCGGTCCAGACAGTTGCTCCACGCAGCGCGATCAGGCCGACTTGTTCCGGTGCCTCGCTGACGCCGAAGGCTCCCAGCGGATAGTTTATCGCGAACGAGGCGGCGATGTTCTCTGACGACGGCTCGAGCTTCTTCTCTCCGTCCGCAGGTTTGTCGTCCGGAGTTTTGCTGCCGTCGGTCTCGTCGTGTTTCGATGAGTCAGCCTGAGAAGCATCGGCTTCCGGTTTGCTGTCCGCGTCTGAGTCTGCAGACGAGTTTTTCCGACGCAGCGATACCTGCGACCGGAATCCGTCCGGCCAGACGATTTGCCCGAGTGCCTTGTTGCCGTTCCGCGCGACAACAGCGGTCAGGCGGGCGATGCCATCAGCTCCGAATCCGTCCGAGCGGAACGTCAGACTCAGACGCGTTTCGTTCAATGCGGCAAGGCCGATCTTGATCGGCTTGCCGGCGTCTTCTGCAGCGCCGTTCGATCCGTTGCGAATACTGCCCGAAAGCTTGTTGTCATCGCTGTTCTTCAGTGTCAGCCGCAGCGACTTTGACAGTGGTGCGCTGGAGTCGGCCGGGCTGATGAGCCACTCGCCGGCGACGTTGCGCTGCGGTGGCGTCTGCCATTCAAACCGCTCGCCAGCGATCCAGGTCTCGACGGTCTTCGCTTCTGTGTCGAATATCGGCCTGTCGGTGATGACGAGGCTGGCCACGCGACCGGGTTCGACCGTTCCGAGTTGCTCAGCGACACCCAGCAGCGCGGCCGGTGTTGTGGTCAGAGCGCGAAGTGCTGCGTCGGCCGACAGTCCGCGAGAGACGGCTTTGCGGATCTGCGGCAGGAAGCCGCCTTTGTCTTTCAGGCCGCTCGAACAGAACGCGAACGTGACGCCTGCGTCGGCCAGACGTTTCGGATTTTCCGGGGCGAGGTCCCAGTGCAGCAGGGCTTCGGTGGTGACGTCGAGTGCCGATTCCAGCGTCGCGACGTGCGGCGCTTTCGGAAAGTTCACGGGCAGAATGACGGCACGGCCGGTCCGGCGAATTGCGTCGAGACGTCGGTACTCGTTGCCGCTGCCATGCACGATCAGGTGCAGACCGAACTCGCGTGCAAACTGATCAGCCCGCAGGAAGAACAGTTCGTTGGACGTGTCGACGATCAGCGGCGTGCGCTGCGTCACAACGTCGTTCAGCGCGGCGAGGTCGTTATTGAGTTCCGGGCGGCTGAGCGTCGGATCCGCTGCGGCTGAGCGCCAGGCACGCTGATACCAGTCAGCGTCGAAGAACGTCTGGCGGGCGAGCGCGACAGCGCCCATCGGTGAGTTGGGATAGTTCCGCGAGCCGTTGCGTGACGCGGTCAGGTGTGCGTGCTGCGTTGCGTCCGCTCGAATGACGGCGTGTTCAACGCGATGGTCCGACGTGAGCACAACTGCGCCGAAACCTTTGAGGATGCCTCCGGACGGAGCAGCCAGTCGTGCGGTGACTCCCTGCTTGCGAAGTGTCTGATTCAACGCGGCGTCAGGCCGGAAGTCAGCGGCGACTCGTCGAGCCGGTCGGATTTGCGGATTCCAGGAGCGGGCGGCCGTCTGCGACGAGCCTTCATCGACGGGCTGCTCAGTAAAGGCATCAATCAATCCGGCGTAGACGAACCGGCCGGAGAGATCGATCACCCGAGCGCCAGCGGGGATCTCAAGCGACTGGCCCACTGCTTCGATCCGGTCACGTCGGATGAGGATCGTTGCGGCGTCGAGCACCTCGCCTGGTCGCACCGTGACGCGAGCCCCGGTCAGTGCCCATAGCTCTGGCACGTTCTGGCGAAGCCCCTGTGGCTGATCCGACGAGCGATCATCGGCGGAGACAGGATTTCCGGGTCCAGGCAATGCCAGCAGTGGCCCGAGACAGACGACAAGGACTCGAAGAATTCTCATGAAAGCGACTCGTCAGTCGAGGTTCAGCAAGGCAGTCCGACGCGCAGACGAATCTACCGTTGGATGCCTTCAAACAGCGAGCCGCGAACGGGCTCCGAAGAGTTCACTCGCGGCGTCGGGATCGTCTGTCAGTAAAGTCAGGCGGTTCTACTCGATCGGTTTCTCGTTGCCCTTGCCATCGCGCAGGAATGGGTCGCGGACCTGCTTGCCTTCGTCGGCGCCGATCTCGCGAATCCAGATGTTTCGGAACCGCGTCGGGTTGCCGTGATCCTGCAGGCGAATAGGCAGTCGATCAGCGTGCCTGCTGTATTTTGGCGGCCGATCGAAAGGCGTGTCACCCTTCAGTTCAAAGTGGTTCTGGATCAGCACGCCGTTGTGCAGAGCCGTGATGTACGCGGGCGACTTGAGCGAGCCGTCTTCATTGAACCGCGGCGCCGTCCAGATGATGTCGTACACATTCCACTCGCCTGGCGGACGCATCGCGTTGACCTGCGGTGGTGTCTGCTTGTAGATCGCTCCGGCCTGACCGTCGAAGTACGTGCTGTTCTCGTAGGAATCGAGAACCTGAAGCTCGTAGGTGTCCATCAGGAAAACGCCGCTGTTGCCGCGTCCCTGCCCGCTGCCGGTTGCTGGTACGGGAGCCGACCATTCGATGTGCAACTGGCAGTCGCCGAACGCCTGCTTTGTCTTGATGTTGCCCTTGCCGGCAATCATGGCACCGTCTTCGATCTTCCAGTTCTCCGCGCCGTCCCATTCGGACAGGTCTTTGCCATCGAACAGAACGACCGCGTCACTCGGAGGCCCGCCGTTTTCACCCGGCGTCACAATGGCCGGTTCCTTCCATTCAATTCCGTTGAGATACTCATCCGCGGCCACATGACCGAGGGTGATGACAAAAACAAGAGCAGTCGCTGAGCCGGCAAAGCGATGGGACATTTTCACGAGCGGGGTCTCCGATGGGGTGATGATACGCGGGAATCCGAACGCGAGTCGTCCCGCGCGATCGATGCGCGATACGATAGGCGACTGCTTTCGGGAATGCACAGTAGTGGCGAAGTTGCGAGACGGGCTTCGATCATCAGGCACAAAGACCTCGAAATGGCACTCGCAATGGCAGAGGAGACGGAATCTGTGCCGGACCGACGACGACATCGCGGGCCGCATCCGGAGGACCGGAATCTGTTCGCCCCGGAACGGTTACCGGATTTGTGCGCGGCGGTGAGGGATCTGAGCTGGCTGCTGTCTCACGGTTACGCGACGGCCTCGGCCCTGAAACTGGTCGGCGATCGATACTCGCTGGTAGCGCGGCAGCGGCTGGCGGTGGCTCGCTGTGCCTGCAGTGATTCGGATCGGACGCGGCGGCATACGCATCAGGTTTCGCCGAAACAGGTCCGCGGTCAGACGGTGCTCATTGACGGCTACAACGTGCTGACGTCGATCGAAGCTGCGCTGTCCGGCGGCGTCCTGCTGCTCGGTCGTGACGGCTGCATCCGCGATATGGCGAGTATGCACGGCAGTTATCGCAAAGTGGCCGAGACCGTTCCGGCGATCGAACTCGCGGGCCGCCTGCTGGCCGAATGGCAACCCGCTCACTGCCTCTGGCTGCTCGATCAGCCGGTCTCGAACAGCGGCCGGTTGAAAATCCTGCTGCAGGACATCGCCGCCAGCAACCGCTGGTCCTGGCAGATTGACCTGGTTCCCGATCCGGACGCTGTTCTGAAAAGCAGAGATGAAATCGTCGCGACCGCCGACAGCGGCATCCTCAACAGGGCGGCGCGTTGGCTCAATCTTGCCCGAGAAGTGATTGAGCAACTGCCCCAGGTCGAATGGCTGATCCGATTGGAATCGTAACTGGACGGCGTCACTTGCGGTTGCCGTACAAGCACGAAGCACGAGCAAGCGAGTGAATCATTGACGTCAAACACACTCGCTTGCGCTTCGTGCTTGTATCCTCGCAGATTTCGCCAAAGTGGCGCTGTCCGAGTAAGAACCGTGGACTGCGCCAGTCTGACGGGAGCCGGTCTGCAGTTCGCCGCACGGGCCGGTCGACTTGCTGTGCTGTTCGCGCAGCGGCAGGATGACTCGTTCGCGGCGGGCTCGAGCCCGTCTGATTGTCTGTCGGAAGCGGGGGTTGCGTCGTCCTGCGCTCCCGGCTTCGGACAGGCCGGCTCGATGTGTCTCGCCTCCTCGTCAGTTGGGGGCTTCATTCCTGAGATGGCAGATCAATATGAGCAGCCTTTGGATGAGTCGTCGGGCACTGAACTTCGACCGTGCGGCAATCGGCCAGGCTGCTGGCACGCGTCTCCTGGCGACCGCTCTGCTGTGCGGACTCGTCAGTTCCTGGGATTGTGCAATGGCTCAGACCAGGCAGTCGGGGAAACCGGACCAGCCGGCCGATCTCGTCGTGCTTGACGCGAAGGTCGTCACACTGGACGGCGATGGTTCGGTTGTCGAAGCGCTGGCGGTGCGTGATGGGCGCGTCCTCGCGGTCGGAAGCTCGGAGCAGATCCGGCGGCTGGCGGGGCCTGCGACGAAAGAGCTCGCGCTCGACGGGCGGACGGTGATTCCGGGTCTGATTGAATCGCACTGTCATGCGCTGGGCGTCGCGTTGTCAGAGCTGAAGTCGCCGTACGAAGAGATGCGCAGCATTCCTCAACTGCAGGCATGGATTCGGAAACGGGCCAGTGAGCTGCCGGAAGGTCGCTGGGTCGAGGCACCGCGGACGGACGTCATGCGACTTGACGAGATGCGGTTTCCAACGCGGGAGGAGATGGACGCGGGGTCGACGACGCATCCGGTTGTGCTGACGTCGGTACGCAAGCATCTGTTGAACTCGGCGGCCTGGCGGGCGATTGGTGTCAACCAGGACAGCGACGAGGTTCCCGGAGCGAAGATTGTCCGCGACAAACGCGGGCGGCCGTGGCTGCTGGCGGGAGGTTCGCAACTCCTGCGCGACGAGACGCCGGTGCCGGAAGTGTCTGAGGACGAAAAGCTGGCGGCGGTCAAACGCGTCCATGGGATTTATTCGAGCGTTGGCATTACGAGCATCTTCGAGCGGGCTCTGAACGCCGAGGGCTGGAAGACTTACGAAACGCTGAAGCGCCGCGGCGATCTGAATGTTCGAGTAACGGCGACGATCCGGCAGCAGTTTCGTTCGGGCGAGCAGGTGACCGAGTTCTCGAAGAAGCTCGGAATGAAAACGGGTGACGGCGACGACTGGCTGCGCGTCGGGCCACTGAAGATTACCGTTGATGGCGGCATTCACTGGGGCACGACGCGACTGCGGGAACCGTTCGGGCCGCAGCGGATCGAGTTCTACAAGATCGGGACGCTGGTCGATCCGGATTACCGTGGCGACCTGAGTTACTCGGTCGAGCAGATGCGCGAGATCTTCGACGTCGGCCATCGGCTGGGCTGGCAGATGTGCTGTCACGTGACCGGGGACGCGGGTGTCGACGCCGTGCTCGACGCGCTGGAAGCGGTCAACCGGACGCAGCCGATCTCCGATCGACGGTTCTCGCTGACGCACGCGTACTTTCCGGCAAAGGATTCAATTGAGCGTTGTCGCCGGCTGGGCGTCGGCGTCGATACGCAGCCGTATCTGTATTTCCGCGATGCCCGGTTCATCGATCAGATCTACGGGCCGAGCTGGGCAGAGCGGTTCATTGGGCTGGCCGACTGGTACCACGGTGGCGTTCCGGTCGCGATCAACAGCGACCATATGAGTGGCCTCGATCCAGACCATTCGATGAACTCGTTCAACCCGTTTCTGCAGCTCGCGATCGCGGTCACTCGACGCGACACATACGGCAACGTTTATGGAGAACGGCAGAAGCTGTCGCGACTGGAAGCCTTGCGCTGCATGACGACTCATGCGGCCTGGCTGAGCTTTGATGAAGACGTCAAGGGCTCGATCGAGCCCGGCAAGCTGGCCGATTTCGTGGTGCTCGACCGCGACTACTTCACGTGTCCGGAAGAGGAGATCGCGCAGATTCGGCCGCGGCTGACCGTCGTCAACGGACGCGTGACTTACGAATCGGAGTCGGCTGTTGCGAGTCAGGCCGCGCGAGGCAACAGCGAATAATACGAGACTGGCGATGCTTGTGAGTCGTGAGTCACCCTGCGAGGAGTTGAGTTCTCCTGAAAGGAAAATCCGCTGGCTGGTGGATCTTTGGTGAGAATTACGGTTCACTCGGAACGCGTGAATTTGCTGGTATTTCTTCTGGAGACGGTGCGATGCGAATGGCAGTGCGCAAGTTGACGGTGCTCTCAGTGCTGGTGGCCGGGACTCTGTCCGTCGATGCGGCCGGCGCAGCGGACTGGGCTCGATTCCGGGGACCGAACGGCAGCGGAGTCAGTGCGGATGAGGCTCCCATTCCAGCGGAATGGAGTGACTCGAAGAATCTGCAGTGGAAGGCTGAGCTGCCGGGACCGGGAGCGTCGAGCCCGATCGTCGTCGGCGACCGGGTCTTTGTGACGTCGTGGTCAGGGTACGCAGACGGCTCCGACGGCGGCTCGCTGGATTCGCTGGAACGCCACCTCGTCTGTCTCGATCGTAAGACCGGCAAACAGCTCTGGATGTCGAGCGTCGCCGCGAAGCTGCCGGAAGAATCATACCGCGGCATGTTTGCCGAAAATGGGTATGCGAGTCATACGCCGGTATCCGATGGCGGGATCGTTGTCGCGTTTTTCGGGAAGTCCGGTGTGTACGCGTACGACCTTGAAGGCAAGGAACTGTGGAACGCCGACGCGGGTGAGGCGCTCGATCAGCGTGGCTGGGGTTCGGCATCGAGCCCGATTCTTTATCAGGACAAAGTGATCGTTACGGCGTCGATCGAGAGTCACTCCGTCATCGCGTTTGATACGAAGACCGGGAAGAAGATCTGGAAGCAGGAAGCTGACGGCTTCGGCAGCACCTGGGGAACGCCGGTTGTTGTCGGCAGTGGCGACGATGCGGAACTGGTCATCGGCGTGCCGTATGAGGTCTGGGCCTTGAATCCTGAGAACGGCAAACTGAAGTGGTATTGCGAAGCGATGGCGTCGAGCTCGATGTGTTCAAGCGTCGTCGCGCAGAACGGCGTGATCTACGGTGTCGAGTCCGGGCCTGGCGGTGGCGGTTCGATCGCGATCAAAGCGGGTGGCAAAGGCGACATCTCGAAGTCCGCAACGCTGTGGACCGGCGGCGATCGATCACGGATCGACACGCCCGTCGTCTATGACGGGTTGCTGTATTACGTCAGCAATGGTGTCGTGAGTTGCCTCGATGCAAAGACCGGCGACCGCGTTTATCAGGGGCGACTGAGTGATGGCGCGGCGGGCGGCCGCGAGGGCGGCGATCGTCCCGAAAGAGGCCGCGGTGGATTTGGTGGCGGTCGCGGAGGCTTTGGCGGTGGCCGGGGCGGCGGGCAGGATTACTCGTCGCCGATCATCGCTGACGGCAAGCTGATCTTTGCGCGTCGATCGGGCGATGTCTTCGTCGTCAAAACTGGTCGCAAGTTCGAGCAGCTTGCTGTGAACCGCTTCGATTCATCGGCCGGGGATTTCAACGCGACACCTGCCGTCAGTGATGGGCAGCTCTTCATTCGGTCGAGTAAAACGCTGTACTGCGTCAGTGCGACGAAGTAACGCCATCGTGGTTTCACCACAGGCGGCGGTTTCAGCGCGAATGCAGAAGCCGCCACCTGTTTTTGCCGGCTGCCTTCCCGACCGGTGAACGAGATCTGTTTGGTCGCGTTTCTGATGTTGTGGGGCCGGGTGATTTCCGGGAGTTCGTCGCTGCGAACGTCGTACGATTTTCTGGAGTTGGATTCCTTGCCAGTCCGTGAGTTTCCTCGCGGCGACGGAACTCCGCTGAACGAGCGGAACTCAGCCCGTACAACCTCGTGACAACTGACGTCCGGTCACCAGACGCTGATCTCGGTGATCGCGACGTCGCCGGAGAAACAGACGTCGACATCGTCGCCGGGCGTCCGGGGCCGGTTGTGATAGTTGCCGGTGTAGCGAATGCCGGTCTCGTGCTCGTCGAAGTTCATCAGCAGGTGCAGCGGATTCAGTGGGCTGCGCCGCAGCTCGGGAACGCGATCGATCCCGTACAGGTCGGGCAGGTTGACGTTCCAGAATCGGCCCGGCGTCAGTGTCTCTTCGAGCAGTTTCGCGAGTGACTGTTCGGTCAGTTGAGCGGCTCGATTCCAGTCCCATTCGGTGCCACTCTGTTTGTACTGGCTGAGGGCGATGCCGGGTTTCGCGTGCAGAGCGGCCTCGCGGACGGCGGCCACCGTGCCGGACATGAAAACGTCGACGCCCAGGTTTCCGCCCGCGTTGATTCCCGAGAGGATCCAGTCGGCGTCTGGAACCAGTTTCCACAGAGCGACTCGGACGCAGTCGGCCGGCGTCCCGCTGATCGCCCAGCGTCCCGGTCCCAGCTCGTTGATCGAAATCGCTCCCTCAGATGTCACGCGATGCCCGCAGCCGGAATGCACCTGATCCGGCGCGACAACGAAGACCTCGCCAAACTGAGCTGCTACTTCAGCCAGTGCGGCAATTCCCGGAGCATCGATTCCGTCGTCGTTGGTCAGCAGAAACTTCATTCGCGAGCAGGTCCATCAATCGGCGAGTGTCAACGGTGTCAACAATGCACACAGTCCGCTGATGATAGACGCTCAGAACCGTTACGACAGCGTGACCTGCTGCGGCCGCTGCAGGGCCGGCTCTTCCAGGCCGTCACAATGCAGTACGACGTGGCGACCGGCGATCCAACCCAGCAGTCAACGGCGACTTCCGCCTATGGCCCGGACGGCATCCGTATTCGGGCGATCAACGAAGTCGCGACGGACGATGGATGCCTGTCCGGTCACGTGGGGTTTGTGGCCGGTGGATGAGCGTCCGGCGGACCGGTCACGATGGGACGCGACGCGAGATGTTCGCGCAGACTCGATTACGTCAGGCCGAGACGGCGCGTATGTGCGACGGGCGGTTGAGTGTCTGGAATCGGTGTCGTCTGTTTCGCGGTACTGCTGCCGGAAGGCGCGTTCATGAAGCGTTTTTCGACGGTCCGGTGAAAGACAATCGCCGGCGGGATGGACAGCAGCAGACAGGTCGGGACGACCAGCATCGCGACGTCGGCATCAGCTCGGAAACCGGACGCGGCGAAGAGTGACGACACAACGACGACCAGCAGGTAGTGCGTCAAATACACGCTGTACGACATCCGCCCGCAAGCGGCCAGCGGCTGCAGACAGCGGAGTTCCGCAATCGGCCGGTCCAGACGCCGGAAGACGATCAGTGCGATGCCGAAGAGGCTCGAAATAAAAAGGTACTCATCGAGGTGCCGCTGAAATCCTTCCGGCTGCGTCCGGCGATCGAGAAAGGCGTAAACGGCGAACAGAGCCAGCGTTCCGCAGGCGGCCCAGCGGCCGCGTCGCGTTCCGTAGCTCAGCGAGTGATAGACAAGGATCCCCGACGCGAACATCAGCCAGTGGCCATCAAAGAAGAAGCCGTGCAGCTCGATGCCGTGATACCGGCAGATGTGCCGGACAGCGAACGTCGTGGCTGTCACCACTGCCGTCAGCGTGAAGAATCGTGTCGCTGAGGCAGCCAGAATCAGGCCGGTCACCAGATAAAACTGTTCCTCGTAACACAGCGTCCAGGTATTGGGCATCAGGTACGAGGTGTTCTCGCTGCCTGCGAGTCGGTGCAGCCACGACTCTGAAGCCGTCAGGTTGCCGATCCAGCTCGCCAGTGGAAACTCAGAGAGTTTCGGAAGCTGCTCGCATGCCGACTCGACGGACTCGATCGCACTGAATACCAGCGTGAAGCACACTGCAATGCCAAGCATGATCCACAGCGGCGGATAGATGCGGCGGATGCGGCGGACCACGTAGCTCCGCAGCGAATGCGGCTTGCGGCGCAGCGAGTCGATGCTGGCAGCGATGCAGTAACCGCTGATCACAAAGAACATCGGCACGCCGACCCACAGCCAGCCGATCAGCTTGATCGCCCAGCTTCCAGCGGACCAGGTGCTGCGGTCGTGCATTTGCCAGAGATGATCGGCATAGAACGTCGAGTGGTACCCGGCGAGCATCAGGCAGGCGATACCGCGCCAGATATCGAAGCTTTGATAACGAACACTGGCCGGCCGCGGCGGGAGATTCGTTGCGATCGACGGAGTGGGCTGCGCGGCGGCCCTGACCGTCGCGGTTGGTTTTCGAATGCCTGCGTCTGTTTCCACCGGATGTTCGCCTGCAGTCATTGGATGGGGCCTCGCCTTCGAACCGTTCATCGGCGCGACTGGAGACAGATCGGTGCGACAGTGCTGACTTGCCAGACCGTTACTACCGAGATTGATGATACTCACGGTGCGACATTGCATTTCGGCCTGTCACGACCATCTGCGGCGCGTCGAGGCAACGCTCTGCCTGGAAATATGCGCCTCACTTCTGGCGGACCGGGCAGGAAGCTGCAGTTCTGGTACAGGAAACCTGCGGCGACGGATCGAAATGTCACAACGCACCGGCTGGCCGTGGCCCTGCTGGCGCGAGCGTCGGAGTCGGACTTCATCCGGAATGCTTGTCGTGCTGCTCGCAGCCGTCCGCTTATCGCCGAACAGTTTACGAGACGGCGGCAGCGCTTCGATCCAGTTCGTCCATCCACTTCTGAATCTGAATCGCGTCGAAGTAAGTGGCTCCGACCGGAACCGGCTGCAGTCCACGGACGATTCGACAGAAGCAGCGCAGCTCTTCAGCCATCATGCCGCTGGCTCCCGTCGGATTCGCACGGATTTCCAGAGCCAGCGGCCATTCCGCCTGCCTGCTCCAGAGTTCGATCGGCCGCGGATTTGGATTGATCCTTGCGGCCCAGCCATCGCCGAACACTTCCATCCGGTCAAAACCTCGCGGTGGCATTCCTTCCGGCGTGAGGTACGACGCCGCAAACGACGCGACGGGGCCGTCATCCCAGATCAGACGTGCGGAAGCGAGGTCGATCGCCCCTGACGGCGTTCGATGATAGTGAGCACTGAACTTCGACGGTTCCGCCCGGTTGACCAGCGCCTGCGTGGCGTACAGGTCATGCACCATCGCCGCGTGCAGTGGGTTCTCGCCAGCGAAGTCTGCGACGATGCTCGCTGGCCGGTGCCGGACGCAGTCGATATACGAGATCGGCCCGCGGTGCCGGGCCTCGTCACGAAGTTGCTGGAATTCGCTGTTAAACAGGACGATGTGTCCGACCATCAGATTCGTCGAGTCGGCAGCGATCAGCGGCTGCAGGCTCAACGCCTCATTGAGGTCTTCAGAAATCGGCTTTTCCAGGAGCACTGTTTTGCCGGCTTCCAGCAGACGCCGCGTCACGTCAACATGCGAGGCCGTCGTGCAGGCAACGATCCACGCCTCGGCGCCGGATTCGGCAACAGCGCGATCGAGGTCGGTCCAGCCGGGCACGCCAGGCAGCGCGGCCTCAAATTCCCTCAGGCTGTCCTGACGTCGCGCGACGACGCCGACGAGTTCCGCCTCGCTCAGTCCAGCCAGAGTCAGTGAATGGAGTCTGCCAAACCGACCGAGGCCGATCACGCCCGTCCTCACAGGTTCAAAGTTTCTGTCGCTCACTGAGTCTGCTCCGTTGAAATCTCGATGCCAGCAAAACTGGAAGCGCTATGAGACACTGCTTACGTGTGAAGATTGTTCTTGGTCTGCTGGTTCATGTTGCGTCCGCGGCCGGCCAGACGGGCTCTCCTTCGGCAGCCGCCACAGAACCACCGCGGATTGAGGACTGCGTCTTTACGGCCTCAGTCGATGGGACCGAGCAGAAATACGTGCTTGTCTATCCGTCCGGGGTTGATGAGTCAAAGCCGATGACGCTGCTCGTTGCCCTCCACGGGCACGGTTCGGATCGCTGGCAGTTTGTCCGTCAGTCGCGCGGTGAATGCAAAGGAACGCGCGACGTCGCAGTCCAGCACAGCCTGCTGCTCGTTTCACCGGACTACCGGGCCACGACGTCCTGGATGGGGCCGAAGGCGGAAGCGGACCTGCTGCAGATTCTCAAGCTGCTCAAAGAGCGGTTTCGCATTCGTCAGACCATCGTTGCCGGGGGTTCAATGGGCGGGACGGGAGCGTTGACGTTTACGGCGCGGCATCCGGACCTCGTCGACGGTGTCGTTGCTCTGAACGGAACTGCGAACCTGGTGACCTATGAGCGGTTTGGCGACGCGATCTCAGCGTCGTTTGGCGGGTCAAGAGACGCTGTTCCCGACGAGTACCGTCAGCGGAGCGCCGAGTTCTTCCCCGATCGATTCACGATGCCGATCGCCGCGACGACCGGCGGAGCGGACACGGTCGTACCGCCCGACAGCGTTCTGCGGCTGCTCGACACGATTCGCCCGACGAACTCAAACGTCCTGAGCATTCACCGGCCGCAGGGCGGACACAGCACGAGCTACGAGGATACGATTGCGGCCCTTGAGTTTGTTGTCACTCGGCTCAAATCCGCACGGGCGAGCGGCGATAACAGCGTCAGGTAGCACGACTGTGCTATGTCGTTTTTCCGTAGCTGAATTCGCAAGAATTCAGACACACACGGACGGCTGAATTGTTGCGAATCCAGCTACTTAGCGCTGACGCCGCGCCGCCCGTTTCATCTTCGAGGTCTCGATGAGTTTCCGTTCGACCGGGAAGTACGATCTGGTCATCTGCGATATCGACGGCTGCCTGTGTCCCGAGTCGCAGGCTCCGATTAACGGGCCGGCACTCTCGCGAATCGCCGAGCACAACCGATGGGCTCTTCAGCGCGAAGATCGGCCGCTGGTGACGCTGTGCAGCGGCCGGCCCATTGGCTTTGTCGAGGCGATGGCCCGCTTCATTCACAACACGCGAATCCCATGCGTCGGGGAGAACGGCGTCTGGCTGTGGCGGCCGGACGTCAACGCCTTTGACCTCGACCCGACGATCACAGCCGAGCATCTTGAGATTGTCCACGAAGCATCGGCACTGCTACGGTCCCGGTACGCGGCAGAGGGCGTCATCCTGCAGCCTGGCAAAACGGCGGCGGTCAGTCTTTATCATGCGGATACTGACTATCTCCACTCGATCACGCCGGCGGTCGAAGACGAACTGCTCGGACGCGGCTGGCCGTTTCGAGTCACGATGACGTGGCTCTATATCAACATCGATCTGCAACACGTCAGCAAGGCAACTGGAATCGACCGTTTGTTTCAGCAGACCGGCATCGATCCGGCAAGAACGGCGGGCATCGGCGACACACTCAGCGACCAGTTCATTGCCGACCGTGTTGCGTTCTTTGCGTGCCCGGCGAATGCGAAGGCCGAGATCAGAAAGTCGGCCAGCTACATTTCACCGTTTGAGGAAATCGACGGCGTGCTTGATATTCTGCGGCACCTGACGGACTGACAGGCTGCCCGTTTGCGGGACACTGAGCCAGCAGGACCGACAGTCGACGTCAACAGGCAGCCCGAGGTGCGTATGGCGGTTCAGAAATCAGCAATGACTCTCCGCGATTCACTTGATCCTTCGCGGTGGTCGATCGAGTCTGCCGACCTCGAATTCTTTGAACGCCGACTCGCCGACTTCGTACCGCCGGACGCCTTCGATGCTCACGCGCACTGGTATGACCTGCGGCACCTCATTCCCAATGATGATTCCATCGAACCATTCGACAATCCCGAAGTCGGCCACGCTGCGATGACCGCGAGTATGCGTCGCTGGATGGGCGACTGTGTGATCAGCCACGGATTGTACTTTGGCTTTCCAACACGAAACCTCGACTGCATGGCAGCGAACCGGTTTCTCGCTGATCAACTCGCGGCTCATTCAGGTTGCCGCGGTCTGATGTTGATTCGTCCGGATGACGATCCGGCGGTTGTTGAGCGGACGCTGATTGACGGCGGTTTTTCCGGATTCAAGGTGTATCACGTTTTCGCCAAACGCGAGGACACGTTTAATGCGGATCAGAGCGAGTTTCTGCCCGACTGGGCCTGGGAGATTGCTCACCAGCGTGGATTGTGGATCACGATGCACATGGTTTTGCCTCGGGCGCTCAGCGATCCACGCAACCTCAAATACATCCGCAACCGCTGCCTCAGATGGCCGCACGCGAATCTGGTTCTCGCACACGCGGCACGCGGCTTCAATGCGTCGCACACCGTCAACGCAATCGACGGTCTGCGCGGCATCGACAATGTCTACTTTGATACGTCGGCCGTCTGTGAGTCTGCCGCGTTCGAAGCCATTATCCGCGTGACAGGGACGACGCGGCTGATGTACGGCAGCGATTTTCCGATCTCCGATCTGCGGGGCAGGGCAGTGTCGGTCGGTGACGGGTTTGTCTGGCTGTACGAGCACAATGTTGACTGGGCTCACTGGACACATGGTCGACCGGGCATCATCGGTATCGAGTCGCTGCTCGCACTGCAGCAGGCTGCCCGGACCATGTGCCTGAACGATCGCGATCTCGAACGCATCTTCAGCACCAATGCCCGCCAGTTGCTGCGAATCAACGCGGTACCCACAGGCGACACGGTTCAGCAGCAGTACGCCCAGGCAAAGCAGCTCATTCCCGGCGGCACGCAACTGCTGTCCAAGCGGCCTGAGATGTTCGCTCCTGATCACTGGCCGGCCTATTACGAACAGGCAATCGGCTGTGAGGTCGTCGACACATCCGGCCGGCGGTTCATCGATTTCTCGTCGAATGGAATCCTCGCCTGCCTGCTGGGTTTCGCCGATCCCGATGTCAATGCGGCGGTCATTCGGCGAGTGCATCTCGGCTCGATGTGTACTCAGCAGACACACGATGAAGTTCGACTCGCGGAACTGCTGACGGAGATCCATCCGTGGGCACAGCGAGTTCGCTTTGCTCGGACCGGCGGCGAAGCGGCGGCTGTTTCGGTGCGCATCGCTCGCGCCGCGACCGGACGTGAGAAGGTCGCCATCTGCGGCTATCACGGCTGGCATGACTGGTACCTGGCGGCGAATCTCGGCACGGATGATTCGCTCAACGGTCATCTGCTGCCGGGCCTGCAACCGGCCGGCGTACCGAAGTCGCTGCGCGGAACAACGCTGCCCTTCCGCTACAATCATCTCGAAGAACTTGACGCGCTCATCGCTGCGCATGGTTCCGACCTCGCGGCGATCATCATGGAGCCGATGCGGAGCACCGAACCGGAGCCAGGCTTTCTCGAAGGCGTACGCGAACGGGCGACTCACTGCGGAGCACGGCTGATTTTCGATGAGATTTCGATCGGCTGGCGTCTGTGTCTGGGCGGTGCGCATCTGAAGTTCGGCGTCGAGCCCGACATCGCCATCTTCGCCAAGACGATCAGCAACGGCTTTGCGATGAGTGCCGTGATCGGCACCGCCGAGACGATGACCGCGGCTGAGGGATCGTTCATTTCCAGCGCGTACTGGACCGAAGGCGTCGGCCCGGCGGCCGCTGTCGCGACCATTGAAAAATTCCGCCGCATTGACGTCCCGGCTCACATCGCCACCATCGGACAGCGATTCCGCAACGGCTGGCTGGAACTCGGCCGACGCACTGGAGTTCCGGTGATCGTTACCGGCCGTCCTGACGCAGTGCTCACTGGCTTCGACCATCCTGACGGCAATGCACTCATGACACTGTTCACAACGCGGATGCTCGACCACGGCTTTCTCGCATCGAGCGGTTTCAACCCGACGCTGGCCCACGAATCCCGGCACGTCGATCAATGCCTTGCCTCCGCCGAAGTCGTGTTCGCAGAACTCCACGAAGCTATGGACTGCGGTGACGCGTTGAATCGGATCGGGAACCGGCCGCGGCACACGATGTTCGCTCGCCTCACCGACTGATCTCAATCGTCGTTGAGAAGTGAGCGGAGCAGGGAACAACAGGTCTTGCGGATATCTGGAGCCACTGACCTGTTTCTGTGCGCTTCTCAAGTCTCCCCGGTTCCGGACTGCCTGGTCCAAATCCGCCAGCATCTACTGCTGCGGACGGAATGAGTTCCGATCTGCCGCCGGGCAGACATTGAAACTCCGGACAGCTCGGGCTGCTGTCGAGCATCCGGGTTGCGCGGATTGAAGCGGTTGCGGTGGCTGGCTAGACTGCAGCCGACCTGTCATAGAGGGACGGATGGGCTGAGTTATCCGGTGCAGTTGGCCGGGCCGTGACGATCGTGTCGCGGACCTCGGTGCAATGTTCCGGGCAACTCGCAGAATCGGCCCGCTCAGGTCAGCTAACTTGTCGACGTCATGGGAAAACCGATTGTCGGGACGGCCTCGGTTCCTCCCCTTGAACTCCTCTCGACTGTCCACTGCGTGATGCACCGGCGATTTCGGCCGGACGTCGAGGCAGGGAATGGCCTCGCAGGAGGGAGCTGCCGTCCGATCTCACGGGAATGGAGTTGCACTCGATGAAGTTGCCAGGAAAGTTCCGCTCGAAGTTGTGTCTGCTGCTGGCACTCGCCACCGCAGGCATTTCGTATGTCACACTGAGTTCGGTACGCGTGAGTGCCGAAGAAGCCGCAGCTCCTGCTGGTCTCACCGGGATTCTGCCGGATGTTGTCCCTGCCGGCCTGCTGCAGGACGAGTTCCAGACGCTGGGTGATTCCTGGCAGGTCTGGGCGAACGAGACTGCGGCTGAAGTCGCGAAGCTGTACGAAGACAGCTCGAACATCGCCGCTCAACGGGAAACGATTGCCGCTCTGCAGAAGCGAATCCATACGATGGATTCCGCACTGGCCGACACTGCCTACCGGCCGATCTTCGACGCTCTGGCGACGCTCCGTGGCCGGCTCGCCCGTCGTGTCGACGTCGCATCGGCAATCCTCGACACGCTCGAAATGAATCCGGAAGCGGCCCATCAGGCCCGTCTGGAAGAACTTCGGAGCCAGGTCGTCAACGCGGTCGACAACCTTGATGCTTACCTCGCGAAAATTCAGAACGGCGGCGCCTGGACGAAATATGTGAAAGCGGCTGAACTGCGGAAGCTGACAGCGGCCGACGGAGCGGCGGAAGTGGTCAACACGGTTCACAGCCGCCTGGCCGATTCCAATCGTTTCACCAATGAAGAGCAGCGGAAGTTTGTCAATGGAGCGCAGTTTGTTCGCTTGAAGGACTCGCTTGGCGAGTATCTGGAACTGGCCAATGCGACGGTCAAACCAACCGATACCGCCGCACTGCGGGGCGAACTGAAGTCTCTGGTCGCCGCTCTGGAAGCGAATGAGGAATACGAATCGCTGGCTTCGGCACGCGATGCTCGCAAGGCATACTCGAAAGTTCGTGAACTGTCCGCCGACGGCGGCGCACGCATTGCCGACGCACTCTCCTCTCACTACTTCAACTACAACCTGCGAATCGTCGCCTCAGAGAATCTGCTGAATAAGGTCGCCGGCTATGCCCATAAGGACACTGGCCCCGTTGATGACTTCATTCTGGGAGCGAAGGTCGACGGAACTCAGTGGACGACTGGTCGGGTCGGCATCGATCTGAAGCCGAACAACGATCTCATCACGTTCTACATGACGTTCTCTGGCCACACGCAGACCAGCACTCAGGGCGTGACGGACCAGGCGACAGTGTTCACATCCGGCTATCACACCTTCGCCGCGCAGAAGGCGATCAACTTTGATGGCGACCGGTTCTCGACGGCGCCAGCGACGATTGCCGTCAACGCAAACAATACAACCACGGGAGCACGCACGACCGTCAGTGGCGTCCCGATTCTCGGAAGTATCGCGGACGACTACGCGGTTGGAGAAGCGCGTAACCGTAAGGCTCGATCAGAAGCCATCGCTGCCGACAAGCTCGAACGCCGATTACTGCCCGAGTTCAATAAAGGCGTCGATGACGAATTCGGGAACCTCTCGAAGCAGCTCGAAGAGAAGCTGATTCCGAAGCTGCACGATTCCGATCTGTACCCCTCGGCTCGCAGCTTCCGCTCGGAAGAAACGAGCCTGTGGGCCAGCACACGGCTGATGAATGAAGACGAACTGGCCGGTGACACGCCGACCTTCACGGCGACCAGCGACAAGGGTGTCGTCATCCATCTGCACGAATCTCTGCTGAATAACTCGCTGGACCGCCTGCACCTGGGTGGCCAGTCGCTGACGGAAGACGAACTGACCGCAAAACTGGCCGACTCGTTCAGCTCCCTGCTGGGTCGGAAGGTTGATCTGTCCTCAAAGAAGACTGACGGTGAAGCATCTGATCCGACGAAGTTTGTCTTCCCGCAGGAAGACCCGCTGCGCATTCGTATTGAAGATGGCGAGCTGACTCTCATTCTGCGGACCGGACTGCAGCCGGAAGACGGCGATACCATTCCGACTCAGATCATCAGCGTGCCGCTGACGTTTAACGTCGTCGATGACGGCATTGAGATTCAGGCAGGCGCCGTCGGTGTCGCTCCGGCCGAGGCTCCTGACAACCGCTTCGCTCAGATTGCCCGTGCGGGTGTTGTGAAATCGAAGATCGAAAAAGCACTGCCGAACCGCAAGGTCGATCGAGCCTTCAAGCTCGACCGCGAGAACGGCGGCCCGGTCACGCTGGCGATTACTCAGATCAAGCGCAACGCTGGCTGGCTGAGCATCGTGATCGAGTAATCGACGCGTAGCCAGAAACGGATTCAACTGCAACCCTCTGGCGAGCCCGCTTTCGCCAGAGGGTTGTTGCATTTTCTGAGTTCTGCAGCTGGCCGCGCGAAGAATGCTGGCCGGTCGCCTGTTCTGAACATTACGCATCGAGGCATCAGCGAACGTGTGCAGGTAACGTCTCAATCTGGAGTGGTCGATTGCGAAGGGGCGGGAAGTTATTGCGGATACATTTCCATGCAGGTTTCGCCGCAGCCAGCGCCTGCGGTTTCCAACGCGGGACGACTCCGTCTGCTCACGGCAAGAGATACAGGCTGCGTTCGACGACGCTCGTTGACTTCGCAGGATAGGAGGGATACAACCCCTGCGACGGTCAGGAACGAAATGCTCGTTCGGTGGTCCGTGTTCGCTCTGCGGAGACGGCAGACCAGGCGCGTCGGTTTGAACCGATTCGTCGCCTCTGACCAGTTCGCCACTCACCGGTTCAGGAGATCCCGATGAGAACGCATCTTCGACGCGCTGGAATTGCCGTACTGGTCGCCTCGCTGGTCACCAGTCTTCTCTCGACGACACAGGCGGGAGTCATCCCGTGGCTGTACGACGCCATTTTCGGACCGGTCTATCCGAATTATTACAGCGGATATGCGGCAGGCTGGGCTCCTTCTGGAGGCTGTGCCCCGTCTTCCTGCGCACCCTGCAACCCCTGCCGAGTCAGTTACGCACCTCGGATCTCGTCACCGTGTGCATCGGGTACCTGTTCGACGACGGCATTTTACGGTCCGTGCGGAACCCGCTGTTCGACGACGCTCACCTGCAACAGCGCATCAAGTACTGAAGTCGGCAAACTGGCTCCAGAACCCGCGGATTTGCCGCCCGCACCAGCAAAAACGTTTGACGAGACTGACGCTAAGCCGGCAACGCGAGACGTTGAGCACTCGAACCCGACGGTCTCCGGAGTCGCCGCACCGGACGGTAAAGTGTCTGCCGAGGATACCGGATTTGGAGCAGCAGTCCGTGATGAGGAGCCGGTAAAAGACGGGTTCGCCCCTCCAGTGATTCGGCCCGAAGAAGGTTCAGCGCCGAACATCAACGCGCCGGCTGCCTCAGAGGAAATCCAGCCAGGCCTTAATCTCGATAACCGCTCAAGCTGGAATGTACCGGTCAGCAAAGAGCGAATCGGGATGCGTGCCGGTTTTCGCAATGCCAGAATCGCCCGTCACGCTCAACCACTCAATCGCGACTACGTCATTCCTCTCCGATCAGCGACTCAGATCGCCGGGAAGTAATCCGGCGGCGGTTACTGCATAAATCTGAATCAGCGAGGCGTGTCGAATCCGACACGTCTCGTTTTGTTTTGCGCCCACCGCTGTGTCTGGATATTTCTGGATCGGCCAGCCGACCTGTCAATCGTCCGTCTGCCTCCGAGCGGTGTTTGCAGAGGGACGATGTCTTACCGGTCAACAAGCTTCAAGGATGTGTTGCCGCTCAAGCTGCTCACGATAACCCGGATTTCATGCCGGGTGCTGTCGAGGTCGCAAGTCGCTGGTGCGTCGTCAGCAACTGGATTTGAGACAAACACACTCTGCCAGGTGGCCTCACCCTGGATTTGCGACTAAAGACGTACCGCAGCATCAGGTTGCTTCGAAGGCATTCGACTGCCGTGAATAATCTGGGATAACCGTCCGGCTCATTTGACGGACAGTTTCGAGGTGGCGTCAGTTGAGCGTCGGGGAATTGCGGTTGTACGGAGCGGGTGGCGGATCATTCCACGGATCCCTTCTGGCCTGCATGGTCCGTTCGCTCCCTTCTGCCGCCTCCGCTCGCTGCGAATGTGTGGAACTCAGCGGCGATGGCAAGACAGCCGGTGACGATGCCATTGTCGACGACGAGTGCCAGACAACGCTCTTCGGGGTGCCGCAACTGCGGACCGCTTCTGGAGGCGTCCAGACGAAGGCTGCCTCCCCGGGCATTGCCGTCTCACGATTCCCGTCAGTCGCCACCTGTTGGATGGCCGCCGCCTTCGCAACAGAACTGGCCGACTGAGTGTTTACAGACTGACTGTTCACAGTGGCCAGTGATTCTGGATCGTTCCAGCCAGGCATTGGGTCGCCGACGACGATCGCTGACCGCCTGCCGGGATGGGCTTCCGGAAACGGTGCCACAATGAGGCCATCCGACACATCGTTCAGATCGTCCTCGATATCGCGAAACCGCCCGGAACTGATCTCATCGAGCGTCGAGTGGAACTCCTGCACAACGAACTCGATTACGTAGCGAAACGGGTTGTAAACGCAGAGTGTCCACAGCAGGTTCCAGGGCCAGCAGATCGCCCATGCAATAATCTGAGACGCATTCAATCGTGGGTCCGGGCGTGCCAGAGTGTCGCAGCTTCGCCCGATCCGCTGCAGATCAGCATCGATAGCCATTTTCGACAAAGTCCTTCCACACGGGTTTCAGTTCGGGTGACAGACGGCAGCCTCCCGCTGTCGCGGCCGAACGGCAGGCACGTGCCCAATGCAGATACCTGACTCGCAACCGTTCGTCATTTACGGACACCGCCCGCTCCTCAAGCAGCCGTGCTGACGAAAGCAGAGTGAGAGGCTGCAGCCACTGTTTCTTCTGCGCGTCGTACGCATCCCTTGCGTCATTCACAAACAGCCACCAGCGAAACGTCGACCACAGCAATCCGACCAGAACGTAGCAGCCTGCAGCGGCCGGAAGTCGCCAGGCGTTTTCAAGTAACCAGTTGTTAACTCCGGTTGATTCGACATCAGGTACACCGAAATAACTCCACTGGCTCGGGAACAGAGAAACGGTGACAGCAATTGAGGCCAGCATCGTTCCGGCGGCAACAGCACTGCCCGCTTCCACAAACCAGATGATCAGCGCGGACTGAACGGCAAGAATCGCCCAGAAGAGGAAATCGTCGCTGGTCAAAAACTCGAAAAGCATTGCGTCGCAGTCTCTGAGGCCAACCGTTGCGTTCCGACCACTGGTCCGCAGAACTGATTCAACCTACACAGACCGTTAAGGCAGCCGACACGTTGATCCGTTCCTGACGGCAGAAACATCTGAAGCATCACAGGCGGAGTCGGCGAATCAGCGAATGACAGCTCAATTCGACTCGGGAGCTTGCCGCGGATCGCCGCGTCACCCCGCCAGTCGAGTATCCGCCGTCGCCAGTGCAGGCAGGACCGGATTTCCGTTTGCCTCGCAGCTCATTCACACATGCCGAGTTCGCGCCGGATTGCCGCCCACGGCTGAATCCCTGTAAGAAACGGGACGCCGTCGACCGTTGGCTGGGCGGTTTTCGTAACACCATCAACGGCTCCCGCTCGATCGACAATCCGTTCGAGCAGAGTCAATTGCGCTGCGCAGGTGTGCCGCTTCAGCGGGTCAGTCCGGCCGCTCAGTACGCAGATCGACGCGGCCAGTGCCAACGCGCCGAGATTACTCGTCCCCGCGATGATGGTCCGATCGGTCGAAATCCGACAGGGGATGTGATCCGCAACCGAGCCTCGTATTCGCGTACGAAGCTGACTCCAGGCAAAGCGGCCCATGCCGATTTCGTTACCGCCGTCTCCGACACCAACCGTTGCAAGCATCTCAAAGCTTTGCCTGCATGCTCTGGATCGGTTCTCGGACTTAGTATCGGACCTCGCCGGCGCCTGATCGGCTGAGGTTTCCCGCTGTGGAAACAGTTCGTGCAGCGCCGCAGTGAATTCGTCGATCACTTCACCCCGCATATTGTAGCAGCGATCAAACGCAGCCTCAGGAACCAGCCGCTCAAACTCACCTGACACGACTGAGTCTGGATCGTTCCTCTGGATCGACTTGCGGTGATGAGAGGGCCCCACTCGCTCGATCGCCACCAGATGAGTGAATTCCGAGGAGCATTCGGAATCCAGAAACTCACGCACCCACTCGCAACTGCTCATGCGATCGACCGGGCATGATCGCACGATCCCGACTGGCAGATCAGCCGCGCTGACGGCTTCCTCAACCACCATCTGGCAGGCCTGATCGGTCAGAATCTGCGGAACAAATCCCAGCTCACTGAGCACGGCGGCCAGCACGACCGCTCCTGGTGGCCCATCGGTCTCGGCATTTCCGATCTCAGCAAAGTTGATGTCCCCTTCGTCCAGCCGGGCTGGTGTCAGCTCGTGTCGACCGCCGTCCCTCGGAATGAAGAACCCTGTGACAATGCCGACAACTCCGCCTGGCTCTGCAAACAGTTGAGCCGCAGGCAGCAGTTCGCCGACACCGGGTCCGGAACCGTCTCGCCCAATGAGCCCTCGATTGGCAGGGTCACGACGAATCAGTTGCTCGAAGCGAGCGATCAATTCCGCGGAATGTGCATCCATCAGGTTGGAGCTCTGAAGCGTGTAAGTGCAGCGTCGCGGCACAGGTCGCGACCACGACACGGTTTACTTCCCGGCCCTGGGAACCTCCATTGTGCGGCTTCCTCATTCTGAGAAATCAGTCACGCTGCTTCGTGCGTCAGTTGTCGTGTTCCGATCGAACAGCCAGGATTCCGCGCAACTGAACCCCGGTGGAAGAATTGCGCCGCGGATCAGGGCTGACTGGAATCGACAACTGCAGCATCAGGCTGTGGAAGTCCGGATGAAGGCAGGTCCCGACGGCGTGCCTTATTCCAAACAGGATTAAGCAGACCTATGGCCGACAAGCCCAGCACTGAAGACATCCTTAAGAAGATACGTCAGCAGAGCGCTGCGGAAAGCGGCGCTGCGGAAAGCGGCGCTGCGGAAAGCGGCGCTGCGGAAAGCGGCGCTGCGGAAAGCGGCGCTGCGGAAAAACCAGCAGACGACGCGCCGGCCTCGGCAGAAACGTCCGAGGCCCCTGCTGCTGAAGAGAAAGCTGTTCCTTCAAAGCCCGCAGCGAAAGCGGCTCCGAAAGGCACCGCTGACATTCTGGCATCAATCCGTGCTAAAGGGGGCGGAGCTGGTGTTGCCGAGTCAGGTGCCAGCGCCGACGCACCGGCCGACAAGCCCAAGCCAGTCGCTGCTCCCAAAGGCACAGACAGTATCCTGGCGTCCATTCGTTCGCAGGGGACGAAAGCTGGAGATACGGGCGCTGGCGATGCTCCGAAAGCCCCGGTTGCAAAGAAAGCAGCGGCGGCTGTCCCCGCTGGTGACCTGCCGCCGGTCAGCGAGATGCTGCAGCAGATGAAGGCGGGTAAGCAGTCTGGAGTGACAGCGAAACCGGCGCCGGCGAAGCCTCAGTTGCGGATTCCGACGAAACCGGCGAAGGCTGCTGCACAGCCGGAAACTCGCCGCAACTTCCTGGTCGCGATGATTGCGACACCGTTTGCTCTGGCCTGGGCACTGCTGGGGACAATCTCAGGAGTCTGGCTGCTGGCAATCGCCCGCTTCATGTTCCCGAATGTACTCGTTGAACCGCCATCACGCTTCAAGATCGGTCCTGCGTCCGATTATCCGCCGGAATCGGTCTCGACGAAGTGGACTGCTGCTCGTGGCGTCTGGATCGTCCATACGACGCAGTACAACGGCAAAGACCTGATTTACGCACTGCTTTCCGTCTGCACTCACCTCGGCTGTACGCCGAGCTGGCTCGAAGGCGAGCAGAAGTTCAAATGCCCGTGCCACGGCTCCGGCTTTTACAAGAACGGCATCAACTTTGAAGGTCCGGCTCCGCGTCCGTTGGAGCGAGTCGGACTGAGTGTCGCTGCCGATGGAATGCTGGAAGTCGACAAGAGCGTGAAGTTTCAGGAAGAAAAGGGACAGTGGGAAGATTCCAAGTCCTTTGTCGACGCGGCTCTCGTGTAAGACGTGAAGCTGATTGTCTGGTCTGTCTGCTGCTGATTTCCTGCAGAGAAGTGATCTATGTCCGTAGGTGACTACATCCGAGAGTCGCAGATCTGGAAGAGTATCTTCCGGCATCCTGCTCCGTACGATCGGCGAAACCGTATCGTCGTGGTGCTGACGAACTTCTTTCTGCACCTGCACCCGGTGTCGATCAAGCAGAACGGAATCGCACTTTCATACACCTGGTGTATGGGTGGCATTACGTTCTTCCTGTTTCTGGCGGAAACGATCACCGGTGTGCTGCTGATGTTCTATTACCGACCGACGCTGGAGTGGGCCTTTACGGACATTCTCGCACTTCGGGATGTGACGACACTCGGCATCATGCGTGAGATCCACCGCTGGGGGGCTCACGCGATGGTGATCACCGTTTGGCTGCACATGTATCGAGTCTTTCTTACCGGGTCGTATAAGCCTCCACGTGAATTCAACTGGGTAATTGGTGTTATCCTCCTGGTGCTGACGCTGCTGCTGTCATTTACTGGTTATCTGCTGCCGTGGGACCAGCTTGCCATCTGGGCGATCACGGTCGGTTCCAATATGGCGCGTGCGACGCCGTTTCTCGGTCACGAAGGCCCCGGTTATCAGCTTCTGAATCTCGGAGGCTATGACCTGATTACCAAAGTCAGCGACGCCCGCTTCCTGCTACTGGGGGCTCGTGAGGTCGGCGAAGAAACGCTGAACCGTTTTTACATTCTCCACTGTGTGGCCATTCCGCTGGTGGTGGCGAGTCTTATCGCGATTCACTTCTGGCGGGTTCGTAAGGACGGGGGAATCAGTCAGCCGCTGTAATCGGCGGTGAACTGCCCATCTGACCCGACAATTCTGCCAGCGGTTGTATTTGCTGTCTCAGCTCCCTGGATGGTTCTGGATTTCCAATGACTGGTCCTCATCCCAACCTGACGCCGTCCGTGATCTTCGGGCTCGGGTTTCTGTACCTGATCCTGTTCTGTATGAACGTGGCGTGGACGGTTCGCAGTTACAAGAAGGATGGCGAAGTCCATCTGCCTTCTCTTCTGGGTGGTGGGCATGCGCCTTTCGCTCTGTGGTGGGGCCTGTATTCCGCGTTGCTGTCGATGGTCACCTTTGCCCACTTTACGGGTTCGGGCAATCCTGATCAGTTCCTGATTTCACTGCCTGACTTTATCAAAGCACCAATTGACGCACTGGTAGCTGATCCTCGACTGTTCTTCGGAATCACCCTGCTCATTTTCATCGGGATCATTGTCTTTCGCCGGCGCCTGGCAACTCCGACTGCTGGCTGGATTCTGCTGAACGCTGCTCTGCTTTTCCTCATACTCAGTATGACGGATTATGACTTCCGTCAGATTGTCGGTAAGCCTGACAACGTTCCGATCGTGGCAATGCTGTTTATTGTCGGCTTTTTCACCTGGCTGTATTTCAACCGGGCGAATGAGAACGATGAACGAGCAGCGAAAGGTTTGCCGCCGAAGGAATCCGAGAACAACGAGAAGATTCTGGTCTGGCCGGATCTCGTCTACTCGGAGCTGATCTGCATGATCGCTCTGACAGCGTTCCTGTTCTTCTGGGGAGTCTGTCTGCAGGCTCCACTGGAAGAGCCTGCCTCGTCGGTCAAGACGCCGAACCCGTCGAAGGCCCCGTGGTACTTCCTCGGACTGCAGGAGATGCTGGTCTATTACGACCCATGGCTTGCGGGCGTCGTTTTTCCGAGTGTGATTCTCGGTGGCCTGATGGCGCTGCCCTATATTGATTTCAACAAGAAGGGCAACGGCTACTACACGTTCAACGAACGCAAGTTTGCAGTGTCGGTCTTCCTGTTCGGGTTCCTGCCACTGTGGGTCGGGATGATTATTCTCGGCACGTTCCTGCGAGGCCCGAACTGGAACACGTTCGGGATTTACGAGTTCTGGGACGTCCACAAGCTGGAAGCACTGAACAACATCAATCTCTCGGAATACTTCTGGGGCGGATTCGGCATGGCGTTACCGACAAATCCGCTGATTCGCGAGGTGCCGGGAATAATGCTGACACTGGCCTATCTCGTGTTCATGCCCCAACTGCTTGCCGCCACGGTGTTTCGGACATTTGCATACCGAATGGGATTCCTGCGGTACATGGTGTTTTCCAACCTGGTACTCCTGATGGCGGCGCTGCCGATCAAGATGGTGCTGAGGTGGAGCCTGCAACTGAAATATATCGTCGCTATCCCTGAGTACTTTTTCAATATCTGACACTCACTTCTGAAAACGTTGCCGACATCGGTCGGCGCCGTTGCCTCACAAGGCCAATCGCCAGGTACAGACGACAATGCCTGCAACTGAGCAATACCGTTACAACATCAAGCGGATGCACGTTGTGTTCTGCATCTCGGTGATCGCCTTTTGTGTAGCGACGCTGTTGATGCTCTACAAAGACCACGACGACGAGTGGCGTGATTATCAGGGAACGTTCGAGCGGATTCAGTCGCTCAAGATCGAAGCTGAGATGCAGGCGGCCTATCAGGCGGTTGCTGGCTCGGAAGACGAGTACAGGCAGAAGAAGCATCAGCTCGAGGGAGAGCGGGATTCACTCCAGGCGGAACTGGTCAGCAGCAGTCAGCAATTTCAGGAGCTGACCGCTGAAGTTGCGGAACTCGAACGTCAGTACAAGCAGCAGGGCAGTGATGTTCGCTTTAAACGCGCCGATCGTGACGTAGCCCGAGCGACGTATGACCTCGGCGTGCGGGATAATATCCCGGCAGATGACCTGACCGTCCTGAAAGAAAAGTTTGACTCTCTGCAGGCGGAAGTCGCCGAAATGGAACTCCGGTGGGAGCGACAGGAGACAGAACTCAATAATAAGAAAGACGCTCTTGCGGAAGTCACAAAAGGGCGTGATGAGGCCACGGAAAGTCTGACGAAGTTTACTGCCGAGATTGCTCGCCTGTCGGACTCTCTGGACGCAATTGATCCTTCAAGTGAGGTCAAGCGAGCCAAACATGCTTTCATGCAGTGGCCGATCATCGACGGTTTCAACTCGCCCCGGAAGGTTGAGCAGGACTGGCTGCCGAATCTGCACGTGACACTGGGAATGACCAGCGTTGCACGCTTCGATCGCTGCAAGACCTGCCATCAGGGGATTTCGCGGTTTGGAGCAGGCAACGTAGCCGTGTATCCGCATGGCGAAGTCGACTCGGACGATCCCGCGGACTGGGTTGCTGACAACCAGTTCCCACATCCGTACTCAAGCCATCCGCGTCCGGATGTTTATCTGACGGACGTGAGTCCGCACCCGCAGGCGAAGTTTGGCTGTACGATCTGCCACGATGGCCAGGGATCGGCGACCAGCTTCCTGAACGCTCAGCATGGGCCGAACGACCCACACCAGGAGCACGAGTGGGCTCACGATTATGGTCACTACCACAACCACTTCTGGGAACTGCCGATGCAACCGCAGCGGTTGCGGGAAGCGACCTGCCTGAAATGTCATCACGAAGTCGTGGAACTCGGAGTTAATCCGGAGTTTGGCGCGACTGCCCCCCATGTCTACAAGGGTTGGCAGCTCATTCGGAAATACGGCTGCTTCGGCTGTCACGAAATCAACGGCCACGACGGCGGCGAGCGAATTGGCCCCGATCTGCGGCTCGAACCGACCGAAGAAGAACTTCCGAAGTACGCTGCTGACCCCAACATGGTTCCGGGGCTGCTGCGAAAGGTTGGCCCGAGTCTCAAGCACATCGGCCAGAAAACGTCTGAAGCGTTCATCGCTTACTGGACTGAAGAACCGGGCCGATTTCGTCCCGCGACGAAGATGCCGCGATTTTTCGGGCTGTCGAATCTCGAAGATCACTACGGAGCCCAGCTTTCCAGAGTTGAACTCGCTGCACTGGCCCGTCACCTGATCCACCAGTCAAGCGATGTGGATCTGGACCTGCCGGCAGCCGGTTATGAACCGAATGCAGAACGTGGCAAAGTTCTGTTCTCGGAACGCGGCTGCCTGGCTTGCCACTCGTTTGATGACAAGACCTTCAAAGACGCGACTGCCGACTTCGGTCCGAACCTGACGCAGACCAGCAAGAAGCTGCTGGCGGGCGAGGCAGGCTTTAACTGGCTCTATACCTGGATTCGAGACCCGCAGCGGCATCATCCACGCAGCAAGATGCCGGATCTGTTCCTTGATCCGTACACAACAGCCGAAGGTGTTGTCGACCCTGCCGCGGATATTGCGAAGTTCCTGCAGGGTGATGGACCGCAGGAATTCCCAACGCCGGAGTTTGAGCCGGAAGCCCTGAAGGATCTCGTCACTCAGTATGTTTCAGGCAAGGCGCTGACTCACGACCAGTTCAACGAGTTCTGGGAATCCCGGAAGTATCCGTTTGCTGCTGATAAGATCAAAGGTGACGAGGTCGCCCTGGTCTTCGATGGGGATGGTGCTCCGGATGACGAGCAGTGGAACGACATGCTGCTTGAGTACCTGGGCCGCCGCAGCGTTGCCCGGTATGGCTGCTACGGCTGTCACGACATCAACGGATATGGCACGTCCCGTCCGATCGGTACGGCTCTGCAGGACTGGGGTCGTAAGGACCCGCATCGACTCGCGCCTGAGCATATTCACGAGTTTCTGCATCACCACGGCCAGCCTGACGGGTCGAGCACGGAACACTTTGTTGAACAGGCCATTGAAAAGGCAGCGACTGGCACTTTCGATTCGAAAGAAGAAGAGGAAGCCGGACTCCGGACCGCCTTCTTTTACGACAGTCTGATCCATCACGGCCGTCCGGGCTTCATCTTCCAGAAGCTGCGTGATCCGCGAAGCTACGACTACCAGAAGATCGAAACGAAGGGCTACACGGAACGACTGGTGATGCCGAAGTTTCCCGTCACTGAAGAGGAAGCCGAAGCAATCGCCACGTTCGTGCTGGGACTTGTCGCTGAACCTCCTGCTCCTGAGTACGTGTACCGGCCAGACGAGCAGGCGAGTGATCGCAATCAGGGAGAAATCCTGCTGCAGAAGTTCAACTGCGTCGGCTGCCACATGATCGACATGCATGAAATGGAGTATGCCATCGAGGACGGTGGTCTTGCGACGTATTCACCTCAGCCGGCCGACCATGCGAAGGCTGTCAATGAATTGATTCAGTGGCGGAAGCCGGTTCCGGCCCTGACCGGTCGAACTTACGAAATCGATGGCGAGTCACTTGCTACCGTGAAGTTCGCCGGCCTGCCTTATCTGCTCCCCGATCCGGAAGAGGCCCCCGAAGATCAGGTCTGGGCTTTCGACTCCTGGGAGCCGGTCCATGTGCTCTCGGCTGACGAAGTGGCTGAGCGAGAGAAGGCTTTGTCCAAAGGCGAACGCGGACAGGTCATCGACCTCGAAGACGTCGTCATGCCTGGAGCCCGTCTCGTGATTCCTGGGAGCCATCTGGTGTCGCGCAAGCCGCCTCGTGGCGGACACTTTGCTGAGTGGCTTGTTGAGCAGCTCATCGAAGGTCGAGCGAAAGGCAACCGCTACAACGCCTGGCAGATGTCGCCGCCGCCGTTGTTCCGCGAGGGTGACAAAGTGCAGACCGACTGGCTGTTCCGCTTCCTGAAAGACCCGGGACAGCTCAGGCACACCGTTGTGCTGCGGATGCCTAAGTTCAATATGAGTAACGAGGAGGCACGGATCCTGGCCAACTACTTTGCTGCAGCCGACGGGTCGCCTTATCCGTATCAGTCACTCCCGCAGAGCGAACCCGCCTACCTGGCTGCTCAGCAGACTGAATTTGCGGCTGCTCATCCGGACCGAGCGGCAGTCAACAGTTATCTCGGGGAGTCCTGGAGCACGCTGAATGAGCAACTCTGCATCAAATGCCACGCGGTCGGCGGTAAAGAGTTCAAGGCGGGCAACGATCCCAATGTGATCCGTGGTCCGAACCTTGAATACGTCAGCCAGCGGTTGCGTCCCGAATGGACGCTGATGTGGCTGTACAATCCTCGCTGGATCACGCCTTACACGTCGATGCCGGCACCATTCCCGAAAAATCAAGAGCAGTTCAAACCCCTGTTCGACGGCAACGGCACCGACCAGACGATCGGCGTCCGGGACGCTTTGATCAATTACTACCATCTGATGGAACGCCAGTCACACCAGCCTGCACCTCAGCAGGTCAGTGCTAACTGAAAGAGCCGTTTCGACCGAGAGTATCCATGACACGTTTCACGTTTGCTGTTCTGCTGCCTGGTATCGCTCTGATTGCGATGGGCTGCGACCTGAATAAGGTTGATCCAGGTGGTGGTATTTCGTCCGACAGTGTGGTCACGATCCGCAATGGTTCCTCTGCAGCAACACCTGCAGGTGGTGACGGCGGTGGAGGCGGTACCGCTGTGGCAGCAGCCAGCGGTGCGCCGGGCAAGCTGATCGGAACGATCAAATTCGCAGGCACGCCTCCAGTTCTGCCGCCGAAAGCAACCAAAGGCAATGCCAAGGATCCAGCCGTCTGCGCAAAAGACGCTGACATCCCTGACGAAAGTCTGCTTGTCGGAGCGAACGGCGGGCTGCGGCATGTTTTCATCTATCTTGACAAGGCACCGGGAGAGGGGACGGCAGAGCTTCCCCCCGCCGGTGAATTTGACCAGAAGGCCTGTATCTTTACGTCGCACTCGTTTCTGGCGATCGCTGAGGTCGAGTTTGGAGTGAAGAACTCCGACGCTGTCGCGCATAACGTTCACACGTTCCCGGCGCTTGGGGCCGTGCAGAACTTCGGGATGGAGCCGAATTCTTCGACGACGATGTCGTTCAACAAAGCCGAGAAGGCACCGATGCAGATCAAGTGCGACATCCATCCGTGGATGGAAGCCTGGGCACTGGTCCTTGAGCACCCCTACATGGCTGCGACCGATGAGAACGGGAACTTCGAACTGCCTGAGCTTCCGGGTGGAACCTACAACGTCCGCATCTGGCACGAACGTGGTGCGAAGAACGGGCAGTTGGAGCGAGCCAAAGTCACGATCAACGGGGAAACCCGTCTGGATCGTGAATTCCCTGCTGGCGATTTCAAACTGTAAGCATCACGTCGGCTCCGGCGTGGCCTGAGCTGCGACCTGTGTCGATTTAAAAAGAGATCGATCCGTGAAATTTTCAGACACCATCGTCTGTGCTGTCGCACTGCTGGGCATCGCCGGATGCTCTTCAAACAGTGTTCCACAGTTCGAGACAAGTCAGGATACCGGGAAGCTGTTTCAGCCGGCGCGTGACGCGGTTGAGTCTGAACTGCAGGCAGCTTTTGGCACGCCCGAGAATCTGGTTGTGTGGCCGGACCTGCCGGTCGACTTCGGGAGCTTCGGTGGCTCGATCGAAAAGGTGACAACTCAGGGAACTCTCGTGGTCCCCCTGGCTGGTCAATCCGCCCTGGCGACGGATGAACGCCTGCCGGAACTCAGCGGTGCCGCAGTTCTGGTTGCCCCAGCCGCTGGTGGGGAGAAAGGGGCCGAAGGTGGCGAGAATGCCGCTGCTGTTTACCGGGTCGCTCATTACGATCCGGAATCAAAGACCCTTCGCGTTGTCGATGAAAATGGGAAGCCAACGCAGGTAACGGCAGCAGAAGGTGACGGCGTTCAGGTTATTGGTGATGGCCTGCAGAAGGGCCGCAACCTGTACCTCAAGCACTGCATGCACTGTCATGGCGTCTCAGGCGATGGTGACGGCCCGACGGCTCCTTACCTGAAGCCCCGGCCGCGTGATTATCGCAAAGGCATCTTCAAGTTCACGTCAACCAAAACCGGCGTGCGAGCCAGTCGCGACGACCTGTTCCGCCTGGTGAAGCTGGGTGTGCCGGGAACGTACATGCCGTCATTCATGCTGCTGCCTGACGACGAAGTCAGTGCGATCGTCGAATACGTTCGCTGGCTGTCGATGCGTGGCGAACTCGAAAGTAAGCTTGTAGTGCAGCTCGCACTGGACTTCGGAAGTGACCAGATCGGGCCAAAGCGAACCTTTGCCGATATGTCTACAGAGTTCGACGCGTTCCGCGGGTCAGATCTGCCGGACATTGTCAAATCGGCTGGGGAAGAACTGGGAGCGGACTGGAGTGCTCCGGAAGACGCTGAGAACCTCGTCATTCCGAAAGAAGAACGTGTCGCGTCATCACTCGAGTCGATTGCTCGCGGACGCAAGATGTTCTTGAGTGAGAAGACGAAGTGCTACTCGTGTCATGGAGAAACCGGGGCCGGCAACGGTGCGGCCACCGAAGAAATCAATGACCTGCCCGGTCAGCCGGGCGTCAAGGCGGAAGTGCCGGGGCTGTTTGATGCCTGGGGCAATATCGTCAAGCCGCGAAATCTACAGCGTGGCCTGTTCCGCGGAGGCCGACGGCCGATCGACATTTACCGCCGGATTCATTCGGGCATTAAAGGCACACCGATGCAGGCATTTGGTAACAACCTGAGTGACCAGGATATCTGGGACCTCGTCAATTACGTTTTGAACGTTCCATTCGAGAAGAAGACGCAGGCGTCTCACTGAGTTTCTGTTCGAGACGATCCGCAGGAGTCATCCTCGTGAATAAGTTCTGGCCTCTGTTTTTCTGCTTCTGGCCCATTGTTGCGGTTGTCGCCTTCTGGATTTCCCCAGCGATGAACTGGTGGTTTCCTGGCATGGCGATGAGCCCGCTCGGCCAGCAGATCGACAATCTGTTTTACATGATTCTGGTCATTGTCGGGCTGGTGTTTGTTGGTACGCACATCGGCCTCGGCTATGTACTGTTTCGTGGCGTCGCTCACGAAGACGAGAAGAAGTCGTGGTTCTCGCACGGCAGCCACAAACTGGAAGTGCTGTGGTCTGTCGCACCGGCCGGCATCCTGCTGTTCATGAGTCTGTATCAGTTGGACGTGTGGATGCGGTATCGAGTAAAGAGCCACTTCCCGGACGAAGTACAGCCGATTGCAGAAGTCACTGCCCGGCAGTTTGAGTGGCGGATTCGGTATCCCGCTCCAGGTAAGGCTCTGATGCCGACCCCCCAGCCCGACGATCTGTATACAGTCAATGATCTGCATGTCCCGTTTGGCCGTCCGGTCATGATTCGCCTGCGCAGCATGGACGTGCAGCACTCATTCTTCGTTCCAGAGCTGCGTATCAAGCAGGACGCCGTGCCGGGAACGGTGATTCCAATCTGGTTTGAAACGGTTGATGAAGGTGACTTCGACCTGACATGTGCCGAACTCTGCGGGTGGGGTCATTACAAAATGCGGGGCCGTGTATTCGCTGAGCGTGAGTCGCAGTTTCAGCATTATCTGAAGACTCTGCAGGCTGAGCAGGACTATGACGGCGTTCGAGAACTCGGATCGACCGGGGCTCAGATCGCCGAGTATTCCCGCGGGCCTCATAAACAAGCCGGGCACTGAGTCAGCTCCCGGATCACCTGTTTTTACGAATCAATCCTGCGAAAGCAGCTACCTCCAAGAGGACTCGCCGTGAGCACTCTTTCTCCGACCGCTGATGTGCATGGCCACGGACACGAAGGTCACGGGCACCATGACATCGGGTTTATCCGCAAGTACGTCTTCTCGACCGACCACAAAGTCATCGGGATTCAGTTCCTGATGACGACGCTGCTGATGCTGCTGGTCGGCGGGGCACTCGCTCTGGGTGTACGCTTCCAGCTTGCCTGGCCGTGGCGAACCGTGCCGATCGTTGGGGAAATCGTGTTCTCCGGAGAGGGCGGAACGATGTCGCCCGAGTTCTATACGATGCTCGTCACGATGCATGCTTCGGTGATGATCTTCCTGGTGATCATCCCGATTCTGGCCGGAGCGTTCGGGAACTTCCTGATCCCGCTGATGGTCGGTGCCGACGATATGGCCTTCCCGGTGCTGAATATGCTCAGCTACTGGTTCATGTGGCCCGCTATTTTCTTCTTCGGTCTGGCCTTTTTCTGGTCAGGGCTCGACGCCGCCCCCGCTCAGGGATGGACCTCGTATCCCGTCCTGTCCGCTCTGAAGGAAGCCGCTCCCGGAGCTGGCATCGCTCAGACCTGGTGGCTGATGGGACTGACGTTCGTCGGTGTCTCGTCGATGATGGGCTCGGTCAACTACATGACGACCATCATCAACATGCGGGCGCCGGGAATGACGTTGTTCCGGATGCCGCTGACAATCTGGGGGATGTTCATCACGGCAATTCTGCAGGCCTTTGCTCTGCCTGTGCTGACGGCGGCTGGCTTCATGCTTGTGGCTGAACGAGTGCTGGGCTTCAACTTCTTTGTTCCTGGCGGCTTGATCGTCAATGACAGCGATCCGACGGTCGGTGGCGGGCAGCCGCTGCTGTGGCAGCACCTCTTCTGGTTCTACTCACACCCGGCCGTGTACATCATGCTGCTGCCGGCGATGGGGATGGTTTCCGACATGCTGGCCGCCCAGGTTCGTAAGCCCATCTTCGGTTACAAACCGATGGTGTACTCGATGGCTGCAATCGCCGGGCTGGGCTTCATTGTGTGGGGCCACCACATGTTTACATCCGGCATGAATCCAGCCCTGGGCATGACGTTCATGATCTCAACCATGATGATTGCCCTGCCGTCGGCAGTGAAGGTCTTCAACTGGATCGGCACGATCTGGGGCGGCAAGGTCCGGTTCAACACGGTCATGCTGAACTGTGTCGCCTTTATCTCGATGTTTATCGTCGGCGGCCTGAGTGGTATCTGGATGGCGTCCGTCCCGACGGACATCTACTTTCACGATACCTACTTCATCGTGGCCCACTTCCATTACGTGCTCTTCGGTGCGACTCTGTTCGGCTGCTTCGGCGCCATTCAGTACTGGTACCCGAAAATGTTCGGCCGCAAGATGAACGAGACGGCCGGCAAGCTGCACTTCCTGCTGACGTTTATCGGTTTCAACGGGACGTTCTTCCCGATGCACATGCTGGGGATCGCCGGGTTTCCGCGACGTTACGCCGACCCGTACATCCACCCCTACATGGAGCACCTGATGCCGATGAACCGGTTCATGACGCTCTGTGCGATTCTGATGGGTCTCGCTCAGTTGATTCTGATCGGTAACTTCATCCTCAGTTACTTCACGGGTGAGAAAGTCGGCCGGAATCCCTGGCAGGCTAATGGGCTCGAATGGTCAGCACCTTCTCCGCCGGGTCACGGTAATTTCGATATTCCGCCGGTTGTTTATCGTGGCCCGTACGAGTACTCGTCGCCGCTGATTGACGATCGCGACTACCTGATGCAGACCGACTTGCCTCCGAAGCGTCCTGTCGAAAAGGAACAGGACAACACGAGCAGTAATGACGCGGCAGAAGGTCAAGGCTGAGGTCGAAACAGTGGCGTCACAGAGAGCGAATCCAGATCGCCTGGTTCACTGGCTGGCCGTTGTAACGGTGCTGGTGTCTCTTGCGCCGATTGGGCTGGGCTCACTGGTCACGACGCTGGGGGCCGGTATGGCGTTTCCGGACTGGCCGACGTCCGACGGGCAGGGGATGCTTGCCTATCCGTGGCTGTCAGCCAACGGTGACAAATTTGTCGAACACGGCCATCGATTGGCGGGAATGCTGGTTGGTCTGTGTTCGATGGGGCTGTGTGCGGCGGCCGTCGCCACGCGCCGGTCACGGTCGGTGCAACTGGCGTGTGGAGCGGTCCTGGTCGGCGTGGTCATTCAAGGACTGCTCGGTGGTCTGCGGGTCCGACTGGATCAGCAGACGGTGGCCTTCGGGCATAGTGTGTTTGGCTGTCTGGTCTTTGTCAGTCTATGGCTGGTCACGGCAATGACGGGCTCCCGCTGGCAGAAGACGGCGAACGATGAAACTAATCCGTCCGGTAGAACACTGCTCTGTCTGGCAATGATCTACCCGACGTTGTGTCTGATTCAGTATGTCCTCGGTGGCTTTATTCGTCACCTGGGGTTGATGGTTCATGAGCACGTTGCCGGAGCGATCCTTGTGGTGCTCGGAGCCGTGTGTGTCGTGTGGCTGAGTCTGATCTCGAAGAATCAGCGGGTGCGGCGAGCAGCTCTCGCGGTTGCCGGAGCCTGTGTTCTGCAGACTGCTGTCGGGCTGGCTGTCTGGGTCAGCAAGTTCGGACTGCCTGAACTCGGCTGGGTGGCGGTGCAGCATTCGATGTTTCAGGTCGTGGCCCGCACGCTGCACACCGTGGCCGGAATGAGTGTCGTCGCAACTGCGGTTTACTGGAGCGTCTCAGTGGTGCGGTGCAGCCGGCCAGCGATGGCGGATCGATCGCTTGAGCGCGGCGCCGCTACTGTTTGAGTGTGTCTGCTGAAGTTGTGAAATACAGAGGTTGCTGGTTCTTTCGAGCCGTAACGTTTTCGGAAAGCGATTTTGATGAGTTCGGTGAGCGTGCCAGGTCGGATCGAGCAGCGTGAGGCGGGATTGATCGCCGCGCGTGTCGGCGATTATGTGCAGCTTGCCAAGCCGCGAATTGCTGTGATGGCGATGGTCACTGTCGCCGTTGGCTACTTCGTTGGGGCTCAGGGAATTGTTCGGATCGCTGAGCTGGCCAGTGCCTGCTTCGGAATCCTGCTCGTTGCAGCCGCCTGTAACTTTCTGAATCAGTCGCTGGAAAAAGAAACTGACATTCTGATGCGGAGAACGGAAGGCCGGCCAGTCGCATCCGGACGAATCAGTGCCCGCGAGGTCTTCATTGCGGGGCTTGTCTTCGCGTCGATCGGAACGACCTGGCTGTGGTATTCAACGAACGTGACCACGGCGGTGCTGGCGGCTGTGACGCTCGCCCTCTACGTCTGCATTTACACGCCGCTGAAACGTGTGTCGTTTCTGGGAACGATCGTTGGTGCCGTCTCCGGCGCACTGCCTCCGGTGCTTGGCTGGTCAGCGGCGGGCGGCGATCTTGACGGCGGAGCGCTGGCGCTCTTTCTGCTGCTCTTTGCCTGGCAGTTTCCACACTTTCTGGCGATCGCAACGATTCATCGACAGGACTACGAATCCGCCGGACTCCGGATGCTGCCCATGTTCGGTGGCAATCGTAGTGCGGCCGGACTGGTCAGCGTTGTCTATGCCAGTGTGCTGATTCCGATCAGCCTGCTGGTCTGGGATCAGGGCCTCGCCGGATCGGCTTATGTGACAGTTGCCGTTGTCGGAGGTCTTGCCTACCTGATCAGCTCATTCCGCTTTCTGCTCGATCAGTCGCAGCAGCGGGCGCGAGAACTGCTGTTGTGCTCGATCGTCTATCTGCCGACGGTCCTGTTGACGATTACCTGGGATCACTATCGACTTCTGTCTTAGCTTCGAGTCCGGAGTCCGCTCCGGTCCCTGCTGGAATTCAAGAAATGTCTCACTCTGAAA
>WGMU01000012.1 GCA_016124895.1 bacterium
CCCGGCCTGAGCAACGCCAGGCTCGCCAGATCCCCACCCGAAAACCGCTCCATCCCGCCGGACTCCGGCCCGTCCCGCTGGACACGGCACACCAGTTTTGGCACCAGTCACACCCCGGCAGTTCTCAGACAGACTCCTAGGTGGTAGTGCAGGCTGTATCGTCCCAGGACGCCGGGCTTGCCGAGATGCCGGAACTCCGTGTAGCTGATCGAACCTGCGGAACCGACGTGGTACATCGTGTGACCCCGGACCATATCCGGATCGGCCGATTCAACCACCACGTTGCGGCTGAGGTTGGCTACGTCGCCTCGATAGACCCCTTCACACACGTGATCGAACTCCAGTGGCCGATCAAGTGTGAGGCGATCGCTGTCAATCGCCGTGATGATTCGCTCTTCCGTCTGACTGTGACCGCGCAGGCTCGGAGCGGTAAACGTCTTCTTTGCCTTGTTCTGCCGCGTTGTCGCGGTCAGAACGACTCGGTCGCCAACTCGCCAGCCCGTGACTTCTTCATCGAGAGCAACCGTCGAGTCACCCGCTTTCACGGGCTGGCCGAGTTTGAGCCATGTGCGGCTCAGTGGTGCTCCATGAAAATCCATCCGACCGCCGCAACAGACAATCGCCGGGCACGACTGTTTGTCCATTCCATCGAAATCGACAAGCCGGATCGTTGCCGTGTGGCTCGGGCCGACTGGTTGTCCAGGAGTTCCAACCTCAAGCGCCGGTCGATGACCATGTGAGCCGTGATGATGATGCGGGTGTTGAGGCACATCGCAATCGAATCCGGATTCGGTGTATTGATCCCCGGCCTGAATGTTGATCAGGCCGACATTGAGCAATGTGTCTTTGTCCGTCTCAAAGGAAAGACGACCGGAGATCGTGATGCCGCGAATCGCCTGATCCGAAACGACGTCGTACGTCACATGGTGCCCGGATCGAATCAGCACGCGAGCGCCAGCTCCGGGGACACGTCGATCTTTCCATGTTGCCTGGTCCGACCACTGCCCGGACTTTGTCGTTTCAATAATCGGCGCGATGCCACTCTCCGACGACACAGCCTTCAAGACTTTGTGCTCATGCGGAAGCTCTGAAAGTCGAAAGGCTGCCCAGGCCGTGCTCCACTGATCCGGAGTCGTGCTGGCTGCATATTCCTGGCAGGTCCAGAACACGCCCGGGTTCGTCGGGTCAATGCAGGTCGACGAGTAGTTGCCGAACTGCGTGCCGAATCGATGAGGACTCGTGACGCGGTAGTAAGTCGTTCCCGGCACCGCCAGGACGGGCTCGCGCATCTGTCCCTTCGGATCGTCTGCCGCGCGCATCGTCACGTACACCGATGGGAACTCGGTGGCCGAGGTGCGCGTGCAGCCGATTCCCACATTGCCGTCTTTGTCCACGGCGAGGGACGGAACCAGGTAGTCGCAGTCCGCATCGGTGACGAGGCCTTCCTGCAACAGTTTGCCGTCGCTGACCCGCACCTCGCACCAGAAGATTCCCCAGCGCGATGCATCATCGAGCTTCGCGTTGTTGCACTGGTAAACGCTGTCTCCAAACTGCGAGACAGCGATCGTCCGCCGCGGTGCCCGAATCGTAAGTCCTGGTGAAGGCTGCGGAGCGGTCGCAGCTTCGACCGTCGTATTGGGCGAGCGATACTTTTTGCCGAGAGGAATCACCTGTTTTTCGGAGATGCTCGCCGTCTTGCCCTGCCATGTGATCCTGTACATGTAGAGCTGGCCGCAGTCGTTGCCAAACTCCTTGTTGAGAATCACTTCCGGATCGCCGGGTGCCTTGTTGGGATTGAGGTCTGTCGCCGGAAAGCTGTCGTGCTCCAGCCGAGTGAACGTTGCCAGATTCTCAAGATTCGGTCCCTCTGGAGCGAGCAGGTCTTCTTTCGGGATCGCAATGCAGTCGTGCAGATTGTGAATGTCTCGCCCCGGTTCTGCGCTGGCGTAGGTGGCGTAGAGCCCGTTTCTGTCCACACCCAGTTTGAAGCCGAGATCCTGCTTCTCCATCGGCAGGATCACGCCCTTCCACGGTTTCGTGGGATCCGAAGAAGTCGATACGGCCAGGAAGCCGTGCCCGTGTCCGTCGCTGGCGATGACACCGATCCAGCGGTCTGAAGTTGCATCGTACAGAAATCGAGGATCCCAGGGGTTGGGGGCGATCAGTGTGCCGGCCGGTTCGACGCTCGCCCAGAACTCACGCTGTGTCTTCCTGACCAGAACTCTCCCCGTCTCCTTGTCATGGACGACGAAGTTCAGCCCGTCGAAGTCCACGACATGCTTCGGCCCGACGGCTCCCTGAGTGTCGGGGACCATCTTGTAACCGGGGCCATTATCCGCAGGGAAAGATGACACGACAGCGACATTCGCAGCCAGCGATGTGGCTGCAGGCATCGCCAGGAGATGAATCAGGAGAACGGCAGAGAACCAACTGACAAACTTCATCATAATCTCCTTTTCATGGCAGCTCGCTCGACATGCGAACGCCTCAATAAACGGTTACTTGCGAACAAACGCCAGATTCAGTTTCTGAGTGGTGGTCATGCTTCGCCTTTGGTTCTCGTACGTTTTTGCAATTGTTTTCGTCGTCGGAAGTCACTCCGCCATGAACGCTGCCCAGCATGTAGACCACTGGCCTGGCGTGTCGTAGATCGCGTATTGCTGAGTCGTCCAGAATGTCAGACCGTCCGTCGGGTCGATGCACGTTGAGTTGTAGTTTCCCCAGGGAACGCCATGTGGAAACTCACCATCGGGTGAGTAGATCGTCGTGCCTTTCACGGCCAGAACTGCCGGACGCATCGTTCCCGGTTTGTCATTCACGCCATGAACCATGACGTATGCAGATGGAAACTCAGTCTCGGAAGAGCGGGTGCAGCCAAGACCGACATTGCCGTGCGCGTCGACCGCCAGAGTCGGGATGACGTAATCGCACGTGTCATCATCCACCAGCCCTTCCTGCAGGACTGCGCCGTCACTCACGCGCACTTCGCACCAGAAGATTCCGCAGCGGGACTCCAGCGAGCGTTTCGCACCATTGCATGTGAACACGCTCCCGTTGTGTGTATAGACGCAGGTCGTTCGCCGAGCTTCGTCGCCGCGCAGTCGACTTCCCGGTGCCGGTTGAGCTGCCGACATCTTGTGCGACGTTGCATTGGGAGCGAAGTATTCGCGGCTGAGTGGAATCGTCTGCAGCTCTGAGATGCTCGCGCGTCTGCCGGACCAGGTAATCCGGTACATGCAGAGCTTGTCGAAAGAATTCCCGAATTGACGATTGAGCAGAATGGCCGGCGCGTCCGGAGCTTTGTTCGGGTCAGTGTCCGTCGCCGGGAAGCTCTCGATTTCGAGGTCTCTGAAGATCTGCACGTTGGCGAAGTCGGGCCCGGCGGCGGCGATGAGATCATCCTTCGGCAATGCACACGCCGTCATCATCGTGTGCGTGTCCTGGTTGTAGTTCCACCAGCAGCCGTAGAAACCATTCCTGTCCACACCCATGCGAAAGCCAAAGTCCGGCGACTCGAACGGGGTGAGAGTTGCCTTCCAGGGTTTCAGCGGATCAGGCGTTGTGGAGACGGCCAGAAACAGTTTGTGCTCGGCATCATTCGCAATCGTCGCGATCCAGCGCTCCGTCAACGGGTCGTAAAGCATACGCGGATCATTCGGCTTCGCGATCCCCGGAAAACCCAGCTCCGCCCAGAACTCAGTCTGCGTCTTCTCCTGCAACATTCTGCCGGTCTGCTTGTCGTGAACCACGAAGTGAGCGGTCGTAAAGTCGACGACATGCTCATTCCCCACGCCTCCCACGTTATCCGGAAGCGCCTTCGTCCCTGGCCCCTTGTCGCCAGCAAAGCCTTTCAGGACGGTAAGGTTCTTCTGACCGGCACCAGCTACCACGTCGCTCGGCGTGATGCTGTCGATGATGATGCCGTCCTTTCCGTTGACGGTCGCCTGCACGCCCTTGATGACGTACGTGCCGGTGTCGCCTTCGGAGAATTTTTTCAGCAGTTTTTGCACTGAGCCGTCGGCTGTCGCGGATGCTTCTAATTCGTATCGCGTACCGTTCACGTCAAGCAACGGTCGCTTGAACGTGCCCGATCGCGACGCTGTTCCAGTGAACGATTCCCGAGTCGCAGATTTCGGAACGCTCCGACTGTCGGAAGCCGGATTGCCACTGGCCGGCGTGTTCGTCTTGTGGACGGCAATCATTCCGCAATCCGACGTCGTGACCTTCCCGGCAGAGTCTGTGCCCAGCACTGAAAACGTGTGGAAACCGGGGGTCAGGTTGGTCGCGGTGAACTGAGTCGCTCCGGATGTGACGGTGCCGAGTAGCGTGGAGCCGTCGTAGAATTCCAGCTTCGTCCAGTCGGGGAATTGGCTTGTATCGACACTGATGACGACGCTTGAACCCGGCTCACAAATCCGCGTGTAAATGTTGTCCTGCAGCGGCGACGTGAGTTTGAGCTTCCGGCCGTATGTCGCGTATGCGCGATAGATGAAGGCGATGTCTTTGTCGGGCAGCCAGCTCGACTTTCCAATATCGCCATTGAATTCCTGGGATGGACCGATTGCTGTCAGGCCGCTCTTCCAGGTCGTGTCGTCGGCGGTCCAGGCGGTTTCGGGGGCAGGATCCTTCAGTTTCAGTGGCGCTTTCCGGACGTCGCCGTCCGACGGGTATCTCTGCTTCAGCACGGCATCAAGGTATGGCATGGCGAGCCGTTCCTGGCCGTTGTACTCATGCCCGCGTCCGGGAGATTCCGCCCAGCCATACAGTGCGCCGTGAGGCCGCCAGGTTTCCATCGGTGGCTCAATGACAGTCGCGGCGTACTCCGTTTCGCCCGTGATGTTCAGGACCGGAGTCCGGATGACCGCTTCGGGCACGGGCACCGGGTTGTTCTCGTCGTACTTCTTCAGTTCGAAGACCGTCAGGTTCAGACGGGCGCAGACGATGACGACACCGATCGTCTTCTCCGGGCACTTTGTCACCAGCGTGCTCGCGAAGCCGCCACCGGCTGACACTCCAGTGGCCAGGTAAGGCGCATTGACCAGTTCCGCGTGTCCGGATTCCTTGGCCCAAACTGCCAGCGCCTTTACAAAGGCGTCGTAAGCCTCGTAGTGCGAGCAGTCGAGTTTCCCGCCGATGAATGCGAAATCGTGCATGTTGATGAAGGATTCGTAAGCCGTCCCGTCCTTGTACCAGTCTCGGGAATCTCCCCCGAAGCAGTTCGAGACCACCAGGATGCCTTTGACCGTGGTGACTCCTTTCGGAATAGCGAGTCGGTATTGCTTGATGTCTCCCCGCTCGACGGTCTCGGTGTAGTCGTAAGTGTCGTACGACCAGTCCGGGCGACCATCGGCGAATACAGGACTGCCAGCCAGGCAGAAAGACAGGACGGCACAAAGGCCGATCGCGGATGCGGTTTGGATTCGGTTGAACATTGATGATTTCCGTTTGTTCAAAGGAACCGGTTCCCTACCGGCCATGATCGTTGGCAATTCAGTTGACTGGTGGAAACCGGCCCTGCATTTATTCAGGGACAGTCAGGACGGCTTCCGGATGCAACTTGCGGTCGATGAACATTGGCTCGCGGTAACCATCGACCTTGTTGCTGTGAATGACGTGCTTCCCGGTTGCCGATTTGTCCGGCGAGGCGATGTAGATGCCGTATGAGCCTGCACCTGAGATCGAGTTGCTGATGACGGTCGAACCGTCGACGCCGTAGCTGGAGAGGAAGACCGCGTGTCCGGTGCCCATCCGGAATGTGTTGCCAGTAATGGTCAGCGACTGGGGTGGCGGGCCTTCCGCGCGGATTCCCATTGACGAGCCGTTGACCGCGACGGTGTTGCCGGTGAATGACGTGTCGCGGGCGACCAGGTGGGTGAGCTGGTTTCCGTCGCCCTCGTACGTGAATGTGTTGTCCGAGATCAGAATGTTGCCGACGTAGCGGTCGTAGCCCGGGCCGACGCAGTCAGCCAGCACGCAGCCCCAGCCTTCGCCACCGGTGATCGCTCCGCAGGTGACCTTGTTGCCTCGGAAGACGATGTTCTGGCCGCCGATCATCAGTCCCACGCTGGTGTGGTCGCCGGGACGGATCGTGAAGGTGTTATTGAGGAACTGAATGTCGGCGGCGTATTCGCCCATGCCGCCCTGCATCATCTCGATGGTGTTGTCTTCCCACACACCGTGGCGGCTGTTGCGCTGCGTCATCTCCAGCACGATGTAGCCCGGCCCGATGGACGTGAACCGGTTCCGGGAAAAGCGGAAGCCATTCAGCGTGTTCATGTTGAAGTCGACGACGTTCTTGCCCCCAATCGATGTGTCGTTGATGAAGTGACAGTCTTCCGCGACGAAGCCAAACGTCTCGGTCACCGTCAGCGGTTCGGAGCCTTCGATAATCAGGTTCTTCACGCCGACGTTCGTTGTCGCGACGTGTGTGACATTGGCGATCGAAGGTGTCTCGAACGAGCGGCTGAGCGGTTCTCTGAGTGTGAGCTGACCGGTCACACCATCCACCGAAACGATGCGCCCGGTCTCCGTCGGAATGACGTCGCCCTCGGTTCGTTCATAGATCGCGATGTAGTCGCCGGGTTTGAACTTCGATGACTCGGTGGGCGACTTGAGCGTCGCCATGGTGCTGCGCGCAGTGGTCGATTTCAGCGAATAGAAGCCACCGTTGTAGTCGGGGTTCTGAAACCGAATGATCTGGTGATCAGAACCGAATGCCAGAATCGAATTGCGAACGCCTTCAGCGTCTTCAAGCACGGGATGCCGACCCTTGGGGCCTTGAAGCAGTTTCGCTCCGTTTTCGCCACGGAGCATCACCCCTGATTCGATCTGCAGGTTGTAGTACGCCCAGGGATGAGTGCTCGGCGACGTGGAATTGAGCAGATATGTTCCCTTGGGAAACACAACTTCGCCACCACCCGGATTCGCGGCCGCTGTGTCGATTGCTTTCTGAATCGCCGCTGTGTCGTCCGCGATTCCATCGCCTTTGGCCCCGAAATCCCTGACGTTGTTGCTTTCAGTTTTGCGGGACACTTCTGGTGGTTTTGCGACCGGTGGCGCAGCCTCAGCCGATGACTGGTCAGTCGAGATCGCTATGGCAGCGAAAAACGCCGCAACCCAGGCAAGATCGCTGGCCCTGGAAAGCAGCCAGTTCGATGGTGATTGCTGAGCAGGCATGGTCAATCCTGTCTCCTCGTCGATTGCAGTCGGTAATGATGAAGCTCTTTTTCCAGACCGAGCCGCACATGTGCCCGCATCACCGCGTCGGCCGCTTCGACATCGGCGGCTTTAATGGCGTCAACCAGCATGGCGTGCTGACGTGGCGGCTCAGCCATTTCCGGGACATAAATCCAGTTGGCCCGCAGTCGCTGGTGCAGTTCAGCGCGTTCCAGTTCCTGGACAAGCAACGGACAGCGGCTGATTTCGGCAATCCGGCGATGAAACAGCCAATGCACGCGGAGGCCTTCCTCGCTGGCCTGCCTGTCAGCAGCCGTTTCCGGTTGCGGGACGCTCGCCTGGACGTCCTCGGCCATCTGATACAGCTCCTCGATTTCCTGAGGCGTTGCGTGCTCACAGGCCAGCCGAATTGCTTGAGTCTCGAATGCCTCGCGGAGGACATACGTGTGCTGGATGGATTCCAGTGTCACCCGGCAGACGCGGGCCATCTGAGACGACTCCGTCTCGATCAGCCCCGTCCCTTCGAGCCGCACCATCGCTTCGATGACGGGCACGTAACTCGTCCCGTAGGCGGCAGCAATCTTCCGCCGCGACAGAACCGTTCCCGGCTTCAGCTTGCCCGAAGTAATTTCGCGGCACAGCCCGTCATAGATTTTCCGAGCCAAGGTGTCTGGCTGTTCAACATCGATCTGCGTCATTTCGCTGCCTGGTATCGCCACCTGACGGATGATATACCGGAGTGATACTGATGATATATCAGCGTGTCAAGCGGCGACAAAAAGCATGAAGGCACCCCCTCAAGGACCTTTCCCCGCTCGATACGACAGTGGCGAAGCTAACCTGTGCAAACGGCTTCCAATGATCGCCGTTATGGTCGGAGTGGATCGTCGCACATGTCTCGAAGCAGACATGGACGATCAATTCGAGAAACCTGTACGCGGATCTGCTTGAAACGAGTCTTCATCCAGTTCGTCGATCAACCTGTTTCATTGAAATCAGGAACCGTGTTCTCACTGCAGATACACATAAACCGCCAGCGGGCCGCCGGCGCCGACTCCGGTTTTTGTGTTGCCCAGAGCCGCAATGTCCAGGCGTCCGTCTCCGTTGAAATCGGCCGGGAACAGGCAGGTCTCGTAGTGCAGTCGGTAATCGAGGTCGAGGGCCGTCGATCGCTCAAGGCTGAGACCTTCGAGGCCGCCGGTCAGAACCAGAATCCGCTGATCCTGGCCTTTGCCGACGATCAGGTCGTCGATTCCGTCGCCATTGAAATCTGCCGCGGGGACAGAGTCGCGCAGCATCGGGCCATTGATCTTCTTCTCAATCGGCAATGTATCGAGGTCAATTGTTGCGTCAGGTGAATCTCCAAACGGGTGATTGACGTCACCTCGGTTGTAGAAAACGTGCATCTTCACTGGCCCCTGGCCGTATGACGTCAGCGTCACGTCCGGTCGCGAGTCGCCGTTGAAGTCGCCAGCACCCAGACAGCTCCAGTCGCGTTCCGATGCCGTGGGCAGCGTGAGAGACGGATCGGCTGGCAGTTTATCCTGCGCATCACGCAACAACACGTGGCCGTATGAGCTGACCAGGTCGTTGCGGTTGTCCCCGTTCAGGTCGAGGGACAGCAGATCGGCGTAGGGGCCGCCGAGTTTCCATGCGAGTGGCAGCAGCGTCGTTCGTCCGTCATTGTCCTTCGCGACGCGTTCGAACACCCCGAACTTGCGATTGACGAGAATGTCAGGCCGTCCATCACCATCCACGTCGGCCTGCCGCACCTGATTGCCTTCCGACAAGCCCAGCGCCACGAGGTCATAAGCGGGGAACTTTTCAGCGGACAGCAGCAGCGCGGACTGCTGGCCTCCAACGAAGACATCCAGGACGCCGTCGCCGTTCAGTTCACGCACTCGCAACTTGCTGGCGTTCGACACGTCCGGGACCGCGAGGATGTGATCGGCGGCGGTACGGAATGTCCCGCTGTGATTGAGAAACACATGAACGCGGCTGCCGTCTTCGTCATCGGTGGGCGTCACGACGGCGATGTCGGGCCGACTGTCGCCGTTGAAGTCACCGATGTCAGCCGACGCTGCTCCGATGTTCCAGGCGACGACCTGAACGTTGTCCTGCGTCAGCCGGAATCGAGGATCGGGTTCTTCCGGGCGAATCCTGCCCCAGCCGACATGTTGTCCGACACCAATGCCGGCAGCGATGTAACGATCCGGACCGGTGATCGGCCCGTGCCCCGGCAGGACGAAGTCCACTCCCAGCGCGTCGATCTTCCGAAGACTGGACAGGACATCGGTCGCGCTGAAATTGATGCTGCCAGCATATCCCAGCACGCCGTCCGGCATGATCAGATCGCCGATCGCGAGGTATCGTTTGTCTTCCGCCTGGAACAGCCAGCCCATCGACCCCGCCGTATGACCCGGCAACCGCACGGCCCTGACCTGAAGTCCCGCGAGATTCAGTGTCCTGTCTGCGGTCAGTGTGATGTCGGTCGGAATCGGTGGATGCAGTCCGTATCCCGTGCTGAGCGGAATGTGGTGCTGCAGCGTGTATGCCATCTCGTCGCTGCAGACAAACTGAGCGCCGGTTGCCACACGCCACAGGTAAGCTCCCGGCGCATGATCTCCGTGCTCGTGAGTCGCCAGGACGTAACGGACGCGGCGAGGATTGAGACCCGCCGCTTCGATCGCCGCCCACTCGCGTTCAAACGACAGTCCCGCGTGCCCCTCGATCAGTATCAGACCATCGGGTGCTTCGATAATCCGCTGTCCGCCCAGATCACTTTCGACACGTCCGCCTGGAAGCTGCCACACGCCGTCGGCGATACGTTCTGCCTTTGCGTCGGCCACCCACGTCGGAGTCGTCGGCTGGATCGCCTCAGCAAGATCGACAGCCGCCACTGTTTCGCCCGACGAGTTCAACACACGAATGTCGCCACTCGTCCGCGCCACAACGAATCCGCCCTCAGGATGAGCCTCGACCAGTGCCGGGCCGCCGACTTCTGTTCCGTCCGGCACTGCCTTTGTTTGAAACGCGTCGGCCGCGAATCGATAGAGCCGCCCATCCCAGCATGTCGCGGCGATTGTACCGTCGTCGGCGATGGCGAGATCGCCGACAGCATCGGGCAATTCCAGCGACTGCACGGCGCCGGAGTTGATATCAAGGAGCCAGATCGTTCTGGAGTCGTCATCGACCGGCAGCATCGTCTGTCCCGCGAGTCCGCGGCATGTCCAGTGATGAGGCCAGGCGACGAGCTGCTTTGCGCCTGGAAGAAACGCCAGATCGATCCACCCGGCAGTCTTGAACTGTCCCGGCTCAAACCGGCGAATCGTCTGCCCCACTGAATCATAGACCGTGACCGTGGGCTGAGTCGGGACGAAACGCGTTCCGTAATTCTGCTCACGGCCCGTCGCTGACGATCGAATCCATCGCTGCCAGCCCCGGTAGTCGGCGGTGGCAATTCGAGTCAATTGCGGCTCGCGATCGACCGCAATCGACAATGGTGCAAACACGGGCGAATCGTTCTGCGGCAGTTCCCCGCGCGTACCGTCCGGCAGTGTTGGTGTGCCGTAGCGGCCCTTCTCGGGCGGAGCCGCCTTGCCGACTTCTGTGACCGGCTGTCGTGACCAGAGTGGTGTCGTCCTGCCCGGTTCCAGAACGAACAGGTTCCGTGAGCGGTCGACGCTGGTATCTGCAGTGATTGCAAACCCGGCGACCGCCACGCCGCTGTGATGCACGGCCAGCGAGACTGTGACTGCATCCTCAACGAGCGGGATACTCGCTGTCGCAGTTGCCTCAGAACCAGGCTGATCGAGCCACATAAGCCGGTTGCCGTACAACGCGACGGCTCCACCACTGAATCCAACGACGTGCGTCCCCGTGTGATTACTGTGCTCGCCATAGTGAAACACCGTTCGAGGATAAGCCGACTGCCCGAGCTGAGGCGGAACTTCAACCACCTTCTCACCAAAGGCAAAGACCGTTGGAAAATCTTCCGCGCGACCTGCCGGGGTCGTACACAGCGCGTAGTGCCGTCCTCGTGACACGGCGGCAACGTCGCCGATCCACCGCTCGCCCGCCTGCTGCCGGAACAGGATGCGCCCGGACCCGTCCAATGCAATCACATTTGGCTGCCCCGCCGACGCGATCGTGCCGACAACGATCGTCCCGTCGTCAGCGACATCCAGACACGCGATTCCCTGCCGCGGCAGCAGTCCGGATCCGCGCGCATCCCATGATGGCACACGTGACTGAGCATCAGTGCTGCTCGCGACCACCGTCGCAAGCAGCGCGACAAAGACTGCAGAAGAGAGTCTGGAACTGACTGTTCCAGATGTTGTGTCGATTACCTGTTGGACCATTTGATCACCGGGATTCTGTAAAATGAAGGTGCGGACCTTTCGAGGTTACGTCTGTAAGAGCCAGAACGCATTTCGTGAGGCTGCAATGCAGAAGTTTGATCGACCGGAATAGAATTCGAGGCAGCAACACCAGGTGAAGCTGATCGACGCCGAGGGCTAAAACCTCATCGAGTGATCAGACTTAATCTGCGACGATCAGCGTCCAGGATTCATGACTACATGTCCCATTGCGGGTTGGGGAGACTCGACATGCGAAACGGCGTTTACCTGTGGATGTTCCTCTCTGCAATCCTGGTTTCCATACCGCTTCAGGCTGCTGACTGGAGTCAGTTTCGTGGTCCGCATGGTCTGGGAATCAGTGACGAAACCGGGATTCCAGCCACTTGGTCCGCAACGGAGAACATCGTCTGGAAGGCTGATCTGCCTGGGCCGGGTGCGTCGTGCCCGATCGCGGTCGGGGATCGCATTTTCGTGAGCTGTTACTCCGGCTATGGACTGGAACCGGCGGAGGGCGATCAGAACAACCTCTCACGTCACCTGCTGTGCCTGAGCCGGTCGAATGGCGATGTCGTCTGGCACAAAACTTTCGAGCCCACGTTGCCCGAACACAAATACCAGGGCGAAGGTTCTTATCACGGTTATGCGGCCAGCACTCCTGTCAGCGATGGCAGGCGGCTGTACGTCTTCTTCGGCAAGTCGGGTGTGTACTGCTTCGACCTCAATGGCGAGCAGATCTGGCAGGCCAGCGTGGGTGATCGCACGAGCGGCTGGGGTTCGGGCTGCTCACCAGTGCTTTACCGAAATCTGGTCATCATCAACGCCAGTGTGGAAAGTGGCTCGCTGGTCGCGCTCGACAAGGATTCCGGGGACGAAGTCTGGAAGACCGGCGGCATTGGCTCGGCCTGGAATACACCGGTGCTCGTGCCCGGCAGGGAACGCACGGAACTCGTCGTCAGCGTGCAGAATCACGTGATCAGCGTTGATCCCGACAGCGGCAAGGAACTGTGGCGGGCTGAAGGCGTACATCGCTATGTCTGCCCGAGCGTCGTCTATCACGATGACGTGGTCTACGCCGTTGGTGGCGGTCATACCTCGCTGGCCGTGCGCACTGGAGGCAGCGGAGATGTCAGCGAATCTCACGGAGTCTGGCGTCTTAACAAGGGCCCCAACGTGTCGTCGCCGGTCTATTACAAAGGGCACCTGTACTGGACTCGCGACGGCAGTACTGTCTGCTGCCAGAACCCGGAAACAGGAGAACTCGTTTACGAGGAACGCCTGCCTGGTGCGGAACGTATCTGGTCATCGCCGGTGCTGGCCGCTGGCCGGCTGTACTTCGTGTCGCAGCACAAAGGCGCGTTTGTGGTCGCGGCGAAACCCGAGTTCGAATTACTGGCTCATAATGTCATCGAAGACGACGAGAGCCGCACCAACGCATCGCCGATCGTCAGCGACGGCCGCATTTACCTGCGATCCGATCGCCGCCTGTACTGCATCGGAGAACAGTGAATCGACCAGCAGACGAACGAGACGAGCGAATGGCTTCTATTCGGAGAGATTCCGGCATCACTTTCGGAACGATCGCGTTGGCGGCACTGGTCAGCAGCAGCAGTCCGGTGCGAGTAGAGGCCGAGCACGCTGGCCGTCAGTTTGTGCGGACGGTTGAGCCACTGCTGAAAACAAAGTGTATGTCGTGCCACGGAGCCGACAAACAGGAAGGCGGTTTGCGACTCGATTCGCTGGAAGCAGCGTTAAGAGGAGGTGACTCGGGACTGGCTGTTGTGCCTGGCGACGCCGGGAAGAGTCTGCTCATAAAAGCAGTTCGTTTTGACGATCCGGACCTGCAGATGCCACCCAAAGATCGGCTGCCTGAAAAGGACATCGAGACACTGACAAACTGGATTAAAGACGGAGCTGTGTGGCCTCAGCCGGTTCTGGTGCTGTTTGATGATGAAGAACCCTTTCTGGCGACGTTGAACAAAGGCCAGGCGAAGATTCGAATTGAGAGAGAGGACACACATCGCGGTTCGCTGGCGATCGCCGTGTCACCTCGCGAAAAGTTTGCCGAGCAGATCGCCGACTGGAAGCTGGCCCTCCGCGAGAAGCCGCAGCCCGGCGAGTACCGCTTTCTGCGTTACGCATGGAAAAAGATCGGTGGCGGTGGAGCGATGCTGGAGGTCGCTCGCGAAGGCAAGTGGCCACCCGCGAAGGCCTCGCCGGCGCCTGGCGGTCGTTATGTCGCGGGACCGAACGCAACGGGAATGGATGCAATCGAGGTCGGTGCCGGCGCTCCTGCAGAGTGGACGGTCGTAACGATCGACCTGTGGAAAGACCTTGGCGACTGCAACGTGACCGGCCTCTCGCTGATGGCGACTCCCAGCGGCGAGACATTGTTTGATGCGATCCTGCTGGGCCGTTCGATCAGCGACCTCGACGCGTGGTCCCCCGGACGAGGCCACCTGGCCTTCCGCCCGACTCCGAAGGTGGAAGCAGTCGGGAATGCTTTCGAAGATTCCCGTAATCCGATACGTCAGTTGTTCAACGGAGAACGACTGGACCTGTGGTCGCTGCAGCCGATCGCACTAGGACAGGGACCAACTCCACTGCCTCAGGAAGACGGCTCTGGTGTGCCCTCCGAAAGAGTGATCGACAGTTTCATTGACGATCGGCTTAAGACAGCTGCGATCGAACCTGTCCAGGAAGCCGACCGGCGCACGTTGATTCGACGGCTGACGTTCGACCTTACAGGGCTGCCGCCAACACCGGACGAAATCGCGACGTTTGTCAACGATCGGTCTCCCGACGCTTATGGGACGCTGGTCGATCGACTGCTGGGGTCGCGAGCGTATGGCGAACGGCAGGCCAGGCTGTGGCTCGACGTGGTGCGATACGCCGACACCAATGGTTATGAGCGCGACGAATTCCGGCCACTGATCTGGATGTATCGTGACTACGTCGTCCGTTCGTTCAACGCGGACAAGCCGTTCGATCAGTTTATTCGCGAGCAGCTTGCCGGTGACGAACTCGTCAACGGGCCTCCTCAAAATTCTGCGGAGGCCGATGCGCTCGTCGCGACCGGCTACCTTCGGCTGGGCCAGTGGGACAGCACAGCGTCGATCTTTCAGGAAGAAGACCGGCTGCGTGCCGAAATGATGGCCGACCTGACCAACACAACGGCTGCGGCGTTTCTCGGCCTGACAATGTCCTGCTGCCAGTGTCACGACCACAAGTTCGACCCGTTGTCTCAGGCTGACCACTACCGGCTGCGTGCATTCTTTGCCGGCGTCAAACTTCGCGACGACCTGATGATCGAACTTCCGGAAGAACGCGAGTCGATCGAGCGGCACAATGCGGCGATCGATCGGAAGATCGAACAGCTCAAGAGCGAACAGGCGAATCTTGACAAGGACAAGGAGCCAGGAAAGTCACGTCACGCGGAACTGGCGAAGGAGATCGCGAGCCATGAAACGCGGAAACGCGCACCACGTGTCACGATGGGAGCGACCGACTCCGGACCGATAGCTCCGGTCACTCGCGTTCTGTATCAGGGCGTCTTTCGTGATCCTCGCGAGGAAGTCTCTCCCGGCTATCCTGCGGTGCTGTATCCGGGACCGGCGATGATTGAGGCTCCGTCAGGCAGTACGACGGGTCGCCGGCAGGCTCTAGCGAACTGGATTACTTCGCCCGAAAATCCGTGGACGGCGCGCGTCATCGTGAACCGCATCTGGCAGCAGCATTTCGGCACGGGGCTGGTCGCGACGCCAAACGATTTCGGAGTCACCGGTGCCCGGCCGACCCATCCGAAGTTACTCGACTGGCTGGCCGCGGCCTTCGTCGACGACTGGTGGTCGATCAAGCGCCTGCATCGGGCCATCGTGATGTCTCAAGCCTGGCGGCGTGCGAGCAGCCAGGACCTGCCGCACAAGACGCAAGCTGGCAACGTCGACCCCGAGAACCGGCTGCTCTGGCGACAGAACGTGCGGCGGCTGGACGCTGAAACTCTGCGTGACAGTCTGCTCGCAGTGTCCGGGTTGTTGAAGACGTACGAAGGCGGCAAGCCGGTGTGGCCAGCAGTGCCGGAAGATTTGCTGCATGCTCAGCCGGCGATTCTCGAAGCGATTGAAGGCAAGGACGGTGGGCGGCGGCAGGGATGGTACACTGATCCGGTCGAGGCCACCGATGTCCGCAGTCTGTACCTCGTCCGGAAACGCTGCCTGCCGATTCCGTTTCTGCAGGCGTTCGACCTGCCGGACACCACGGTGTCGTGTGCCCGTCGCGATACCACGGTTGTAGCGCCTCAGGCCCTGATGCTGCTCAACAGTCCGGCTGCGGTGAGATACGCCGAAGCGTTCGCTGATCGAGTGCAGCAGACAGATGTTGTGGAATCTGTCTTTCAACTGGCCCTTGGCCGTGCCCCGGATTCCGAAGAGCAGAGACTCTCGCGGGATCTGCTGGAACGCCACTCGAAACGACATCGTTCTACGGTCCCTCAGTCTGAAGCACAGCGGCAGGCTCTGATCGACCTGTGCCGGGCCATATTCAACCTCAACGAGTTCATTTACATCGACTGACGCACATGAATCACTCGACTCGACGTGACTTCTTCGCCCGCTCTGGTACCGGATTTGCCAGCGTGGCATTGAGTGCGCTGCTGGCAGATGAACTCAAGGCTGACGCTGGTCTGGAATCGCCGGGACCACTTAATCCTCTGACCGAACGATTGCCGCAGATCGCACCGCGGGCCAGGCAGGTCATCTTCCTCTTCCAATACGGAGGACCATCCACGTTCGATCTGCTGGATTACAAGCCCGAGCTGATCAAGCTCGACGGGAAGGCTGTGCCGGAATCGTTCAAGCAGCACAAAGACGAAGTCGGCGGAGTCTTCAATCACTGCAAGGACGAGCTGATGTCCGGTCCGTGGAAGTGGACTCAGCACGGTGAAACGGGTCGCTGGTTCTCTGACCTGCTGCCTCAGACCGCCCGACATGCTGATGACCTGTGCGTCGTCCGATCGATGGTGAGCGACAGTTCCAATCATGCACCGGCCACGTACCTCATGAACACGGGAGCCATTCTTGGCGGCCGCCCGAGTCTGGGTTCCTGGGTGACCTATGGCCTGGGATCGGCGAACCAGAATCTGCCCGGCTATGTGCTGCTGTATCAGGTCGGCGGGCTGGGCGGGTCGGCAAACTGGAGCAACGCGTTTCTACCGGCAGCGTTTCAGGGCACTCAGTTCCGGCACGAAGGCTCACCGGTGTTGAACCTGTCACCGCCGAAACGGCTGGCGGACGTGCAGCGTTCGACGCTCGACTTTGCGCAGGCTCTGAATCGGCGGCACGCGGCGAAACGCCCGGGAGTGCCGGACCTCGACGGCCGGATCGCCTCTTACGAACTCGCTTACCGCATGCAGTCCACAGCGCTCGATATTGGCGAACTGTCACAGGAAACGCAGCAGACTCAGGACGCCTATGGCCTGCACGACAGCGATTCGGCGAAGGCGAAGTACGGTCGCATGTGTCTGCTGGCCCGGCGACTGATCGAGAAAGGCGTTCGTTTTGTGCAGACCTATAACGCCGTCGACAAGCTCGGCTGGGACGGGCACGACAACAACATTGACTACCACCGCCGTAATGCCTCTCAGACCGATCAGCCGGTTGCTGCGCTGCTCGCCGATCTGAAACAGCGTGGCCTGCTCGACACGACGTTGGTCATCTGGGCCGGCGAGTTCGGTCGCACACCGATGAAGCAGGGCGGCAGCGGCCGCAATCACAATCCCTACGGCTTCAACATCTGGATGGCGGGCGGCGGAGTGAATGCCGGAGCATCGATCGGTGCGACCGACGAGATCGGCCTGCGAGCGGCCACACAGCCACAATCGGTCAGGAATCTGCACGCCACGATCCTTACAGCACTGGGCATTGCCCCCGACGACCTGTACTTCGAACATCAGGGCCGACAGGAGCGTCTCACCGGAGTCGCACAAAGCTGGAAGCTGATCCCCGGCGTTCTGACCTGACCGATACGCCCTTCGGAAGAAGGACTGGTCCCTACCGTAAACAACCATGTCGAATGGATTGAGGAAAGAAGGAGACAGGAATGCACGACGGATATTCATTGGGACGTCGTGAGTTATTGACAGGTTTCGGTGCGGCAGCAGCCGGGGCGGCGTTCATCAATCAGGCCGTCGGTGACGATCAGAATCCGGCGGCGCAGGTGGAAGACCGGTCGTCGACCATTCGCATCACCGGGATGAAGCTGTATTGGGTTGGTCCGGTCGTGTACGTGAAGATCGAAACTAACCACGGGATCAGCGGCTGGGGCGATTTGAAAGGAGTCGATCCCCGGCCCGCGCGGATCCTTGCCCAGTCACTGTTCGAGCTGATCGACGGCGAGAATCCGACGCGCATCGAGTACATCTGGCAGAAGCTCTTCCGGGCTCATCGCGACATGCGCGGCGGTGCCCTGATGGTGCATACGATCGCGGCGATCGACATCGCGTTGTGGGATCTGACCGGGAAACTGTGGAACGTGCCGGTGTATCGTCTGCTGGGCGGACCGACTCGGGATCGCATTCGCGTTTACCACACCGATAAGGCGCAGAAGGTTCCGCCGCACGGCATTTATGAGCACTCGGGCACGCCGGCTGACATTGATCGCATGGTGCAGGCGATTGCGCGGGCGCGAGAGAATGTCGGCCATGACGGAGCCGTGATGTTCGATGCGCATTCGGCTGTGCCTCCGGCGACGCTGATTCAACTGGCGTCAAAGCTCGAAGCGTACGACCTGCTGTTTATCGAAGAGCCAGCGGTACCGGGAAACATCGAAGTCTTCAAGCGGCTCAAGGAGCAGATCAGGATTCCGCTCGCGGCAGGCGAACGCGACCGCACGATCTGGGGCATGATCCCCTATCTCCATGAACGCTGCCTCGACGTTCTGCAGCCGGACTGCAATCACACCGGCGGCATCAGCCAGATGAAGAAAATTGCGACGCTCGCCGAAGCGTATCACGTGCCGATCGCACCGCACTGCACGGCGACGTTCCTAGGGATCGCGGCGAGCCTGCACACGGTGTCGTCGATTCCATTCCTGCTGATCCACGAGTTCTATCCACAGAACGCCGGCTTCAATAAGCAGGGGCTGACGCGCATGGCCTTCGAGCTTGACAAGGATGGTTACATCGGACTTCCGCCCGGGCCGGGTCTGGGAGTTGAAGTCGACGAGAAGCTGCTGCAGACCGAAGCCGCCAAACCGCAGAGTTATCGCTGGCCGGGAGCGACGCTTAAAGATGGGTCAATCGCGGATTACTGATCCGCTTCCCGTGATAACTCAGTGAGGACAACAACATGACTCGTACGCCGTTTGTGATCCCGGTGGCTTTGCTGCTGCTGGCAACTTCGCTTCAGGCTCAGGACGTGCCGCAGCGTGGAAAGATCAGAGAGATCTCCAAAGACGCCGTCGTCATTACGGTGGAAGGCAAGGACATCACTTGTGCGATCACCCCTGACACTCGCTGGATGAGCGCTGCGAACAGGCCGATCAGACAGCCGATCGCGGACAATGGCGTCAAGGCCGGAGCGGCAGTGATGTTCCTGGCGCGCGAGCGCGACGGTGAGCAGGTGCTGATCGGTTTGAAGCTTGTCGGCGAGGACTCCGGCAGAGCGGATGGGCAACAGACCGGGCCATTGACCGAGCGTGGAGAAATTCGCCGCGGTAAGATCGCGACACTCGACGTGGACCAGCGAGTTGTGACTATGACCGTTGACGGCAACGACGAGAAGTTCGAACTGACCGAGGATGCGATTGTGCTCGGGGCAACCGGCGGCAACCTGCGCGAACGGTTTTCCGGGATCAAGGCTGGGGCTGACGTCTTCTTCAAGGTTGCCCTGCGGGGCGAAAAGTCTGTCGTTGTTGCGTTCAAGCCAGCCGACAGCACACCGGCCCGTCCGTCGCTGCCGAAAGTCGAAAGCGACAATCTGGTGCCGCTGACAGCACTGGGTCAGAAGGAGTATCAGGGATTCGAAGGCGGACTGTATCCCGGCGGAACGAACGAACGCCCTGCAGCGCACGAAGCCGCCGGGCTCGCTCTGGCCAGAACGGTCCAGCCGCTGGACCTCGAAGGTAACGCCGCAGCGGACGGTTCCATCGTGCTGCTGTCGGTCGGGATGAGTAACACGGCGCAGATTTCTATGGGGTTTAACAAGGCGCTGGCTAACGAACGGCACAGGAATCCGCACGTCGTCTTCGTCAACGGGGCTCAGGGCGGAATGACGGCAGCGGCCATTCAGGATCCCGAGGACAATGGCCGGGGCACTCAGTACTGGACCGTGGTTGATGAGCGTCTCAAGGCGGCCGGTGTCACTCGGGCACAGGTGCAGGTCGTCTGGATCAAACAGGCGGACGCTGGGCCGACACAGGGCTTTCCAGACTACGCTCAGAAACTGCAGGAGGAACTGACGCGCATCGTGCAACTGCTGCCGCAGCGTTTTCCAAACGTGAAGCTGGTGTACCTCTCCAGCCGCACCTACGGCGGGTTTGCGGAGACGCGGCTCAATCCCGAACCATACGCCTACGAGTCCGGCTTCTCGGTGAAATGGCTGATCGAAGAACAGCTCAAAGGTGAGCCGGCTCTGAACTTCGATGGCGCGAAAGGTCCGGTCAAAGCTCAGTGGCTGAGTTGGGGCCCTTACCTGTGGGATAACGGAGTCATCCCCCGTGCCGACGGCTACCAGCCCGTTGAAAAACTGACCTGGCGGGCATCAGCAGGGACAGTACTGTTTGCCGATGGAATGGTCAGGGAGGAACCGTGATGGCGATGCGGCGGCGGGCGGAGGAACGGCAGGGGGAGTTGTGGGTGGCGACGCAGGCGTTGCCCGCCGGGCCGGGGCACGTGTTTTATGAGCGGCTCAACCGGCTGCTGGCCGAGGCGGGGTTCGACCGGTTTGTGGAAGACCTGGTCGAGGAGTACTACGCGGAGAACGGGCGGCCCGGCGTTGCTCCGGGCGTCTATTTCCGGATGCTGTTCGTCGGGTACTTCGAGGGGATCGATTCTCAGCGAGGCATTGCATGGCGGTGTGCGGACAGTCTGTCGCTGCGGTCGTTTCTGGGGCTCGATCTGACGGAGAAGTCTCCGGACCACAGTTCGCTGACGCGGATTCGCGACCGTTATCCCATCGAAGTTGCAGACGAAGTCTTTGCGTTCGTGCTGGGGATAGCTCGCGAACGGAAGCTGATCTCGGGAACTCAGGTCGGTGTTGATGCGACGCTGCTGGAAGCGAATGCGGCGATGAAGTCGATCGTTCGTCGCGACACGGATGAGGACTGGAAGCAGTATCTCAGACGGCTGATGGATGAGGATGGGCTGATCGAAGACGACGACGAACCCGCCGACGAGGAACTGCGTCGCTTCGACCGTTCCCGCAAGGGCAAGAAGGTGTCCAATGACGACTGGAAGTCTCCGGTCGACGACGATGCCCGCATTGTGAAGATGAAGGACGGTCGGACGCACCTGGGCTACAAAGCCGAACATACGGTCGATCTGGACTCCGAGTTCGTGCTTTCGGCTACCGTGCAGGACGGTACCGAACCGGACTCGCAGACGCTGTGCGACGCCGTCATTGACGCACAGGAAAATCTGCAGCGAGCTGTCAGTGACGCAGTCATCACCGAAGTCGCTGCGGACAAGGGCTACCACGCCAACGCCCAGCTGGCCGGCTGCGACGAACTGGGTCTGAGAACGTACATCCCCGAGCCCTCGTCACCGCGCCAGCGGAAGTGGACCGACAAGTGCGACGAGGTCGTGCGTGCGGTCACGAACAACCGCCGCCGGATGAAACGGCCCAAGGGCAGGCAACTGCAGAAACTCCGCAGCGAGCGTGTCGAACGCAGCTTCGCCCACATCTGCGAAACCGGCGGCGCCCGCCGAACGTGGCTGCGAGGCCTGGAGAAAATCAACAAGCGTTACTCAGTGACGGTGGCCGCTCACAACCTCGGCCTGCTGATGAGAGCCCTGTTCGGGACCGGCAAACCCCGCCAGTCGGCGGCGTTGCAGCCTCTTCAGCTTCTCTGTTCTGCAACTACCAGGCTCCTGAACACGATCAGCGCGGCATTGAGGCTTCTGACGAAGCAGCCGCGTCCGAAAACGCCTCCCCCCGACTGCAGACGCTACTCCGTTTGCGTCGTCCCATAACCCGATTTCTTCAACGGGCTGCTACCACCCGGAAGAACGCGACTTTGGAGGCGACGGCACACATCATGCCGGCCCCGGCATCGACAAGCTGGGCGGACTGCTGCTGCATTTCTTCAAGACCGACTCCACCACTCGACTGTGGTTTACTGGAAGTCGGCAGCCATGAAACTCACAGCTCCTGTAAACCGCCCTCTGCCAACGGTCGGTCTTCTCCATGCAGGGCCAGCGTGGGTGTCTGACGATCACACCTCGGGACTCGTTCGAGAAATCAAGGTGCTGCTGGTCACAACACCTGCGTTCGCTGTTGCTCAGCCAGAGTCTGCATCACGGCATCGGACTGCGAGTCATTCCGGATCGCGGTATTGACGATGGCTGGACGGTCCGAGTTCATTTGCCGAAAGCAACGGAAATCCGATTGGAGATTGATCGTTACGCTGAATCGATGGGGCAGTGAACCATTGCTGCAGTCGAAGGCCAAAGGCTCGACGCGCAAGCAATTGTTGATACGATCTTCCGCTTGGCTGGAACCGATTCAACACCGGTTTCCGGCTCCTCAAACGCGGCCCGTTAAGTGTGAATGACGAGTCCTTCGCATTGCTGCAGGAAGTTCTCGTTCAATCCAGGCTGATCGGGTCGTGTTTATGCAGTCCTGCCTGAGTCTTCGAATTGCACCTTCCGCCCGGAAACATCCACGTCCTGGGGTTTCCTTTGAAGCGGCCCTCCTTCGGGTGTGATTCTGGAGGAGTTCATGACAATCTGTTTCCTGCGGTCGTGGTTTATCATTCTTCTTTGCGCGGTTGTCGTCGGGCCGGGCCTGAATCGGATCGGTTTCTCTCAGGACGCGCCGACCGCAGGCGGGAACTCTGGCGTGCTTCACGGACATGTGGCGCCCGTACTGATGGGAGTGTTCACTCCTGATGGCGAGCGAGCTGTCACTGTCAGCTCGGATGAATCCGTCAGACTTTGGGATCTCGCCACAGGTAAGGAGATTCGCCAGTACAACGGGCACACCGGGCCGCTGTATTGCGCGGCCATCAGCGGCGATGGGCGGACGCTCGTCACCGGAGCCCAGGACAACACGCTGCGGTTGTGGGATGTGCCGCAGCCGCGGCCTGTGCTGTCACTCACCGGGCACCAGGGAGTTGCGGGCGGGCTGGCCATCAGTCCGGACGGAAATCTGGTTGTTTCGGGAGCCGCCGACAAAACCGTTCGTCTGTGGAATCTGAGCGAAGTCTCACAGTCGATCGCGGCAAAAAAACCTCAGTTCGCAGCGGGCAGCGATTACTCATTGCGCAGCGGACATCGCGAGGCAGTCACGGCCGCCGCATGGCGGAACGATGCGGCGTACTTCGCAACTGGTGATGCTGACGGACGGGTTCTCGTCTGGAGCCCGTATCTCGATGTTGTCCAGGGCGGGATCGGACAGCACGCCGGCGGGGTCACCGGGCTGGCGTTTCCGACGAACAACCAGCAGCTCATCTCAACCGGTGGCGACGGAGTCATCCGGTTCTGGCAGTTACCGATTCCGACGAAGCGCGACCTGGCCGGCGTGACAGCCGCGGTGACGGGCATCGCGATTCCGACGAATCAGCCGACGGCAATCGTCGGCGCGGCTGACGGGACGCTGCGACTGTTTGACGTCAACAGCGGCCAGGTTGCTCGCGAGTTTCCAAAGTCTGACAGGCTGATCACCTCGGTAGCCGTTCAGCCGAACAACTCTCTGATTTGTGTTGCAGACGATGTCGGTCGGCTCCGGCTGCTCAACTTCGGCGACGGAGTCGAACGCGGCAGTGTGGCGGCTCATGACAAGGCTCTGAGTCAGGTCGCGTTTCATCCGGACAATCAGCGGTTCGCGACGGCGGGCAGCGAAGGCACGGTCAAACAATGGACGATCGACTCGATCATCAACCAGAAGGAAGGCGAGGCTCCGCAGCCCGAACGATTGTGGGAGGGATTGACCGGCGGCGCCACAGCGATCGTTTACACAGCCAATGGTGCGTCAGTCTTCGGTGCCGGCAAAGACCGAAAGATTCGCCAGTGGAAGGCGGCTGATGGAGCACTGGAACGGACACTCGAAGGACACACGGGTGAGGTCACGGAACTGGCCGTCACGCCGAACGGCCAGCAACTGCTCAGCGCGAGTGCGGACAAAACGCTCCGAGTCTGGAATCCTGCTGATGGTTCGCTGGTTCGGAGTATTGAACATCCGACGGCTTTGCGCAGCGTGACCGTGAGATCCGACAGTCTGCGGGCTGCAGCATTCGGTGACGACGGACAGGTCCGCGTGTGGGATCTGGCCACCGGCGTGCTGCTGCAGTCGTTTGAGTCACATGCGAAGGACGGTACTGGAGTTCGCTGGCTGAGCGATGGAATCACGCTGGTGTCCGGAGCGAAAGACCAGTCGCTCGTCGCGGCGAAGACGTCAATCATTCGTGCCATCACGCCTCATGGGAAATCAATCTCCGACATGGCGATGTACGCTGGCGGCGGGCAGGTGGTGACGTGCTCGCCGGACAGTTCGGTTGTCATGACTGACGTGAACAGCGGCAACGTCGTGCGGAAGTTCGAAGGGTTGGCCGGTGAACCGAAGTGTGTGGCCACCCGTGCTGATAACCAGCGTGTCGCCGCCGGGACATCGGACGGCAAGGTGTTCGTGTGGAATGCGGGCAACGCTCAGCTTCTGCAGACGATTGAGGTCGGCAGTCCGGTGACTCGCCTGGCGTATTCGCCGGATAATCAGAAGCTGGCGGCCGTTGACGAAAAGAACACACTGCGAATCTTCGGACCGGTGATTCCGCCGAATCAACCGCAGTCGGGTATCGAGCTGTTTCTGCATCAGGAAGTCGTGACAGCTCAGCCACTGACGCGCATCGAATTCTCGCGAGACAACCGCAGTGTCTGGGCGACTCAGGCAGACGGTCAGGTGACCGAGTGGGCGTACGCCTCGCCCGTTCAATTGCGACAGTTCAATCACGGCGGGCCGGTTTATTCGGTGGCCATCAGTCGCGATGGGAAGACAGTCGTCTCGGGCAGTACCGACCAGACGATCCGTATCTGGGACGCAACGACAGGGCAGCAGAAGTTTCAGTTGAACGGCCATGTTGGAGCTGTGCATGCAGTCGCCCTGAGTGCCGATGAGTCACTGATTGTTTCGGCCGGGGCGGATAATTCGATCCGGTTGTGGGATGTCGCCGGCGGGCGGCAGCTAAAGCAGCTCGCAACACTGAGTGAGACGATGTACTCGGTGGCCGTGCATCCCAACGGACAGACGATTGCGGCCGCTGGTGCTGATCGCAAAGTGCATCTGTTCGACCTGCTGACCGGGGCCGAGAAGCTCACGATGGAAGGACACACAGACTACATCCACTGCGTGGCGTTTAACCCGCAGGGAACGCGGCTGCTGTCTTATGGATATGCCGGACAGCTTCGAGTGTGGAATCCTGCGGATGGCAAGCCTCTGTTCGAGCAACGCGTCGGCTCGATTGGCAACTACGCCAACTACGCCGCGGACGGCAGCCGGACTCTGCTGTCCAACGGCGATGGTACCGCACGCGTCTTCGAAATCCCGGCTGCCGCAAGGTAAACCGGGGCAGGGCAGAATCGTCGACAAGTTAAGAAGTACAGGTCAACCAGTGTCAGTTCTCTGGAGATGGTGATGCAGTCAATTCGATCGATCGTCCTGATTTCCGGATTACTCATTTCGACTGTTGTGTCTGCGGCGGACTTTCCTGGACTGGGACCGAAGGGCAACCTGGTCTCGATCGGGATTGAGACTGCAGGGCAGCCTGTGCTGACGGGGAAGAATGCACGCAAGCAGTTTGTCGTCACGGGCACTTACTCGAGTGGTCAGAAACACGACCTCACGCACGATGTGGCGTACGCGGTTGATCAACCGCAGGTGCTGACTGTGGCACAGGACGGGCTCGTCACTCCAATGGTTGATGGCGATGCCATTGTCACCGTTCGTGCAACCGATGGAAAGACGGCGACTGTCAGTCTCAAGGTGCAGAAGTGCAGCGAGGAACTGCCGGTCAACTTTGTCGATGAGGTGGTCCCGATTTTTACTCGGCTGGGATGTAACTCGGGCGGATGTCATGGCAAGTCAGACGGACAGAATGGATTCAAACTGTCGCTGCTCGGTTTCTATCCGGAAGACGATTACGAGTATCTCGTGCATGAAGAGCGCGGGCGGCGACTGTTTCCCGCGGATCCGGACTTCAGTCTGCTGCTGCTCAAACCGGCCAACGTGTTGCCTCACGGCGGTGGCAAACGCATGGAACCGGGCACGTACGAATGGCAGTTGATTTCCAACTGGATCGGTCAGGGATCACCTGGTGGGTCGCCGGATGATCCGACTCTGGAGCGGATCGAGGTCATCCCCGCCGTGCGGGAAATGAACATTGCGACGAAGCAGCAGCTCTCCGTGGTCGCTTATTACAGCGATGGCTCGACCCGCGATGTGACCCGGCTGGCCTCGTATGAAGCCAATCAGCCGGAGATGGTTTTCACGGAACCCGGTGGTCGCATCACAGTGGAAGATACTCCAGGAGAAGCCGCGGTGATGGTGCGGTTTCAGGGACAAGTGGCTGTGTTTCGCGCTGTCATCCCGCAGGGCCTTCCAGTGGAAACACTCCCGCCGCAGAAGACGTTTATTGATCAACTCGTTTATGCACGGCTGAAGCAGTTGGGCATTCCGCCGTCCGGTCTGTGTGACGACGCCACGTTTATCCGTCGAGCGACGCTCGACATCACGGGGCAGCTTCCGACGGCTGAGGAAGCGAGGGCGTTTATCGCAGACACAAACGCGAACAAGCGGGACGCCCTGATCGACCGGCTGGTGGCGAGTCCCGGTTACGCGGACTACTTCGCCAATAAATGGGCGGCGGTGCTCAGAAACAAACGTCGTAATGGCAACGACGTCAGGTTCACGTACCGTTTTCACAACTGGATACGTCAGCAGCTCGACCAGAACACTCCGTACAACGAATTCGTGCGATCCATTCTCACGGCCAGCGGGGACGCCGAATCGCATCCGCCCGTCGCGTGGTATCGCGAACTCGGCTCGTCCACCGTCCAGATGGAAGACACGGCGCAACTGTTTCTCGGCATGCGACTGGCATGCGCGAAGTGTCATCATCATCCATTCGAACGCTGGAGCCAGCAGGACTATTACGGCTTTGAAGCGTTCTTCACCCAGGTGGCGTTAAAGGTCGGGCGTTACAACCCGGAGACGAACCGGCCGGACGTGGTTTACCTCAACGGTAACGTCGCTCAGTCGCGCAATCCTCGCAGCCAGCAGATGGTCAAACCAACGGGACTCGGCAGCGAACCGCTCGACATCCCCGCATGGGAAGATGCCCGGCACGCAATGGTCGACTGGATGGCCGCTCGCGAAAACCCATTCTTCGCGAAGGCACTCGTCAATCGCTACTGGAAGCACTTCTTTGGACGCGGCATTGTCGATCCGGAAGACGACCTGCGAGTGACGAACCCGCCGTCCAACCCGGAACTGCTGGCAGCGCTGGAAAAGCATTTCCTCGATCACAGGTTTGATCTGAAGGATCTCGTAAAGACGATTTGCAGGTCGAGCGTCTATCAGCTCAGTTCGGAACCCACTGAGTTCAATCAGGCCGACACGCAGAACTTTTCAAGTTTTTACCCGCGACGCCTGCCTGCCGAAGTTCTGTACGACGCGATCAATCATGTCGCGGCAGTGCCGGCCAGCTTTGGTGGAGTCCCACAGGGAACGCGAGCTGTGCAGCTTCCAGACAACGGGTTCAACAACTACTTCCTGCAGGTGTTCGGCAAGCCGGAGGCCGAAAGCGCATGTGAATGCGAACGCAGCCCGGAAGCGAATCTCGCTCAGTCACTGCACCTGCTGAATTCGACCGACGTGCAGGGACGCCTGCAGAACGGCAGCGGCCGGGCTGCCGAATTCGCACGCGATCAGGAACGCAAGGATGAAGAGAAGGTCACTGAACTCTATCTGTGGGCATTCTCTCGCAACCCGGCACCGGACGAACTGAAGCTGGTCACCGACCACATCGCCGCCTCACAGAACAAACAGCAGGCATGGGAAGATGTGATCTGGGCGATGTTGAATGCGAAGGAGTTTCAGTTTCTAAGGTGAGTGTCGAATCGCAAACCGACACTGATTAACGCTGCCAGGAAGTCATGCCGACCTGAGGGTTGCAGGAGAGTCATGTGAGTCTTCAACAAGTATCTCAAAGACATGTCAGATCGACGCTTTACTTTGGCGTTCATCAGTGTCGATCAGGGTTCCTGACTCTTGTCGTGTTATTGCATTGTGTTCCTGTGTTGGCTCAGCTTCCGGGGACTCGGCTGGATTCAGTGTTTCCTCCGGGCGGGCAGGCCGGGCAATCGTTCGCGGCCACCATTAGCGGTGCGGACCTGGATGATGTGGACCGGCTGATCTTTTCTCACCCGGGGATCACGGCCTCGCGAAAGATGGCCGAGCCCGGACCATTTGATAACGGACCTCAGCCGGTCGAGAACGAGTTCCTCGTAACCATCAAAGGTGACGTGCCGGCCGGCCAGCACGAAGTCAGATGTCAGGGGAAATACGGACTGTCCAACCCGCGAACGTTCGTCGTCGATTCACTGGCTGAATTTCGCGAGACAGAGCCCAATCAGGAAGGCAGCAAAGCGAATGAGGTTACTGTTCCCGGAATCATCAACGGGCAGCTCAACGGAGGGGCGGATGTCGACTGGTTCCGCTTTGCGGCGAGCGCCGGGCAGCGGCTGCTGATCGACGGGCAGGCACGGCGTATTGATTCGCGGTCGGATGTTGTGCTCACGGTCACCGCCGCGGATGGGCGAATTCTTGCCGAAAACCGCCAGGGCTTCGCTGGCGATCCACTGATCGATCTGACGATTCCCGCGGCCGGCGAGTATTTCCTGACGGTCCGCGACTCGCTGTACCAGGGCGGAGCCGATTTTGTGTATCGCGTTGTGATGTCGTCGAGGCCACACATCGATTTCGTGTTTCCTCCGGCGGGGCCAGCGGGATCGAACGATGAGTACACGGTCTACGGTCGCAATCTGCCAGGCGGACAGAATTCTTCACTGCAGATCGACGGTCAGAAGCTGCAGCAGCTCAACGTGCGGATTCCCATTCCAGGTGACATTACGGACAAGCTGACGTTTTCCTCGCGGCTCGATCCGCATCAGGCGGGGCTGGACGGAATCGAGTATCGAATGAACTCGCCTGCGGGACCGTCCAATCCAGTCCTGATCACGGCAACGACGTCACCGTCCGTGCGCGAACAGGCAGACAACGACTCGCCAGCGACTGCGCAGAAGCTGACGCTGCCCTGCGAGGTGCTCGGCCAGTTCTACCCCAAGCGTGACATGGACTGGTTCACGTTCGACGCGAAGGCCAACGATGTGTTCTTAATCGAGGTCTACTCGCATCGGCTCGGGCTGCCGACTGATCCGGGCCTGCTGGTACAGCGGGTCACAACGACGGACGGGGGCGAAGAACAGGTCAGCCAGATCGTCTGGCTGGACGACGTGACCACGAATGACCGCGGCAGGGAATTCGATCACCGCTCGAACGATCCCGCTTACAGGTTCACGGCTCCGGCCGACGGCGCGTACCGCGTGATGATTCGCGACAGTTTCAGTGCGGTGAAGACTGACCCGCGGCTGGTGTACCGGCTGGCAATCCGGACCGAACTGCCCGATTTCCGTCTGGCCGCGGCACCAGTTGATCTGCAGGGTTCGGTTCTGCTGCGCAAGGGAGCGCGCGAAGCGATCCGCGTCACTGCCTTCCGGCAGGATGGTTATGAGGGCGAGATTCACGTCTCGGCTGAAGGCCTGCCGAATGGCGTGACCAGCGAAGAGGTCATCATCGGGCCGGGCAGCACCTATGCGACGCTCGTTCTGACCGCGGCCGATAATGCTCCGGGCGGCAACGGCACTGCGCGGGTTGTCGGTAAAGCGAAGGTGGAAACTTCGGATGTGACGCGTGTTGCGCGTGTCGGCCGGACGCTCGAACCCATTCAGTTCCAGCAGCCGAACTCGAACGTTGCCAGCATCTCCGCTCGGTTGACCAACGCGATTCAGATCACCGTGTCGGATGCGGAACCGGCGCTGGTGTCTCTCACGGCTGGGGACGGCAAAGTGATCGAAACGGCTCGCGGCGGTGTCATCAAGATTCCGTACGAAGTGAAACGATCGGAAGGAGCGGGCGGCAACATCACTGGCTTCCCGATCGGACTGCCGCCAAATGTCGGCGTGCC
>WGMU01000143.1 GCA_016124895.1 bacterium
AGTTCCGTCAACGGGTCCGGCGGCGCAAGCGACGTCCACAGCAGAGGAACGGACACCAGCCGCCCGTCGTCGTCATGAAAATAAACCCGCTGCTCACCCCAGTTCTGACGACACGTCACCAGCCGCAGCTCACGCCCGGCCTGCGGATGAAACGGATGAGTGATCCGAAACACTCCATCCCCACCGTCGCAATCCGGTGCAATCGACAGCGTGCGTAAACGGCAGGTGCGAACGGTTCATAGGGACGTTACGCTGGGAATGCCTGGACAAGTTCGTCATCTTCGGCAAGAAGCATTTGGACCATCTGCTGGCTGAGTTCACCGCCTATTACAACAGCAGCCGATCGAGCATGGTCCGAGACCATCTTCCGCCGATTCGTGAGATTCCCGATGAAGTCGAGACGCTGAAACTCGATCAGATCGCAGTGCGGCGGCACGTCGGTGGACTCGTCTCGTCGTTTGAACGACGGGCGGCTTAAATCGCTCCAGCTTCGCGACCTTCGGTCGTCATTCAGAGTCACTGACGACGCAGTGCGCCCTCTGGCTGACCATGTTCCTCGTTTGGCTGCCGCTATCGCGATCGTCGTCGGTCCGTACTGCTGCACTCAACAGTTTCTCGACAGTGTTTCCGCACCCAACTCTGTTCTCAGCCAGCACTTTCAGGTCGGCACATCTATGGAACAGCGCGGACCTTGGCAACCTTTTCGTTTGCGTAAAGCCCCATCGTTAGTCGTTTGTGTTCTTTCGCGACGCTTCTCTTGTCACCTTCAGAAAGCGTCGTGAAGTCAGAACCGTAAAGTCTTTCGGCGAATGTCCAGTTGTCCCAGTAATAGTGGATCGCATCTGGCCCGCGCATCTGGCGGAGGAGTTCGAAGTACGCTTCTACGATTCTGGTCGGTTCCTGTTGCGTAGTTAGGTCGTCTATTTCACTCGTTTGAAGCTCACTTTCGCCCGGACCGAGTGCCGGAATCATGGCCGATTGTGGATGATTATCCGGAACAGAGCGTGATGGTGAGGACAGGGGAGCAGTCGGTCCGCAGCCAACCACGAAAATCAGAAATATTACGCATCGGATTAGCAACGACTTCACGGGACCTGTTTCCTAAGTGAACGGAACAGTGGAAATAATTGTGGTCAGATTGCCCAGCAACAACAGCTTTCTGAGGTCGACGATCTTGAATTCTTGCCGAGTGTCTACAATCGTGGACTCGATTGTCCAGATGTCTGCCTGAACTTTTCCGTACAAGATTACCTGGTCGGTCTCAGCGATCTGGTGTCCAGAGGCGGGATTCTGGCTGACTCGACACACCAGTGCGTGGCACTCGCCGGGCTTTCATGCGGACGTAGGGGGGGATGTAGCGGCCGCGGTGGCGGAAGTGGCCGGGGGGGGCGTTCGGGTCGCCTCGGTAGGGTTCTCTCAGGTCTTCGATCACGAAGCCGCTGCGGCAGAGTTCGCCGACGATCTGGTCCCAGCGGTGCAGGTACTCGACCGTGCCGTCTTCGCGGTAGGACGTATCGGCGGTCGGTGGGAGTGGTTTGCCCTCGCAGTAGTACTCGACGCCGATCACGTAATGGTCGCGCTGGTCGCGGCGGACGACCTGCAGGCTGGTCGGCTGCTTGTGCTGGCTGATGTAGACGGCATTGTCCTTGGCCACGCGAGCGATCTCGCGGTACACGCGACCGATGTCCGGGACGTAACAGGTACTGACCGGTTGATGGATCAGGTCGAAGCTGGCCTCGTCCAGCGGCGAGAGGTCGTCCATTGAGGTCGCGACGATCCGCACGCTGACGCGGCGGCGTTCGGCTTCGCGGCGATCGAGCGCCAGCATCTGCGGGCTGAGATCGACGACCGTGACGTTGGCACCAGCGACGGCGTACAGAATCGACTGCCAGCCGCCTCCGCCCGCCAGACACAGGACGTTCAGCCCCTTCACCGAGTGCGGCAGCCACCCGCGCGTATCGAGCGTACGCAGCGGATCGCGGAGTTCCTCGTCCGTTGCCACCTTGGCGAACTGGCTGCCGGTATCCGCCAGGTGGTTCCACGCAGCGCGGTTGCGATCCTGAAAGGTCATCGCCAGCCTTGTCCGTACGGGACGATGACGTTGTGCAGGCTCATATTGAGACGGTTCTGGTTGTATCGGTTCTGGTTATAGAGACTCGGCTGCGGGTAGCTCTGACCACTCCGCGACTGATTGTACCGCGAGTAGCCGAGGCGATTCTGATTGAAACGGTTCTGGCCGTACGACGAGATGCCGGCACGGCTCTGCCCGTAGTACGACTCGCCGTAGCCGCGGATGTCGTGCCAGAACCGGCGCGCCTGAGGCGTTTGAAAGGCCGCCGCATTCTGCTGCTGCCAGGACTGGTACGGCGATGGCTGGTACAGAGACGCAGCGTTCCGAACAGCTTGCTGCGCGGCTGGCTGGGACTGCAGAGTCGGCTGACCGGCGGCACTCTGAATCGGCAGCCTCGTGCGCGGATCGATCACTGTGCCCGGTACAACCTGTCCGGAAAGCGGTCCGGACGACGGCTGAAGCCATGGACCGGTCTGACTGGGTGTCTGTGTCGCCGGGATCCGGGGATTCTGCAAGGCCAGCGGTGTCTGATAGTGCCACACGCCGACGCCTGGTTGATTCGTGCCGTACACCGGCTGCGGAGGGACTGGCTGCCTTCCAGCGAGCGGGTTGAAGACGCCGTTCGACTGCGGTGCTCCCGGAAAAAACTGGTCCTGGGCGAGCGTCGGAACGGCCGTCAGCAGGGTGAGGCTGGTCAGCAGGCAGAGTTGGAATGCGCGGTTCATGTCAGGCAGTCTCGTTTCACAAATGTCGACATCGGGGCGAGCATCGAGAGAACTCCGATGGCATTTGAAACTGGAAATCTGAGGTTGAAAACTGGTGATTGATCCACACGGCTCGGCTCTGGCCCGGCAACTCCCAGCTCTCCTCCCCATTCTATCGACACAGTCGTTGCAGGTGACACAACCAGCTCTGCCGGGCGCAGTAATTACGATCCGAACGTCCGATTTGACCGAAATAACCAGAATAGATTGTGCGACCGGACCCGGATGGTCGATGAAACAGGAGCAGTCCGAGTGTGGCTGCGGCATGGCCGGCGTGCTTCGACGCGAATTCAGGGAAGGATCGCGGCGGGGCGGCTCGCAGAGCACGGCGGTGCCACCGTCCGGGGGAACTGGTGCAGGATGCGTCCGGTACCGGGGCGGCGAGGCAGCGGTTCGAACGTGTGGAATCGGCAGGGACGCGGATTCCTCGAACTGCAGAAGCTGACGGGCGGTGCTGGTCGAGACGACCGGTCTCGTCAGGGAGAACAGGGAAGCATAAGGAGAGTCCATCCATGCTGGTGTATCGCAAGTGGGTCCTATCGCTGGGTATTGCCGCAGTGACTCCGGGGATCACACTGGCCGGACCGTTTTCGTTCTTCAAGTCCGACCGGTCCGCCCAGGAATCTCAGGCGGTCGACAATCAGAAACTGGCCGAACAGGCCGCAGCCAACCTCCGGGCAGCAAAGCTTCGAGGCTTCGACATGGAGATCGAAGTCCAGAAGGGTGTTTGCACGCTGAAGGGCAAAATTGCTTCGGCACAGCAGAAGCAGCAGGCGGAAGCGGCCTGTCTGGCCGTTGCCGGAATCAGCAAAGTCAACAACCAACTCAGCGTGCTCGAAGGCACGCCGGCTCAGGACGCTCAGCCGCAGTCGGCGCCCGCCCAGTCCACGCAGCCGCAGGCCGCACCGTCTCAACCGGTCGCGAGCCAGCCAGCTCCGAGTGCCGCGCCGAAACTTCCCCAGGAGCCGGTCCAGCAGGCCGTCGCTCAGGGGTCGCCGACAAAGTCTGTCGAGCAGACTGGATTTCTCGGCTTTGGCCGTAAAACCGAACCGCAGCAGTCCGCCGCGAACGAGCAGCAACTGGCGAACGCGGTCGCGATGGCGGTTCAGCAGTCGGGCCTGCACGGTCATGATCTCAACCTGAAGGTTCAGAACGGGACCGCTGTTCTGTCCGGCCGGGCTGCCTCGCCGCAGGACGTCGCTGCCCTGACGCAGATTGCGTCGCGAGTGCCCGGCATTCGACAGGTCCAGAACAACGTGCTGGCTCCGGGAATGCGGGCTCCTGCTCCGCCGAAGACGCCGAACCAGCACGTCGCCGAGCAGATCGCGAACGCACTGGCCGCGAATCATCTGAGCGGTCTGGACATTGAAGTCCGCTACAACAACGGAACAGCGACACTCAGCGGCATGGTTCCGCATCCGCAGGTCAGAGAGATCGCTCAGCAGATCACGGCGAGCGTTCCCGGTGTCCAGCAGGTAGCGAACAATCTGATCGCTCCGGCAGCTCCACAGGCGGGTCCTCAGGGATATCCGCAGGGAGCCCCGGTGCAGCAGGTTGCGTTTCAGCAGCAGGGTGGTCCAGCAGGTGCTCCGCCAATGATGGCACCTCCGGCAATGGCTTCCGCAGGTGGAGCGTCGCACATGGCCTACGACCTGCCGCATCTGCCGGCGTACGCCTGGCCGAGCTATGCCAGCTATCCGAACTCGGCTCAGATCAGCTACCCGCAGGAATACAGTGCGAGTGCCTGGCCGTACATTGGGCCGTTCTACCCGTACCCTCAGGTTCCGCTCGGCTGGCGTCAGGTGCAGCTCGAATGGGACGACGGCAACTGGAACCTCAACTTCCGTCCGCGAACCGAACGCTGGTTCTGGTTCCTCGACTCGAACAACTGGTAAGCCAGCCCGGTTCGAGACCTGCGGATGACGAATTCAGCAGCCCGGCTTTCTCTTGAGGGAGCCGGGCTGTTTTCGTTCGAGGGAGCAGAGACCTGACAGAGGGACAATCAGCAGAAGCGAGAACCTGCTTCGGCCGCTTCAGTGGCTGCTGGCTTTGACGATGACGATTGTGATGTCGTCCGATGGGCCGGCGTCGCCTGCGAATTCCAGGCACGCCTTCTTCAGAAAGTTGACGATCATTCGCGGTGGCAGATCGCGGTTCCGGCGCACGATGTCGAGCAGTCGGTCAAGGCCGAACTGTTCGCCAGTCGGCGAAACCACTTTCTGGGCGCCGTCGGTCGTCAGCAGCAGCAGATCGCCAGGACGGAGTTTCTGCGGGTCGCCGAGTGGGATGACGGTCTCACGCCGCAGGCCCAGCGGCATCCCGGTACTCGGCAACGGCGTCGCCTGACCGGATTGGCTGACAATATGCGCCTGCAGTCCAGCGCTGCAGTAACGCAGCGTCTTCGTCATCGAGTCGATCTGGACGAGCATCAGCGTGACCAGAAACTCCTCGTCGCCGATGTCGTCCGTGATCAGTGTGTTGGCTTCACTGACGACTTCAGAAACGTCGAGCGAACGGCGTGACAGCACACGCAGATACGCTCGCAGAGACGACATCAGAATGACCGGAGCGAGTCCGCGACCGCTGCACTCGCCGATTGACACGGTCAGCAGGTCGTCGGCCATCGGCAGGTAGTCATAGTAGTCGCCACCCGTCGCTTCGGCCGAAATCGACAGCCCGGCAACCTCGTAACCTTCCAGCAGTGGCGAGCCGGGCGGCATCAGGTCTTTCTGAACACGGCTGGCGAGTTCCTCGTCCTCGATGCTCTGCTGTCTGATTTGCTGAGCAAGCGGTGCCGGAGCCGACTCGACCACCGTAGAGCTGGCTGGCTCGTCGGCAGGTTGAAGGGATGCTGCAGTCACCTGCGAACTCGACTCGTCTGGAAGGACGATCGCGCAGTTGGCTGGCACCTCAGCCTCGTCATCCATGGAATGCGCTGGAATGACGACCGGAGTCAGCTCTGCAGTTTTCGCTTCGGCAGCGAGCTGTTCCGCCTTGTGCAGGCGTTCGAGTTCGCGGCCCTGCTCGTCAAGCATGAGCCGCAACGACGCGACTTCGATCGCCGACCGCACGGACTGCTCAAGCAACTGCGGGGCAAGCGACTCGCGAAACAGCCACTGGGTCATGCCGTGTGCTTCGCCGAGTTGCCGCTGCCGGGCGTCAAACCCGGACGCGAGCAGCAGCAGCGGAATGCGATCCTGCTGCGTCTGCGGGACGATTGACTGCAGGACTGACTCGGCACAATCGGCTCCGACATCAAGCAGTACGCAATCGATGCGCTGAGTCGCCAGCGAGTCAGCAGCGGAACCCGCTCCAGCCGCGTCGACGATGACGGGATCACGAAACGCCGCGCCCAGCATCCATCCGAGTGCTGCTCGCGTCTGCTGACAATCGCTGACCACCAGCACCACCAGCGACGATGGACTGGACATGGCAAGACTCCCGAACCTGACTGGCCCGCTCAATTCGGTCGGCGGGAGCGTAGGGGAACTCGCCGCCACAAAAAAAGGCCACTCGAAACCGAGCGGCCTGTGGCATTCTGCTGTGCGGAAATCTGACTCTGCCGTCGCAGTCAGCGGGACATGAACGCAACGACCTGGCCGACTTCGACCGGCAGACTGACGTCGTCCATCGTCGGCGCGACGGTGACCGACGCCTTCAGTTCGTTCTGGTCGAAGGACAGCCATTCGGCAGTCGGTGCCGTGTTGGCTTCGGCCAGCTCTTTGTAAAGCTTCTTGAGATTCGGTCGGTTACGAACTGTAATCACATCGCCCGGCTTGACCTGGATCGACGGTTTGTCGACCGTCACACCATTCAACTGGAAGTGGCGGTGCGTGATCCCCTGGCGAGCCTGCGGGCGAGTCGAACAAAAACCAGCGCGACGAACAACGTTGTCCAGCCGGCACTCGCACATGACGAGCAGGTTCTCTCCAGTATTGCCGGGTCGCCGACGGGCGACGCTGAAGAAGCGACGCAACTGCTCTTCCCGGAAGCCGTAGTAGAACTTGATCTTCTGCTTTTCTTTCAGAGCGATGCCGTAGTCAGACTGCTTGCGACGACGCTGAGCCATTCCCGGCGGAAAGTCACGAGCTTCAAACGCCTTCTGAGCCCCCGCGTTTTCGAACACGACAGCACCAAGGCGACGATTGATCCGGCCTTTAGGTCCGGTGTACCGACCCATCGAGACTTCTCCGTAACAGCTTATCTGACAACGTGTTGAGATTTGCAAACGCCCTGACGCCGGTCGCGGGGCGGATTTTCCGTGCGGGAAAGCGGGGAACTGTAAGCACCTGCGACCAGCGATTCAAGCAATGGGTCGGACACCGATCGAAGCAGAGCGCGGTCCCGATGGGGCTTCTGACGCGTCTGCCACTGACTCGGACAGTGCCGCCTTCGATCAGCACTGGCCAAGCCAGTGGCACACGAGGGTTCGGCCTACCCGAACAGCTTCAGACACGGCTCACCTTCGTTGAGCGTTGGCCGTTCGGGACGGCCGTTGTAGCGGAACGTCAGAACTCGATGATCCAGGCCCATGATGTGCAGAATCGTGGCGTGAATGTCGTGAACGTGCATCCGGTCTTCGATCGCGTGCAGGCCCAGTTCGTCGGTCGCTCCGATCGTCTGTCCGCCCTTGATTCCCGCTCCGGCCATCCACATCGTAAAACCCGTCGCGTTGTGGTCGCGGCCGTCACCTTTTTCGCTCATCGGAGTCCGGCCGAACTCGCCGCCCCAGACGACGAGCGTCGAGTCGAGCAGACCGCGGCGTTTCAGATCCTTCAACAGACCGGCGACGGGCTTGTCGCTCTGGCCGCAGTTCGTTGTGTGGTTTTTCTCGATCGCTGAGTGCGCGTCCCACTTGCTGCCCGTACCGTGATAAAGCTGCACGAATCGGACGCCGCGTTCGACGAGCCGCCGCGCGAGCAGGCAGTTGCGGCCGAACGTCTGCGTCTCCTTGTCGTCCATGCCGTACAGCGACTGCGTTTCGGCGGTCTCTTCGGTCAGGTCGATCGCTTCCGGAGCCGACGCCTGCATCCGGAAGGCCAGCTCGTAACTGGCGATGCGGGCGTCGAGTTCCGTCTGCTGCGGACGTTTCTCAGCGTGTCGCCGGTTGAGCGTATCGAGCAGGCCGAGCTTCGCCTGCTGCCGTTCTGGTGTGACTCCCTTCGGCGTCGAGAGATTCGCGATCGGATCTTTTCCCGTGTGGAACCGCGTGCCCTGATAAGCGGCCGGCATGAAGCCCGCTCCCCAGTTGCGTGGCCCGTTCACCGGATCGCCGGGCAGGTCCGGGATGACGACAAAGGCCGGCAGGTTCTGGTTCTCCGTGCCCATGCCGTAGCTGACCCAGGCTCCCAGCGACGGGCGGCCGGCGGTGAACACGCCAGTGTTCATCTGGCAGACGCCACCGGAATGGTTGATGCCGTTCGTCCAGCAGCCGCGGAGCACCGCTAGATCGTCGGCACACTCAGCCGTATGCGGCAGCCAGTCGGAAATCCACAAGCCACTTTCGCCGTGCTGCTGCCACTTGCGCTTTGAGCCGAGCAGTGCCGCGTCGTATTCGCCCATCGGTGTGATGACCGGCTTGAACGATTTCGGCAGCGACTGTCCGGCCAGTTCGTTGAGGAGCGGTTTTGGATCGTAGAGGTCCATATGCGAAGGTCCACCTTCCATGAAGAGGAAGATAACGCTCTTCGCACGCGGTACGACCTGCCCGAGCTTCGGAGAAACCGGCGATTCGAGGAGTTTTTCCGCTGCCGACAGATCAGATCGCCGGTCGTCTGCCAGCAGGCCCGCCAGAGCCAGAACTCCGAACCCGCCACCCGCTCGTATCAGCATCTCGCGCCGCGTCTGCGGCTGCTCGCGATGAGGGATTCCAGACATTTGAGCGAGTCGGGAAGTTGCCATTAGTCAAGATCCTCAATTCCGTCCGTAGGGCCGGTTCCAACCGGCCGAAGTCTCAAGGACGTCGATCACTGGCCGGTAGGAACCGGCCCTACGTGTCGCGGCAGTTACTACTTCTCATCGTCGGCACAAACCCAGCCGCCGAGGGTGGGCTGGTAATCGACCAGTTCGTTATCGGCGAAGTAAATCGCGATTTCGCGGGCGGCGGCTTCCGGGCCGTCGCTGCCGTGGACGAGGTTCATCTGGCGGCTGATTCCGTAATCGCCACGGATCGTGCCCGGAGCGGCTTCGCGGCCGTTCGTCGAACCGAGCATTGTGCGTACGACCGAGATCGCCTGCGGGCCTTCAACGACCAGAGCGACCACCGGGCCGGCGGTGATGAACTCTTCCAGCAGCGGATAAAACGGTTTTTCGAGATGTTCTTCATAGTGCCTGGCGGCAAGTTCTTTTGTCACGGACAGCATTTTCAGGCCGACGATCTTCAGGCCGCGACGCTCGAAACGGCTGTAAAGCTCACCGACCAGGCGGCGCTGTACGGCATCGGGTTTGAACAGAACAAAACTGCGTTCAGTGGCCATTCCTGTGGGCTCTCTCTGATCTGCGTAGGGTGCGTGGAACGCAGCGGAACACACCGTCTGTTTGATTTGCGGTGCGTTCCGCTGCGCTCCACGCACCTTGATAACTGCTACGAAGCAGGTTTCTTTCGTCAGAATCCCCATTCGGCACGAGCGAGCAGGCTATCGAAGTCTGACACTGGTCCGCAACGCCCTCGCGTTCCCCTGACCACCGATGGGCGAGCCTTGATCGGTGGCAACCCTTTGGTAGGATTCTGCCGCCTGTCACCGCCCGGTCTGCCATGTGTTCTTATGCTTTGCAGAATGTGCCGGACGGAGAGACAGGATTAACCGCAGCCTCTCGTGATCAGAAGACTTCAGGTTTCGAGACGGCGGTACCTGTGTGAGTTCGCTTGCCGGGCTTTTCCGGTGAGTGCGTGAAATCACCCGATCGTGACATCCCGATGCTGGTTTCCTTTCAGACTGCGGCGCTCGCTTATGCGGGTGTGCTTCTGCTGCTGGTTCTGGCCGCCTGGCTGCTTGTGCTGCAGCCGGCAGGACGGCGGGCTCGCTTTGTGCTGATCGATGCACTGGAGCCTGCGCTGATTCCTGACGGTCCGGTCCTGCGCTGTCATGCCCGTCGCAAGTGGCACCCTTTAGCGGCCCGTCGAGGTTCGCCGGAATGCGTCATTGCGCAGCTTCCGGAAGACCGTGCGGGAACTGCGCGCCGATTCTGAACTGCTCTCCTGGCCCGCTGTCTTAAAACTGTCTCGACGCGACCGCCCGATCGCAGGGCTCGCCGCCGAGCGCTGAAGTATTCTGTTCGAGATGACGCGTGACCGTCGCCTGGCGAGGGTCCGCCGACATCGCTGCCTGGCTGAATCGGCCCCGTGCCGGCAGCAGGAGCGGCTGCGTCATAAGGGTCGAACGAGGACGCAACATGGACCCAATGTCCGCCGCCATTGGCGTGCTGCTCGGTGCAGCCGTGGGCTTCTTTTTCGAGCGGATTCGTCGCGGATCCGCTTACCAGGACCGGGATCAGATCCTGGAACAGGCCAGACGCGACGCCGAATCGCTCCGCAAAGACGAGGAACTGAAATCACGTGAAGATCTGCTGAAACGCCGCGAGGAACTCGAAGCCTCGCTCGCCGAAACCCGAGACGCTCTGCACCAGCGCGAACGCGAACTCGATCGCCGCGAAGCCGGACTCGATGACCGCAATGAGGAATTCCAGAAGCGTGAAAAGATGGTCGAAGGGCAGCAGCAGAAGCTGGCGGCCCGGTCGAAAGCCGTCGACGTGAAGGAAAAGGAACTCGATCGCATCCTCGCGGAAGAGCAGCAGCAACTCCACAAGATCAGCGGCTTGAACAAAGACGACGCGACGGAACTGCTGCTCAAACGCCTCGACCGGCAGCTCAAGGACGAAGTCGGCGGCATGATTCTCAAGTATGAAGGCGAACTGAAATCGCGGCAGGAAGAGCTGTCCCGCGAAATCCTCGGCATGGCGATTCAGCGTGTCTCCTCGGCGCATACGTCCGAGATGACGGTCTCGACCGTCGATATCCCGAACGACGAAATGAAGGGCCGCATCATTGGCCGCGAAGGTCGCAACATCCGCGCGTTCGAGAAGATCGCCGGCGTCGACGTCATCGTTGACGATACTCCAGGCGTCGTTGTCGTCTCAGCGTTTGATAAAGTGCGTCGTGAAGTCGCGCGGCTGGCGCTGGTCAAGCTGATCGAAGACGGCCGCATTCATCCGACGCGGATCGAGGAAGTCGTCAACGAAACTCAGAAAGAAATGGACGCGTACATCCGCCGGATGGGCCAGGAAGCGTGTCACGAAGCCGGCATCGTCGGCCTGCACGACAAGCTGGTCGACCTGATGGGACGGCTGCACTTCCGCACGAGTTACAGCCAGAACGTTCTGCGACACTCGATCGAGGTCTCGCACATCACCGGGCTGCTGGCCGATCAGATGGGCCTTGACGGAACACTCGCCCGCCGCGCCGGCTTTCTGCACGACATTGGCAAAGCGGCTGACCATGAAATGGAAGGCGGACATCCGGCCGTCGGAGCGGAACTGCTCAAGCGGTACCACGAGGGCGAAGTCGTCGTTCACGCTGCCGCCGGGCATCACGACGACATCCGGCCCGAGTTTATCTACACCGTGCTGGTTGCCGCAGCCGATGCAGCATCCGCGTCACGTCCGGGGGCTCGTCGTGAAAACCTCGAAAAGTACGTCAAGCGGCTGGAGGAACTCGAAGCGACCGCCTGCGGATTCCCCGGCGTCGATCATGCTTACGCCGTTCAGGCGGGCCGCGAGATCCGCGTCATCGTCGACTCAGCCCGAGTCACCGATAACGAAGCGGCAAAGATGACGAAGGAGATCGCTCAGACGATTGAAGACAACCTCACCTACCCTGGCGAGGTGAAAGTCGTCGTCCTGCGCGAAACGAAAGTCGTCGAGTACGCCCGCTGAGTTCGGATTCTGAACCCGTAGGGTGGGTCGAGCTTCGCGCGGGCGCAGCAGCAGGTACCGCCAACGGCCAGTTCAGAGCCTCTCTGATTCCGGCTGATCCCAGCCGCGGAGCGGTGGCAGCACGTAGCTGCGGGCGGCAGCCCGCAGCTCGGAAACCAGCTACGTCCGGAAGCCGCGAAGCGGCGGCAGAAACGTACTCTGCTGCCGCCGCTTCGCGGCTCCTGGATACCATGCGGAGTCAACCGCGGGCTGACGCCCGCGGCTACGTGCTTCCGTCGCTTCGCGACTGAAGTGATGGACTGCGTCCTACTTTGCCAGCAGCGCCATCGTGTTCTTCTTGTAGGCTTCGACACCCGGCTGGCCGTACGGGTTGATGCCGATCAGCCGTCCTTCAAGCACCGTCGCGAGCATCAGCATCTGGAAGAACTGGCCGAGTGTGTGCGCGTTGAGCGTTGGCAGGACGAGGTCGGCGGTTGGACGGTTCGCGTCGGCGTACGCCTGATTCGTGCCCTGAATTGCCGCCGACAGCACATCGGCAACCGTTTTGTTCGAGTACCGGTTCAGATCGTCGAGATCGGACTCGAAGTGCGGCACGGCGAGCGGTTCGCTGTTCGCCGATTTGACGATGACGTTGGTGATCAGCTTATCGAGCCGCCCTTCCTGGTGCTGCTGCCCGCGGCTGTGCAGGTCGCGCGTGTTGACTCCGGTGATCGGCGTCGCGCCTTTGTACTCGCCATCGTCGCTCGTTTTGCCGAGGCTTTCCGACAGAAGCTGGTCGTACCACAGACCGGCAGCTTCCAGTCGTTTCCCCCAGGTCGACAGGACGCGAATCGTCGCGCCGCGATTCTCGAACGCGTGACAGACGGCAGTGTAGTCGAGTACCGGGTTGCTTCCGGCTGCGGCGGAACGAAAGCACTCGGTCATGTCAACCGCTCCGCGGAGCAGTTCGCGGATATCGATCCCCAGAATCGCAGCCGGCAGCAGGCCGACTGCGGTGAAGATCGAGAACCGGCCGCCGACGCCGTCCGGAATCGGGTAGGACGCCGCATAACCCTGCTCGCTGGTAATGTTCCGCAGTTTGCCGACATCGCCGGTCACTGGGACGATATACCGCTTCACCTCGTCGCTGCCCGCTCCGTAATAGTTCTCCAGAGCCTGGCGGAAGAGCCGGAACGAGATTGCCGTTTCGAGCGTGCCACCGGACTTGCTGATGACGACCGTGGCCCAGCGATCGGTCACATTCTTCGCAGCCGCCGCATCGCTCGGCAGCATGGTGAGCAGCGCTCGCTGGACGTCGCTGTCGACGTTGTTGCCCTCGAAGTAAATCCGTGGCACGCCGCCGCGGGCGTCGCGGCTCAGTTCGTTATGCCAGGGGTGGCAAAGCGCCTCGAACAGCGCCCGCGCTCCCATGTACGAACCGCCGATGCCCAGCGAGACGACTCGGTCCACCTCGTCACGCAGCATGGTCGCCGTCGCCTCAATCTGCGCGAGCTGACTGCCGTCGCCGTTTGAATCCAGTTCGTCGAGCAATTGCTGCGGCAGATTGATGAACCCGGCGTCGAGCGGCACCTTCGCCGCTGGCACTTCGCCTCCGGTTTCAAACAGTTCGATATCCGCCAGCACCTCCGCCCGAGCCGCCTCCAGCGCTGGCGTGAGTCTCGCGACGCCACCTTCCGGCAACAGCTTCCACGCGGCAGACGGATCGTACTTCAGCGAGGCAGTCATGGTTTACTCCGTGAATCGGGGCAAGCGACCGACCAATCGGTCCGCTCGGGCGCTCTTCAAGCCGGCAGATTTCGGCTTGTCTGGATCACAGAATAGCCCCGCCTCGTCAGACCGCGAAGCAGACTGGCCAGCTAATCTTTCGCTTCTCACGATTCGCGGCATCAACGCATCCTTGCCGGCTGATGCGACTCTGGAATACGCTCGCCGATTCAAAGTGCATTCCGTCTTATCACCGGGTGGCCGGGGTTGGAGCGAGGTACGAGCGAAACCCTCGGGCTTCCTTCGCAGGCTCAGTCCAGCCCCGGCCACCCTGCCTGGGTTCCGTTCTGGATCTTAAAGAAGTGCCATGAGACATCTCATTTTCTCACTGACCTGTGCCCTCGCTCTGCTGCCGCTGACGGCTCTCGCGCAGACGGGCTATCCGATGGTGATGAGTCTGAAACCGGTCGCTGTGCAGGCCGGACAGACGTCGGAGGTCGAGTTCAACTCGCGGTACAGCATGCTGGGCGCGTATCGCGTTCTGGTGTCGGGGCTCGGTGTGACTGGCGAAGTCGTCCCGCCGGAAGTGAAGGAAGGCGAGAAGCCGAGCATCACGAAGCTGAAAGTGAAATTCACGGTCGAGTCAGATGCGTTGCCAGGCGTTCGCGATGTCCGGCTCGCCACGCCGCAGGGGGCGAGCACGATCGGGCAACTGGTCGTCGTCCGGGATCCAGTCACTTACGAGTCCGGCGATAACAACTCGCGTGAGAAGGCAAATGAGCTGACGCTTCCGGCGACGGCCTGCGGCGTGATTGAGAAGAACGAAGACGTTGACTTCTTCAAGTTCAGCGTTGAAGCCGGAGTGGAACTCAACTTCCACTGCCGCTGTGGTCGCCTTCAGGACCGTATTCACGATCTGCAGAATCACGCGGACCCGCTGATCACGATCCGCAACGCAATGGGTGGCACTGTCGCAGCCAGCGACAACTTCTTCTTCGGCGACCCGTTTCTGTCGGTCAAATTCGAGCGGGCTGGCGAATACTTCCTCGAAATCCGCGACGTCCGGTATGAGGGCAACACCTACTGGGAGTACGCCGTTGAGATTACGAACCGGCCGTTTGTCTCCAACGTCTACCCGCTCGGCATTGTTCGCGGTCAGGAGACGCCGATCGAGCTGATCGGGACTCAGCTTCCGGATCCAAAGACGGCGATGCTGACGCTCAATGCTGACTTGACCGATGGTCCGTCGTGGGCTCAAGTCAGACTCGGTGACGACTTCTCAAATCCCGCGCCGGTCTATGTGACATCGCTCCCCGTCGTGCTCGAAACGGCCGAGGAGAACAACGCGCCGGAAGCCGGCCAGATGGTGACGCTGCCTACCGGCATCAATGGCCGCATCGCCACAGAGAGTGACGTCGACTGCTTTCGTTTCGAGGCCAAAAAGGGCGACCGGTACTCGTTCGAGGTGCGGGCACGGCGTTATCAGTCCTCGATCGATCCATACATCCGAGTGTTGAGCGCCGACGGAAAGCAGCTATCCGAAAACGACGATCTGCGCGACTTCAAGCGTGGTTTCGCGGATTCGCGGATTGAAAACTGGACGGTCCCGTCCGACGGAATTTACGTGCTCGAAATCCGTGACATGCATCTGCGCGGCGGCGACAGCTTCGTCTACTTCATCGAAGCCACGCGGGCCGAGCCACACTTCACGCTTTATGCGGACACGGACAAGACACTGTTGACGCCGGGAACCAACGGCGTCGTCTTCGTGCAGCTCGAACGCAAGAACGGCTTTACTGGCGAAGTGCAGTTGCATATCGACGGTTTGCCGCCGGGAGTCGAAGCCATCTGCGGACGCATCCTGCCGGACAAGGGCCGCGACGGCTGCATCATTCTGAAGGCCGCTCCGGACGCGAAGCTCGACATCGCCAATGTGACCATCAGCGGTACGTCAAGCTGGAAACCGAGCGAAGACGCCGCGCCGCTCGATCTGGCTGCTGTCGCAACAATCTATCAGGAGATGTATCAGCCAGGCGGCGGTCGCGGTCACTGGCCCGTCGAAGCGCACGCCGTGTCGATCGGCGATCCCTCTGACATTCGCGGCGTCAAACTCAGCGAAAACGACATCGTGTTGAAGCCGGGCGAGTCAAAACGGATCGACGTCGAAATCGTCCGCTCAGACGAGTACGACAATAACGTGACGCTGGACTGCCGCTTCTTCCATCTCAGCGAGTTCTGTAACACGCTGCCGCCGGGGGTGAAATTCGACGAAGGCAAAAGCTCGAAGCTGATCACCGGCAAAGACACGAAGGGACACATCATTCTGACGGCCGACAAGGACGCTCCACCGGTCGATCGTCAGCTTGTCCCGATCACGGCTAATGTATCGCTGAACTTCGTGATGAAAACCAACACGTCCGCCGACCCTCTGTGGGTCTCAGTCGTCCCTGCGGAGTAGCGTCAAACAATTCCCTCTGGATTCCTGCCATGAAATCCCGCCCTGCTTTGCTCCCTCCATTTGTTGCCGTTCTGATCCTGACCACGGCGACAGTCGCACCGGCAGACGAACTTTCGTTCGAATACGACCTGTTCGACGGCCAGACGCTCAACGGCTGGAAGATCGAAAACGAATGCTCGGCCGAGGTGCAGGATGGAATGCTGTTGCTCAAAGACGGTGACGGCTGGCTGAGGTCGGACCACGAATTCACAGACTTCGACCTGCATGTCGAATGGAAGGCGCTCAAGGCCGAGAAATACGACGCCGGCATCTACGTCCGCACGAAGGTCGGCGGCGGACCGTACCCGAAGAACGGCCATCAGATCAATCTGCTGCAGGGTCACGAAGGCGATCTGGTTGGCAGCAAAGAGGGAACCAGCCGCGGTCTGATCAAAGTCAGCGACTGGAACACGTTCGACATCTCCGTGCGCGGCCAGAAGCTCTCGCAGACAATCAACGGCAAACATGCGTGGTCTGTTGAGGGACTGAAGAACGATACCGGGCATGTCGGCTTTCAGATCGAAGTGCCGCTCGGCGGACAGTTTCTGATCCGCAGCGTCCGGATTCGCGAGGTCGGTTCAGCGAGTCTCTTCAACGGCAAAGATCTGGCTGGCTGGGAAGGTGCAGGCAAGCCGGCTGACGTCTGCTGGAAGGTCGAGGACGGAGAGATCGTCTGCACTGGTGAGAAAGGCGGCCCGTGGCTGCGAACCGACAAGGAGTACGGTGACTTCAATCTGCGGTTCGACTATCAGGTCTCGCCAGGCGGTAACAGTGGCGTTTACGTCCGTGTTCCGGAAAACGGCCTGCACCATCGTGACAACGATCAGGAACCGGAAGCCGGCTTCGAGATCCAGGTGCTCGATGACGCCGCCGAGCAGTACCGCAAGCTGAAACCATATCAGTACTGCGGCTCGCTGTACGACATCTGCGGGGCCAGCGAGCACGTTGGTCGACCGGCTGGCGAATGGAACACGCTCGAACTGAACTGCCGCGGCCAGAACGTCTCAACGATTCACAACGGACAGTTGATCGTCGACGTCAATCCGGAAACGTATCCGCTGATCAGTCTGCGAAAAACGAGTGGCTTTCTGGGCCTGCAGAACCACAGCACCGTCGTCCGCTTCCGCAATCTGCGCATCGGCCCGGCCCGCTGACTCAGAACATCTGACCGAAGTCCGTTGACTCGAACGCGTTTTCAAAATGCTCGATCTGCGGCTGCTTTGATTCGTCGGGCCAGACGATGGCAACAATGTCGAACCGGGCTCGATGTTCCAGCAGGTTGTTCTGTTTGAGCCAGTAGAAAGCCGCCTTGGTCAGATGAGCCTGTTTGCGGGCGTCGACGGCTTCACCCGGTTGCGTTGTCGCGGCAGAGCGGCGCGTCTTGACTTCAACGAAGACGATGCAGTCTCCATCGAGGCAGATCAGATCGAGTTCTCCCCATCGCGTTTCAAACTGCTTTGCCAGAATGCGGTAGCCCTTGCGTTTCAGAAACTTCGCGGCCTCGTTCTCGCCGCGGTCGCCGAACAGCCGCCGCAGGAAACCGGCACGCTGCGATTTGCTGGAGTGATCGTTCACGCGGGACTGCTCGGCTACGAAGGCTCGACGAAACCGCTTGCGGAAAACGAAGATGCGGCGGTCACTGCGTTCAGGCTGCGACCGCCGCGTCGGATTTTCAAGCGAGAACTGCATTCGGTTACGGAAGGATAAAGACCAGAGCCGTCGCTGCTCCACCCTGAGCCAGAGCACCGGTCAGGCTGATCGGCAGCAGCGGAATCGAATATGGCACGCAGGTGCCGGGGCGATCGTTGCCGAGATCGTAAACCGTGTGGCACATGCCGTTGTTTTCCGTCGCCATCTGATACGGCAGCGTCACGATGTTGCCGGCAAAACGAGCCGCGGAAACGACCGGCTGCACATACGCGATCTCGTTGCCGTGCCGCTCAAGCTGCGGATCCTCGAAGTACAGCGGGTTGTATTTGAGGGCCGGAGCTTCCCAGGAATACGAGATCGGTTCCCAGCCACGTCCGAAGCCCATTCTCTGATTGACCTGCGGGACCCGCGCGAAGATCCGCATTCCTCGGGCTTCCGGGAGTTCCTGTCGAGAGCCGTCGCGATCCATCAGCGGCGGAGCTGCACTGAGCGTCGGGCCTCCGAGTGATCGCCAGACATGCGGCTGCTGTTCGATCGTGTTTTCCAGCGATGGCGACTCGGCAATGATGTCCGGCACTGGCTGGCTGCCCGGCTGCCACGCCGCCACCTGCTCGTTCGCTGCCTGCTCGAACTGCAGACTGCGGACGATCTCGATCTCATCAATGAGCAGTTGAGAGTTTTCCTCGAAGAGAGCCAGCGGGACCTCACGTTCGGCCGCGGCTTCAGCAAACGCGTGAGCCATCGCGACGTCGCCCTTTTCCAGTTCCCGGCGAGCGCGCGTCAGGAGTTTTTTCACTTCTTCACTGCCCAGCACAAATGCCCGCGGCGCCGAGCCACCTTCAGCCGCAGAAGCTGGCGGGGCTGGGTGTCGCTGAACAAGAATCGGCCCCTGATGCGTGATCGTCGGACCGGACTGCAATTCCGGGTACGGTTGCGACGGAGTCTGTGGTAATGCTCGTGAGAGCCGCTCTGGAAAGATGGATTCGCCATCGATTGACTCGATGAGGTCGGCCGCTGAAGCTGGGATCGGTTCGAGTTTGGCAGACCTCGTGGCCGCTGGCGATGACGGCTCGACGGCGACTGCCGGGCCTTCCCACTCCACATCGACCACGTCGAACTGTTTCTGTATCTGGACGCGGGCGGGCACGGGGGTCGACATCTGCGTGCGTTTTCCCAGCAGGGTTTCCAGCCTGGGCAGTTCGCCAGCGGTCGACGACGCGGTGAGTGCCGCGCCAGCCAGAAGTGCAGCAGCGAGACACAGCGCCGCTCGGCGACCGGCAGTGGCCGGGCGACCAGAAATCCATTCTCGGACGAGCGTTCGGATGAGCACGGCGACGATCTCCTGCTGGTCAGCCGGCTTCTCCCTGGATCCTGCAGAGAGAATCTTCCTGGCTGTACTGGCGGTATCTTCGTCATAAGGCGACCGCCAAATCGAGCACCAGAGAATCGACCGCTGTGACCCTCGCAGGTGTGCCTCGCAACTTAGCATCCCCGGACTGCGTAACCGGTAAAGTTTGACGGCGTGACGACTCGGAATCAGCAGTCCGTCTACGCAATGCTGCCATCGGCCGAGGCACCGTCGTCGGCAATCAGTTCGACAGAAGAACTCGCCGGCGGGGACGACTCGCCAGATTTCTTCAGATTCAGCCGCGTTGACTCGTCACTCATCATTCTCGTGGGTGACTCGAACAGCGACAGATGACTGAGATCCGAAATGTCGCTGCTGTCTGCGCTGACGTCGGCGACGAGGTCGTAGGCAAACCGCAACTCATACGACGCAATGCGGATGCAGTCATCCGGCTGCAGACGGTAATACCCCTCGATCTTCTGTCCGTTGACCGTCGTCCCGTTCTGGCTGCCGCAGTCGCCGACGTACCAGTCGCCGCGCAGCCAGACGACCTCAGCGTGATTTCGGCTGCATTTCGGGTCGGGAATGACAATCCGGTTCTGGCTGGCCCGCCCAATCATAACTCGTCGCTGGGACTTCAACCGGTAGATATCGCAGGACGAACTGCCGGACGAAACAACCAGATACGACGTTGTCGGAGTGGTGACGGAGCTGCTCATGATTGGACTGCACTTGAAACATGGTTAGAAGGTGCGTCGTCACAGGAAGTCACCGTGAGGGTCTGCAATCGCCGGGCCGTCCGCTTACTGTCCGATCAAATCTGAATAAATACGTCTCGTTCTGCGAAACTCAGCGCATTTGACGAATCCGCACAGGCGGGTCATCTGCGGCACGGCGGCAATTCTGCGCAGCAGAATGAAACACTCGCGGTGTTTTCGAGAGTGGCTGGCCGGAATCGCGGGAGACGCCTTCGTCAGGCAGTCTGGCGAGACCTTGCGTAGCGAGTCATGCCGATCAGCCAGGCAATGACGAAGACCGCAAAGCCGAACCCGCTCAGCGGAGCGGGCAGCAGCAGCCAGGCCAGCAGCCCGATCGCGAACGCTGTCCAGACGAGCGTCGGACTGAACCAGTGGCCGGGGCCGAGCTTGCGGGAGGCCACAATCAGCGCGGCGGCGATCCCGAGCCAGACGACGGTCCAGACGAGCCCGATGCCGCGATCAAGCAACTCGCGCGACTGCACTCGCAAACCGAGTCGCGGCTGCCCACTGACTTTTGAGAACGTCAGTCGGTACCCCGATGTTGGAATCTCGACCGGCAGACTGAGACCGCCGACCTGCGTCCATTCGGGTGACGTCTCGATCCGTTCAAAAACAGGCCCGCCTAATCTGGCTTTTGACTGTGCAATACTCTGAGGATCAGCCAACTCGCCCGGCGCGACCTTTACCTGGTTGAGTACCGACGCTCCGCTTCCGCCGGTCGCGGTTCCACCTCCTCCGCCGAACCCACCTCCCATGCCTCCCATACCGCCGCCCGCACCGAGAGGACGACCGAAAGATTCGGCTCTATCCGATCCGTCACCACCAAGACCACCGCTGCCGAACTTCAGTTCGCCCTGGTCGATCGAGATTCCGCGTCCTCCGAATTTCCCCAGTCCGGCACCTGCCCGGTTGGCCGCTTCGTTTTCAGACGCTGGCTGCTGTCCTTTTCCCTGATCGAACAGCGAATTCAGGCCGCTCAGATTGTCGACGCTCTGCTGACGCTGTAACTGGCGGCTGTCGTGCTCTTCGGACTGCTTTTTTACTGCAGACCGTTTGAGTTCGCTCTTGCGATCACTGCGGGACGCAGGCTGATCGCTCGGGGTTTCAGGTGGAGCGGCCGGCTTCGCGGGCGTCTGGATCGACAGCCGATAGTCGAACACCTCTCCGTCGATCGAACGCTCACCGGCGGGCGTCTGACTCTGCCCGGACTGCTGGCTGGAAACCCCAAGCGCTGCCACGTCGACATTATCCAGCACACCGTTACCGTTGAGATCCTCACCCGGATCAAGCAGCCCGTTGAGGTTGACGTCCTCACTTAACGATTGAGTAGAGACAGGTCCGTTCCCGAACAGCAGCGCGCGATTGTTGAAATTGACGCGCGTCCGATCCTGATCGGACACGCTGCCAGAGGTGCTTGCCGCTGCAGCCTCGCCTTCGGCGGCCAGCGCATCAATCTGCCCCTGATTCTCGACGATCTGCTGCTGCACCTGCTCAAACTGCTGCCGCAACTCTTCCGACTGCAATCCTTCGCTGTAGTTATGCACGGCAAGACCCAACTGCTTCAGATTGTTCGCCGCGACGCCCTGCGAACGGCGCGAGTAATCGCTGCTGCTCGTCACATTCAGCAGCGCACTCAGGTCGGAAAGCTGCGACTTGAGATATGCCTCCGCGGTGTCACTGCTCTTCGCGACGTTAACGTTCGTCCGTTTGCTGTCGTCGATCAGCAGCGCGTCGATATCGCGCGGCAGCCAGACATTCCACAGAGTCCGCGCGACAGGGATGCCGTACTCGTCGCTCTCGTTGGGAGTAACCACCTGCGGCGCCGGCAGGTCGAGTTCGTCGCGTCGCAGCGCGAGTCCCGCTGGCAGCTCGCGTTCAAACTTCCCGGCGAAGACCAGCTTCACTGGAAACGAAATGTCGGCATTGCTGGTTTTCGGCAGAGGCACCAGGTGGACGGTCTGACCATCGAGTTCTGTCAGCACGGGCCGCGACGGCTGATCCTTCACAAACAGTGACAGTAACCGTGAGCCGGCCGGCAGCCTCACACCCAGAAACTGACGTCGCAGATTCCGCACCGTATAGACCGCCTGGCTGCGCCACGTACCGTCCCAGTGAACGACCAGCGTCAGATCGGCGACGTTGACCGACGCCGCGGCTCCGACTGTCTGCTGAAACCGCCGGACGGTCCAGGATGGAACCTTCGTAATGTCGCGAACTCGCAGGATCTCAGCCGCCTGGTCGGTCAGATGCGTCCCGATCTGGATCGGAAGATCATCAACGAGCACCGCTTCGACACTGCTGTCGTGTTGCCCGGCGAGCTGCCCCTGCGACTGGTTCACGAGGATCGAATACAGCCGCTGCGGATCGACGCTGACAAATCCAACCGCGTCGCCGAACTCGTCAAACACCGGTTGCTCGAACCGCACGATCGGCGTTTCAACCGTTGTCGTCGCGGGTGGCAGCGTTGCCGTCGCCAGTGCGAAGTAGCGATCACGGATCGCATCGTTAAGCTGAATCGTCCAGCGCAGCTCGCCGCCGACTTTCTCGCTGGTCACGCTGCGGATCGAGTTACCTTCGAGCTTCAGCCGGTTCTCCAGTGACGGCGGCGTCAGGAAGAACAGCCGGTCGGTCGCCGCTGCGTCGATCTTCCAGTTCAGCGCCAGCGAGTAATCCAGAAACGTGTCGGCGACAGTCGTCACGACAACCGCGTCAGCACTCAGTCGCGGCTGCGCCTGCATGACTTCAAAGCTGATCACGCCCGCCTCGTCGCCCGTCGACTGAAACGCGTACTGCACCGGTCGCGGCTGCTTGTTGCGGATGTCGCCCGGCAGCCGGCTCGGGTCGATCTGCTCCCAACCGACCAGATCGCTGGCCGTGGCCGAATACGCATCGTCGATCCACACGCCAGCCCACATCGTGCGGCGGGTCATGTCGAGCGGGAACGGCGGGATCACCTCGACAACCAGATCGCGCGGATCTTTCGTTGTCCGGCCAGTCACGATGACCTCGACATCGCCAAGCTGCGGATCAGTGAACTCGACTGTCAGCGACCGAGGAGTCACGCCGTCCGATGCGGTGACGTACCAGTCGGCCAGCGCCGTCGCCTGCACGCTGAGCGGCAGGTAACCGTCGATCAGTTCAAACGTCAGTGCCGATCGCGGAGCCCCCTTCAGCGACGCGACCACGCGCGTGCCAAGCTGCACCTTGCGACGTTGAACGACGATCGCGTGCTCGACGCGGGTCGTCGATTCCGCCTGCCGCCGCGCCGCCACAAACTGCAGCGAGAAGGGTCGCGCCGAGTAACGCCAGGCAAGCTGTTGCTGCGTTGCCGTTCCAGGTGGAGCGTTCGGCTGCTGTCCGATTTCAATCTGCCGCAAGCCCTCGGTCTGACCGGCCCGCAGGCTGAAGCTGTCAGTCGTGGAGACGACGATCGTGCCGGCATCGCGAGTCACATCGAGTGGCGCAATCGTCGGCAGCGAGATTGTGGCTTCGTTTTCGGTCACCGGTTCGGCCAGAAAGAGCTGCGCATCAACAATCGTCTGACCGCTGACTGGTGGGTTGAAAAAGACGCGCAGCCGTCGCTGACCGTCGACTTCGGCCGACTCCCAGCCGGAAAGCTGCGGCCCCGTGAGGCTGCGGATCTTCAGTCCGTCCGGCACAACGAACGACAGATCGGCAACGCTACCCTGCGGCACGCTGATCGAAACCCGCGACACTTCCGAGATTCCGCGATCATCCAGACGTACGGTCGTCGCCGTGTCGACATGCACGATGGCGTCAACCATGCCCTGCTGTTGCGGCGGTCGCCAGGCAATCGTCAGAGGCTGTCCCGATCCGACCGGCACAATGATCGACTCGGACGCTTCCGCGGTCTGCGGCACGCGACGATACGCACTCGTCGACCCATTCACACGCACCGCGAGGTCTGCTTCCGGCAGGTTGTACAGGACTCGGCCGGACGGCACCGGGAAGACCGGCACGGTACACTGCCCCGTTTGACCGGACACCTGCGCGGCAACATCGAAGTTCAGATCGAGTGTGTGCAGACCGCGTGTCGGCAGCACGACTTCCAGTACGCTTTGGCCGTTCGCCTGAGTAACGCGCAGCGCCGCTGGTTTGTCATCGAGCTGCGCCGAATTCAGTGCGATCCCCGACAGCGGCACTGGCAGCGTGATCGCCGCTTCGCGGAAGTTGAACAGGATCAGCGTGGCTGCAACGGAAACCCGCGCCGACGCGTCGTCCTGCGACTTCAGCTCACACAGATAAAACGCATCCGCGAGAATTCCGTCGCGCGGAGCCGGCGTTGTGAACTTCTCATCCGGCCGCGCGAGGTTCCATAGATCGATAAACTGTTCGCGCGTCAGCAGCACGCGATCGGCGAACGCTGGGTTCTGAGCGGGATCGAACGGGACGATCACGTCCGTCCGCGGCGGTTTCTGCACGGGAGGCACCGGCGGCGCAGGCTGAATCGCCGGAGCGCCGGGCTGCGTGGCAGGCGGCTCGGCTGCGACTGCCGGCTCGCAAAGCACCAGCAGCGCGAGCAGCAGACCGGCGGCCGTGCCGGACGTCCGGCCAATCGGCGACGTCAGCAGCGCCTTCAGGCTCACTCGACGCAAAAAGTTCAGCACGGCGCGACCGAGCCACAAACCGACGGACAGCAGCCCGCCGAGGAAGACGCCGTCGAGCACGACAGACAGTGCGTCCGGCGCGATCGAGACCAGTCCCAGCGGCAGCGTGATGCACAGCACAGCGACGATGGCCCGCATTCTCAGACTGGCTCCGAGCATCAGCCACAGCACCAGCGCGACCGTGACCATCAGAAACGCGCGTCCCAGATCGCCCGCGTGCCGATCCTGCCAGCGCAGTTGAAGCCCAACACCATCCACCGCGTCCCGCGTCCCGTCATATTTCAGTTCGAGCAACCGCGAGTCCTCCGGCACTTCGAGATCCAGCGCCAGCGACAACAGCCCACCCTTGTCCCGTTGAACGTCTGAACGACCTCGACGGCGAGCGGTCAGTTCGTCCCAGTCGTTGGCGTCTGACGCTGGCTGATCGTCTGGAACTCGAACAATCGCCGCCATTTCGACCTCGTCAAGCTGCTGCCAGAAGGACTTTTCCTTATCAGCGGCACGCTCGCGTAGCCTCTCTTCCAGCTCCCGGCGTACCGGCGCGTTGTCGATCCCGGCGACTTTCGCACCAGCCGCCACCGGCGGAGGCGTCGCTGCAGTGGCCGCCGCTGGTTCACTCGCCGGTTTCGCTTCGTCGAAAGCGGCGCTTCCTCCGCCTTCAAACTGGCCCTTTGTCGTGAATCGCTCTCCGGACTTCGTCGCCAGACCTTCCATTTCGGACGTGTCGAAATACAGATCGGTCGGCGCCGGAGGCACCGCAGGGGCAGAGTCCGCCACATCGAATTTCGCCATTCCGCCGCGATGCACCGCCTCACGAGCGCTTTGCACGGCGGGCAGCAGCAATGCGACGAGAAAAATGCACACAATTCCAGCGCAGACCGCCACGCCGCAACCGCTAAATCCAATGCGCCCAGACGCGCCGGTGCGTTTCAGTACGACGGTGATTGCTCCGCTGACCAGCAGTGTGAAAAACGCGACGAGCCCGTTCCGCTGCAGCGTGCGCCGGTTGATCCGCGAAAGCTGTGAACGCAGGTCGCCGAGCAGGCTGACGGTGTCGAGGTCGTCAGTCGGGGCAAACGCGCCGTTACTTGCCGTGATCAGAACATCGTCCGGATAGTGCAACTGCCAGGACTGGCTGAGTACTTCGAGCCGTTGCTCCGATCCGGAACTGTGAATCACGCTGACGGCGGGCGGCGACTGCTCCAGTTCGCCAGACGCTTTCAATGCGCCGCCTTCGGTCCGGTACAGCAGCGTGAGCCTGCGCCGGGCATCGGGCTGACCGGTCAGCGGGATCGGGACCAGATAACTGTTACCGACCGAGCGAACCTCGATCGGAGTCCCGTCGATCAGCGCGGCCCAGAGATGCGCCGGTTGAACGGCCTTGCCGTCCGTCGACGTCGGCAGCCGGACGCGCAGGCTTTGAGCACCGACGGCGACAAACTGGAACTCCGCCCGCTGCTGCCATTCGCCAGTCTGCCCGACAACGCTCTCGATTGAGCTGCTGTAGCAGACAGCCGTCGGCACGGCGACGCGGTCAAACCGTGTTTCGCTCAACCCGACCGAATGCCCGGCACTGGTGTAGCGCACGGCGGCGACGATGCGTTCCCGCAGGGCGTAGAGGCGAGGTTCGGGCACATCGACCGGATCGACCGAGCGCAGCACTGAACCGTCGGAACGAACGGCCGTGACGTCGAGCTGCTGATCGGGTGCGCCTTCAATCGCGATGATTCCGTTGACGCGTTCGGCCGCGGGAATCGTCAAGTTGTGAATGGCGAATTCGTCCTCGCCACTGCGCTTCGTTGAGGCATCGACCACAACACTGACCGGCCCGAGCACGCGACGATCGAGCTTCAGCGTCCACAGCCGCAGACCACCGGACGCCTCGCCGGGAAGCTGCTCAATGATCTGCACCGGAGTGAGCAATTGGCCCTGCGGACCCCGCCGCCAGGCCGAAAACTGCAGATCTTCGCCCGCCGACTCCGACAGCCCAACCTGCAGCTCGCGCAATCCGCCACCGTCGATATTCAGATCCGCTTCCAGATGCGACCACAGCGTCTCGCGATCCAGCCGCGCGTACGTCACCGTGTTGGCGGAAATCAGCGACGGCGTGCGCGAGACCTTAACCGTGCCCGCGTAGTCCGCCTGCTGAAAGAAGAACCGTAATCGCTCGTCAGCCGCTTTCGATTCGGCCGGATCAAGCGCGAACGGATCGAGCAGCGTGACCGTCAGGTCCGGCCGCGCGGTCACGATCAGCGTGCCTTCGACTGTCGACGCTTCGGCGATCGTGATGTTTGGCAGCGGAATCTCGACGGGGTCCGTTTCAATCGGCCAGCCTTCGATCTCCGTGCGTGACAGAAACTGCACGTTGAGTGACTGTCCGGGTTCCAGCGGCTGCGGCAGGCGCACTGAGTAATCGTTCCAGCCGGCTTCGCGCGAACTGACCAGCCAGTTCACAGCCTGCCCGTTGATCTGCAACTGCTCGACAATCCACTCGGCCGGCAGCCGGAACTCGACATCAAACAGCGGCTCGAAGCGGCTCTTCAATGCCAGCGTCGCTCCGAAGGTGATCTGCGTATCGTCGAGGTCAAGCCGCGCCGTTATGACCGCACTGACTTCGCGCCGCCGCGTCTGCGTTTCAAATGCCAGCGAGAAATTCTCACGCCAGACATCAAAGACCTGCGTCCCCGGCTGCCCGGTCGATGGTCGCACGCCGTCCGACTCGACCAGCCGCATACGACTGCCCGCCGCGTGCTGCACGACGACTCGCCCGGAATGCGACGTCACGTTGCGGATGACGAGCGCCGGCAGCGACCACGGTTCGCCAACTCCGGTCGCCATCACACCGCGAAAGACGACGTCCCGCTGTCCATCAAACGGCTGTCGGTAATTCAGTGTGATCTGAATCGCGTTCGCGTCGTCAGGACTGTCGGCGAGTTCCCACGACTCCAGCCCGTTCGAGCTGACGTCGGTAATCTCCAGCTCGCGCGGCACCAGACAGACCAGCCGGTTGAGCTGCGAACCGAAGACCTGCAGCGTCGTCTTCGCCTGCCAGGCGATTTCGCCCGGCACAACACTGACACCGTAACCCGTCGCCGCAAACGTCAGCGAATCCGCCGACTGCTGGCCCTGCTGATCGGTAAACAGCAATCGCAGATCGTGCGCGCCGCCGACTGGAACAACGTACGTTGCAGGCTGTTCGATTGGAGCTGGGCGATCGAGTTGTCGGCCACCAATCCGCAGATGCTTGCCCGCCGGAGCCGTCACGCTGAGCGTCGCCGACGGCACGTTCAGCAGACGAAACATCGCCGCAAGATCGCTGCCCGTCGCCGAGAGCCGCGTCGACAGGGTGAGATTCAGAGTCGCTGCGCCCGGTTGATTATGAAACAACAGCAGCGCCGGTTCCGGGAGTCGGCCCCGCATCTGCTCGGCCTGTTGCGGCACTTGAGCCTGTTGATTGGCGGCCTGCTGCTGCGGCATCGGCGGAACGAATTCCGTGCGAGCGAGCCTGGCCGGCTGACCGTCTACCCGAGCCTGTTCGACTGCTAGACCGCCGAGCGGCAGCGACAGCGTCTGCCAGCCGTCGATGAACTGCTCAAAGTTTACCGTCGCATCAATCACCAGATGATCGCCGTCGATCCGTGCCGCGTAATCGGCCGACGAGACAACAACGGTCGCCGGGACACGCGGCGCCGCCTCGGCATTCTTCTTCGCCGCCGAGTAAAGCTGGTCGAACTCGCCCCGTTCGAGTAACACGCCTTCCGCGTCACCCGCAATGACAACATCCAGTTCCGAAGCCGGCACAAACGTCTGCTGCGTCGGCAACGGCGTGTTCGAGTTCGAGTCGCCGCGGACGCCAGGCTGAGCTTCCAGACGAAGACTCGAAGCCAGCAAGCAGCAGCTACAGACCAGAAAGGTCAGAAGTCGTCGGTAAATCATGGCGGCCTCCTTACTCACCAAACTGGTTACGGAGGTCGTCGAAGACACCCGGCGGCGGGATCACCGCAGCAACGGCCGGCTGGAAGTTCGGCGGGGCAGCCGCGGTTGGCGGAGGCGGAGCTGACTTCTCAGCGTGCTCGCGCCAGTTGAACAGCAGATGCAGCATCCAGATTCCAGCGAGAGCAAACACGCCGAAGCGCGCCGTCGAGACGATCTCGGCTGTCCAGCCGGGAGCCGTCAGGCCGCACAGTGCGACTGCGAAGCCGGCCACCAGTACCAGCAGTAGCTTCGTGTCCCATGACAGGCCACGCAGCAGAACGGCGATGACCACGAGCGCGCCGCTGTACAGCCACGTGTAGTTGTGATGGTTGGCGAAGGTCACTTCGATCTTCGGAGCACCGCCCAGACTGCTGTAGCGGTACCGGTTACCTTCGGTCGGAAAGTCAATGAAGCCGGCTCGCGGCACACCGATCCACTCTTCGATGTCCAGCGAGTCAAAGCCGATCCAACGGTTCTGATCGGGATTTAACGCCCATTCGAGCCGCATCTGAGTTTCGTTGGTAAAACCCTCAGCATCGTCGACGAGGCGAAATTCCTCGGGCACCCAGATCACGGTGTTGAGCTGCTGCAGTGCGACGGCCGAGTTGTCGTACCCGCCGATCTGTGGCAGCCGCAGCAGCAGTCGTCCGCCCCAGGTCTCGACAAACGGAGCCGCTTCGGCAATCGGCGTCATCATCTGCAGCGTCAGTGAGAACGGCGCATCAGACGCGGCCGGCCGGGCCACGCTGACGAAGTACGAATCCCACTCGTTGCTTTCCAGCGGCTGACTGTTCCGCTCAGGATTGACCGGCTGTCCGTCGACAAAGACGCCCAGCAGTTCCGAGCCGACTGGCACATCAACCCTCAGCCGCTGCCGCTCGCTCGACCGGATTCGGTACCGGCAGCGGTAGTTCGCTTTGGTGTCGCGGCGTGTGACGACTTCGACCAGTCCACGCGTGACCACGGTTTCGACGACCTTTTGAAGCTCGTGCTTCGTCGCGTCGATCTTCAGACCGACCGGCTGACGGAAGTAGCGATACGCGACCGCGCCGCTTTGCGGCAGCATCTGCAACTCGCGAATGTCGATGGCTTCCAGTCCTTCGTCGAGCGGCTTTGTCTCGACCGCCAGTGACCGGTCTTTCTGCACGACGACTTCGCCGGCCACGTCGGCGAGTGCCACTTCCGGTTGATCGCCTTCGCCGTCGAGCCCCAGGACTCGCAGCGTCTGAAACACAAGCTTGATCGCCCTGTTCGTCGCGGCCTGACTGTCAGTGGCACCACCTGAACCCGTTGCGGGTGCGTCGTCATCAACAGCTCCATCGGCCGCCGCCGCGTCTCCCGGAGCTGGCTCGGGCGGCGCATCCGGAGTCTGGTCCCAGGACACCTGAAACCGGTGGCTGCCCGAGACCGGCCGCTGCATCGTGACCGTCCAGGTGATCCAGCCATCGACCGCTTCTTCTGCAGGCACGCTCTGTTTGATCGCCGGGGCACCGCCGCCTTCCAGCGACATGACCTGGACTTTTTCAGAAACGGCTTCCGGGACGGCGAAGCGGAACGTGTCGAGTCCCGCGAACTGGACGTCGTACGTCAGCAGTGTTTTGACTTCGACCAGCTCCTCTTTGACGTTGACCGTCGTTCCGACGCGGACGGTCAGTCGAGTCGGGCGGCGTTCGGTGCGAATCGGAATCTCGACCGGCCGCCGGTTAAACGTCCAGGCAACAACGGAGCGCTGCGCCACAGCCTGCTGGTTCGGGGCGAGGCCGTCGATCGGAGCCGGCTGCGCGGCGATGACGTTTTCCTGATTCGTGATAATGTCGATGCCCTGCGACGCGACGATCGACACGCGAGCGACTTCGCGTTCAACGTCCAGTGGTTCAGGGATCGGCAACGTCAGTTCGAGCTGGTCCGTTTTATCTTCGATCGCAACGTGCCCGCGGACCTGCAGAGTGAACTGCTGGGACGGGGCCGACTTCTGACCGAAGACAACGCGGAGCACGTTCTGAGCGCCATTCTCCAGATGATGCTCACGATAAAGACCGACGTTGTCCGACACGCCGTCAACGATCAGGCCTTCCGGAATCGCGACCCGCAGTTCAAATACGCCGGCACGCTCGACGGTGTAGTTCAGCGAGGCAAGGAGTTTCAGTTCGTCGTCGGTCAGCTCGAACCGGTAATCGCTGTCGACCAGCAGCCGCGGTTCGACCGGCTTCGCGGTCACGATCAGTTCGATATTTGAGCTGTAGAACTTGAAGGTCGGTGTTCCGTCACGACGCAGCCGTTCAGCGACTTCCGACGTTTCGATCCGAGCCAGCCCGGTCAGCTTGTCAAACTGCAGCGACAGATCGTTCGCCGCCGCGATCGAAATCTGTCCGGATTCGCGCACGGCATCGATGGCATGGATCCCGTGATACTTTCCGGCGTCGTCGCGACCAGCCAGCGGCAGAGGATCGGTGCCGAATTCCCGTTCGCTGTGAATCTCGATGGTGATGTCATCACGAACCGGATTGAGGAAGTCGATTGTCAGCGTCTGCGCGCCGTCGCCAGGGACCGCCTTCCACCCACGGATTTTCGCGTTGCCGGACGAGACTCCCAGAATGCGATGCGAAGTCGGGACGGCGATCGCCACAGAAGCCATCTCACCGCGCAGGATGTCGTAGTCGAGCCACGCGTCCGTATGCGCGAGTCCGTCGCGCAGCGTCACCTGCTGATGATTGGTGACGGCCGCCAGCAGTTCCATGTCCGGCTTCAGGCCCGTCTTCGCGTGCCAGTTGGCGGCGATCGACGTGGTCGAGCCGAGCGTCGCCTTGATCCGAGTCCCGCCGGCAGCAGCCTCGACGGGAAGTGAGACCAACTGTGGCGTCAGTTCGACGGTCTGATCGGCTTCGGGAATTGCCAGCTCGAACGTCGTGATTCCGACTGGCGGAACCGAGAAGCTTGCCGACCGGCCATCTGGCGACGTGTTGATCGGAACGGCCAGCTCGAGCTTCACAACGTGTTCGCCTGCCTCGCCGAACACCAGCGAGTAAGTTCCGTTGCCCGTTCCGCGGAGCAGAACCTGCTGGCCATCACCAGCGGTCAACTTGCCGACCGCGGCGGCTCCGAATTGAACCGGGATTTCGACCCAGGGCTTACCGAGCACCTGCACCGTCAGCTCGGCATCAATCCGCAGCAGCGACTGGTCTACTCGGCCGCGATAGTGCGACTGCGTGATCACGCCGTCGATCGTCGCAGCTTCCGGCTCGGTGTCGTGCCAACGTTTCAGATACTCGCTGTACGGCAGAAAGACCGTCGAACCGTGCCGGTCAAACGCGTCCTTCAGATTCCGATACGGCAGATAAATCAGACGGTCCCAGACGGTACCGGTCTCGGCTTTCGGTCCGACGGCACCTCCTGCGTCCAGCTGCGTCGCCGCTCCGACGGGGGCAGAGGTCGCTGGCGTCGGCGTCTCAGGTGGACGCGGAGAATTCGGATTGTTGTCCTGTGCGAAAAGGCTCCCGCTCAGCAGGATCAGTGCCGTCAGTCCCAGCAGGACACGGTATCCCGACAGGCTCGGCGAGCTGCGCTCTCGGCGCAACCTGTTTCCAGTTCGGCTGTTGCCCCACATAAGTCTCATCCTGTGTGTACGCGAAGTGCTGCTGTTGCGTGACAGTTTAGGCGGGTTGCAAGGAATGTTCCATTTGCGGCAGGCAGGCAGAATCCAGTCAATATTCCACCATTTGAATGTAGGGTACGACGACGCTCGCTGCAGAACGTTTGCGGATTTTTCCCAAACTGGCGGATTGTTCCGACAGCTTACCCGATACGGGGCTCCAAGCTGACGGGTGTCGAGAGTCACGACCGGCTGCCCGCGCAACGTGCCACCTCGAATCAATTGAGCGCCCATGCGACTCCGTTGTCCGGCGCGGCGTCGGACGCGTCGTTCCGATTTGCCCTTTCGATCCCGTGACGTAAACGAACCGGGGCGCACCACGCGCCAGCTTCCCGCCGCGCCATCACTGCGTCAGGAAGTACGGTCGCCCGTTACCTCAGGCAAATCGGAACAGCCCGGTGGACGACGCAATCGACAACGATCCCTTTGTGCTGCACGTCAGAACGGTGACGGGAGCTGGCGGGGGACCGGAGAAGACGATCCTCAATTCGCCGAGGTTTCTGCGATTGCTCGGCTACAAGTCTGCCTGCGCGTACCTGCATCCACCCGACGACCCTGGCTTCGAACCACTCCGCGACCGGGCTCTTGAAGCGGGAGCCGAACTGATCTCCGTTCCCGATCGAGGCATCTCCGACTTCAGCATTGTCCGACGGCTGCTGCGAATCTGCCGCGAACGTAACGTCGCGATCTGGCACGGTCACGATTACAAGTCCGACGCAATCGGTCTGCTGCTGCGCTGCTTTCACCCGATGAAGCTGGTGTCGACAGTTCACGGCTGGGGAGTCCGGTCGTGGAAGACACCGCTTTATCACGCCGTCGATCGCTTTGCTCTGCGGCATCACGACCGCGTCGTCTGCGTTTCCGACGAACTACTGTGTCAGTGCATTAAGGCACGAATTCCAATCGGTCGCTGTAGCGAGATCGCGAACGGCATTGATCTCTCGGCTTACGACAACCTGCCGGACCGCGTCGCTGCGCGCGTCGAATTCGGCATTCACAACGAGCATCCCCTGCTGATCGCTGTCGGCCGACTCTCAGCCGAGAAAGGCTTTGACGTTCTGATCCGCGCCGTCGACCAGCTCATCGAGTCCGGGATGCGGGTCAATCTGCTGATCGCCGGAAACGGCCCACTGCTCGCGAAACTCGAACAGCTCATCGCCAGCACTGGACACGACGGACTGATCCGGTTACTCGGTCACGTGGCCGATCCGCGTCGTCTGTTCGCCGCGGCCGACGCGTTCGTGCTCAGCAGCCGATCCGAAGGTCTGCCCAACGTTCTGCTCGAATCGCTGGTCTGCCGCGTCCCGGTTGTTGCGACGCCGGTGGGAGCCGTTCCGAACGTCGCGACCGACGGCGAGGACGCGCTGCTGGTCCCCGTGGACGATACCGACGCACTGACCGTCGCGCTGACTCGTCTGCTGAGCAACCCGTCGCTGCATCAGATGCTCGCCGAGAACGGACGCCGCACCGTCGAGCGGCAGTTCAGCTTCGCGACGCGGATGCAGAAGATGGCCGCGCTGTACGACAGCCTGCTCGGCCGAACCCGTGGAACAGGCAGCCTGCCAGTTGACAGCCCAGGAACTTCTGACGGGCAGGATTCCTGTCCGACTCGTCCACTCATCCCCACGCATTGCGTGGGAACTCAGAACACCGACGCTCCGTGTCGATTCGAACTCTGTCGGAATCAACCGACGGAGAACACCAATCCAATCAACGTGTCATTGCAGCGCAAAGGCACGAAGCTGCAACGATTCACGAAGGCTTTGCGTTTCTCCGCGGCTTCGCGCCTTTGCGCTGCCGTCAGCCTGAAAAACGACAAGTCATCACGAAGGTATTCCTCAGTGGACGCAGAGCGTCCCGGCGAACGTTCCGACGCAGAGGGTGAGAGCGAGTCTCGCAAACGTGGGAATGAAGCCGAATTGCGACACGAGGACGAAGTCGCGACCGCAACACTGACGAAGCCGGCCATTGAAAAGTCGACATCATCGCCAGTTGCTGTTCGATACAAGCCACGGATCGAACTGACCGCCTCGCCGGAAACCTGGCGCGACTATCTCGCGGCACGCGGGCACGCCGGCTTTTATCAGCGCGCGGCGTGGTCGCGAATTCTCAGTCGCGGTCTGCAGCACGAAGCGGTCTGTCTTCAGGCACTCGATGGTCCGCAACTCGTTGGCGTGCTGCCGCTAATGTTTGTCCGTAGCCGGCTGTTCGGTCGGTTTCTCGTCAGCCTGCCGTATCTCAATTCTGCGGGCGTTGTCGCTGACTCGCCCGAAATCGCGACGGCGCTTGTCGACAAGGCAGTCAAACTCGCGGACCAGCTCGACGTCCGGTATCTCGAACTGCGGCACGAACAGGCGGTTGAGCATCCTGCGCTGACAGAAGCGGTCACCGACAAAGTCCATATGCGGCTGACGCTGCCGGCAACGCCCGACGAATTGTGGAACTCCTTCAAATCGAAACTCCGCAGTCAGATTCGCAAGCCACTGACGAACGAACGGCTCAGCGTCGAGTGGGGCAGCCACGACATACTCAACGAGTTCTACGACGTCTTTACACAGAACATGCGCGACCTCGGCACGCCGCCGTTCAGCCGCGCCCTGTTCGCCGCCATGCTCGACGAACTGCCCGGCGACGCCGAGATCTGCGTCGTGCGTTGCGACGGCCGCGCCATCGCGTCCGGCCTGCTGATTCACGGTCCGGGAGTCACCGAAGTTCCGAGTGCGAGTTCGCTCCGCGAGTTCAACGGCACGGCCGCCAACATGCTGCTGTACTGGCATCTGTTGAGTCGCGCTATCGAACGCGGCCAGCACACGTTCGACTTCGGTCGCAGTTCGAAAGACAGCGGCACGTACTGCTTCAAGGCTCAGTGGGGAGCGACTGAATTCCCGGCCGTCTGGCAGCACTACGTGCGCGAGGGATCGGCCAGTGACATGCGACCGAACAGTGGTAAGTACGACCTGATGATCAACACCTGGCAGAAGCTGCCGGTCTGGCTCACGAAACTGATCGGCCCGTCCATCGTTCGAGGCATCCCTTAACGAAGTCGGAACGCGGAAGTCGGAAAAGGCGTTTTGCTTCCGACTTCCGACTTCCGACTTCCGACTTCGCCCATGTCTTCATTCCGCGACATTCTGAAACACTCGTCGGTGTACGCCGTCGGGCAGATCCTCAGCCGGATCGCGTCTGTGCTGCTGCTGCCGCTGTATACGCGGTGCCTGAGCACGGCGGATTACGGGTGCGTCGCGATTCTCGATCTGACGGCCGGGATTCTGGGCATCTTCATCGGTGCTGGAGTGGCGCAGGCGGTGGTGCGGTTTCACTTCGATGCCGACAGCGACGATGGTCGCTCACGCGTCTGGTGGACCGGTCTTGTGTGGATGATTGCCGCAGCGTCACTGGTGGCCGGTTCGATGCTGATCGGCCGCGGACCGCTGGCGGAACTGACGCTGGGGGGCGACGTCGCTGACGGATCGTTCTTCTATCTGCTGGCAATTGCGACCCTGTGGATGAACACGGTCGCCGAACTGCTGCAGACCTATCTGCGAGTGCGCAAGTGGTCCGGCCTGTTCGTGCTCTGTTCGCTGGGCCGGCTGCTGCTGAATATCGGCCTCAACGTCTGGCTGCTGGTCGGTCTCGAACAGGGAGTCAGCGGTCTGCTGGCCGGCAACCTGATTGCCGCCGGACTCAACACAGCCGCGCTCGCCGGCATCTTTCTGGTGACGATGCCGTATCGCGGACTCGATATCCCGCTGCTGCGTCGACTGTTGTCGTTCGGTTCGCCGCTGATCGTTCAAGCGCTGCTGTCGCTGATGATGCACGAAGCCGACCGTTATCTGCTGCGGATCTTCGGCAGCCTGGAACAGGTTGGAGTTTACTCGCTGGCGTACAAGATCGGGCAGGCGGTCAACATGCTGTGCCTGGTTCCGTTTGCGTCGATCTGGAACGTCGTGATGTACGAGATCGCGGCGCAGCCGGACGCGCGACGCACGTACGCGATTGTGTTCCGGCACTACGTCAACGCTTTGTTGATTGTGATGCTGGCGGCGTCGCTGTTTGCGTTCGTCCTGCTGCCTGTGCTGACACCGGGTGACTACGCCGCGGCGATCGATCTGATTCCGATCGTACTGCTCGCCTTCGTTTTCTTCTCGATGCACGCACAGTTCTGTGTGCCGGCTCTGCTGGCGAAGAAGACGGCCGCACTGATTCCCGCGTCAGCGGCGGGAGTCATCGTCAATCTCGCGGCAAACATGATTCTCGTGCCTCGGCTGGGGGCCGTGGGGGCCGCCTGGAGCAGCGTGCTGACATACGCGACGTTCTCGTTCGGTGGGCTGTTGGTCTATCGCCAGCTCGATCGCTACCCGTATCCCTTCGGTCGGTTGTTCGTCTCGACGCTTCTGGTCGGCGCGACATTTGTTGAGGTCCGCTACGGCGTGTTCTCCCGGATTGAAGGGCTGCTGACTCAGTTGCTGATTGCGACGCTGGTCACGTTCGTCTGGGCGATTGTGCTCTGCGGTCCGGCCGCTCTGCCGGTCATCGAGCTTCTCGAACAGAAGACTGGACGACGCCTGATCCCCTCGGCCATTCGACGTCGCTGGATGCCGACTCCACCTCAGCAACCCGCCGTCGTATGACGCGGACTTCCGAATTACTCTCACTCTGCCCCGCACAACTCTGATGAACGACACACCGCAACGAGTTCTGCTGCTCAGCGAAATCTTCCCGCCGAAGACCGGCGGCAGCGGTCGCTGGTTTCACGAGATCTACAGCCGCCTGCCGCGCGAGCACGTCGTGATCGCTGCTGGCGAGGATCCGCGAGCGGCTGACTTCGACACGACGCATTCAATGCACGTTGAGCGGCTGCCGCTGACAATGTCCGAATGGGGCATCCGCAGTTGGACGGCAGCGAAGGACTACTGGTCGCTGTTCCGGCAACTGAAGTCACTGATCCGTCGCGAGCAGATTTCGACACTGCACTGCGGACGCTGTCTGCCGGAAGGCTGGCTGGCATTTTTGTTGAAGAAACTCTGCGGCGTGCCGTACGTCAGCTTCGTGCATGGCGAGGATGTCGAATCGGCGTCGACCAGCCGCGAACTCACCTGGATGGCACAGCGAATCCTGAGCAACGCCGACTTTCTGATCGCCAACAGCCAGAACTCGGCAAACTTGCTGATCGACAACTGGAACGTCGACGCGTCGCGCATCCGAGTCCTGCATCCCGGCGTCGATGCGAGCCGTTTTGTTCCCGCCGATCGCGACGAAGCCGTACGCGAATCACTCGGCTGGAAAGACCGCACCGTCGTGCTGACCGTCGGCCGCCTGCAGAAACGCAAGGGACACGATGTGATGATTCGGGCTTTGCCGACCATCAAAGCCGCCGTGCCCGACATTCTGTTCGCGGTGATTGGCGACGGCGACGAACGAGCAAACATCGAACAACTGACTGCCGAGCACGGCGTCGGCAATCACGTGCAACTGCTCGGCGAAGTCGATGACGCGACAATGATTTCCTGTTATCAGCAGTGCGACCTGTTCGCGTTGCCGAACCGTCAGGTCGGCCGCGACATCGAAGGCTTCGGCATGGTCCTGGTCGAAGCACAGTCGTGCGGCCGACCCGTTCTGGCGGGAGCCTCCGGTGGTACGCGCGAAACGATGTGCCTCGGTGAAACCGGAATTGTCGTGCCCTGCGAAGAACCACAGCGGTTGGCGAGCGAGCTGATATCGCTGCTGTGCGACCGCGACCGGCTTGGAGCGATGGGCCGAGCCGCGCGACCGTGGGTCGTCGCAAACCTCGACTGGAACGCGCTCACCGAGCAGGCTGCGAAACTGCTTGGGAGTCCGTCCTCAGTTAAGGCTTAACAGCAGGGGTCGGGAGTCTTTTTCGGTCCTGGTCTTTCGTCAGTGGAAACTGCCTTGACCAAAAACATCCCCCAACCCTTTCGTGATCACCTGGACCAAACGGGTTTTGCTGGATTGTGACTGGAAACGAAACGACATGACCAAACTCGCCACGCAATACGAACCGCAACTCGACGCGCCGCCGCTGAGTCTCCCGCTGCGGCAATTGACCTGCCTGAACGTGCGGAATCCGGGCGAGCGTTCGATCGGCACTGCGCCGCTGACGCGCGGGATCGATCTGCCGCGGGGACTGGCGGCGAACGCCGCGAGGTTGAGTCTCGCAGATGCCGACGGTCGGCCGCTGCCGTTGCAGGCCGAACCGCTCGCATGGTGGCCGGATGGCAGCATCAAGTGGCTGCTGGTCGACACGCTGGCCCGCGATCTCGAACCCGGCTGGACCGAACTGCCGCTGCTGATCGACGAGCGTGAGATTCCGGTCCCGGCCACATCGCTGCTGTCACCCGACGCGACAGTCAGCGATCCGTGCTCGGTCAAACTCATCAAAGACGGACTGCGGATTCGACGTGGTCGAGCGACGGTCTCGCTTGCCTTTCCGGTGACGACTGAGTGTGGCCGCCGCGTTCTGCCGCGGATTACTGAATCGGTCTGGGAAACCCGTGGTCCGGTTCGCTGGACGTTGCGGATCGAAGGAATGTTCCCCGGCTGTCGGGGGCTGAGGTTTGTTGCGCGGCTCCATTCGTACTTCCCGACCGGACTTCTGAAACTCGACGTACGACTGCACAACCCTCGACGGGCTCGGCATAAAGGTGGACTGTGGGATCTCGGCGACGCTGGCTCGATTCGATTTCGAGCGTTTGACGTGGAAGTTGTTTCAGACGGAGTCGAAGCCAGCGGCGAATTGGCCTGGCAGTCGGAACCGAATCGCCCGCTGCAGACATCACTGTCCGGTCCAGTGCGGATCTATCAGGCATCGAGTGGCAAAGAGAACTGGCAGAGCAGGAATCATGTCAACGCGTCTGGCGAGGTCGCGTGCCAGTTTCGCGGTTACGACATCCAGGCACCGGGACGCGAGGATTCTGGCGATCACGCTCAACCGCTGTTTCAACTCATGAGTCCGGGCCAATCGGTGAGCGTCTGCGTGCCCGAGTTCTGGCAGCAGTTTCCGAAGGCTCTCGAGTGGAATAACGACCAGATCCGCATCGGCCTGTTTCCGGCTGAGTGGGACGACGCGTTTGAACTGCAGGGCGGCGAACAGAAGACTCACTCGCTGTGGCTGAACCTCGCGGAAGCTGGCGAAGAGGATTCGAACGGCGACGTCAGCGAGTCACTCACCTGGGCTGCAGATCCGCCGCAGGTCGTCCTGCCGGCCGAGTGGCACGCTCAGACCAAAGCCATTCCGTACTTCAATGCGGCAGCCGGCGAGCCACACTCGCATCTGACCGAGTATCTGACGGCGGCGATTGGCGGCGACAACTCGCTGCTCGCCCGGCGCGACGTGATCGACGAATTCGGCTGGCGGAACTTCGGCGACGTCTGGGCTGATCACGAGCAGGCTGACTTCAACGGCAGCGCGCCAGTCATCTCGCACTACAACAATCAGTTCGACGTTATCTTTGGTGGGCTGCTCAGTCAGGCGCGCACCGAGAACCCACGCTGGCGGGAACTGTTCGATCCGCTCGCCCGGCACGTCGTCGACATCGACGTTTATCACACGACGAAAGACCGCGCGGCGTACAACGGTGGCCTGTTCTGGCACACCGACCATTACGTCGATGCGGCGTCGAGCACTCACCGGACGTACTCAGCGGTCAATCAGAAATCCGGACGAGCCTACGGCGGCGGGCCGAGCGACGAGCACAACTACACGACGGGGCTGCTGCACTGGTACTGGCAGACCGGCAACCGCGACGCGTACGACGCCGTGCGTTCACTGGCCGACTGGGTCATCAACGTCGACGACGGCTCGCAGACGATCTTCGGTCTCGTTGACGACGGTCCGACCGGTCGAGCGACCGCGACGGCGGCTTCTGACTATCACGGTCCCGGTCGCGGAGCCGGTAACTCGGTCAATGCGTTGCTCGACGGCTGGCTGCTGACCGGCGAGCGGAGGTATCTCGACTATGCCGAAACGCTGATCCACCGTGTCGTGCATCCGGCCGACGAGATTGATTCGCTCGATCTGCTGAACGTCGAGCTTCGCTGGTCGTACACCGTGTTTCTCTCGGCGCTCGCAAAGTATCTCGATGTGAAGTCCGAAGCCGGTGAACGCGACAATTCGTTTTATTACGCGGCAGCGAGCCTCGCTCATTACGGACGCTGGATGGCGGATAACGAACTGCCGTATTTCGATCAGGTCGAGAAGCTCGAATACCCGACAGAAACGTGGGCGGCCCAGGAACTCCGCAAAGCCAATGTGCTGCGACTGGCCGCGAAGTTTTGTGCCGAGCCGGAGCAGAGCCGTCTGCTGCGCCGCGGTGAAGAACTGTCGGATCGAGCCTGGTCGGACCTCGCCCGGTTTGAATCGCGCTTTGTCGCGCGTTCGCTGGCGCTCGTCCTGACCGAAGGTGCCCGCGACTGCTGGCTGAGAAGTCAGACGTTTGAGCCTTTCGAGTTACCGCGCGGTATTACGTTCCCGAGCAAAAAACCGTTCATCGATCAGCAGCAGCGAATCAAACAGAATCTCAGAACCACCGGCGACCTGCTGAAAAGTCTTCGCCAGGCCGCCAACCCGACCCGCTGGCCACGATTTGTCTGCAGTCTGCTGCGACAGTTCTGACAGCGTGCCGCCGAGGCCAATGTTTCGAGAATCGAAGGAATTAACCGAAGACATTCTGCAATACGGCGAAGCCGTTAAACCCGATAGCCAGGGGTCAGTGCAGCGTCACCCCTGGAAAGCTGAAAGCCCGAAACATTCCCCGCTCACGTCTTCCGAGGAGCCTCTGAAGGCTACACGGGGAGTCGAATCAGAATCAATCGCAACCAGGCGTGCGCCGCTGCGCGGCGACACCTGTCTGTTGGATAAAACGGCTTCGCCATAAAGCACTATCACTTTTGACAACGCACAGATCGGGTGTGCCAATGGCTCCGCCAGTGCCTGCGATTCACTGACAACCCAATAAACGAAGCACTGGCAAAGCCAGTGGCACACGACGGCTGATGTCTGACCTCTTTCGTGAGTTTGCCGTGAACCGAGCGTCAACCCCCGACTCAACAACGTCTCCCATTCGCCGGATACTGAAAACGGCGGTGAACGCGTTCGCGACCGCGCTCGTTCTGCCGGCGGTGATTCTCTATCGATTCTCGGCGGCGGTGATCGGATCCGAAAAAGCCTTTCCCGGCTGGAGTCAGGCGTTTTCGCTGCTGCCGGGACTGACCGGTCAGTATCTGCGGCATGCATTCTACTCACTGGTTCTCGACCGTTGCGGCGACGGCGCCTGCATCACGTTCGGCACGATCTTCTCGCACGCGACGGCGAGCGTCGGCCGGAACGTCTACATCGGCGCGAACTGCTCGATCGGCGCGGCCACGATTGAAGACGACGTACTCATTGCATCAAACGTTTCCATCATGAACGGCAGCACGCAGCACGGTATCGAGCGGCTCGACATCCCCATCCGCGAACAGCCCGGCGAGTTCGTTGCGGTAACGATCGGTGAGGGTTCCTGGATCGGCGAACGCGCGACCGTCGCAGCCGACGTTGGAAAGCACTGCGTGATCGGTGCCGGAGCGGTCGTCACGAAACCGATTCCCGACTACGCCATCGCGCTCGGCGTGCCGGCCCGCGTCGTTCGGTTTCGCAATGAGGAGACCGGCAACGATTCCTCGACAGGGAGCATCGCCGAACGGGTTTCCGAGGCGGAATCTCTTGTCAATTCGCTCTCGACTGAGAACCAGGTGTGACCGCGCCAGAGTGAACTCCGTGTCGCCTCGCGGAAGGTGACACAACTCCGTCGCGAAGTGAAAACAATGAGTGGCAGGAATTCCCTTCGCAGCTCCAGACCTGGATTCGGCATCTATTTTTCAGACGGGGGAATTCCGTTCGTGCTCATCGATCTCGCCCATCGCCGTTGGGTGGCAGGGGCTCGACTGAGCTTGCGAAGGAAGCCCCGGAACTTCGCTCACTAACGATGCCAACCGGGAATTCGCTCGTACCTCGCTCCAGTCCCGGCCACCGAAACTGAAACCCACGGCATAACGCACCGCCTGGTGCATGCCATCATTCTTAGTAGATCCTCGCTGATGTGCGGCATCGCCGGAATCGTCTATCGCAACGCTGACCGCCCGGTCGATCGCGACGTGCTCGCGTCGATGGCCGGGGCGATCGCTCATCGCGGGCCGGACGCCGAGGGTTTCTTCGTCGACCGGAACGTTGGGCTCGCGCACCGGCGACTGTCGATCATCGACCTGACGGGAGGCGATCAGCCGATCGGCAATGAAGACGGCCGCGTGCAGATCGTCTTTAACGGCGAGATCTACAACTTCCACGAACTGCGTCATGATCTGGAAGCGCGCGGGCATCAGTTTCGAACAACGTCCGACACCGAAGTCATCGTCCATGCGTACGAGGAATTTGGCGATGCCTGCGTCGAACGTCTGCGCGGGATGTTTGCGTTTGCGATCTGGGACGCCCGACAGCGACGCCTGCTGCTTGCGCGCGACCGCGTCGGCATCAAGCCGCTGTTTGTCTCGCTGAACGGCGAGCGGCTGATTTTCGGATCGGAACTGAAAGCGCTCCTCGCGCACGGCGATGTTGATCGTAATGTCGATCCGGCGGCGATCGACGACTTCTTCAACTACGGAATGATTCCCGGTTCGCGATCGATCTTCCGCGGCGTCGAGAAATTACTGCCGGCTCACACGCTGAGCATCGACCTCGACACATGGCGAGTCACTCGTCGCCGCTACTGGCAGTTGCAGTTTGCACCGGACGAGTCGCTGTCGTGCGAGGACTGGCAGGCAGCGTTGCTCGACAAGCTGCGCGAGTCTGTGCGAGTTCATCTGATCGCCGATGTTCCCGTCGGCTCGTTCCTCAGCGGCGGGATGGATTCGAGCGTTGTGACCGGGTTGGCGAGCGCCGCACTGCCGACGCCGATTCAGACCTTCTCGATCGGCTTCCGCGAAGCGCGCTTCAGCGAACTCGACGCCGCTCGCGAGATTGCCGAGCACTTTGGCACCGAACATACCGAGCAGATTGTCGAAGCGAACGCCGCGGAACTGCTGCCGTCACTCGCGCAGTTTTATGACGAACCGTTCGCCGACTCGTCCGCGCTGCCGACGTTCCTTGTTTCACGGCTCGCGAGTCACGACGTCAAAGTCGTCCTGTCCGGCGACGGCGGGGACGAGGCTCTCGGTGGGTACTCACGCTACGCGCACGATCTCAGAGAAGCATCGATCCGCCGACTCATACCGAACTGCCTCCGGCGCCCGTGGTTGGCCGCCGCTGCGAGTCTCTGGCCGAAAGCCGACTGGCTGCCGCGTCCGTTGCGACTGAAGACGGCGCTGACGAATCTCTCGCTTGCCGACGCTGACGCGTACGCGAATACGCTTTCGCTGTGCCGACAGCCTTTGAGATCTCGACTGTTGAACGCAGAGCTGCGCGAGCAGCTTGTCAGTCATCGCGGCTCGCTGATTGCCGCCAACGGTTACCGGTCCGCGGCGACGAACGATCCACTGTCAGGGATGATCGCTGCCGACATGGCGACGCTGCTGCCGGATGACTATCTGGTTAAGGTCGACCGCGCGAGCATGGCCTGTGGCCTTGAAGTCCGGCCGCCGATGCTCGATCACGAGTTCCTGGAACTCTGCGCCCGCATCCCGTCGCGGTGGAAGATCCGCAACAACGAGACGAAGTGGCTGCTGCGTGAAACGGCGAAAAGTCTGCTGCCCGAGTCGATTCTCAAACGGCCGAAACAGGGCTTCGAGATTCCCGTCGATATCTGGCTGCGTGGCCCGCTGCAGGACATGTTCCGCGAGACGGTTCTCAGCACATCGTCACCAATCAGCCCGTTTGTCGATCAGCAGGTCGCGGCGCGCACGTACGAGTCGCATCTCCGCGGCACCGGCCGGCACGGCAGCACACTGTGGAGCCTTCTGTCGCTGGCCGTCTGGGCGGAACGTTACCTGACACCGAACGGGTGGCCGGAGTTGGAGCGAGGCACGAGCGAGGAACTCGTTCCTACCCTCTGCGTGGGAACGTCCGGCCCGGACGCTCCGCGTCCCGTGAGCGACGCAGAGCATCGAGAACCCATTGTTCTCACGGAGACCGTGGGAACGGACAGTCGATCTGTTCCGAGCCGCGAAGCGGCGAAAGCACCTAGCTGCAGGCGTCAGCCTGCAGAAGGATGAACTACTAATGAGTTGAAGCCGCGAAGCGGCGACAGCGGGTGTGTCTGCTGCCGCCGCCTCGCGGCTCAAAGGAACGCGCGTCTGAAACCGTGGGCTGACGCCCACGGCTACGTGCTGTCACCGCTTCGCGGCGAAACACAGCACTTTTTGCGTTTGTTGCCCAGAAACACTGAGACTGACACGAGACAGAATCAGATGCCGCGTCGAACTGACACCCCATCGAAGCCGACGATCTGCCAGGTGCTGCACAGCCTGCACATTGGCGGCGCAGAAGTCCTCGCCGCCGGGCTCGCTCGAGCGCTGAGCGACCGGTTTCGGTTTGTGTTTGCGTGCCTCGACGACGTCGGTTGCCTGGGTGAGCAGCTGCGCGATGATGGATTTACTGTCGAACTGCTCGGCCGGAAGGACGGTATCGACTGGCGCTGCGGGCGGCGACTTGGAGTGTTCCTTAAGACGCAGCAGGTCGATGTGCTGCACGCTCACCAGTATACGCCGTTCTTTCAGAGTCTCGTCGGACGGCTTTCGCGCTGGCGAACGCCGATCGTCATCACGGAGCACGGTCGCCACTTTCCGGATTCACGGAGTGCGAAACGAGTTGCCGTCAACCGCCTGCTGATGCGGCGTCGCGACCGCGTCATCGGAGTTGGTGCCTCAGTGCGTCGAGCACTGATTGCAAACGAAGGAATTTCAGCCGACCGCGTCGAAGTCATTTACAACGGTGTCGATCTCAGTCCGTTTGAGGCCGTCAGTAATAACGTGAGCCTCCGCAGAGAAGTCCGCAGTGAGCTGGAACTCGCTGACGACGAACAGACGATTCTTCAGGTCGCGCGGCTGAATCCGCTGAAGGATCATCTCACCGCGATTTCAGCGGTTCGCAAGCTGCGGGACGGCGGAGTCAGTGCAAGGCTGATTCTGGTGGGAGAAGGTGAAGAGCGGCCGAAGATCGAAGCGGCTGTTCGCGACGCCGGTCTGCAGAAACATGTCACGCTGCTCGGAGCGCGCCGCGACATCTCCCGGCTCCTGAGTGCGGCAGATGCGTTTCTGCTGAGCAGCATCAGCGAGGGCATACCACTGACGCTGATCGAAGCGATGGCCGCCGGTGTGCCGGTCGTCTCGACCGACGTTGGTGGTATTCCGGAAGTCATTCAGCACGGAACTACCGGGCTGCTCGCCCCGGCCCGCGACGACGGCCGGCTGGCGAAGCACCTGCAGCGGGCACTGACGGATTCCGCATTCCGTTCAGCCGTTATCTCTGCCGCTCAGAACAAAGCCCGGGAACGATTCTCACTTGACGAAATGCACCGGCTGTATGCCGGGGTCTATTCCGAATGCCTGTCTCCTCGCGGGCTTTTCGCTTCGAGGTCGAAGCCGCGGGCAGCGATCCTCAATCAGTCAGCGACGCCTGTGCCTGCGGGTTAAAAGATCCTGCGCTGAGTAACAGAGAACGACAATGAGTCTCACAACTGAAACACAACCGAAAACAAAGGCAGCACGGGACACCCGGCCGTCGGTCCTGGTCATCACGAGCGAACTGCCGTGGCCGCTCAACACGGGCGGGCATCTGCGGACGTTCCATCTGATGAAGGCGCTGGCCGCGAGGTTTGACGTGACTCTGCTGACGTCGGTCTCACAGCTCAACGATCCAGGCATCCGCGTGCTCGAGGATCTTGGGCTGACCGTCCGTGTCTGCCGCACGCGTCCGGGGCGGCGAGCGGCCGAACTGCCGCGAGTCGCGTCGGCGTTTGCAAAGGGCGAGCCTTATGTGATGTACCACCGCCACAATCACCGGCGTATGCGCGATCTGATCCGGCACGAACTCGAAGCAGGTCAACCGGACATCGTCTATCTCGATCATCTGGACCCGCTGGCGTTCCGCGATCTGTTTCCGAATGCGCCGCTGGTCGCCGATCTACACAACGTTTACTCGAAACTGGCGGACCGCGTGGCCGACGAGCGGCACTGGATGGTCAGCCGGTATCTCAAACGCGAAGCCCGGCTGCTGGCGGAGATCGAGCAGCGGATCGTGAGCGAAGCCGCCGCCGTGATGGCGGTCTCCAGTCAGGAGCAGGCCGAGTTCCGGGCACTCGGAGGCCGCAATGTGCACCTGGTTCCCAACGGCGTGAGCTGCGAGACGTTCTGCCATATGCCGGTCGGACGTTCGATGTCGCCGCCGGTGCTGCTGTATCTGGGAGCACTCTCCTGGCAGCCAAACGCGAAGGCCGCCGAGTTTCTCGCCCGCAGCGTCATGCCGAAGGTTCTCGCCGAGCATCCTGATGCCGTGCTGCAGATCGTCGGTCGCAACCCCGGCCCGGACGTCACGTCGCTGAGTTCGCTGCCCGGTGTCGAGGTTCATCCGAACGTGCCGGACATCGGCGTCTATCTCGAACGTGCGAGCATCCTCGCCGTGCCGCTGGATTCCGGCGGCGGAACGCGGCTGAAGATCCTGGAAGCCTTCGCCGCTGGCCTGCCGGTGGTCAGCACGCCGATCGGTTGCGAAGGGATCGACTGCCGGCACGGCGAGCATCTGTGGGTTGCCGAACGCCGCGACTTCGCCGCCGCCATCCTCGAAGCCGCCGCCGCTCCACAACTGGCAACCGAGTTCGCCGAACGAGGCCGCCAGCTCGCCCTGACCCAGTACGACTGGCCCGTCATCGGCACCCGCGCCTGCGAAGCCGTCCTGAGCGCCGTCACCGCCGAGTAGGACCTGTTCCCACCGGCCAAGCAACTACCGTCGCCACGCCTCCGTTCCCCTAGGAGTCTGTCTGAGAACTGCCGGGGTGTGACTGGTGCCAAAACTGGTGTGCCGTGTCCAGCGGGACGGGCCGGAGTCCGGCGGGATGGAGCGGTTTTCGGGTGGGGATCTGGCGAGCCTGGCGTTGCTCAGGCCGG
>WGMU01000047.1 GCA_016124895.1 bacterium
CCGGCCTGAGCAACGCCAGGCTCGCCAGATCCCCACCCGAAAACCGCTCCATCCCGCCGGACTCCGGCCCGTCCCGCTGGACACGGCACACCAGTTTTGGCACCAGTCACACCCCGGCAGTTCTCAGACAGACTCCTAGCGATGGTGGAACCGCCTCCGCCAAGCAATCCACTCAAGAAAGACGACTTCGGAGACTGGGAGCCGGAGTTGCACAAGCTTCTGATAGCCAGGGGCTACGAGCAACCGGAGATGTATTGCCTGGCGGACCGGGTCAAGGGCAAGTATCGACAACCCTACCGGGAGGAAAAAGACCCGGAAGACCAGTCTACCGTCAACACAATCCGAGTGATGGTTGACGGAGAACCGGTCGCAATCGGCGCATACCTTCCCCGACTGAAGGCCGTCGTCGCGACTCCCGAGGATCGAATCCGCTACTACGTTCCGAAGGAACTGCGAGAAGACGCGATCAAGCTGAGTAAGAAGCTTCGCGACGCCAAGTCGAACGCCTGATGGTTACCGGTCAGAACTGAGTTTGGATGAATTGCGGAAGGTTCGACACGTCGGCGCGGCAGCGGTAAGGAGGGTGGGGGAGGCTCCGGCGCGGTTTGCTGCGGGCATGGATAGGTTCCCTTGTGTGCCCGCTATGCGAAAAACTCACTGCTCGCAATCGGCATTGGCTGCTGAACGTGACCGGCGGGCGGAAGAACAAGGTTCAGACCGCACATTGCCGGAGCTGGCCTTTCAGCGGATCGAGGATGCCCATCAGCGGCGCGTGTGACGACAGGATCTGCTTGCCATCGGACGTCCATTGCAGCGTGCGGCCCTGCGCGCCGGAGGTCAGGTCAAACGCACTGAGACGTCGGCCCGTGGCGACGTCGTAAAACGCGATCTGGTGCCCGTAAAACGTGTTGACGCCGATCGTCCGGCCATCGGGAGAGAAGTGAGCATCCTGGATTCCGCCGCGTTCCCCCAGCAGCAGGCTGTGCAGTTGCAGTTGCGGTCCGCCCGGCCCGGCTTCGACACGCCACAGACGCAGGGCATCGTCGCTGCCACCCGTCATCAGGAACTCGCCGTTGGGACTCCACGAAATGGCGTGGACCGCGCCCAGGTTTCCTGCCGACTCAATGCTCCAGCCGGCCAGGTCTTTCAGGGGCACAGGAGTCGTCACAATCTGCCGGACGCTGACGGGGCGTCCCCGGAGGGGTTTGGGCAGCACGGCGGGAACATCGACTTTCGGTGCCGAGACTGGAACGGTGAGCGCCTGCGGGGCTTTGGCCACGGCGACAGGTTCTGCGGGCTTGGTCACGCTGGTCTTCGGAACCGAAATTGAAGACGGTTTGCTCGGAGTCAGACTGGCGACGGTCGCTGGCTTCGCTGGTGCTGGCTTCTTTGGTGGCGGCGTGGTGTTTCCTGTTGGGACGGGTGTCGTGGGAGCGGCGGTCGTCGTGGACGTGGTTTTCGGAATGGCGGGGGCTGCCGCCGGAGTGTCTGGAGTGACTGCTGTCCCCAGCAGCTCGGCTTTTTCGGGGTCGTTTTTCCAGCCGAACTTTTCGGCGAAGTCGGCGGGGGTGAAGGTTTGCTGGGAGCCGTCTGCGAGCATGGCGACGTAGACGATCTGGTCTTCGACGCCCGCGCTGCCGCGGTAGTGGCCGGTGGGACCGAGGCACAGCCAGTGATCGCCGGTCAGCCACGGGAACAGCATTCCCAGACGGCGGTTCGTCTCGACGTCGAAGCTGATCGTGCCGTAGCCGTTCTCCCAACCCAGGAAGCGGCGGCTGTCGGGATGCCACTGCGCGGTCGTGCCCAGGCGTTGGCCGAGCAGGCGGCGGTCCTGAGCGTCCCGGCCGCGGACGAACGTCCAACCGTAGCCTTCCCGTGCGAGCAGCCGCTGGCCATCGGGGGACGGGAAGAGCGAAGCGACCGCGTTGCCGTTGCTGAAGTTTTCGAGCGGTCCAAACGTGCCGGACTCAACGTCTAGAGAAACGATGCTTGTGTTGAGAGCAATCCAAAGTCGGCGGCTGTCGGCCGACCAGGCGAATGCCTGCTCTTGCCATCCTCCAGTCAACTTCGGTTCCGGGAACTGGTCGTAGGCGGCAACAAGTTTTCCCGCGAGGGGATCCCAGAGGCGGACGGTTTTGTCCTCGGCGGCTGAGGCGAGGCGGGTGCCGTCGGGGGACCAGGCGACGCTCCAGATCGTCCCCGTGTGTCCGGCGAGTTCGTGCTCGATCTTCCCGGTGGCGACGTTCCACACGCGGACCAGTTTGTCGGTCGCCCCGGTCGCCAGCCATGTCCCATCCGGCGACCACGCCACGCGTGTGACGTGCGCTTTGTTGTGCGGTAACTCATGTTTCGTCGCATAAGTCTTGGCATCGACAATCCACATCGGATAACCAAAGTGCTGGCTCGTGGCGGCAATCAGTGTTTCGTCTGGTGCCGGAATCAGCGTGGAGACACCGAACGGAAGTTGCGACTCGGATGCAGTCCCCCTCGCGCTGTCGAACCGACGAAGCTTTGCCCCCATGCCTGCTGCCAGAACTGAATCGCCACTCCGAGTGAGCGTCGTCCAACCTCGCTGTTCGCCGCGTTCCTTCCCTTCGCGGAGCTTCTGGCCGGTGGATGTGTCGTAGAAGTGCAACCGACTATAGCTTTCAAGTACCGCTTCCTTGCCCTCATTGATGATGGCAATCGCAGAAGTGCCATGATGATCGAATTTGACGAGTTGTTCACCGGTCGTGACATCGAACACCGAACCGGCACCGCCATCGGCTGCGACGGCCAGTCGTTTGCTATCCGGCAGCCAGGCCAAATCGCTGGAGTGTCCATTTACGTTCAAGCCGAATGTCCGGGTGACCTCCAACGTCTTGGCATTACGAATGGCGACAGTGCGGTCTCTGGCACCCATCGCGAGCCAATCGCCATCAGGCGACCATTCGAGCGCATCAGAGCATGGGGCTTCCGCTTCCTTCAGAACTTTCAGCGTTTTCACATCCCAGACCCGAAGATGGTCGCCCTCGAGCAACCCCGCTAGTTCGGTACCATCGGGCGACCAGGCGACACCATGAATCCACGCATCACCTTGCGGAGAGCGTGTGTGTCCAGTTGCGAGATCAACAATTGAAATTCCCTTAGCGAAGGATGCAGCCAGTTGCTTGCTGTCCGGTGAGAACGTTACCCGAACTCCCCAGCCACCTAATGGAATCACCGCGTGCAGCGCGCCAGTCTCAACATTCCAGACCTGAGCACTCCCAGAACCCACTTTGGCGTTCAACTGATTGCACGAGGCCAGCCAGCGGCCATCTGGTGAGAAGTCGAGCGACGTCACAACGTCTTCGTGACCGAGCAGCGCGCGTTGGTAGTTGCCGTCGCGGTCCCACAGACTGATCTTGGTTGAGCCGTACCCTCCGGTGGCGATCAAATCTCCCTTTGGGCTGGATGCGATGGCGACGGAAACTGGCACATGTGGGCCGGCGAGTTCGATGGACCAGCTTTGCAGGCCGGGGATTTTTTCGGGGCGCGGGACCAGCGCGTGGACGCTCAGCGGCTGACCCGCTCGCACCACCAGCGGACGGTCGAGCGGACCCGGCAGCGGCTCCGCGTCCAATTGCTGCAGCACGCGGAAGCCGACGTTGGACTGCGGTGTCGACGAGCCTGTGTAATCAAACTCGGGGTGCATCTGGTCCTGACAATCCCAACCACTGCCATGAATTGTCCCAATGCCATAACTCATCGGGTCGTTCGTTGGCAAATAGGGAATCCCCGCCAGCGTTAAATAGTCGCGGGTGTACTCCCAGACGTTGCCCAGCGTGTCGTGCAGGCCGAAGGGATTCGCCTTCTTTGTGCCGACGAGATGCAGCGGGCTGGCCGTGGGATCGGGGTCGAGGAATTCTTTGCTCCAGGCGTAATCGGCGAGGTCTTTTGAATCGAGGCCGACGACGTGTTTGAAGACGCTCCCCGCGCGGCAGGCGTGCAGCCATTCCGCCTCGGTCGGCAGGCGATAGACGTAGCCGAAGTCGTGAGACTTCGGTTCGCGCCGCTCGTCCGAAGTCTCACGACTTCGGCTACCGGATTGCTCCGTCAGCCAAGCACAAAACGCTTCGGCGTCGCGCGGGGTGACTTGCGTGACGGGTTCGTTGGGATCGGGTTTCCAGCCGGGAGTTCGCCAGTTGATGTTGGGATCGCGCTGGAAGGCGCGGTTCATGCCGCCGGTGCCGCTGGCTTCGGCTTCGGTTTTGTAGCCGGTGGCGTCGACGAACTGGCGGAACTGGTCCCAGGTGACTTCCGTGGTGCTCATCGCGTACGGCTTGGTGATACGGAACCGCCGCACCGGCATGTCCGGCTCGATCGCCGGATCGCGCGGCCGCGTGAAGATCTTGCGGAACTCACCCGGCGGAATCAGCGCGAACTTCAAAGTAGCCGAACTCGTGAGAGTTCGGTCCTGCGGCGCTGCGTCAGCGACGTCTTTCCGAAGTCTCACGACTTCGGCTACGGCCAGCGCGGCGACGTCGAGCGTTTCGACCACCGGCCGCTTGAGATGTTCGGCCCACTGCTGTTGCAGCTCGGTCGCCCGCTGCGGCGGGCACGGAGCCACCACCGGCGGCGGAGACCCGTCCGGCAACTCCCACGCCGGCAACGGATCGGTCTCGTCCAGCTTCTGGATCACCGAGAACGGGATGGTTGTACTGGGAGGATAGTCCTTGCCGGGCGTCGCGAGATACACGTCCGGACGCAGCTCGCGGAACTTCGCGATGCCGTCCGGCGTGTACTTGATGCGGGATTCTTCAAACCAGAGCCTAAGTACTTTGAGCGTGGGAATCGTCGCCCACTCGGCCAGCACGGCGTCCGGCGGCGAGTCGATACCGCCCTGCACCGTGATCGACTCCAGTTTCGGGAGTCGCTTCAGCGCGAGCAGTGCGGAGTCAGCCAGTCGCGTTCCGCCGCCGTGCCAGTAGTAAATCTCGACATGCCGAAGCTGCGGGATCTCGCCGAGTCGAGCGACCTGCTCGTCGGTCATCCCTGAATTGAAGTGGATCGAGTCCAGTGTCGGCAGGCCCTGCAGAATCCTAAGCCCTTCCGGCGTGAGTTGATCACCGGAGATCGCCACCCAGCGCAGCTTTCGCGTGGCGGCGAGTGGTCCCAGCGTTCGATTCCCGATCCTGATCATCAGACGCTCAAGGTTGGGATTCCGTGCAATGATTTGCGCGACACCTGCGTCAGTCAGATCCCAACTTGTCACCCAGACCTCGCGGAGTTCGGTGAGACGCGACAAAACGGGTATTTCGTTGTCGGTCACTGTCGTGGGCAGTATCAGAGTCCGGAGATGAACGAGGTCCTGCAGGTGGGCCAGCCCGGCGTCGGTGACGTTGTCTGCATAATCGAGACTCAGAACCTGGAGTTGTTTCAGGGGGGCCACGTTCGCGAGTCCGGCGTCGTTCAGTTTTGTGCCGTCGAGCCACAGTTCGGTCAGCGTCCGCAAGTGCGAAATGTTGGCCAGCCCGGAACCGTCGATGGACGCGAATTTGAGTTTGAGACTGCGTAACCGCTGGCAGCCGCGCAGCACGTCCAGATCGGCGTCGGTGACTTTCGGCAAGTCGCTGAGGTAAACACTTGCAATCGCGAACGGCGAGTCCGGCAGTTGGCCATCAACCAGTCCGACCGTCTGCCCCTTGTCGTCAATAAGCTGCACCCGTCCGCCCAGCGCCAGTACCCGCTCCGCCGCCTTGCGTTCGGCGGCGAAGTCGATGGGGGGAAGGCTCGCTGAGATTTGAGATGGAGGATTTGAGATTTGAGATTCAGGATTGGCGATTTCCGAACGAGCCATCGCCGGCCCCGGCACCTTCAACGCCTGACGCACGGCGTCGACAGGCAACGACACGCGAAATCCGGTGCGGGACCATCTCCAGTCCGGCGCACCAACGTAACGACGCGATGAACGGCAGTTAGACCCATCAAAGTACCACTCGCCACCCCGAACGACGCGGAACGCTCCGGTAGATGAGCCCGTTGGGTTGAGCGTGAGTTTGTCGTCGAGCCGCGCCCGGTACGTTGTATCCCACCAATCGTCAACCCACTCAAAGACATTCCCGTGAACGTCGTACAACTCGAATGGATTGCCTTTCAGTTCTCCGACTGAATGCGTCCGTCCGCCCGAGTTCTCGCCGAACCAGCCCGCCCGCATCAGATCATCGTACTTGTCGCCGACCCAGTATTTCGTGATCGTCCCTGCACGGCACGCAAATTCCCATTCCGCTTCGCTGGGGAGTCGGTAACCCGTCCCATCGAGTGGCGTGATCGTCTCACCGGCCCTGAAGTAGTACGGCTTGAACTTCTCCTGCTGGCTCAGCTTGGCACAGAACTCCGCCGCATCATTCCAGCTCACCATCTCTACGGGATGGGTGGTTGTGTCTATTCCGGCGACCAGATCTTTCCCTATGCCCATCGGGGTGAAGTGTGACGGGTTCGTTCCCATAACCTGTTCGTATTCGATCTGCGTAACTTCATAGACACCGAGGTACACCGGTTGCGTCAAGGTGACCAGATGCTGTGGGCCGCCACTCTGAATGTATGGATGCAAGTTCTTGTCGCCCTCAACTTCCAGCGCCGCCGCAATCTCAGCAGGCGTCCCCCCCATCGTGAACTCGCCGGGCGGGATGAGGCGGAACTTCATGCCGATCGAGTTTTCGTACTCGACCGGGACGTTGAGGTACTTGGCCCACGCCTCTTGATGCTGCCGGGCTTCGTCCGCATCGAACGGCGCAATCGCCGGCTTCGGCGCATCAGCGGGCCAGCCGTGCCAGCCTGCGGACGCGGGCTTCGAGGGTTCGGAGCCGGAAGATGAGGGCGCTGCCGCGACCTCGATCTTTGAGCCCGGGGGGAGCTGGCTCAGATCCACGTCGGTTCCGTCAGGGACGGTGATTTTCGTCTCGGTGCCGTCCGGTTTCTTGATCGTGATGAGAATCACACCCAGCAGGACGATCACGGCGGCCGCGGCCGCTCCGAGCAGGAGCTTGCGGCGCGGCGGCGGGGACGAGCCTCGGCGAGACCTTGAACCGCGAGCGGATGGTTCTTCCGCGACGTCGATCTGCGGAGCTGGGGACGCGGACACGGCCGAGCTGGCGGCGAGCGGTCCGGGATCGCTCGCCGAGGACGCGACGGGCTTTTCCAGCAGGATCGACGACGGCGGCTCGAACGGGACGACTCCGCTGTCGGCGGGGGCTTCGGAAACGGAGGCCGCCGTCGCTGCCGAGGCCGGAGCGGACGGTGCGGCGGCCGACGCGGCGTCTTTCGACCGCTCGGCGACGATCTTCGACCGGCTGTGCGGCTCCAGCGCGGCGACCAGCTCAGTCGCCGAGGCGAACCGCTCGGCGGGGTCTTTGGCCAGCAGCCGCTGATAGATCGCGTTGACTTCGGGAGTGACCTCGTCGCCGTCCAGCTTCGGCCGACCGACGATCGCTTCGCGCCGCGCGGTGATCAGGTCGGGAATCGACTCGACCGTGTGGCCCTTCATCTTTGAGACCAGCGTCGAGTACCGGGTCTCGCCGTACGGCGGCCGGCCGGTCAGCAGATAAAACAGCGTGCAGCCCAGCGCGTAAAGATCGCAGCGGGCATCCACCGCGTGAGTGTTTTCCCACTGCTCGGGAGCCATGTAGTCGGGCGTGCCGATGATCTGGCCGAATCCCGTGATCGTGCCGGCCTCGCCCGCCTCGACGTCACCCTGCACGCGGACCAGTCCCAGATCGAGAATCTTGACCTTGCCCTGCTTCGTCAGAAACAGGTTGCTGGGCTTGATGTCGCGATGAATCAGGCCATTGTCGTGCGCATGCGCCAGTCCCTGAGCCGCGTGCCGCAGCATCTCACAGGCGTCGGCGACTTTCTGCGGACCACGTTTCTTCACCCACGCACTCAGGTCACTGCCCTCGACCAGTTCCATCACCAGGTAGTGGTGACCGGCGGCTTCTCCGGCATCCATGGCGCGGACGATGTGCGGGTGTTCGAGTTTCGCGACCGCCTTCATCTCGCGATCGAAGCGGCTGAGCAGGGCGGGATCCTGAGTCCAGCTCGCCGGCAGCAGCTTGAGCGCGACGTGCTTGTCGAGCCGCAGATGCAGCGCTTTCCAGACCGATCCCATGCCGCCCTGGCCGATCTTCTCGACCAGCTTGTACTGGCCGAGGACCGCTCCCGGGGCTTCGAGAAAGGTGCTCGAGGCGGGTGCCCCGGACTCCGACAGCGCGCCGGCATGTGACGGGACGGCGTTGAGGCCTGTCGCACTGTCGCCCGGCAGCCCGCCGCGGTTGCTGATGGAAGTGCCATCGTGCGAGGCGTTGTTGACGGTCTCCGGTGCGACGGCTGCCGGATCCGGCTCAGGTGCCGGAACGGCGCTGTGCTTGTTCCGGCCTGCTGCGGGAATGACGGTGACATCGGTGGCGCTGTCCGGCATCACGGGAGACGGCTTCGGAACAGCAGACGGATCCCCCGCGGATTGATTCGACACGGACACGCTCCAGAAGAACGAGACGCGTAACGTCTGCGACACGCCCTGGTCGCAGCCGTGACGAATCCAGATGGAATGACACAAGCGTATCCCGCCCGATCTGGAGCCGCCAGCCGGTACTCAACCTGGCTGCTGCGATGACAGAAGACCCGCTTCACAAATTCTGCTCTCTCGGGACTGGTCAGTGCTCCCTCAATTCCGAATCCCCGTCTGCGCTCCCCATCATTGACGAGTTCAGGCCAGCAGTATCCCACCGCCGCGTCGGAAAGACTGGCCCTGGCGGGACTCGAACCCGCACTTGAGCGATTTTAAGTCGCTTGCCTCTGCCGATTGGGCTACAGGGCCTTGATGAGTGGGACGACAGGATAGTTCGCGGAGACAGAGCGGGGAACTCGTGCGCGGGTTCACAATGGCAGAGAGATGCAGCACATCTCACTCGGACCTTACGCCGCTCGGCGGAAGCTCAGCCGTTGAGCCATTCAGCGACCTGCGGGGCGAAGTAGGTCAGAATGATGTCCGCTCCGGCACGGCGGATACCAAGCAGCGTTTCGAGGACGACGGCGCGTTCGTCGAGCCAGCCGGCCTGAGCGGCGGATTTGATCATCAGGTACTCGCCGCTGACCTGATACGCGGCGACGGGCAGCGAGGTTTGCTCACGCAGAGCGCGGATCACGTCGAGATATGGACCGGCCGGCTTGACCATAACGATGTCAGCACCTTCGCCTTCGTCGAGTTCCAGTTCGCGCAGCGCTTCGCGGACGTTGGCCGGGTCCATCTGATAGGTCGACTTGTCAGCGGGAATCGGTTTGCTGCCGCTGGCTTTGGGAGCGGAGTCGAGTGCTCCGCGAAACGGTCCATAAAACGCCGAGGCGTACTTCGCGGTGTACGCCATGATGGAAACGTCGGTGTGACCTTCGGCGTCGAGTTGCGTGCGGATCGCGCCGACGCGGCCATCCATCATATCGCTGGGAGCGACGATGTCTGCACCGGCTCGCGCATGACACGCCGCCTGAGCACACAGGACTTCGATGGTTTCGTCGTTCAGAATGACTCCCTCGGATGAAACAATGCCGTCGTGACCGTCGCAGTTGTACGGGTCGAGAGCGACGTCGGTGACAATGCACGTGTCCGGACAGGCGTCCTTGATCGCTCGGATGGCCTGCGGAATCAGGCCGTCGTCGTTGGCCGCTTCTTCGCCCATTTCCGACTTCAGCGACTCGTCAATCTTCGGAAACAGAACGACCTTATCGATCCCGAGAGTTGCGACGCGGCGGACTTCGGCAACGAGTCCCTGCAGTGACCAGCGTGTCTGACCGGGCATTGATGCGATCGGAACATCGCCCGCATCAGCGTGCAGAAATATCGGATAGATGAGCTGCCCGGCGTCGAGACGGGTTTCGCGGACCATCGAGCGAATGGCAGCCGACTTGCGATTGCGGCGCGGACGCGAAGGAACGTCGGGGCCTGCGGCGGCAAGCAGATTTTCCAGTGAGGACATGGTCCGGGAATCTCCAGCGGAAATCAGTTTCTGATCGAACGGGTTCGGGTCGCGCGGCAATGCACGTTCGTCAGATTCTCGTCCCGGTCTGCGAGTGACGCAAATCAGCGAGTGCGCAGCAAAAACACCCGACAGGGATCGCTCGTCCCATCGGGCCTTTGAATTCTGCCACGATCCAGGCAACCGTGCTGCGCGGGGCAGGCGATCGGCAGCAGTCGAATCCGCTGGTTACTCACTGTGTTTCGTTCGCAGAGCGACCAGCGACATTGATGAGAACGACTCTGGCGACACCAGCTCTGACTGTGATCAATAGCGGATTTCAGCTCCGAGATTCAGCCCCTGGTAGTACATGAGGTCAAAGCCGGATCGAACAACGACCGCAGGATCAGCGCTCAGGCCGTTGTCGTTGTAGCGAATGCTGTTCTGCGGTCGCGTGACGTTGTCAATGAACAGGAAGGTGTAGCCGACCGTCACTGAGACGTGTTTGTTGAGGTGCAGTCGGCCGTGAACAGCGACTTCACCCGTGGCCGACAATCGTTCGCCAGTCTGATTCGTAATGGTCAGTGGATCGCCGACCGACCGCAGAGATTCAGTGAAAACAGCCCCCCGAAACTGGTTCACGCCCAGACCAAACTTCGGTTCGAGAGCGACAGTCAGCCATCGAGACGACATCTCCAGACGAAAACCGACCTGCGGGACATACACAGTGTTCTTTGTATCGGAACCGATCGTTGTGCGAACAATTTGTGCTTCGGTCAACTGCCCGAGACCATCGAAGACGCCGCGTTGAATCAGGTTTTCGTTGATCCCCAGATAACGGAAGCCGAACATAGGGCGAAACTGAATGAAGGGCGGCGTCAGGGCCGCATCAAACACGTAATTGACTTCCGAGCCCCACAGACTGCTTTTGAAGGCTGTCGAGAATTCGCGGTCGTAAAGAAAAGTGTTGTTGCCGAGCTGCCCGTTGGTCAGCGTCGTTGTCGCGACAAACTGAGTCACCGCGAACGGATCGCCATTCGTCGGTTCCCCCAGGTGGTCAATCAGGGTCGAGCCGGTGTAGTCCGAAAAGGCAAAGACGTTCGCTTCGACATCACCTTTGGCAAGCGGCAATCCCAGCGTGCCCCGGATACCATTCATGTCCTTGATCGTCAGGTCGCGGAGCGTTTCAACGTGAGCCTGGCCAAAGTTGGTTCCGGACACAGTCACATCAAATTTCTCACGAACATCGACCGTGCTGAGGATCGGTGCTCCGAGTGCGTTGTCGCCTGGTTTTCTGAACGACCACTGCAGCCACTCAACGCGGAAGAAAGCGTCGCGCGCAACGTCAAGCACGAACTCGTCCAGCGGTGAGTCGTCATACAGTCCGCCTCGGTCGGCCGTAATATCGTCGTAGGCCCAGTTCGCCGAACCGGGTGTGTAGTGCGGCGTAATCGGGACTCCGGTGCCCGAGTCGTTCATTGGCCCGGAGGTCCAGGAGGTCGGAGGACCGTACGTCTGAGCCTCGCTGCGCGACACTCCGACGGATAGCAAGATCACGGCGATCAGACAAACAGAACGGCCAGTCATCGTCATGAGTCCTTCGGGCCTGCCGGTTCCGTTCCGTTCCCGAATCGGCGGTGCTCGGAGGTCACCTGTCAGGCGGCTTCCGACTTTCCGATCCGGTTTCGGAACGAGTTTTCCGCGGAGGCACTGCGCGACCCATTTTCGCGCAGGCAGTGCGGCTATCCGGTGTATCGGTTGTGCGGACTGGACGACTTGTTCCGATTATTCCGCAGCGCGCGAAAAGCTGCGGATTATGCCGGCTGTGTCGGTTTTTCGGCCGACGCAGGATCCGGCTCTCCCAACCGAGCCCTGGCGACGACGAGGTCTTCCGGCGATTTCTGTTGAGTTCGACGGATCTCTGCGGCGCCGTTCCGCCTCTGACACGCCCGGCCAGTGCGTGTATAGCCGGAGATGCCGTTAGTCGGCTGACTGAATGCGCGCCTTGAATCTGTCGCAATCTGCCAGTTCCTGCACCAATCAGTTCCGTCAGGCCGGCTGAAACAGCAGAGAGATTTGCTCAGCAACGCTGCATCAATGCTCTGCCGACGGGCGAATGATGACAGAGCTTCAGTCTGTAAATGTTGCAATTGACTGAGTTTTCCGGCGAGCAACCCGGAGTCCGCTCGTCTCCTGCAGAAATCCGCGATCATCGGCAAGTCATCGCACATTCTAAGCGGGCGGAATTTGCTCCCACGAGCTGTTCTACTGACATTTGAGGCGGACGAACCCCGGTGGGATGCTCCTGCTCTACAGTGTCCGCGAACCTCGCCGCAGCGGATTTCGTCATTCGCGGCGGGTAGACACTGGCCGCTGGGATCCTGATTGGCACCCTTGTTGCTTAGCGGTCTGGCGACGCTCAGTCACCCTCGTCAATTCTGACGGCCTCGTACTCATCTCCCTCTCAGAAAGGCACAACATGATGACTCCCGGTTATGCGTATGCCGGGGGCACCACTCTTTGTATGGAGTTTGATATGGACTCCCGTGGAGCGGTCCTCGGCGACACCGACGACGAATTTCTGGAATCCTTCGACGATTGCGCAGCAGCGTTCATCGTCGAGAAATGCCGGCTCCAGCCTGCTCGTCAATGGCAGCTCCAGTCCACGGGAGAAATCGTGCTGCAAGCCCTTGAGGCTTTGGGGTGTGTTGACGGATCGGTTGCCTGTCCGATCCCTATCAGCGACCTGATTCTGCGCACGCATGGGATCATTCGCGAGATCGTGCCCGAGTCGCGGCGAGCCCGTCCGCAGCGGCTCCGCTTCTGAACTGATCGATGTCGCTCGACCGGTTCGATGAAGTGCCTCTTCGCAGAATCGTCGACCGAAAGCTGACGCCTGCCAGGCTGCATGGTGAGGCCAGTTCTCAATCAGGTCGCGGGTCGGAGACGGAACGGGTAAAGACGCAGTCTGTCTGTGTCTGCTTCGTCTTTGATTCGCGGCCGTCTCTTCTGAACAGCAGAAGTTTCACTGGAAGAAACCGCGCAGTTCGGACGACTGCTAAACCTTCGCTGGCCTCTGCACGCCGGCGCTTCTGAGCGTCGAGAGGCAGAGTGAACGGTTCGCTGCTCTGTCTGACGCCGTCGACACGGTATAGTCTGGCCGCGAGTTTCCCTCCCCGTTTTGTGCAGCGAGAGAGCGTGCGGCTGCGATGAGCCAGAACACTCCGGTCACGACGTCCGTCGCGCAGGAGGAGGCATGGCGCGAGATCGAGCTGGTCGTCCAGCAGATCACGCGGCTGTCCCGGTCTGACGCCTCGACTGAGCAGTTCTTCGCCGAACTGCTGGAGCGGTCGGTACGCACGCTCGCAGCAGCCGGTGGAGCCGTCTGGCTGCTGCGGCCGGAAGGTTACTCGCTGGAGTATCAGATCAACCTGGCCGCGACAGGCCTCGTCTCTGCACCGCAGGCCGACGAACTGCCCGACCGCGAGGAGCGACAGCTCGCTCATCAGCGACTGCTGCAGCACGTTGCGAAACAGGGACGACGGCGAGCGATCTCACCGCTCGCCGGTGGCCGTCCCGAAGCGTCGCGCGAGGAACGTTCCAGCGCCGGAGTCGACTCTGAAGAAACCACTCCGCCCAACCCGACGGACTATCTGCTGCTGGTCTGTCCGGTGACTGTCGATGCTTCCGTTGCCGGACTTGTTGAAGTGTTTCAACACGAAGACGTTTCGCCCTCTGCGGTGCAGGGCTATCTGAGATTCCTCGGCGCACTGTGTGAACTGGCCGCTGACTTTCTCCGCAACCAGCAGCTCCGCGAGTACAAGGAGCGTTCGCAGTTGTGGACGGCGTTCGAGCGATTTACGGAGAGCGTTCACTTCGGCCTCGACCGAAAACGCATTGCGACGGCGATTGCTAACGACGGCCGGCAGTTGATTGGCTGCGACAGACTGTCGGTCGCACTGCGTCACGGAGCGAAGTACCAGTTGATCGCCGTCAGCGGACTCGAATCGATTGATCGTCGGTCTGTCGTCGTGCGTCACGCTCAGGAGCTGATTCGCCGCGTCGCGCAGACGAACGAACCGTTCTGGTACGTCGATACGGAAGAGACCGGCGCGCCGTCGGGAGCAACGCTGCCGCCGCAGATCGCTCGGCCGCTCGGAGAACTGCTCGACGAATCGCCAGCCCGTGTCCTCGCCGTTCTCCCGCTGCTCGCTCCCGAGCATCCTGTCGAAACCACATCGACATTCGGCGCTTCACCTTCAAAGCGTCAGGAACGCGCCCGGCCGATTGGCGCACTGCTGGTCGAACGTTTTGAAGCCGCGCCACACTCCGGGCAGTTGCGACACCGTGCGGACGTTGTTGCGCGGCAGAGTTCTGCAGCACTGGCGAACGCGCTGCAGTATTCCGATCTGCCACTGCTCAGCGTGCTGAAGCTGTTCGGCCGCCTGGGATGGCATCTCAAGTGGCGACAACTCCCGCGCACCGTGCTGGTACTTGGAACTCTGATCGCTGCCGTCGCGGCGCTGATTGTCGTCCCTGGCGACTTTACGATCGAAGGGCGCGGCGAACTGCAGCCCGCCGTGCGGCGCGGCGTGTTTGCATCGGCGGATGGAATCATTTCACTGCTCAGCGATCAGTTGCTGAATCGTGATACGCCGACGGTGTCGAAAGGCGACACGCTGATCGAGCTGACGAGTTCCAGTCTCGACTTTGAACGGACGCGCGTTGCGGGAGAGTTGCGAACTGCGGAACGCAGCCTCGAAACGACGCGGATCGAACGGAATACCGTCGACGGGAATGATCCAAACTGGCGCTCGCGGCTTGAGCAACTGGCGGCGCAGGAGATCGAATACGAAACGCTGATCGACAGCCTGAAGGCACAACTGGCGATCCTCGAACGACAGTCAGCCGAGCTGAAACTCCAGAGTCAGATCGACGGGCAGATTCTGACGTGGGACGCCGTACAGCTTCTGCAGAATCGTCCGGTGCGGCGCGGCGAGCGGCTGCTGGAAGTTGCCGACGTCGATGGTGAATGGGTCCTCGAAATCCGCGTCCCCGATCAGAACATCGGCTACGTTCACGCGGCACAACGGGAACTCAAACCCGACCTTTCCGTCACGTTCGTGCTCGCCACAAACCCGGAACGCGAATGGCGGGGAACTGTCCGTGACATTGCCAGGACGACCAGCTCTCATCCGGAAGATGGGCCGACAGTTTTAGTGACAGTGGCGATCGACCGGTCAGAGATTCCGCTCGACGAGCTGCGTCCCGGAGCGACCGTCATCCCGCGCATCCATTGCGGCAGGCGGCCGATTGGTTTCGTCTGGTTTCACGAGTTGTATCACGTTCTGCAGACAAAGGTGTTTTTCTGACGTGTTCGGAAAACGCCGTCAGAACCCGCAGGAGAACTTCGACATGTTGCGATTCACTTTGCTGCTGTGCGGACTGTCTGCAGCCGCTGCCCCGCGGACATGGGCTCAGGATGCCGAACCGACTCCGGAGGCAGACGAGATTGTTGTCCGGGGCGCGCAGGTCTCACTGATTGCGGAAGTCGATATCCCGGCGCGCCGAACCGGCGTGATTCAGAACGTGAATGTCAAGGCAGGCGAAACCGTGGAACCGGGACAGTCGCTGGCGAAGCTCGACGACACGGAAGCCCGGCTCACGGTGGCGGAGGCAAATATCGAACTCGAAAAGGCACACGAACTGGCTGAAAACGACGTCGAGATCACGGCCGCCAGAAAGGCCCGCGATGTCGCCCAGGCAGAACTGCAGCGAGCCCTCGAAGCCGTCGAGCGCTACTCGAAGGCAATCTCACGAACCGAGATCGACCGGCTGCGCCTGATGCTGGACCGCGCCGAACTGGCAATTCAGCAGGCGGAACTCGCAAAGCGAACCGCCGGGTTCGATTCGAAACTGCGGCAGACAAAACTCGATCAGGCACGCTTGGATGTCGATCACCACGTGATCCGGTCGTCGGTTGGCGGCATCGTCGTCAAGCTGAATCATCAGCCGGGAGAATGGGTCGAAAAGGGGACGACCATCATGGAACTGTTACGGCTGGACCGGCTGCAGTGCGAAGGCCGCATTCATCGCGAGCTGTCGTCAACAGCGCTGATCGGACGTCCGGTGAAAATCGATGTCGAACTGTCGAAGGAGAAGACCGTCACGCTGGACGGCGTCGTCACGTTCGTCGATCCTCGCGTCAACCCGGTCAAGGAGGACGTCGTCGTCTGGGCCGAGTTCGACAATCCAAAGCTGCAGATCTCGCCAGGCATGAGAGCGACGATCCGCATTCAGCCGGCCGGAACACCCGCAAAGCTGGCTGCTCAGTAAGCTCCTGAAGAGACTGCGAATGTCCGCTCCGCCGACGCGACTGAAATCGATCCGTGAAGAACAAGTGCTGGAAATTGCCTGGCCGGATGGAACCGAGGCACGGATTCCATTTCGCTATCTGCGCGGCCGCTGCCCGTGCGCAAGCTGCGTCAACGAGTTCACGGGCAAACGCATGGTTGACGTGCTCGATATCCCCGAAGGCATCCTGATCGACGCGGCCGAGCTGACCGGGAATTACGCACTCAAAATCAAATGGAACGATCGTCACGACACGGGACTCTACACGTGGGAGCATCTGCGCGAGCTGTGTGACCGCAACGAGTGGGGTGGCTGAGTGGTCGGTTCCGGCTGGGTTGCGTCAGCGGGTATGCTCGACGTCGACTGAATCGGACGTCCCCGCGTCCTCGCCCGGCTCTGGAGCTTCCCGCCATGCTGCGTCATTGCTGTCTGATCCCCGTGTTGATGTGTGTCGGCGCCGCGCCGTGTTTCGCTCAGGAACAGGCTGAGAACTCAACAACCGCTGATGCTGCAGGCAATGGCAAACCGGCGGAACTGACTCGGGAAATCCGCAGCCTGCTCGATCGCTTCTGCGTCAAGTGTCACGGAGCCGAAAAGCCGAAGGGCGACTTCGATCTGACGGCGTATGACGATGCAGACGCGATTCGTAAAGACCGGACGACCTGGCGTCGCGTTCTGCACGTCGTTCGCGAAGAGGAAATGCCGCCAGAGGATCCGCTGCCGACGGTCGCCGAACGTCAGACGCTGACGCGCTGGCTCGATGCCGTGACGAAGATCGACTGGTCGAAGGTTCGCAACCCGGGACACGTCACCATTCCGCGTCTGACTCGCACCGAGTACGCGAACACGCTGCGGGATCTGCTGAGCATCGACCTGCAGGCAGCACGCGATCTGTCCGAAGACGGCGAGGGCAACAGCGGCTTCAACACCGATCGCGACGCGCTGTACGTCACACCGGAGCAACTCGAAAAGTATTTCGAAGCTGCCGAACGGGCGCTCGGCGGAGTGCTCGCACTGAAACGCGGCGCGACTGAGCAGCACTTTGAGTCCGAGAAGATGTTTATGACGGAAACTCGGGAAATGCCGCAGCAGTTCGGCGACGATTTCTTCGGCTACGTCATCAATCGCGGGCAGATGACGCTGTACGACTCCGTCGAGTTTCCCGCTGACGGCTATTACGAGTTTCGCATCCGGGCGCGCAGCACAGCAGGGCCGACCGGAACGCGATTGCGTATCAACGACATTGCAAAAGGCGATCTGGTCGTACCGTCGATGGAGCCGGACGAGTTTGCGTTGACGACGTTCGTCACCGCGGGCAGTCATCAGATGGCCTGGAACATTCAAGTGCCCCCGACAGCGCGGCAGCCGGCTCGACAGAAGAAACGGCCTCCGCAGAAATCGTTCCGCCCGCTGCCGAACAACGCCGGCGCGATCGTCAACCAGATGGCCCCGAAGAATGCTCCCCGGTATCCCGCGACCGGTGGCGAGTCGCCCGAGATTCGTAAACTGATTCAGGCGGTCGATTCGGCAGCGCATTCGCTGCAACGTCCCTTCGAATGGCTGCGGCTGCTGAAGGACGACGGAGACCCCAGGGAGATCGTCCGCTTCAAAGGCTACATCGAGGAACGCACGGTTCCACTCAACGAGAACAAAACAAAACTCGCAGAAGCACTCGGTGAAACGCGCGAGCAGTTCGACGCTCGCTATGCGAAGGCCAATAACGAACGACTTGAGGACAACGCGTTTCTGCTTGAACGAGTGCAGGCGGTGACGGCTGCTGAAGCCTCGCAGAACCTGAAACCGGGTAGTGTCGCGATTGACTGGGTAAAGATTCGCGGTCCACTGGTTCCGCCGGGAGCGACGCCACAGACACACAGCGATCCCGTCGCCACCGTGTTTGTCGCGCTGCCAGGCGACGGAGTTTCCGCAAGCAGCGCCGCACGACAGATCGTTTCGCGATTCGCGAGCCGGGCATTTCGACGGCCAGTCACGGACGTGGAACTCGAACGGTTCGTGAGTCTGTATCAGCGAGCGGTCGATCGCGGTGATGGCTTCGACGATTCAGTCACGCTCGCACTGACCGGCGTGCTTGTTTCGCCGCAGTTTCTGTTTCGACCGGAAGCCGGCCCGGGCGATGATGAGTTCCGCCTCGACGATTATCAGCTTGCGTCGCGGCTGTCTTACTTCCTCTGGATGTCGATGCCGGACGACGAGTTGACGAAGCTCGCCGCGGCCGGGCAACTCCGCAATCCAGACGTCCTGCGGAAACAGGTCGCGCGACTGCTGAATGATTCTCGGTCCGAAGCATTCGCTTCGGCATTCACCGGTCAATGGCTCAGCATTGCGGCGCTCGGAACAAGCATCTCTCCAGATCCGAAACGCTTTCCGCAGTTCTCGCCGGAGCTGGCCGAGTCGATGAAGCGCGAGACCCTGCTGACGTTTCTGTCGATCGCGCGCGACGACCGCAGCGTGCTCGAACTGCTTGATTCCCGCGAAGCCTGGCTCGACGGACGGCTCGCGCAGCTTTACGGCTTGAAGGGGCCGACACCGGAAGCGTTTCAGCGTGTCGCGCTCGATGATCGCAATCGTGGTGGATTGCTCGGCATGGCGAGTGTCCTGACGGCAACGTCGAGTCCGACGCGAACGAGCCCGGTTATCCGTGGCAAATGGGTGCTCGAAACGCTGCTGGGGCGCACGCTACCCGAACCACCGGCCGACGTGCCGGTGCTTCCGGAAGACGCGGGCGAAGCTCGGACGCTGCGTGAGGAGCTGCTGATTCATCGTCGCAATCCGTCATGCGCGGCGTGCCATGACAAAATCGATCCGATCGGCTTCGGCCTCGAAACGTTCGACGCGATCGGCCGTTTTCGGACGCAGCAGGGAAGCAAGCCGATTGATGCCCGCGGCGAACTGCCCGGTGGCGTCACGTTCGATGGTCCGGTCGAGCTGAAGGAGTACCTCGTGCGGGAGCGGAAGACCGAGTTTCTTCGCAACCTGACGCAACGTCTGCTGAGCTTCGCTCTTGGTCGAGAGTTGCAGTACTTTGACGAACCGGTGATCGAGAAGATTGTCGCCGCTGTTGAAGCAGACAATGACCGTGCCCGCACGCTGATTGAACAGATTGTCCTGAGTTACCCCTTCCAGTATCAGACAGCCCGATTGCCCGCCGCGCTTTAGGACTGCCCGCTTCTTCAGCAGATCGTTATGCCTGACTGCCTTCGACGCATGTTGACCTTTGCCGTGCTGGCGTTTGTTTGCGGTTGCGGTCTGCGCATCTCGTCGGCTCAGGAACCGACGTACAAACCCGTTGACGTCACCTTTGCGGAATTCGGCTTCGACGAACGCGCCATGCCGGAGTCGTTCAATCTCCTGTCGATTCAGATTCGCAATAACTCGGCCGAGCCGTTTGAAGGCACGCTGCGACTGCGGAGACTGCTGTCGTCAACCGGTGCCTGGACCGACGTCGAACAGACGCAGCCGCTGTATCTCAGTCCGTTCTCAGTCAAGCTGGTGCAGTTCTTCCCGTACGTGCTCGACACGTCGGAGGAGTGGGAGATCCGTTGGGGGGAAACGCTGGACGAAACCTACATCGTCGAGCAGGCGGCGCTGACCAGCGGTGCTCGCGTCCTGTTCAACGATCCGCAACGGGTCTCGGGCGTCACGCTCGGACTGAAGGGCTTTCGCGAAGACCACTTTCCGCCAACCGTCACGGGAACCGAAGGCCTCGCTCTGGCAGTACTCGATCATCTGCCGACCTGGGAAGAGCCAAGGCGGCGCGCCTTTCGCGACTGGCTGTACCGCGGCGGCGTTCTGCATGTGCTGCTGGAGGCTGACGGTGAGTTTCCCCAACTGCCGATTGCCGAACTCAACCAGGAACCGCGACCAACCCGTTACGGGGCAGGACGTGTCTACTGGCACTCGAAAACGCGCGGCGAGCTGACGAAGGAATACGTTTACGAGTCGATTTACCCGACCGTCCGGAATTCGACTCCGCTGGCACAGTACGGCATGAAGCGCGGCTTCATCGACCCGACGGACCCCGAGTTCTTCACCGATCTGGAACGCCACTTTCAGTCGTACTCGGACTGGGACAGCGACGCTCTGTTGCCGAACCGGCTGAAGGAACTGGTTCGACCCCGGCATAACTGGTACGTGATTTACGCGGCGTCGGGCATCTACATGCTGCTGCTCTTTCCCGGTGGGTTGATTCTGTCCCGCACGAAACTCGATTACCGCTGCGGACTGTTTGCCCTGATCGTCATCGTGGCCGGATTCAGTTGGATGTTCCGTAGTGTCGGGGCGCGCGGTTACGGAGAATCGACGAAGACACTGACAGCCGCCATCGCTCACGCTTTGCCGGAGGGACGCTTTGACATCGAACTGTGGAGCAGCCTGTTCGTGACTGACGGCGGCAAGTACGCCATCACACATACCGGCGAGTCCGGCGTGTACTCGACCGCTCAGAACGTCGAACGCATTGACGGACAGGCAACGAGCGGTCGACGCGCGACGCTGACATCTGACATGCCACCGTTCACGTTTCGGACACTGACGCATCGGACACAACTACCGCTCGGCACGTTTCGGATCGCGCCGCTGCCTGGCGAATCGCCGACAACAACTCCCAGTGAAATGACCGTCGCCGTCGAAGGCGCTCCGGCTGCGAAGGTGCGATCGGGCGTTGTTGTCATCGGGAACCTCGTTTACCCGCTGAACGTCGACGTGCTGCGCGACGGGAAGGGCCGGCTGACCAGCGGCGACGGACAACCGCTGGAGGACGCCGTCGAAGTGATGAACAGTTTCCGTAAGTTTCGGCGCGGAGAAGTCGCCGATCTCGACCGCGGCTTTGATCGTTTTCGCGACTGGCTGATGATCCGCGATCTCGGGCTGCGACTGCTGTCCGACATACCAGACTTCAAACTGTCGGACGATCGGGTTCGCGTTTACGTGCTGTGTGAACTGCCCGAAGCTCTGGACACTCGCGACGCCAATTCGCCCAAGCAACCACTCGGCAGCCAGTCCGGTCGACTGCTTTACAGCCTGGACGTGACCCTGCCGGCAGCTCCCGCGGGGTTGTGAAGATCACAACGCCAGTCTGATCTCGATCGAGCTATCAGGGGTCGAATTGAAGCAGGACGGATTGTTAATCCGTCAAGACAGCCTCACCTGGCTGACCAGGTCGCTGAAAGGGACGGATTGACAATCCATCCTGCGAAAGATCAGCGGTCTTACTGGTCGCGTTCGGCGTCTCAGCGAATGATCCGATCGAGTCCGGCCGTGCGTACGTTACTGCGTGCTTCACTGGCTGCGGTCTCAAGCACTTCCAGCAGGGTGCTCTGCGTATAGACGTCGCGGATCAGCAGCGGCTCGGTCGGTCGGCTCGGTGAAAAGACGGCCGTGATCGGAATGGACGTTGAATCAAAACGTTCCAGCCATTCCGTAATCTCGTCACTCAAGCCGGTATAGTCGGCCTTGAGCGCCTTGACGTTATGCCGACTGACGAACTCGCGCGTCTCTTTGCGGTTCAGGCTGATGCGTTCGACGAGCTTGCAGTTAGGACACCAGTCCGCCGTAAAGTCGACGAGCACCGGCCGACCGTCATCGAGTGCCGCCGCCAGCGCGTCCGTTGAAAACGGCTCCCAGGGCAGCTCCTCACCACCTTCGTGAAGCTGGTACCCGAAACCCGCGATCCCACCCGTCAGAACCAAAGCGAGTGCGCGGACCTTCCAGCGCAGCGCCGGCGGAGATCCCAGGTGGTAAAGATTGCCGACCATCCAGACGCCGAGCCCCAGGCCCAGCAGCAGAATCAGCGTCGGCAGAACGTACTCGTGGCCGAGAATCGAAATCAGATAGACCGTCGTTCCCAGCAGGACAAAGCCAGCGAACTGCTTGAAGCGGACCATCCAGTTACCCGGCTTCGGCAGCAGTTTTACGGCACCGGGGAACAATCCGAAGACGAGATACGGCGATGCCATTCCCAGCGCCATCACGATCCACACGCCGTAAATCACAGCCGGCGGCTGCTGGACTGACCAGCCAAGCGTTGTGCCGAGAAACGGACCACTGCACGGAGTGGCGAGCAGTGTGGCGAAGATCCCGGTGAGAAACGCGCCGGAGAGCCCTTCGCGCTGCGCGGCACCGACTGAGCCAACCATGCCCGGCACCGGCAGTTCAAACACGCCCAGCAGACTGAGTGCCATCACAAAGACGAGCGCCGCCATCGCGATGATGAAACCTGCGTGCTGAAACAACCCGCCCCAGGCCATGCCGGCAAACGCCGCCAGCGTTGCGAGGACGAGAAACACGACCAGCACGCCGCCGGAGTAGCTCACGTTGAGCAGCAGAATCCGCCCGCGACTCTCTCCCGCCTGCTGCACGAAGCTCAGCACTTTGATCGCGATGACCGGCAGCACGCACGGCATGACGTTCAGAATCAGCCCGCCCAGAAACGCATACAACAGATACATGCTCAGACTGGTCGACGCCTCGTCGGCTCCCGGCTCGCGGTACTGAATCGACTCGAAGCGAGAGTCCGCTTCGCTGGTCGAACTGCCGTCTGACGGACTCGGCAGGACAACCCCCGCCGATTCAGCGGCCTTCCTGTCCACAGTTCCCAGCTCAAAGTTGAACCGACTCTGCCGACAGGTGTCTGCGTCGCAAACCTGGAAAGAGAGCAGCCCGGCGACTCCATATCCGGACTTTGACGCGTCCGGAGTGACTTCAAACTCGCGGCTCCAGCTCACTTCGTCGTGATGGATTCGCTGCGGCTTGCCCTCGTATTTGTGGATTTCCACTTCGCGGTCGGCGACGAAACCCTTGCCGAGTGGTTTGAGCCCGGTCAGCGTCTGCACGTCAATGACAGTCGGCAGACCGACGTTGCTGCGGTCGTGGTCAATGGCGAACGTATGAAATCCGGTCTTCAGCTTTGCCGTCACTTTGACGCGGACCTTGTCGCCCGGTTTCGCAGTCGCGGGGCTCAGCGACAGATTCCACTCGGACGGCCCCGGCTGCACTTCGCCGCGGACTTTGACCTTCGGAGCGAACTGCTGACTGAAGACGGGTTGCTCTGCCTCTGGTGTCAGCGTCAGATCAAACTTCTCGTTGAAGGGGCGGCAACTGCTGGCATCGCAGATCTGGTAGCGCAGTGTTCCAGTCACTCGAACATCTGCAGGTTGTGCATTCTCTGCAATGCGGAACTGTCGAGTCCAGGTGACTCCGCCGGGAAACTTTTCAACGCGCTGATCGAGCAGCGGGTCGACTTCTGACTTCGGTTTGTGATCAGCGGAGAAGTTCTGATCGACGGCCGTCAGAGCGGTGAGTGATTTGACCTCGATCCGCGTGCGGCCAGCGAACGACGGATCCATCGAATATGTGTAAGCGTCGCTGGACGTCCTGATTGCAATTTTCAAAGTGACAATGTCGCCCGGTTTGGCGTCGGCTGGTTCCAGCGTGAGCTTCGCACCAGCTTCCTGTTTCTGAACCTGCGGCGCGCCAGGTAAGAGCAGCTCCAGGTTGAGTTTCGTTTTCGGAGCCGGCTCCTGAGCCGGAAGCGGCTTCCCGGCGGCCAGTGACGCCACCATCAGCAGCACAGTCAACGCTCGCAGGCCGTCCCGGCGGGATAACGATGGCTGCGCAGGAAACGGAATTGGCATCACACGACCTCAATTGAAATCGACACGTCAGTTTTCGCGGTCTGGCGGCGGGAAGGCGACGGCGGGTAAATCAGTGATTCACTCTTCGATCAGGTTCCGAACAATGGGCTGCATCGGCCTGCCGGTCTGGATTCCACGGCGAACCTGCTGAGGTACTCCGAAACGGCTCGCAACGTTGGGCCGGCGTCCGAATCGGTTGTCTCAATCTGCAGCCGACCACTTCTCAAAAACGCCCCTGCTGCCTCGTGTCGACCATCCGCAGTCCGCGTCGGGAATGAAACCGTCAGTCTTGACGAGCCGAACGACAGGCAACACCAGCCACGGTCCGGGTTCATTCTTACCTGGCCATCATAGGCCAGCCGCGGATTCTGCGGCAATTCGAGTCACTGACCGTCGCCTCCCTGCTTATCTCCGTACGCCGTGAAGGTTACCGGCGTTCGCAGGACGCGATATCCTCCGCCCGCCTTACAGCCATTTCGCGAAACTCCCCGACAACAGGAGCACACGCATGAGCACTCAAGTCACCTTTTACGGTCACGGAACCTTTGCCATCGAAACGAGCGGGAAGACCGTGCTGATCGACCCCTTTTTTACCGACAATCCGTCGGCCACGGTGTCCGCCGCCGACGTCTCTGCCGATGCGATCATCATTTCGCATGGACATTTCGATCATCTCGCCGATGTCGTCAGCATCGCGAAACGCACTGGTGCGACGGTGATCTCGAACTTTGAAATCATCACCTGGCTGCAGAAGCAGGGCATCGAGAACGGGCATCCGATGAACACCGGCGGCCAGGCGAAATTCGACTGGGGAACCGTCAAGCTGACGCTGGCATTTCACAGTTCGTCGCTGCCCGACGGGAGCAACGGCGGCAGTCCTTCCGGCGTGTTGCTGAAGACGGCCGACGGAGCGATTTATCACGCCTGTGATACAGCTCTGTTTGGTGACATGAAGCTGATCGGCGAAGAAGGCATTGACCTCGCGATCCTGCCCATTGGCGACAACTTTACGATGGGGCCGGACGACGCTTTGCGAGCCGTCAAATTGATCGAGCCCAAACGCGTCGTCCCCGACCACTACAACACCTGGCCGCCAATTGCTCAGGACGCCAGCGTCTGGGCAGACCGAGTTCGCGCCGAAACGTCGACTGAACCCGTCGTGCTGCAGCCGGGCGAGTCGCTGACTCTGTGAAACTGCTGACGCAGCGAGCTGACCTCCATCCACGGGAGCTGCGACGATGACACTCGACGAAACAATGACGATGCTCGCAAAGCTCGGCACTGAGCAGAATCGGAAGATCTACCGGCGTCATGGTGCGGGGAACGTGCTGTTCGGAGTCAGCTTTGGCGAACTCAAAAAGCTGGTGCAGAAAATCAAACGCGATCACCCGCTGGCCGAGCAGTTGTGGGCGACCGGCAATGCTGACGCGCAGACGCTCGCCTTGATGATCGCCGATCCGCAGGAGCTGACGCCGTCGCAGGCCGACGCATGGCTGCGAGACATCTCGTATTCGCTGCTGGCTGACTACCTGTCAGCACTCGTCGCCCAAACTGGTTTCGCATTGAAGAAGATGAGCAAATGGACGAAGCAGAAAGGCGAGCTGACTCGTGTTTGCGGTTACGCACTGGCCAGTTCGCTGCTCCGCGACGTACCGGATGTTCTGTCCGATGACGACTGCCGCGCGCTGCTGCAGAGAATCGAGTCCGAAATCCAGTCGTCCGCAAACCGGGCGCGGCATTCGATGAACATGACTCTGTGTGCGATCGGCATTGCCCGGCCTGAGCTGCGCGACGAAGCCATCACCACCGCTCGACGTATTGGTCCGGTTGATGTCGATCACGGTGAAACGAGCTGCACAACGCCCGATGCCGAGTCCTACATCCGTAAAGCGGCTGACCGGGAAGGCAAAATGCGCCGCCGATGCTGAAGGGAAGCGATTGGCTCTCGTCTTTGTCGCGGCCGTAATTCCCCGACTGCCTGCTCCCCACTGTCTTTTCAGTTCTCTGTCCTCCGCTCCCTGTTCGCTCCATCTCCATGCCTGCCGTCTCGGGAATCCTGAACATCAATAAACCCACCGGGCTGACGTCGCGGGACGTCGTCAACCGTGTCCTCTGGATGCTGCGCGAAGAAACGGGCACGCGGAAGATCAAGGTCGGGCATTGTGGAACACTCGACCCGCTGGCGACCGGCGTGCTGATTGTGTGTGCTGGCTCGGCGACGCGACTGGTTTCGACGATTCAGGAACTGCCGAAGACGTATCGTGGTACGTTTCGCCTGGGGCTGGTCACCGACACTGACGACGTGACGGGCAGCATCCTGCAGGAAACGCCCGTCGATCCCGTTGACTTCACGAAGCAGTCGATTCGCACGTTACTGCCGGGCTTTACAGGGCGAATCTCTCAGTTGCCGCCGCGGTTTTCGGCGGTTCACGTTGATGGAAAACGGGCCTACGAACTGGCTCGTCAAGGCGAAAACGTCAAGCTCGAACCGCGTGACGTCGACGTTTACGAACTGAGCCTCGAACGATTTGCGTGTCCGGAATTCGAGTTGCTCATTCGCTGTGGATCCGGGACGTATGTCCGATCGATCGGCCGTGATCTCGGCGAGCGACTGGGCTGCGGCGCGACGATGACAGCTCTCGAACGCTCAGCCATTGGTGGTTTCGAGATCGGCAGCGCGATCGACATCGACTCGCTGGAATCAGGCAATCTCGTCGATCGTCTGCAGCCACTGAAAACCGGAGTTTCTCACCTGCGTCGGCTGCGGATTTCCGATGAACAGGCCGAGCAGGTGCGCAACGGTTGCAGTGTGCCGCTTGATCTGCGCGCGATTGAGTCGGCGACGCTGCGTCTTCCGGTCGAACCGCGCGAACTGCGAGTCGCGTTGCTCGACCCGAACGAAGACCTCATCGCGATCGCTGGAGCCAGCAACCGTCCCGGCCAACTGCAACCGCACATCGTGTTTCGCAAGTAACGGATACTCTGAAACAACCGCTTGAATTCAGCCGCTGACAACTCTGCTGCCAGAATTTGGCACCGACAGCCGGATCCCCCCTTGCTGTTGCATCGACGACGACTCGCTCAGTGTGTCTTTTCGCCGACACAGCAGCGAATGCTGTCCACTCTATAAACAGCACATGATGAAACACCGGATGAAGGAAAACTGGATCAAAATGTACGACAAGTTCGGGTGCGTACTGCGAGTGGAAACAGTGATCAGCAATCCGCGTGAGTTCAACATCCGCCGTCACGGAAAACGCCGGGGAGAGATCGTTCCGGGCTGGTTTCCGATGGCCAAAGGCGTGGCGAACATGCCGCGTTACCGCGAGGTCACTCTGGCTGCCAACCGCCGTTATCTGGACGCTCTACTAGGACACCGGGACACGGCAGTCGCGAAAAAGTCGCGGCAGGTGCCGGGCAGAACCTGCTGCGGGGGCTCCGCCGGACTGCCACAGGGGGTTCGGAGCTGGGTCTGGACTGCAAGCGGGGGTCGCGAGGGGTCGCCAAGTGTCAGGCTGTGTCGCGGCATTTCGCGGCAGGCGGGCCAGGCCGATCGCCGCGAACCCCTTCTCTGACGGCTCCTTGACGCTTTGTGTCGCGGCTCGTCATAATTCGTCGCCGTGCGTCCCCGTAGATCAATTGGATAGATCGTCGGCCTCCGGAGCCGAAGGTTAGTGGTTCGAATCCACTCGGGGATACTTGACTTACGACGATTCGGATCGCTCCTGTCCGAGAAGTTGTCCGAAAACTGAAACAGCCCCGCCTGCATGCCACACAGACGGGGCTGGAAGCGAACCCTGCGGTTCACCTCTGACGTTCCATTACTTTGGACTGGAGGGTTCGCTATGCCGCATTTCCCGAAACCGTTCTTCAAGAAGAACCGGAAAACCTGGTACGTCGAAATCGACCGTCGGCAGATCAATCTTGGTCCCGACCGGGACGAGGCGTTTCGCCGGTACCATCAGCTCATGTCTGAGCCCCGACTCAGGCAGGTAACGGGCGAGTCGCTGGTCGCGCTGATCGAGGCGTTTCTGTCGTGGTGCAAGCAGCACCGAGCGTCCGCGACCTATGAGTGGTACCGGTCCCGGCTGGAAGTCTTCGCGCGTCGCTATCCGAATCTCACGCCAAGCGAGCTTCGGCCGTTCCACGTTCAGGAATGGCTGGACGGCATGGATGTTTCCAACGGGACGCGACGCAACTACGGTCGCTCGATCAAGCGATGCCTTCGTTGGGCCAAACGCCAGGGTTACATCGATCGCAATCCGATCGCCGATCTGGAGCTTCCCAGAGGAGGGAAGCGCGAAACTGTGGTCAAGGAGGAAGAGTTTGAGCGTCTGCTTGCTCTGACGTCGGACGAGGAGTTTCGCGACCTTCTGATTGTCACGTGGGAAACCGGCTGCCGACCTCAGGAGTCGCTGCGAGTTGAAGCCCGTCACGTTGACCTGGAAAACCAACGGTGGATCTTTCGTCAGAGCGAAAGCAAGGGCGACCTGCTTCGAGTTGTGTACCTGACCGACAGCGCTCTGGAAGTCACTCAACGTCGGATGCTGCGTTTTCCTGAAGGAAAACTCTTTCGGAATTCGCGGGGCAAACCGTGGTCGACGGATGCCGTCAATTGCGCGTTTCAACGAATCCAGATTCGACTTGGCACAGCCGAGATGAAGCGACAGCAACTCGCGGTCAGCGATGATGAGATCGCGCAGTTCATGGCGGGTCTGAAACCAGAAGCCGTTTTCGCAGGTGTGCGTCGTGCAAAGACGAAGGCAGAGCTTCGACACGAAGCGAAGAAGAAGCTCACGTATCGGCTGGCCTGTGAACTGGGCACGAAGTATTCGCTCTATGTGCTGCGACATACCTGGATGAACCGTCTTTTGAAGCGTGGAGTTGACGCGTTGACTGTTGCGTTTCTGGCGGGCCACACAGACCCGAGTACGCTTGCCAAGGTTTACGCCCACCTGACCCAGGATCCGACGTATCTGCTGACGCAGGCCAAGAAAGCAGCCAGTTGATTTACAGCCGGATGTGTTTGAGCTTCGGGCGGGTTAGTGGCCGCGGTGACCCGCCCGAGGCCGGTTGTTCCCGTGCGTTCTGTAGGTACTCAGTGATGTCGTCTTCGGTGAAGCGGATGGCTCCTCGGCCGACGCCGATGCGGTGGTGGGGGATCTTGCCGGTTTCGACGAGCTGGTAGATGCAGGACTGGCTAACGTTGAGTCGCTGAGCGACGTCTTTGACGGTGAGCAGCATGACTGGATGGCTTTCGACTCGGGGAGGATCGAGAAACGGTGATGAAGAAGCCGGCAGCTCGAAGTGAGGGAGCTGCCGGCGGTGGAACGAATCGGTGGTCTCAGTCCGTGAGGTCGAGTTCGGCTTCCTGCTCTTCGACGTACTGCTGGGCGAGCTGGAGGGCTCGGATGGCCTGGGGCAGTTCGGCGAGGTTGAACGACGAGCTGTACTTCACGTCGTCGCCGTCCATGTAACGCTTCTGCACGCTGACCGAGCGGACGAGTCGTGAGCCG
>WGMU01000141.1 GCA_016124895.1 bacterium
CCATGTGGAGCGATTCTTTGGTCGCATCAAACAGTGCCGCCGCGTGGCGACACGCTATGAGAAAACAACAGAGAACTTTGCTGGATTCGTCTGGCTGGCAGCACTCATCGTCGACGTCCTGTGAATGTCCACACGGCCTACGGGATCAGCGAACGGCGTGGCTGCCGTCTGCTGCAGGTGTGGCGTTCGACGTACCGCTATGAATCGAGGAAGGACGAGCAGGCGGCTTTGCGGATGCGTCTGAAAGAACTGGCTGGGACACGCGTGGGTTACGGCTATCGGCGTCTGCACATCATGCTGCGACGAGAAGGCTGGGATGTCAATCACAAGCGTGTGTACCGGCTGTACCGGGAAGAAAACCTGAGCCTGCGGACGAGGATTCCACGGCGTCGAGTCAGCTGTCGCCGTCGGATGGATCGGCCCGAGGCGACTCGCATCAATGACTGCTGGGCGATGGATTTCATGACGGACGAGCTGTTCGACGGTCGTCGCATCCGGCTGTTAACGATAGTCGATCACTTTACCCGTGAGAGCCTCGAGATCGTGGTTGGCCAGCGTCTGCTCGGCCACCAGTTCCTTGAGTCGCTTGTTCTCGTCCTCAAGTTCCTTCAGCCGCCGAGCCTCGTCCGCCTTCATGCCGCCGTACTGCTTTCGCCAGCGAAGATACGTTGCCTCACTGACTTCCAGGGCCTGAAGCACGGCCGCCTCATCCTTGCCCGCATTCAGCATCGCATCCGCATCTCGAAGCTTCCGAACGATCTGTTCCGGTGTGTGCCGCCGTCGTCGTCTCGTACTCATCAATCGGTCTCCTCGCCCGTCACGGCAACGCCGTTAAGGATAATTCATGTGGCTTGTTTGAGTTCACGGTAGTGGTTCCCTGAAATGTTGCAGTTTATGAGCGAACCGGGGTTGTGCCGTCCCGTGGCTAAAGGCATTCTCCGCCGCCATGAGCAGCGAAGACCAATACAGCCCGCGCGAACTGGAACGTCTTTATTGTCTTCCAGCCAACACCTTGCTTGATGGTGCCACAGAATGGAACGCCATGTGCGCCCAATTCCGCGCTGCCGGCGTCACTCGCACTACGGAAGGTCGGGGAAAAGTTCTATTTGTCGTGCCTCCACCTGAAGAGTCAAGAGCGAGACCAGTCCAGACTCTCCCACACCCATCGTCAGAAACTGGTCCACGCTCCACCGTTCTGACACCTGCGTTGCCCATTCACTGACAGCCAGTGAATCAAGCTCGATGATTTGCCAGTGTTCAGGTTCTGATTCGTGGTCCCGATACTTGGCCGCGTCCGCCTCATAGTAAAAGAGCATTGCACATTGCCCATCCGAACCGATGTCAGCTAACGGCGTGCTGGTTTGATCGTCATGCCCAACGAGTGCAAAATAGGTGATGTTGGCCACAATCGAGCCTCCTTCAGTGCGCACCGGGTGCGCGGTTGCTGTCTGGAGGCACTCCCGTCAGCGTGACGTGAGGGACGGCAAGCCGTTGCCGTCTGCAGTGCTAGCTACACCTCCGTGCGTGAACGGAAAGATCCTAACGCTGAGGTGCTGACTGTCTATCCCAAAACAAGAACGGCCCGAAGCTCGAAAGCAAACGGGCTGTTCCGGTGTAGCTAGCGGGTGGGTTGTAGTCTCTGATCGTGTGCGTGTTCAACAGCAACCCGCTGCTTCCGCCAGAAGTTCTCGAACACTCCAGACGTGATCAGTCAAACCAGCCGCAACAGCCGGAGTTGTCTTCAACGTCATGTGTTTCCGGCACCAGTTGTACCACGCAAAGAAGATGGCCAGCATCGAATCGTGGTTCTCCCACTTCTTCGAGAACGCATTCGTCAACCGCGTCAGCCGGCGTACGTGCATCCTAATGGACAGGTTGCCGCGTTCAACGTGAGAAGTACAGACACGATCCCTGTCCGGTGTCCCGCATCCCTGAGTGACATCTATCCCTGTTATTGCCGACGGCGAGTACCGCTTGTGCGTGTACCGTTCTTTCGGGCTGTAGAACTTCTTGACCATTTGCGCGAAATCGACATCGAACCCAAACACCAGCGGCACGGACGACGTGTAGGCCGTGAAGCCATCCGTCGTGAGTTGAAACCGTCCGGTCGTTGCCTCGCGCAGGTCGTCGATGAACTCCCAGGTGTCCGTTGAACCGCGTTTTCCTACGCGATAGCACAGCAGCAGCTTGGAATGGCGCTCGATCGCGGTGAAACACCATGCATCGCCGACTTCCTCGCCCTTTTTGAGCCGTTCGCGCGTACGGTCTTTGCATTGGACGAATCCCCACATTTCGTCAACCTGGACGTCCTTAACGGGCTGATGGTGAATTCGCTCTTTCAGCAGACTCGCGCACCGTGGGCCGACAAGCTCGATCAGGTTGAGAATTGCGCCCTTCGAGACGCCAGTCAGCCGCACAACGGCGTTGATCGCCATGCCTTCCAGCAGCATCGCCAGAACCATCTCCGCTTTCGCCATGTCGAGCCGCAGATGCCCGAGCGGTCGGGATTCCATGTCGATCCACGTCGTGCCGCAGAGTCTGCAGCGGTAGCGTTGCTGGCCGGTCTTGTCCTTGCCGTGCTTTCGTGAGTTCTTCCTGCAGTCGCATGTCGGCGCAATCACGGGATTTCCCCTCGCGTGTTGCGACGTGTCCGCTAGACTGTGGTTCTCTAGGCCGTAGTCAGTCGGAAACGTCTGGTTTCGGTTTTGCCGGTCGCAGTTAGCGCTGTGACCGGCATTTCTACTATCGAGTAATCGTAGCTACGTCTATTCGGCAATCAATAGACGTGGCTACATTTTCGGGATTGACGGAGAAAAAACTGTGGCTACGCTTACCGTCATGGGAAGACCACGCCTGAGCGATGAAGACAGACGCGACAAGCCGCTGAGAATCCGGCTGGCAGACGCGGAGCGCGAGAAGATCGACGCAGCAGCGGAAGCGGCTGGCATGACGGCCTCGAAATGGGCGCGCCAGCTCCTGCTGGATGCAGCAGAGAAACAGTCTGCCGGAAATCGAAAGCGGTAGATTCAAGCCATGATCGCCACGTAACGGCTTAAGACGCGGCTGGATCTTGCTTCAGGCCTCGCAATTGAGAATCGCTAATCGCAGCGCCAAGCGTATGCAGGAACGTATACGCGGCGTCTTCAGGATGTTTCGAACGCAGGCACTTGTTGTATTGCTCAACCATGTCGTCTGTGACTACTGCGCGCAGCATCGCCCGTGTTTCAGATCGCCAATCACGGTCACCACTACGAAATGGCAACGCTAATTGGTGGCTGTTGCGGGCTGCCGGAACCATGTCGCGAGCCTCAAAGATACGCAAAGCAGCATCTGTAATGCGTTCGATGCGGCGGACGTCGGCGTTTGTCGGCCACGGATCCGAATGAGCCGGAATGGATTCTGAGTCGGACAGATTCACTGTATCGCTGGAAGCCGAATTCTGTAGCCAGCGTGGCAGCCAGCGATCTGGATAAAGACCGTATGACAGCAAGGCGACAAACAGTAGCCAAAGCGTCCAGTCAGCCGGAGACAATGCGATCGCCTCCAGTTGCTGCCATAGATTGCGAGCGTCTTCCGGGGCCGTGTACAGGCCAAGGGCAAGCAGGTATCGCTTTGCGGCAATAAGCAGGGCAGCGCAAAGACCGACAGAAAGCGAAGCGATCCGGGATTTCGAGCGTCTCGACATTGCCGGAGTGTATCTCCGGCCAGGTACAGCTACAATTCGTGGCCACGCTAGGTGCTTCTGGACGGGGAATGGCAGTCATGGAATCAAAGCCTGGATCACTGATGCCTGCGGAGGAGCGAGTCAGCTACTTCACTGCTATCCGGCATCAGTTTCTGCAGTCGATTGTTGACGCGGCTCCCATGCGCTATCCGGATCCAAGAGATGCGATTGTGTCGCGGTTGGTCGCAGTGAATCGCTGGCTTCCCGATCAAGCTCGACAAGTAGCCGATCAAGACATTCCATTGTCATTGCCAGTAGACTGGCAAGCTTTTTGGAACGGGCTCGATCCAAACGCGCAACAGATGCTTCTGGCGTGGCCGGAGGAGCATGGTCTTCCAGTGCCAAACGCTGCAAAACGGCAATAGCAGTCCGGTAGTGGCCACAATACGGAGCGTCCTCCGGATGGTCTGGCGGAGTCATCGGCATCCTCGGTGCGTAGGGATATCATCCATTATTCACGCAGTGAGTGATCCGACCACAAAAATCGTCGATTTGTCCGCTGACGTGCGCTCGGTTTCGCATCTTCGCGAAACTTGACTTGTGCCTATCGACGCACGTTTCAACCTGTAAAGCATGGGCTTTTCACCGAAGTGCGCCCGAACTGCAACATTTCAGGGAACCACTACCGAAGCCGGCATCTCCGCAGAACAGTGTGTTTTCCGGGAAGGATTCGGTTTTCAGCATCTCCATCAGGTGGTGCCTCTCGCTCGATGTCGACGCACCCGTCTTCCAGGTCCACGGCATCTTCAATCCCATATGCCAGATCAGAGTGATCCACATTTGTGGTTTCACGGGGGCGGACAGTGTTTTGCTCCGCTTCTTTTTGTTCTTCCACTTCCTGCGGGACCGGGCTTTCTTCCCTTGGCCATAGTTCTTTGCCGAGAACGCGTTCTCATTGCTCTTCGTGCGTGGTGTGTCGGCACGGGAACCGTCCATGGCCAGAGCCACCCACAATCCGACCCGCCAGTGCTTTTCCCCAACGGATTCCATCAATTGCTGCAGCCGCGTCTGAGTGGCTGGCAGGAGTTTCACCGACCATGTCTTCAATGCCCCCGTCAGTCCCTGATAAGTCGTCACGGCGACACTTCCGAACATCGCCCGTGCCAGCCGTCTGGCATGGATGAACGACCGGCCCAGCGTGCTCTTATCAGACCACACCCACAACACCGTCAGGATGACCAACTGACTGGGACTCCATTTGATATTCCCGTGCAGCCGGATGTCCGCGAACATGCGATCGTTGATCGCCCACAGCAACGCCTGCTTCAGCAGGCTTGCATAAGTGAACCCTGCCGTGTTGCCAGTCTTTCGAGCGGCGGTTTCCTTCTGACTCTTCCATGACATCGCCAGACTCCTTCCTGGGCTGGAACATTTTCAGCCCGCACGCCACATGCGGGAGTCTGGCTTTTTTCACATTCCCCGTTTCTCCGATACCCCGGTTTCTGCTGCGCAAGAATCCTTAACGGCGTTGCCGTCACGGGCTCTGGAAACCTTCATAACATCTGGCTCGGATTTTCAAACGCAGACCAGTTAGATTCCGTCTGCCCATACTGGGAGCGGATTGCCGATGAAGAAATCATCGATGCGTTCAGTCAGGTCATCGAACGTGTCTCCCGCGTCGACCGTTCCGTCTCCTGTGCCGCCGACAAGAGTGTCGGTATCCGAGTCGCCGGTAACTGAATCCAGAGCGCCGGCCAGGTTGTCATCTCCCGGACCGCCGATCAGCAGGTCGGCGTCGTCGCCGCCGTTGATTGTGTCGTTCCCGAGTAGGCCGAAGATCGTGTCGGAGCCATTGCCACCTTCGAGACGATCGTCGCCGGGAGATCCCAGAATCGAATCGGCGCCACCGAGTCCGAACAGCAGCACGCGGCCTGTGTTGAACGCGGAGGCGTCCAGCAGGTTGCCCGAAGCCCCGCCCGTCAGGCTGGCATTCTCGATCCGCTTCAGTCGGTCTGTCCCCAGGCCGGTCAGTGAGTCCGGCGTCAGTACGAAGCTGACATCGCCCGATTCGACCAGCCAGTCCGTTTCCGTGCCGCCGTCGATTGTGTCGTTGCCCAGTCCGCCGGTGATCGTGTCGTCACCGCGCGAGCCGAGTAGTTTGTTATTGCCGTCTCCACCAATGAGTCTGTCGCGTCCGGAGCCACCCAACAGCCGGTCAAAACCGCCATGACTCGTAATCGAATCATCGCCGCCGCCGCCCAGCAACTGCTCAGCACGGTCCGACCCGATGATCGTGTCGTCGCCAACGGCTCCATTGACGGTGATTTCCGTCATTCCCGACGCCGGAGCATTCGTCATGTCAATCAAATCGTCTCCGCGGCCCCCGGTCAGGCGTGCGCGTTCGAGTGCGTTCAGTGTGTCCGCCTCAAGGACGACACCACCCGACGTCTGCTGAATCAGTTGATCTGTGCCAAAGAAGAAGCGGATCCCTTCGTCGTGTTCGGTCGCTTCGAGTAGAAAGTCACCACCGCTGCCACCGTCGAGAGTATCGTTTCCGGCACCGCCTGTGACGGTGTCTCCGGCGCCCCCTTGGCCGAACACCATGTCATCATCGGCGCCACCGTCGAGTCGATCCTTTCCCGCTCCGCCGAACAGCATGTCCGCGCCAGCATCTCCGAACATCAGGTCATCGCCGGAATTGCCCAGCAGTGAATCGTCACCGTCATTGCCATGAATCGTGTCGTCACCGGCATCCGCGAAGACGGAGTCATTGCCGGCACCGCAGTTAATGATGTCCGCAAAGGCGCTGCCCAGAATCCTGTCATTACCGTCACCGCCGTCAATCGTCACGGCGACCGTGCCGAACGTGAACGTCGTCCCGCGGACGCCGCTGAGGTCGAGTACGTTGTCGGCCGCACCCGCTGTCACGACAATCGAGCGTACCGCTGCAGCTGGAATCCCATTATAGGCGGCGTCGGATGTTCCGTTGCGTTCCACATCCAGCTGGCCGTCAACCTGAGAGATCGTGATATCGTCATCACTTGCCGCTACTACCAGATCGACGGCGTTGACAGTGATTGTTGCCGTTGCTGAACCAGGACTGGCAGTCTGTGGATTCGTCCCCGCGCGATACGAATAGTCGATGGTTTCCGAACCACTGAATCCAGACGCTGGCGTATAGACAATCCGACGGAAGTCAGATGAAATCGTCACCTGCCCGCCCGCCGATGAGCTTGCGGCTGTCAGCACTATCGGCTCACCAACATCCTCGTTGGCTGCGTCCTCATTATCAAGCACCGCCAGTTCGACGCTCTCTCCCGCATACACACTATACGACTCATCCATGCCGGATGGAGCCGGGTCGTCCACCGGGGAAACCGACACAAGGAATGAAGATGTCTGTGTGTCTGTCCCATCACTGACGGTCAGTGTGATCGTCGTCGAGCCGCTCAGATTCGGCGCAGGCGTGACCTCGACCGTCCGGCTGGCGCCACTGCCTCCCACCGCGATCGAGTTATTCGGTACCAGCAGAGTGTTTGAAGATGTCACCGATACGATCAGCGAATCCACTGGAGTTTCCGCATCACTGACGGTCACGGGCAATGGTCCCGTTGAACCATCTTCTACGATCATCTGGTCAGCCGGAGCACTGATTTCCGGCAATTGGTTCACGGTCTGCAGGCCGAAGTCCAGTCCAGTGGCCGTCCGCTGATCCGCATACAGGTTGACCCGCAACGCGCCAGGACCGACGGAATTCCGGCGCACGTTAACTGTATTTGCACCGGCAGCCACGTCCGTCCGCAAGAAACTCGGATCCGAGCGAATCGTAACCAGTACATCGGGGATGTCCGCAGCATCTGTCACACCGTCGCCGTTGTCGTCATTCAACTGACCAATGGCCAGCGAGTTCGCGATAGTCCCGTCCGGCAGGAGGGCCACCCCGCTCGTGTCGGCCGGCTGAAACTCGGCACGCCCATCACCATCGGTATCCCCATCGTTTCGCAGGATGCCGAATCGCGTGCGGTCCACGCTGCCGCTCCTCGCGCTGCCGACCTGAGTAAAGACGATATCCAGGTCACCATCGAGATCGATATCAGACAGTTCGGCAGACTCGGGTCCTGAACCAGTGGGCAATAGACGGGCTGCAGAGAATGTGCCCATCGGCTGATCGATGATGAATGCTGCATTGCTGAGAAAATTCGTGCCGACAATCTCGCTGAATCCGTCGCCGTCGAGATCAGCCACAGCGACACTGGATGTCCCTTTGCCGCTGGTGCTTAGCGCTGATTGTGCCGAGAACGAAGACGCTGCCAGCGTGGATGTGTTCTGCAGCACCGTGACAACACCATCGGCAGTTCCGGCCAGAGTTGCTCCCACTGCCAGCTGGATGGCTCCGCCGCCCACCAGTGGACCAGCGGCAATGGCTGTCGGGTTACCGCTGCCAGCCGGCAGCTGGACAGTCTGCCTGAAGACGAACGAGCCATCCGCCGTTCCGTCAAACACCGCGACGAGTCCTTCCGTCGCTGGCGACAGGTCGACCGCGACAGCCAGATCATCAAACCCGTCCCCGTTGAAATCTCCTGTGGCCACATCAGTCAGCCGGAATGTCCCAGGATCGAATGATTCAAAGATCCCGCCGGCTTCGAAGTCCTGAGGTGCAATCACAAAGTCCGCAGTCAGCTGGCTTCCCCCTTGGAGAGTCACAACGGCCATTGTCGGGCGATTCAGATAGCCGACGACCATCGCCGACGGTATGTCTTCCCCTCCCAGTCTGACTGGCGTGACGAAATCCAGTCCCCCCTGAGTGATCTCGGCACCGGGCGGAAGCTGCAGTGCGACATCGGTTCCGGTCTCTGGGAAAACACCGGTCCCGTCATTGAAGAAGAGCCGCATGACACCGACGTTCGTGAGCGTTGTGGCAACGTCCAGGCTCCCGTCGCCGTTCAGATCCAGAACGGCCACGTCGCCTGGCGTGTCTGTCGTTCTCAGTTTCTGAGCAGTCGTGAAGACGTTTCCCGGAGCATTCGTCTGTCGGAGCGCAGCGTTTGAGTTGGCCAGCCGTACGGTCTGCGGCACGCCGCGCAGCTGGTCGATCAGATACGTGCCGTCGCTCCCGGTCTGAGCCGAACGCTCGCCACCGTTCAGAACTCCGTCACCATTCTCATCGACGAAGACCGTGACTCCCGCAATCGCGGATTCACCTGTGTCCTGACTACCGTTGCCGTTGACATCGTCGAAGACGACGCCACTGACTTCACCGTCGGCAGTTTCGCCCAGGGCTGCGGCATCAACACTGCCAAGTGCCAGGTCCACCGTTCCTGCCGCTCCCAGAAGCACGGTCGCCTCAGACAGCGTCCGCGGACTGGTCGCTGCAATTCCGCTCGGGAGTTCCTCGCGTACCACGTATGTCGTTTCAGCCGGCAGGTCATTGAAGACGAACTGGCCATTGGCGTCCGTGATTGTGGACAGCTCAGAATCGTCCGCTATACCGTTGCCGTTCGCGTCGAGGAATATGGTCCGGCCGGCGTTCACTGTTTCTCCGGAGCCAAACACCCCGTCCACATTCGCGTCGGTAAACGAAATCCCGAGAATCGTCCCCGGCTGAGCGCTGGCACCAAAGTCCACGTCCGAGACCGTCTCCCCCGCCAGAACCGTCACTGTCGCAACTGGCTCTGCCAGCAGATCAGCCAGATCAATCGATTCAGTGCCGTCGTCAAACACAGCACGAAAGACAATCCGGTTTCCGCTGATTGCCTGATGCCCGATCGCCAGATCCGTGAGTGTCTTCCCGCCGAAGTCGCTGTGAGTGTCGACGATCGTGCGCAGCGTTCCATCGATGACTGCATAGAGTCCGATCTGTCCGCCCTGTCCCTGACCGATCAGTACAACGTTGGGCCCGTCAAGCGCGACAGAAGGTGCGTCTCCTCCTCCGGCGAGTGATCCGAATCCCGTGAACGTTCCGGTGCCGCCTGGAATCGACATCGACATGTCCGCCAGCCGTGTCGTGCCCTGTCCGCCCTCCGCCAGGTACACCGCCTCCGTCCCATCCGTGTTGGATGCATGAAACACAGCGTCCGTTCCAGACACAGACGCATCAAAGACGCGGTCAAAAAACGTCAGTGGCAGAATTGTTGCACTCAGTCGCGTCGCGATCTGCCATCCAGTGTTGCCGCCCACTTGAGCATCCAGTGTGGCCTTATCCAGAAACAGGTCGGAACCAGTGATGATGTCGCCTGTGTCCTCCACCACGCGGTCAACAAAGACTTCATTATCGCCGTCGAGTACGACCTGCGAATGAGCGAACTCCGCGTAATACAAGCCGTCTCCCAGGTAATAATTTCGGTCTCCAGCGGATGTTTCTCCCAGAAAGCCCACCACGCCATCAGCGATGCTCAGCGAATCAAATCCGCGATTCCGATTATCTTCGACGTCAACCACAGAGATACTTTGCGGCTCCCCCCTCGAATCCCTTGTGTTCAGGTCTATTGCCGCGTCAGCGAACACATCCAGATGCCCGCTGGAGTCCGCCGTCAGCACAAGTTCGCGACCGTCGGTCAGAGTCACCGTAAAGACCACGCTGTCTCCGTTCTGAGCGTGGCTTGTCCCGATGGATTGAATGGGCGTCGCATCATCGGGAATCATGGACTGCAGATTCAGCAGCACTTCCCGCGTCCCGTCGGCGTGTTCTCGGACCAGTTCATCGGTTGACTGATCGACGTAGACAATGTCGTCGCCGACCACCGACGGCAATCCGAATGCCGGAGCCGCCCCTGTCACCGCAGAAGCCAAACGCGAGATATCAGGCTGGTCTGACAGGATTGTTATGGGTGACGTTGGTACGAACCCATCCGTTGTGACCTCGCGAATCTGATAGTTACCGGCAGGCAGACCGGTAAACACATAACCGCCAGTTTCGTTGTTGGTTGTGGCTGGGTCGTCGGAACCGGACACGACGAAGGGTTCACTGTCTTCTCGTCGGCCGTTCCCGTTCAGGTCTACGTAGAGCGTAACGCCGGAACGCCCCGGCTCATTTGAGTCTCGACGTCTGTCGCCGTTCCGGTCCAGAAACACGAAACCTGAAGCACTGCCACTCTCGGCAGTTGCAACGCCAATAGCAGGCACACCTTCCTGAGATGTGTCGTACGACCACAGCAAATCCGGACTGTCCGGTTCCAGCTGGCTGATGAAGAACACCGTCGATCCCACCTGCGACGGAGACCTCGTCGCTTCCTGCCCGGCACGGACAACCCGCACTTCGTTTTTCTGATTTACGACGTACAATCGACGCTGCAAAACTGTCTGTTGAGCATCATTATCCACATGTGACATCAACGCGGTGAAATAGACATCAGCCCCGACTGCCGCAAAGTCGCTGATTTGAGAACTGTCCGGACCAAGTAATTGATCAGCGACCAGTCGCAATCCTTTCGTTCGGTCGAACACGAGCAGTTCTGCCCCAACCCCGGAACCGACGATCTCGTCAACCATATAGATGTTTTCACCGTTGACAAACAATTGTCTGGTGCCTCCGTCGGTCAGACGGAGATCACTGCTCAGCGTCAAGTTCTCGACTGCCGACGGGAGCACCTTTCCTGACTGATCAAACTGTGGAGCATCAATCAGTAGCAACTGCAGTTCACCGGGACGGTCCGTTGTGTCCGTGAGTCGCACTGTTGCCAGCAGTTTATCTTCGAAAACTGCCAGTTGGACGAACTCGTAATCACGCAGACGCTGCAGTGGCCCAATGGCTGACTTCACCTGTTCGACCAGCAGCGGCTGTAGTTGACTGGATGCATTCTGTTGCACTTGCAGCCCTTCGCGATTCCCTAACACTGTTGTACCCGACACGTCCAGCAGTTCGAAAAATGACGGGGTGCCAAGCAGCACACTTACGTTATCGCTGAAGCGATTGGCGGTGACGATGTCGTCGAGTCCGTCACCATTCACGTCACTCAGAACAGCGGAAATGGGATAAAGTGTAGCGACGAAGCTTTGTGCCACCTGAAACGAGCCGTCGCCGTTGCCACGCAGCACACTCACGTTATTGCTGGAGTAATTAGCGGTAACGATGTCGTCGATTCCGTCGCCATTCACATCGCCGAGAACCACGGATTTACAACCACCGTCTCCGGCGGCGAAGCTTTGTGCTACCTGAAACGAGCCGTCACCGTTGCCACGCAGCACACTCACGTTATTACTTCTGTAATTAGCAGTGACGATGTCGTCGAAACCGTCACGGTTCACGTCGCCAACAACCACCGAAACAGGATCGTCGCCGGCAGCAGAGCTCTGTGCACCCTGAAAAGTACCGTCACCGTTGCCATGCAGCACACTCACATTGTCGCTATTGCCGTTGGCGGTGACTAAATCGGCGAAGCCATCGCCATTGAAATCGCTAACAACAACTGACCGTGGAGCGTCTCCGACGGAGAAGTTCAGTACCGTCTGAAACGTGCCATCCCCGTTGCCTAACAACACGCTCACGTTATCGCTATTGCCATTCGCGGTAACGATATCGTCGAATCCGTCGCCGTTCACGTCGCCCAGAACCAGAGAGTGAGGGCCATCTCCAGCAGGGAAAGTCTGCGCCGCCTCAAACGTGCCGTCCCCTTTGTTACGCAGTATACTCACGTCATCGCTTCCATGATTCGCGGTGATAATGTCGCCGAAGCCATCTCCGTTCATGTCACCAAGAACCACCGACTCAGGGTAATCCCCGACGTTGAACTTCTGCGCCGCCTGAAACGTGCCATCCCCTTTGCCACGCAGCACGCTTACCATATCGCTGTAGCCATTAGCCGTGACGATGTCGTCGATTCCGTCCCCGTTCACGTCACCCAGAACTACCGAATAAGGGCCCACAGCAATCGGATAAGGACCAAACTCGGTCGCGAAGTTCTTTTCCACCTTAAAGGTGCCGTCCTCGAAATCCCTCGATACTATTTCGCCGGTGCCAATATCAAACACGCGACTGGCACGCTCTAATTCGATAACGAGTGTTGACTGCGTGGCCACTAGATGAACTGCGCGGCCAGCATTGAACGAATCGACAAACGAACCCAGCCTACGGACCCCGCCCAGTCGCGAATACGACCACAGAGTGAATCTGCCAATACGGGAGCCCGTCCCAGTTGCCGCGGACGACAACCAGTATGTCACGTCAGCGTCGGATGCAAATAGCAGTGGGCTCTCGCGAACCGGCAGTGAATCGAGTCTGGCAGTTGTTATTGTAAGACCTACCAGACTCACCCCGGCGCTACGCTGGACGTTCACGCTGTCGCTGAAGCGATTGGCGGTGACGATGTCGTCAACTCCGTCGCCGTTCACGTCCCCCAGAACAACTGAAACAGGACCATTTCCGGTCGCTAAGCTCTGCACAGTCTGAAACGTGCCGTCTCCGTTGCCACGCAGTACGCTCACATTGTCGGCGAAGCGATTGGCGGTGACGATATCATCGATGCCGTCTCCGTTCACGTCGCCCAGAGCCACCGAAGAAGTGCCGCCGTCAGCCACGAAGCTCAGCGCCGACTGAAACGTGCCGTCGCCGTTACCACGCAACACGCTCACGTTCCCAACGCGATTGGCGGTGACAATATCGTCGCTTCCGTCGCCGTCCACATCACCCAGAACGGCTGAAACAGGGGCTACTCCGACCGGAAAGTTCTGTGCCGCCTGAAACGTTCCATCCCCGTTGCCATGCAGCACGCTTACAGCGTTGCTGTCGAAGTTGGCAGTAACGATGTCGTCGATGCCGTCGCCATTCACGTCCCCCAGTACAACCGAATAAGGACTATCCCCTGTCGCATAGTTCTGTGCCGTCTGGAACGTGCCGTCCCCATTGCCATGCAACACGCTTACATTATTACTGTCGCGGTTGGCAGTAATAATGTCGTCGGATCCGTCGCCATTCACGTCACCCAGGACCACAGAGTTAGGACTATCTCCGGCCGCACAGTTCTGCGGCAATTCAAACGTGCCGTCCCCGTTGCCACGCAGTACACTTACGTTATCGCTGTCGGCATTGGCGGTGACAATGTCGTCGATGCCGTCTCCGTTCACGTCCCCCAAAACAACTGAAATAGGACTATCTCCGGCGACAAAGGCCTGTTTCGACTGAAACGTACCGTCTCCGTTTCCACGCAGCACGCTAACGTAATCGCTGTCGGTATTGGCGGCGACAATGTCGTCGATGCCGTCGCCATTTACGTCCCCCAGAACAACCGAATTAGGACTATCTCCGGCCGCAAAGGTCCGTCCCGATTGAAACGTGCCATTCTCGTTGCCACGCAGTACGTTCACACTATCGCTGTTCCGATTGGCAGTAACGATGTCGCCGATTCCGTCGCCGTTCACATCGCCCAGAACTACCGCAACGGGAGTTGCTCCGGCCTCGAAGTTCTGTGCCGCCTGAAACGTGGAGTCGCCGTTACCGTGCAGCACGCTTACGTCGTAGCTGTTTCGATTGGCGGTGACGATGTCGTCGATGCCATCACCGTTCAAGTCCTCCAGAATTACGGAAACCGGACCATTTCCGGTCGCGAAGTGTTGTGCCGCCTGAAACGTGGCGTCGCCGTTGCCACGCAGCACACTCACGTTATCGCTGAAGCGATTGGCGGTGACGATATCGTCGAAGCCGTCACCGTCCACGTCGCCTAGAATTACCGCGTAAGGACCATCTCCGGCCGGGAAACTCTGCGCCGACTCAAACGTGCCGTCCCCGTTGCTAGTAAGGACACTCAGGTTATCACCGTCGACGTTGGCAGTAACGATGTCGCCGATTCCGTCGCCGTTCACATCGCCGAGAACAACCGAAACAGGTTCGTTGCCAGCTGCGAAGTCCTGTGCCCGTTGAAACGTGGCATCACCGTTGCCACGCAGTACACTTACGTTATCACTGAAGCGATTGGCGGTGATTATGTCAGTAAGTCCGTCCCCATTCACGTCGCCCAGAACCAGCGAGTAAGGGCCGTTTCCGGCGGAGAAGTTCTGCACGGACTGAAACGTGCCGTCTCCGTTGCCACGCAGCACGCTCACGTTATCGCTGTAGGCATTAGCGGTGACGATGTCGTCGATTCCGTCGCCGTTCACATCACCTAGAACCAGCGAGTCGGGGCCGTTTCCGGCGGAGAAAGTCTGCACGGGCTGAAACGTGCCGTCTCCGTTTCCACGCAGAACGCTCACGTTATCGCTTCGGGCATTGGTGGTGACGATGTCGTCGATTCCGTCGCCGTTCACGTCACCGAGGACCACCGAAACAGGACTATCTCCGGCCGCAAAGTTCTGTGCAATTTGAAACGGAGGTCTGCCTTCTGTCGCAGAGAACAGGTAGTCTGTGCTGGTGGCTGTACCAGCGATTGGAAACAGGAAATCAGCAGCCGACGTGGGGTTGAAAGTCGTCGGAGACAGTACGTGGTGATCAATCGAGACATTGAGGATATAACGCTTTCCTACTGGTGGTGTGCTGCCTGTGAGCCGACCAGCACCGTCATACGACGAGTTGAATGCACCCACCGCGATCGTGTAGTAGCCCGGATTTGGAAATGTGTATTCGATACGGGCATCGAACGCCGAGGTACTGCCCGGCTCGATAAATCCGTCATCGTTTAGGGCCAGCAGGTTGTCGCTGGAATCAAACAGAAACAGCTCGGTATCAAATTCTTCTCCGGCAGCCACCGATCCGTTGTCGATGTCGAACACTGCCGTGGTATTCGGTTCGGACACTGTGAACGAGTAATAGTCGAACGTACCGTCGCCCGTGCCAGTGATGGTCACATGAGGGACCGTGGTCGAATTCGCGATCTCGGGATTAGCGTCGAGTGACCAGCCGCGGTCGTCGAGTCGCATGGCCTGACCGCGTGAGTTGTTGGGCTCCAGTTCGGCGGTCGAGTAGACGATGGGCGTGCCGGGTTGGAGAGCCTGCTTAGCAATTCCGGCGATGTTGGAATTCGACGAGCGTCCGTCGGCCAGGGGCACTCGTACTTGAATGATTCCGGTGCTTTGCTGGAGCGGGGTCAATTCAGGGGAAAGCGACGACTGAGCAGTACCGATCTGATCGAAATCCGCTGTATTGTCAGCCAGGCTGCGCCACAGTGAATCCGTCTCGCTTGGCTGGCCGAACAGGTTGTCTCCAGCGGAAGTGATGTGCCCCTCAACATCGTCGGATGTTCGCGCCTGATTTTCTGCAATGACGGAGTTAGCGATTGAGACCTGTGTTGTCGTCTCACTCACCATCAGTCCGCCACCACTGCCGTTGAGAGCGGTGTTCTGAGTCACTGTGACGTTTGTCAGAGTGTGTGACTTCTGATCGTCGTCGCTCTGCAGCAGCAGGCCACCACCGTCACCACGCTGGGCGGTGTTTCCATCGATCGTGACTCCATCGAGCACCAAGTTGGCGTCGAACGACGCGATGCCGCCGCCAGCATCGGAAGATGTATTGCTGACAATCGAGCTGTGCGTAATCCGGGCCTCGCCGTGTGAACCGCCCAGTGCGCCGAAAAGCGCGATCCCACCACCCCCACGGCCGAAGAAACGCGATGTCGTGCGGTTGTTTTCGATACTGCTGTTCTGAATTGTCAGTGATCCGGTACTGAATACTCCTCCTCCGGATTCTGTCGCTGTATTGTCAGCCACCATGACCGATTCAAGGGTCAGAGTGCCTGTGTTTAAAATGCCACCACCGATCTCCGCATTCCCGTTCTGCAGAGAAAGCCCGCGAAGTTCGGCGATCCCTCCAACCTGCAAGACGCGGTCGATTCCCTGAGCGTCGATCTTTGTCACCTGAGCACCACCGCCGATTAACGTCACACCGGCTTCGTTCGCCAGTCCAAGATCGCCGGACTCTCCTGGCGTTCTTAAGAAAATGAACTCTCGGGGAATTGTCAGCGTGTAGATCCCGTCGGGAATAACAATCGTCCTTGGCGTCGTCTGATCGGTCGATGCCTGCATGATGGCGGCACGCAGGGACACGTGGCCGGCGGAATCGGCGGGGATCCCATCAGTCAGATCGGCGTCGACGGTATCGAGCGTCGTGTTGACGAAGTAGACGTTCGGGTCGCCGATAGCGACGGTGAACTCCCCGAGCAGACGCGGCGCCGAATAAAGGCCGGAGCTGTCTCGGACTTCTCCTTCGCGCAGCGAGACGAACCACGTGCCATTGTCGGTCGCATCCCAGGTGCCGCCGGGAGCAGCGAAGCGGTAGCTGGCAGCGTCATGCCCGTTCGCCATTGTCAGCGTGGCGTCCACCGGTCTCAGGAGCGTCTGCGAGAATCCTTCACGTGTGATTTCCACATCACGGATGTCGAACGTCGAGGTATCAACGCTGCCGCCGTCCGGATCGCTGAATGTCACCGTCACATCAATTTCTGTTGTGCCGGCAGTCGTCACGTCGGGGATCGGAACCAGTTCCGGGACCGGCGCAAACGTCGACGCATTCAAAGCGCCGAAGGCGTTGAGACTGCGGCCAGCTGAGACGGAATTCATCAGATTGGACCGGGTATCGGCTCCCGCAAAGATGGCGTCGCGGACTTCCAGCGCGGTTGCGCCCGGAAAGGCATCGAAGACGAGCGCGGCGACTCCGGAGACGTAGGGAGTCGCCATACTGGTACCGCTGCGGGTGATATAGCCGCCCCCCGGCTCCAGACTGACGATGTCCACGCCCGGCGCGGCGATGTCGACGCTGCTTGCACCGAAGTTGCTGAATGACGCGAGCTGACCGCGATCATTCAGCGCCGCGACGCTGATGACATTGGGCAGGTCAAGGCTCGCCGGATAGAACGGGGTCTGATCGTTATTGATACCCTGACCCAGGACGTCTCCATTTCCAGCGGCGGCCACAAACAGGATGTCCGCCGCCTGGTTGCCGGATACCGCATCGGAAAGCGCCTGACTCAGTGCGTTGGATGACCCCCAGCTGTTGTTGCTGACGCGCACGTTGACGGCGTTTTCGTCGCGGGTGCGCATCAATGTCGTGTAGTTGATCGCCTCGATAGCGTCGGCAATGTCCCCCTTATTCTCGGCGTCCAGGAAGCGCAGCGGCATGATGGACGTCTGCCAGTTCACGCCGGCAATACCGCCATCGAATCCCGAACCCGTATCGGCGTTGTTCCCGGTTGCCCCCATAATGCCAGCGACGTGCGTGCCGTGCCGATGTTCGTCGAACGGCCGGTTGTCGTTGCCCACAAAGTCCCAGCCTACCAGGTCGTCTTCGAAGCCGTTCCCGTCCGTATCAATCCCGTCCGCCCAGTGCGGGTCATCGAGCAGATCTTCTGCGTCGATGTAACCGCTGCCGTTGAGATCGGTGACAAAGCTCGCGTTCGACGGATCGTTGAGGTCCCGGAAGGTGATCAGGCCGTCCGTATCAACGTCCGTCAGTGAACTGCGGAGCGCTTCCGGAATTTCGCCCTGATTGAGCCAGATGTTGAGGTACAGGTCCGGATGCGTGTAATCGACTCCGGAGTCAATCTGTGCAATGACGGTCGTGGCACTGCCAGTCGTGATGTCCCAGGCTTCCGGAGCATCGATATCAGCGTCGGCAATACCACCGGTCTGGCCAGTGTTATTGAGCGCGTACTGCTGACTGAACTGCAGAGAATCAATCGACTCGTTCGGCAGAGCTGTCGCGCCGACGAAGAAGGTCTCCTCGAAATACGCCACCGCGGGATTGGCTTCGAGTGTTTGAACGACACGGACGCTGTCCCAATCGGACGTGGCGACCAGCACCTGTCCGGGCAGTCCCAAACCGGCAGAGACCTGCAGATCCACGGAACTACTCGAAATCAGCGACTGCACTCCGGCCAGTGATCTGGCCTGGGCCGTCGCTTCCGGTGTCAGCCGCACCAGATACTGATGCGCAATCACGCCAACTGGTAACGGGCCGGAAAACGTGCTGCTGCCCGTCAGTTCGTTCGACGGGCTGAGCGTGATGTCCTGCGTGCCGAACCACTCACTGCTGGCCGTCGCGTACGACGACGAGACACTGCTGAGGACCAGTCGCGATTCGAGCTGCTCCACAGCCTGCCGTGGCGGATTCCGCTTCAACTGTCGAACGGCACGCCACGAGCGGCGAGGAAGAGCATGTGGAGCACGGTGAAGACCTAGCCAGTGAGTGAGCAGCATGGAGAACCTCCGGCAACGGCCAGATCATGAGAATGCAAAAGTCGATGGAGACATCGCCAATGCGGCGATAATGTTGCGGTGAACGCGGAACCGCAGATGTCGACTTAAAAAGATGTTTCTGGAAGAGCTTAGACTGTCCACCCTATCCTGATTCAACCCTGGCGCTCCAGCGAACGCCAAGGCTTTTCAGGACGTGTCTGCCTGAGCGATGCTCACACTTCCGTCGTGAACACAGCATCTCGCAGTCATGCAGTAGAACCGGATTTCGCGAGCTGGCGGACATTTCGATTCAGAGTCTCTTCTGACATGTAATCATGTAACGACGTAAGTCTCATCGATCGGACCAAAATGCACACTTTGCAGACGCTGCTCGACCGTTATCGCGATGGCGATGCGGTAGCCGCTGAAGAACTGCTGAATCGCTTTTCAACGCGGCTGATCGCGCTGGCTCGTTCGCGGATTCAGGGCCGCCTGCAGCGGCGACTCGATCCTGAGGATGTTGTGCAATCAGCAATGGGCAGCTTCTTTCGGCGGGTCGGCGATGGCGCTTATCAAGTCGAGGCAGACGACGATCTGTGGCCCCTGCTGGCGACCATCACGATCAACAAGCTGCGAAAACGCATTGAGTTTCATCAGGCCGGAAAACGTTCACTGGACGGCGAAGAGAGCCTGCTGATCGGCAGTGCAACAATCCGATTTGAACCCTCAGCACTGGCATATGATCCGGGACACGACGAAGAAGTGCTGCTGACCGAGGTCCTGGAAGCCGCACTCGATCAACTGGAACCACGCCATCGGATGATTGTCCAGCACATCATGGCCGGAGAATCTGTTGCAGAGGTGTCCGAACAGCTGGACCGCACCGAACGGACGGTGCGACGTGTACTGGACCGTTTCCGAACGATCCTTGGAGAGCGACTGGATTCTTAGGATTGTGTTCAGATCGGCATTCGAAAACTGAACTGCAGACCGTCATGCAGGTCATGGCGCTGAGAAGCACAATTCCATTCACCACAATTTCACGTCCGTTTCGTCCCGACAACCGGTTTGACTTTTTAAGCCGCGTTATCCCAGTCTGTAGCGAATACAGATTGCTGAGTTCCATCATACAGGTCAGAGATGTCGATCAACGGAAACGAACATCAGCACCCGGAAGAAACTCGACGACAGGCTGACGGCGCGTCGCTTGAGTCACTCTGTGAAGACTTCGAAGAGGCCTGGATTGAGCAACCGTATCCGGATCTGAAATTGTTTCTGACAACTCCCGGACATCATGATCTTGCCGGCGTCGCTGCAGAGCTGGTCCATATTGATCTGGAACGGCGATGGCGAAGTCGGATCGATCCTCCGGAAGCAGACCCGCTGCCTGCACGTCCGCGACTCGAAGATTATGTAGTAGTTCTTTCGGAGCTTGGTGCACTTGATTCCTTGCCACTGGGGCTGATCACCGGCGAGCTTCGCATTCGCCACCTTTGGGGTGACCAGCCCTCTGTGTCCGACTACGTGACACGTTTCCCCCAGCATTCCGCCGAACTTATGGAGCAGTACGCCCGGATTGCGTCCGCAATGGAGCAGCCACTGGCACAAGAATCAGCATCAGCATCTGCAGCGAAAGACGCCCCTGACATGCCGGGCGCAGCATTCGCTGATCTGACGCTGGACCACAATGAGGCGGCAGAACAGTCTGCCGCACAATCCTTTGAAACGCTTACAGCGGGAGTACAAGTTGACCGCTACGTACTGAAAGCGAAACTCGGAGAAGGAGGGTGTGGTGTTGTATTTCGAGCCTACGACGTCAACTCGTCAGACCGCGAATGTGCGGTCAAGCTGATCCGTCCGGACAGGCTGGCGGTTCCCAAAGTGCAGGCGCGGTTCCAGCAGGAGATCCGGGCATTAAAAGGTCTGTCACACAGCAACATCGTCTGCGCGACGGACTCGGGCGAGTGGAATGGAATCCAGTATTTCGTCATGGAGTATGTGGACGGTGTGACATTGAGGCAGATTGCCGACCAGTGCAATCCACTCAGTATCGCCAACGCATGCGAACTGGTGCGTCAGGCATCGCTGGGACTGCAACACATCCATGAGACCAGGCGGACACACCGCGATCTTAAGCCATCGAATCTGATCCTGACTGTCGCTGGTGTCGTGAAGATTCTCGACCTGGGGATGGCCCGGTTGCTGGACATTGACGACCCGAACGCCCGATTGACGTCCTTTGGCGAGATCATGGGCACACCGGAGTATATGGCACCTGAACAATGGATGGATTCCAGTCGTGTTGATATTCGGGCTGACATTTACAGTCTCGGCTGCACTCTATACCGCCTGCTGGCAGGGCGGCCGCCGTTTGTGGCCAGCGGTCGTGACACAATGGCGCTGATGCGCGCACACGCCAGAGTGCCGGTTCCTGACATCGCTGAGTCTCGCGATGATATTCCGGTCGAGCTGCGCGAAATTCTCGCGCGTTGTCTTGCCAAACGTGTCGAAGATCGGTTTCAGCAACCTGTGGACCTTGCCGAATCTCTGCATAAGTTCACAGCCGATGCCGGTCTAATCGACCTTGTGACTACAGCGTCTCATTCGACAGTTAAAAAAGTTGACCTTCCGCCGGCAGAAGACCCCACGTCGACAGTGTTGAGTGATGGACTTCAGTCGTGCGAGCGGAAAAGTCCAGATGAGCATCCAGATACGGCCCTGCCAGATCAGTCGACGTGCAGTCCTATCGGACGGAATACCTTGCCTCGCAGGAAAGCTCCGTCAACGGTTACGGATAGTGCGGCTCACCCTGATGCCGTCGAGACAATCATCGAACGACCAGCTTCAACGGCCGAACTCGCCTTTGAAGAAACTCTGATTCAGCGCCGGGCCGAGCTGGAAGCCATCGATGGCGAAGAAACACTTGACCCTCAAGTCGTTCCGACAGGTCCGTCCGGTGAATCTGCAAAGCAACAATCCCGAAGTGCGACGCGACAGACCTTGGGTAGCTACTCAACAATCGGCAGTGTGGTACTGCGACAGCGCGATGTGACGTTCGGGAGAGTCGGTGACAACTCGATCGCTGAGTACGAAATCGGTCACAAACTCGGCGAAGGTGGAATGGGCGCTGTGTTCCAGGCACGGCAAGGTTCGGTTGACCGCACCGTAGCCCTCAAGATGGTGAAGGGGCGGAATGTCGCCCGTGATGCCAGGGAAAAGTTTCTGGCCGAAGCCGTTGTGACCGGGGCTCTCGAACACCCCAATATCATTCCGATCTACGATCTGGGAGCCAATGCTGAAGGTGAACTGTTTTATGCAATGAAAGAAGTCCGAGGTGTTCCATGGCGAAAGTCGATTGATACGGCTTCCGAGGATGAGAACCTGGACATCCTGATCAAGGTCGCTGACGCGATCGCCTTTGCTCATTCCCGTGGCGTCTTGCATCGCGATCTCAAACCCCACAACGTGATGATTGGTGAGTTTGGTGAAGTACTGGTCATGGACTGGGGTCTGGCACTACCGATGGAAGCATTCGCCAGACCAGGACTGGCGGTCACTCATGGCCCAGCTGGCACACCGTCGTACATGGCTCCAGAAATGACGGGACGGTCTCCGGAACTGCTGGGGACGTGCAGCGATGTGTATCTGCTGGGGGCACTGCTGTTTCGCTGTCTCACAGGCCGGCCTCCCCACACAGCCCGGAACGCGTTTGCTGCACTTCAGGCTGCTGCCGATAATGCGATCGACTGGCCAGAGGGCACGGAAGCGAATGCAGATCTGCTCGCTGTAGCGCGACGCGCGATGGCGACAGATCCGTCTGACCGGTACGAATCTGCTATTGCTTTCCAGCAGGCGCTGCGGGCCTACCGGTCTCACGCCGAAAGCCGGCGGCTGACCGAATCGGCGCTCGACGAACTGCAGAAATCGACAGCAACGGCCGACTACCGCAGCTTTGAGCGTGTGACCGCCACACTGGAAGAAGCACTGCACCTGTGGCCGGAGAACGAACGGGCGCGTCTGACACTACAGCAGGCTCGTCTGAGTTATGCGCAAACAGCCTTCAATCGCGGAGACCTGGAACTCGCCGAAACGCAGCTTGACCTGAATGATGACTTGCACACGACACTTCTCAGCCAGGTCCGAAACGCACGTACTGTGCGGGAAGCACAGACGCGGCGACTGAGACGTCTCAAACGGACAGCTGCGGGAATGGCAGCTGCCGTCTTCCTGACCGTCAGTGTGGCTGCTGTTCTGATCGACCGCGCGAGAGAACGCGAGTCCATAGCAAAAACGGAAGCTGTTGATCGCTTCCGCGATTCTCAGGCGGCAATTTCTGAACTCAGTGATATGGCTGACGCCCTGCGAGATTATCCACTCGCCCAGGCTCAGCGCGAGCAGCTACTGGAAGCGGTAACCCGGTACTACGAACGGCAGACGTCGTCACTGAGTGACGTGCCGACTCTACGTCTCGAACAGCTTCACAGTCTCGTCCGCCTCGGTCAGATTCAGAATCAACTGGCCGAATACGATCAGGCAGACGAAACCTGGAATCGCATCGACAAACTGACGACTGCTTTTCAGATGAATTCATCCGACAACGCAGTTGCTGCTGATGCTGGAGAGCCCATTCAGGAAGTCGCGTTGATTCACTCTCAGGCAGAGTTGGGACGTTCCCGGACCTTTTCCGCACTCGGACGGCATGCTCAAGCAATCGAAGCGGCGAGACGAGCAACGAACGAACTGAAAGAAAACATAGAACGCTCTCCGTCCGAACCTGCTGGTCTGGAATTGGCGCTGGCTCAGTTGCAGGTGGCTCACGCGATCCATGATTCGTTGAAACCTCACCTGGCAGAACCGGCAGCCGACGAGGCGGTCAAGTACTTTGAAAAGCTCGACAGTCAAAACGCTGCGATCGGCCATGCTGCCGCGGAAGGCCTGCTGGCCCGGATTCACGAACGGGAAAGCCTGTATCCACAAGCAGTCGATAATGTTGCCAGAGCGATCAGGATCTGGGATCGACTGCTTAGCTCAGCGCCGACTCGAGTTGATTATATCGATGGCCTGGCGACCAGCTGGATCGACCGGGCCAACATTCTGCGAGCAGCTGGCTGCGACCCGCTCAGTGACTATTCTGACTCGGTCAACAGGTTTCAGGAGCTGGTCGAACTGCGTCCGGGAATTCCGAGATATCGTTTTAACCTAGGGACCGCTCTGACGGGACTTGCCTGGACTCAAAACCGGCTGTGTCTGACCACGTCAGCGCAGGACTCCGCTGTACAGGCTGTCAATACATTTCTCTATCTGCATCAACGCTATCCACAGGACACGCGGTTCCCTCTCGGCGAAGCTGCGGCCCGTCTTGTTCTAGGAGTCTGTCTGAGAACTGCCGGGGTGTGACTGGTGCCAAAACTGGTGTGCCGTGTCCAGCGGGACGGGCCGGAGTCCGGCGGGATGGAGCGGTTTTCGGGTGGGGATCTGGCGAGCCTGGCGTTGCTCAGGCCGGG
>WGMU01000152.1 GCA_016124895.1 bacterium
CCTGTTCGCCAATCTCTGGAATCATGGTGAAAGGAATCCGCTTGCCGGCTGCTTCGGCTTGAGCAATCTCGTGCTTTACCGGACCGCGGGAGTTAACGAATTCGAGTTCTGGCGGCAGTAACAGAGCAAGTTTGACGGCACGGTCGGCTCCGTTGCCTTTGTTAGTCACGGTCACGTCGATGTGGAATTCCTCTCCGACGCTCGCAGTGGGAGGAACGTTGTCGATTTCGACCTTGAGTGCTGCAACGCCGAGGACATCGAATGTCGCCTCAGCGGACTGAGCTTCGTGGCCGCTTTGCGTCAGGGTCGCAGTGACTGATTGAGTACCGAAGTCAAGCGGAGTGAGCTGAGTCATCAGCGTTGCCGTCGCGCCCGCGGCGATTGATGGCAGTGCCCACTTGACGGTTCGCGTTGTCTTGTCGAAGTGCCCGTTTTCCGTGGCGGAACCAAAATGGCTTTTTTGCGGCAGGACCGCGGCCAGCGTTGCTCCGCTGACCGGTTGAGATGACTCATTCGTCACGCGCAGCATCAGCGATCCCGGCTGGCCGATTGGTTTCGCGGCGGACGCTTCGACCTGCAGCGTCAGGCCGCGGGCGTCGAGTATCTCAACCTTTTTTTTTGACTCTGTCCGCAGGTTTCCCGCGGCCGTGATGACCGCCTGGTTGGTGTGAGCACCGGGTTTGACGGCGACCAGTTCGAGTTCAACATTCACAGACTTGCCGGGGTCGAGTGCTCCGACTTCGTACGTCAGGTCGTTGCCAGCCGGATGCTCAAAACCGACCGGGATGATGTCCTGCAGAGCGACGTCCTTCGCAGGCAGTCCGCCGTTATTGGCAATGTTGAATTTCAGGACGACGGTATCGCCGACCTGCGCCTTGTCCGGGCCGACGACGCTCAATTCGATTTTTGGCTGCGGGCTTGCGATGGGCTTAACACTGACCGCAGGTGATGTCTCTGCAGGCGTCCCTGCCGTCGGAGGTTCGAGTTGAGCAGCCGGCGTTGAGCGGACGTCAGTTCGGGCGGCAACTTCGGCGACAAAGTTCACTGTCGCAATACTGCCGACCTGTCCTTCTTCGACTGGGATGACTTTGACCAGGATTTTCTTCTTCGCGCCGGCCGCCAGGTGACCAAGTCGCCACAACAGCTTCGAGCCGATCAGTTCCGCCTGCGGAATCGTTCCGACGAGACGACAGCCTTTCGGCACCTGATCTTCCACGATGACCTGCGCTGCGTTGGTCACGCCGCGGTTCGAGACAATGATCGAATAGATCATCGGCTTGCCGAGCGTCGCCTCTTTCGGGGCGACTTTTTCGATCGTCAGTTCTGGCTGCTGCGCGGAGGCTGGCAGTTCTGCCGGGAGTTCAGCGTCGCCTGTCAGTTCGGTTACCACTTTGCCCGTTGAACTGGTCAATACCGGCGACGCTTCCAGTTCTGCAGGAGCCGGGTTGGGAGGTGCTGGTTCGAGTTCGGGCAGTGTCCCTGTTGCAGTGGGCTGCTCAGCGGGAAGCAGCAACGACTCGGGTTCGGCCGATGTCAGAGGCAACGAATCGCTCGACAGTTCAGGTTCGACGAGGTAGGTCTCGTCAGCGACTTTGGGAAGTTCGGGCAGAGGTTTCTCCGTTGCCAGTTCGCTGTCAAACAATCCTGTGACCGGAGGAGCGGCAGTATCGATCTCCGGGAGATCGAGTGTCGGCAGCGGCTCCGGCTGACTGACGTCCGGCAGTGCCAGTTCACCAAGTGGCGGTGCGGAAACTTCAGGCTCAGGCAAAAGAGAGTCGACAGCTGGCTCTGACGTCAGTTCCGGAGCAGATTCAAACAGTCCAATCGGCGTGTCTGCCTTCGTAAGATTACCCGGCTGGTCTGGTTCGGGCAGCGATGCGGTGGGCTCCGGCAACGGCGACGCCGGTGCGTCAGCACTCTCAAACGGATCGGCCAGTTCCTCAGAGGACATCAATTGAAAGGGCCCTGGCTCTTCGATCCCTGGCAGACGACGGGAGGTTGCATTGAAGTCAGGGTTGTCGGCGAGCAGTGGCAGTTTTTCAGGTGGCGCCGTTGCGAGCGGCTCCGTGGCAGGCTCTGACAGAAAGGCCGGTGGCTCGGCAAATGGATCGCTGGTCAGGTCTGAGCTGGCGGTCGCAGGGAAACCGGGCTCGACCAACGGCCCTGAGCCGAACGCGGGCGTGGTGGCATCCGGTTCCCACTGGTCGATCGGCGGAGGCTCGGTCAGAGCCGTTTTTTTGCCATCGGAGTGGCTATTGTCGGATGCGGGCGGCGCGGCAGCCTCATTCTGAGCCTGCTGGTTCTGACCGATTTCGCCCTGCATCTGCAGAACGATGAGAAAGCCCAGTCCAATCACTCCGGCCAGAGCGGTCAGTTTCCAGATCGAGTTCTGCATCGGAATCCCTTCCCGCGGCTCGCTGCGTCGAGCCCGTTTCTTCCTTGAAAACGCGGTTTCAGCTCCGCGTCGCTGCGTGCCGTTCCCCCCGGCACGTCGAGACACAGAATCTGCCCGCGTCCCGCAACGTGGTTTCTTAGCAGAAGGACAGTTTGGGCGGGAAGACCGGTTTGGCTCGGACGGACGTCCAGCAGAGGAGACGGGTGCCAGAGTGAAGATCGCTGATGTCGGAGACTGCTCAGCGTGAGCGGTGGCAGAAATCGGCGTCGATTATTTTCGCTCGCTAACCACCGTCTTCAGCGACGAGACCTTCTCGGGTTTGATGTCCGACGTCGGAACTCCAGCCAGCACTTCGGCAGCGAGTACAGCGGACTGGCGACCCCAGTCATAAAAGTCGACGCCGACCGCTCCGGCGGCACCTTTGGTCACGAGGTTCGGCTCGGTGCAGTAGATCGGAATGTTCTGCTCACTCGCGACCGAATGGATTGCCGGGAAACCCGAACTCGTCACGTTGTCGGCTGAGACAATCAGAATCTCGATTCCTGTCAGGCAGATGGCTGACGTCACGTCACGCAGTTCCGCCACTGCGCTCGCGTTTCTTTCGACCAGCTTCAGGTTCCGTTCCGCGCAGGCGGCGCGCAGACGTTTGACCGAGATCTCCGAGTTCGGTTCGGCCGGGTTCCAGATCGTACCGACGGATTTGAACTCGCCTTCCCGTCGCTTCGCCAGATCGAGCAGTGCAGCAATCGGCGGATCGTCGTAAACGCCGACGAGGTTCGCTCGCGGTTCTGACTCCGGATGAACACCGACGGCTGGAGGGTAACTCGCGACGGTGTAGACGATCGGGATCGACGCGGTCGCTCTCGCGGCCGCGATCATCGCGGGGGTCGTCGACGTGATGATCAGATCGGCTCCGGCAGTTTTGGTCGACTCGAAGATCTGCGGAAGCTGTGACAGGTCGCCCTGCGCGTTGAACCTGCGAGTGATGATGTCCGGCCCGGTCTTCAGTCCGGCCAGTCCGAGACCGTCGAACACGCCGCGCGTGGCTTCGTCCAGAGCCGGCCCTTCAACGAGCTGCACGAACGCGACTTTCAGTGGCCGTCCGAGCCGCGAACCCGCTCCGTGAAAAACGCGACACCCCTGCAGAAAACTCGACGGGAACGACCGGCCAAGCTGCTTCGCGACTCCGAAGTTCGCCGCCATGCGGACCTGCGCGACTTCTTCAAACGGGATGTCCGCCGGCTTCTCTCCCAGCAGAACCCGGGCCGCGAGGTCGCCCGCCGCGTAACCGCTTTCGTAAAAGCTGATACCGACTCCGACCAGTGCGCCGCGGATCGACGAGTCCGCGTCGCTGTTCACAACCGGGATGCCGCTGTCGAGCCCGGCTTTCACCATGGCTTCAAGGCCCTGATTGACGGTGTTGTCGCCTACCTCCCACAGCACGTCGACCTTTTTCAGCGCCAGAACCTGCGCCGCCTGCAGGACCTCACTGGTGTTGGTGACCGTCGCTTCTTCGAGTTTGATACCACGTTTACGAAGCAGCTCTTTTGCCGCACCGACAGCTTTGCGCGAGTTGGCTTCCGAGTCGTTGTAGACGATGCCGACCGATTTCAGGCCGGGAGCGATCTGCTGCATCGCGTCAATCATCCTTTCCAGCGGCGGGAAGCTGCCGACTCCGGTCACATGTGGCAGATGATCGGTCGCCGACGTCCCGGCTCCGGCGGCAATCGGGTCGTAAACCTCGGTGAAGACAACCGGTTTGTTTCTCACCATCGTTGACGCGGAAGTCAGACACGGAGTCGTCAGGCTGACGATCAGGTCGGCGTCCGACTGGTCGGCTTTCTGCATCAGCGCCGGGATGAGAGCGATGTCGCCCTGAGCGTGCTGAATCGTGAACTCAATGTTCTGTCGCTCGACGAAGCCGCGTTCCGCGAGCTTTGTCTTCAGACCCCGAATCGTCGTCTCTGACACTTCGTTGGGGGCGAAGTAAATGATCTGTACGCGGTAAGTCCGGCCGGCTTCCGGCTTATGCACGACCGGCTTCGGTTCTCGCTTTTCCTCGTGGATGCCGGATTCGTCGACGACCAGTTTTGCTCGCTTCGCCCAGTCGTCGCCGAATTGCCAGTGTGCGGCAAACTTTGGCAGCACGGCCAGGTTCATCGCCAGTTGCTCGGGCACGAAGTTCTCGACAGGGATCCCGGCGGGAGCTTCGCCAGCGAGCACTCGACCGGCCAGCAGACCGCTGGCTCGACCGACTTCAAAGTAATCCGCTCCCAGCGAAAACAGAGCCCCCTGTTTGACGTCGCTCGGCATGTTCGTGAAGAGCGGAATGCCAGCGTCCGTCGCCGTGCCGATCAGCGTGTCGAGTGCTGCAGCCACGGTGCTGTCGCCGCCCGCCCAGATCGCTTCGACCTCGCGGGCCGCCAGCGACTTCACCGCTTCAAGAACGGCCGACGACGATTCGACGGTGACCTCGACCAGTTCGATTCCGAGCTGCCTGCAAACCTCGCGAGCCATCAGCGTTGAGGCTTCCGAGTTCGACTCGGCAGGATTCCAGGCGACGCCGACCTTCTTCAGATTTGGATTCGCTTCGCGCGCGAGTTTGAAGAGAGCCTCGACCGGCTGCAGTGTTCCATACCCGGTCATGTACGGCGGATGCTGCGATGGATCGGCACGGTCGATCCCGATACCCGCGCCCCAGGGATCGGTCGTCAGCGCAAAAACGTGCGTCCGTTTCGTGTCCGCGTTGGCGTTCGCGACTGCCTGCAGCACCGGAGTCGACAACGTCAGGACCAGATCAAAGTCCCGCCCGACGACTTCTTTCGCAATCAGAATCGCCGTCGCCCGATCGCCCTCCGCGTTGTAGCGAGTCAGCTCGATGTTCTTCCTGTCGACAAACCCGGCCTCAGTCAGCCCGGCCAGCATCCCGGCCTCACCGTCTTCGAGTACCGGCACCGAGACATAATTGAGCAGCGCCACTTTCAACGGAGCGTCATGCGGTTTGGCTTCCTGATTCCGCCGCGGATCCGACCACAGCAGCACAGCCGCCGCTGCAAAGATCAGAGCGACCCCAACACCAACGTGCCGAGTGATTTCAATAAACGTTTTCATTGGTGTTTACTCAGGAACCTCATGCAATTCGTCCCAAAGCAGGCTCGGGACTGAAGGCAGGAAGGGAACGAAGTCCCGGGAGACAGTCGGGTGTCATGTCGTTTCTTCGTGACCTTCGTTTCCTTTTGTCCAATCAACGACTCGCTGGAATCCTGTTTTATTTTCTCAGTCAGACGTACTGAGCCCGCAGCATTTCGGCGGCGGATTCGTCGAGCTGGTTGGCTCGGCGGAGTTCTTCGAACTTTGACAACAGGTCTTCGGGACGCAGCCGTTTTTTGTCAGGCCCGGAGATGTCATGCACGACTCGGCCGCGGTCCATCATGATGACCCGGTCGCCCAGAAAGGCAGCCTGCGGCATCGAATGGGTGACCATCAGCGTCGTGAGCTGGTCGCGTTCGATGAACTGCTGCGTCAGGCGGATGACCTGATCGGCACTCTTGGGGTCGAGTGCCGCGGTGTGCTCGTCGAGCAGCAGCAGGGACGGGCGGATCAGCGCGGACATCAACAGCGTCAGTGACTGCCGTTGACCGCCGGAGAGTGTGCCGATCGGGTTGTCGAGCCGGTTTTCCAGGCCGAGTCCCATGGCCGCGACCCGGTCCCGCAGTTCGTTCTTCCGCGGCCCTTTCAGTGCGAAAGTCAGACCTCGCACCTGACCTCGTCGAGATGCCAGGGCGAGATTCTCTGCGATCGTCATCGTCGGAGCCGTCCCGCTGAACGGGTCCTGAAACACGCGGCCGATCAGTTTTGCCCGGCGATGTTCCGGCCAGCGAGTGATGTCGGTTCCGTCGAGCCTGATGCGGCCTTCGTCGACGTAGAACGCTCCGGCAACTGCGTTCAGCAGCGTCGACTTGCCGGAACCGTTCGTGCCGATCACGTTGACCCACGAGCCCGGTTCAATTTTCAGATCAACCCCCTGCAACGCGCGGACTTCGTTCGGCGTGCCGGCAAAGAACGTTTTGCGAATTCCTGTGACTTCAAGCACGGCTCGGCCTCCGCACCACTCTGGAACCATGTGAGAGAAACTTCGGCAGCACCAGAGCCACAAAGACGGCGACGGCAGTGATCAGCTTGAGGTCGTTCGGGTTGAGTCCCCACCGCAGTGCGATTGCCACGAGCAGGCGGAACAGTACGGAACCCATGACCGCTCCCGTGATCAGCAGTCCGATCTTTTTCGAGCGAACCAGCGACTCGCCGAGGATCACGCTCGCCACGCCCCAGACAAGCATCCCGATCCCCATCTGCACGTCGGCGAAGCCCTGATACTGCGCGAGCAATGCTCCGGCGAGTCCAATCAGTCCGTTGCCAATAAACAGAGCCAGCGTCGTCATTAGCCCGACATTGACGCCCAGCGCCCGGATCATGCGGCTGTTGTCGCCGATGGCCAGCATCGCCAGGCCGAGATTCGTCCGAAAGAACAGAAACAGCACGACGCCTGCGCACACCGCAACGGCAAACATCAGCAACAGCGCCGCGATGTCCCTCCCCGGAGCCTCCCAGACGGAGACGCTGATCAGGCGCTGATCGCCGAACAGCGTCGACGCCAGCCCGTCCGCGTAGCTCATCACTGTCGGGTGACTCAGCAGGGGCACGTTGCTCTTCCCCATGACTCGCAGATTGACCGAATACAGCGCGGTCATCACGAGGATTCCGGCCAGCAATCGGTTGATGTCAAAGCGGTGATGCAGCGTTGCGGTAACTGCTCCCGCAGTCGCTCCGGCCAACGCACCGAGCAGCGTCGCGGCGATCGGGTTCCAGTCGGCAACGATCAGCGAGGCGGCCGCTGCGCCGCCGAGCGCCAGCGAACCGTCAACGGTCAGATCCTCAAAGGCGACCACGCGGAAGCTGATCAGGATTCCGAACGCCAGCAGCGAGAGAATCAGTCCGATCGTCAGCGAGCCGATCAACAGACTCATAAACAGTTTCCTTCGATTGACCAGAACCTGGCACAGGCGACCTGCCTGTCATGAACCGGCACGACGACAGACAGGATGCCTAATCCACGGACTCCTGGACCAGCGGCGCGATCCAGCAGGCCCCACTGACGAATTCCGATTCGCCCGCCCCTCTGACGGGTCGGTCGTCGCGGATCAAGTGCAGGACGTCTTCGATGGCTCCCGAGTCGAACAGTTCCGACACCAGCGCCGACAGGTCAAGCGTTCGTTTCTTCAGCGGCCGGTACGGGAACACAGCCGCGTGAAAATGTCCGGCCAGCTTTCCGTCACTGTCGAACGGACGCAGGAATGGTTCGAGTGCCGGCAGACTGTTCGACTGGGATGAAACAGCGACTCCCGCAGCCAGTGCCAGCGAGTGACGATGAACCTGCTCGGCGCTGAACGACAGCCAGTCTCGAATCTGCGGGAATGCGAAGCGGTCGGCCGAACTGTCCGCGCCGCCGGTCGCCTGCTGTACGACTGCCGACGACGCTGTGAGAGCGATCGGCTCTGCTGCGGCCGGTGACTTTCGCAGTTGCGTCCCAACCAGTCCGGCACACTCACCAAGGACGACGACGGCGGCCGCGGAACAATCGATCGCCTGCATGGCCAGTCGAACAACCGACGAGAGCGGGATGGGCAGCGACTGCTCGTGATCGGAACTGCTGAACCGGATTAACTGCGAAAATGTGCCCTCACAGCGGACGCCGTACATGACCTGCACCTGAGGCACAAAATCGCCGAGGGCGACCGAGTAGTCTGGCAGATCGCCGCTCTTCAGCGGTGACTGCGCGACGGTTCCGGCCACGGCGAGGAATTCGCCGAACCGCTCGCGGCACGACTCAAAGTCATCACCGAGCGATCCCAGCCCAAGCCCGATGGCGGTCTTTGGAAACCTGACGCCGCGACAGTCGGCGGAGTCGAACCGCGCCGCTCCGATGGCGGCCGGATCGCCGACACAGCGGCAGGTCATCGCGGTCTCGCCGCGCAGGGCTGACGGTTCGTCACCGAGACGGAAAATCTGCAGGTCGACACCGTCCTGACTCGCGACGCGCATCTTCGACATCAGCGTCATCGTCCCCATCGGAACGTCGGCGAGTATCTCGTTGGGATTACAAAGCAGACGGTCGAGCACGCGGGTCTGTTTCAACACCCGCTCAACATCCGACTGCAGATCGCAGATGCCGAAAAAGCCTTTGAGACCAGTCAGCCGCTTCTTCGTCGCGAGCAGCGCCCCGATTCCGGCTGAGCTGAGATAGTTGACCCCGCCCAGCCGGACGAGGATCCGGTGCCAGTCGTCACGAATCGCCTCGTCGATGACATCGCGGAACTGCGTCGCCGATTCGTTATCGAGAACTCCCGCAATCTTCAGTTCCAGCAGTTCGCCGCTGGAACTCATTTCGATATCCATTCCTTGATGCCTCTATCGAGCAGATGGTCTGGTTCGAGGACCGGGAGGAAATCCACCGCGGCCACCTGGCGGCATCCGGTTCTGGAAGCCCTGGTCGGGCGTTCCTCGGAACAGTCGCGGGATCACGGGCCAGTCGCGCGTCAGAAAGTAGGCATAAGTGCCCTGCGGGAACTCCGGAGTGACGCAGAACCGGCCATTGCACTCGTCGAGGTCACCGAGCCTGTCGACGAACTCGTAATCATTGAGGAACGTTCCGTCGTAAACACCGCCGGGATCGAAGCGGTCGCTGCGAGCGCCGCCGGGGCGCTGGCCCTGCTTCAGGCGGTAGCTCGACTTCAGTTCTCGGATCTCTGATTCCGAATCACGCGGATTGACGAAGCCGTTCAGCGCGTAAATCGGAAAGCCGTCAGCCGCCCAGCCGACCAGTGGAGAATGTTTCTGATCCTCGAACCCCAGCGTCGCCAGCAGTCCCGTCGGGATACCGTGGTAGTGGTACTTCCCGTCCGGCTGCACGTGAGCGTAGTTCTCGTCAAGCCCCAGCGGCACGGCTCCCGCGAGAGCTTCGTACTGCCAACCGCTGCGGGGGTCACCGAGCCAGAACTCTGCGGCACCAGGGTCGAACAGGACACCGTTCACCGCGACGCCGAAGTTCATGCCGAGCCGCAGCCAGGTTGTTTCTCTGGCAGGCTGCGGATGAAGAGGCACACGGAATGTCGCTTCGCGTTCAGCGATTGAGTGAGGATTGCCACCGTTCGGGAACTGACCGACTTTGTGAACCGGGATACTGTTCACGCGGATGATCCGGGAGTCTCCGGATTCGGTCGTGCTGGTGCGGCTGGCGATGCTCAGCTTCACGTCAGCTTTCACCAGTTTCAGCTCGCGCTTCTGATTGGCCGTATGCCGGCGCATCGGCGGTCGCTGAGCAATGCTCACAGCAGCCAGGACGGCGATCGCCACCAAAGCCAGCAGCAGCCGAATGGACGCGTGGTGTGTGAGTTTCGTCATGGCAATCCAGTCCGCCCGTAAAGTCGTGCCAGCGTGACCTGACGCGGCGGCCGGAATCTTTTCAGTCGATCCGTGGTCTTGCCAGTGATCCTGACTGACTGTTCCGTTGAAAATGCCGAATTGTGATTGCCGAGAGAAACGAGCCGCACGGTCTTTGCGGGCAGAACGACGCTCTGAACCGCCCGGCGGGAACGGCCGCTGAGTTTGCATGGACTCGCGTCAGCGACAATCCTCCCGGCGCAGAATGTCGGCCTGTGGCCAAGTCGTCGAGGAAATCAGGATGAATCTGCCGACCGTAAATCAGACGCTCGAAGTCAACCTCGTTGACGTTCCCGGTCGTCGCGTCTTCCCGGCACGAGTGACGGTTGGGAATGGCCGCATCCTGTCAGTTCAGGAAGCGGAGCACGAGTTTGCGACCTTTCTACTGCCTGGCTTTGTAGACGCACACGTGCATATTGAAAGTTCAATGCTCGTGCCGCGTGAGTTTGCCCGGGCCGCCACTCTGCATGGAACTGTGGGTTCGGTCTCCGATCCGCACGAGATTGCGAACGTGCTCGGCATCGCTGGAGTTGAGTTCATGCTCGACGACGCGCGCGACGTCCCGTTCCACTTCTGTTTCGGAGCCCCGTCGTGCGTTCCGGCGACCGGGTTCGAAACCGCGGGCGCGACGGTCGATGCCGAGCAGGTCGCCGCGCTGCTTGACGATGATCGAATCGGCTACCTCAGCGAGATGATGAACTTTCCCGGCGTGCTGCAGGGCGATGCGGAAGTGCTGAAAAAGATCCGTGCCGCCCGGCAGCGAGGCAAGCCCGTCGACGGGCACGCGCCTGGACTGCGCGGCGACGAGGCGAGACGATACCTGGAAGCCGGGATCACGACAGATCACGAGTGCTTTACGCGCGCCGAAGCGGAAGACAAGTTGCATTACGGTGCGAAGATCCTGATTCGCGAAGGCTCAGCCGCCCGCAACTTTGAAGAGCTGTACCCGCTTGTCGATACGGCGCCGGACCGCTGCATGTTCTGCAGCGATGACAAGCATCCCGACGAACTGCTGGAAGGGCACATCAACACGCTGGTTCGACGCGCGATCTCACACGGACAGGATCTGTTCAACGTGCTGCGAGTCGCGTGCGTCAATCCGGTCGAGCATTACCGCCTGCCTATCGGACTGCTCCGCGAAGGCGACCCAGCTGACTTTATCGAGGTCAGCGACCTCGACAGGTTCCTGATCCTGCGGACGGTGATTGGCGGAGTGGTTGTGGCGGAACGCGGGCAGCGCTGCATCCCGAGCCGGCCACCGCGGATCGTTAACCACTTCAACTGTTCGCCGCGGCAGCCGACCGACTTTGCCTGCCAGGTCCCGCCGAATGCCCGGCTGCTGAATGTGATCGAGACAGTTGACGGGCAGCTTGTCACGACCCGCCGCCAGGAGCCCCCGCTGATTCGTGACGGGCAGGCGGTCTCGGACACGGATCGTGACATTCTCAAGCTGACCGTCGTGAACCGTTATCACGACGCCGAGCCGGCGATTGCGTTCGTCAGAAACTTCGGCCTGACGCGTGGCGCGATCGCCTCGTCGGTCGCGCACGATTCGCACAACGTCATCGCGGTCGGGACGAGCGACGACGATTTGTGCCGCGCGGTCAACGCCGTCATCGACGCTCGCGGTGGTCTGTCAGCGGTCTGCGGTCCGGAGGTCTCCGTGCTGCCGCTGCCGGTGGCCGGGCTGATGTCAAACGACTCGTGCAACGCGGTCGCCGCGGCCTACGCCGGCCTGGACTCACTGGCCCACTCGTTCGGGTCGAAGCTGCGGGCTCCGTACATGACGTTGTCTTTTATGGCCTTGCTGGTGATTCCAGAGCTGAAACTGAGCGACCGCGGCCTGTTCGACGGCAACCGCTTCGAGTTCGCGCCGCTGTTTGCGTGACGCGCCGCAGCTTGAGGGACCGCTGAAGTGAGCCAGCAGCGGCACCGTGCAAAACCGTGGGCGCGCTGCACTCGGCCACTGCAACCCGACAGAAATCCATGGTCGTGGTCGCGAAACTCGCGAAGAGTTTAGGCTCGACGTGACTGTCGAAAGTCAGCAGGACTTCCACTACCGAGCATTGCTAACCGCTCGAAAGCCAGCCCGTGAACCGACCATTGAAACCGGCCTTGGTTCATGACCTCGGCGCAAAAGAAGACCCTGAAGCCGACTGATCGACTTCAGGGTTCCAAGTGGCGCGGACAGGATTCGAACCTGTGACCTCGAGGTTATGAGCCTCGCGAGCTACCGGGCTGCTCCACCGCGCGTCATTGAGGAGCATTATTGTCGGCCGGCGGAGCATCTTCCACTGACTTGATCTGCGAATCTTCGAGAATTTCTCAGAAGATTGTGACTGGCACTCACTTCTCCACGCTGGCGAGCTGCTTGCCGACCTTCTTATGCAGGTCCAGCACGCGACTGAGTGACTCGCCGTATTGCTGGCGGTTCACGTAACCGGTCAGGCGGCCGAGCAGGTCGGCTCGCGGGCTGAGGGCGACGGTACAGGGGATGCGCTTCACTTCGAGGATTTCCGCAATCCGGGTGTGCTCGTCGAGATTCAGATGCACGGGCACAAACTCTCGGTTGATCTGAGTGATGAGTTCCGGTTCGGCCAGCGTTGTGCGTTCCATCTTGCGGCAGTAGCTGCACCAGTCGGCGTCGAAAACGATCAGCATCGGGCGATTCAATTCGAGGGCGAGTTCGTGAGCGATCTTCAGATCAGACTGCCAGCGAATCTCGCGTTTCTTCGGTTTGATGCTGCCAGCTTTGTCCGTCGCAGCCGCCGTTGCCGAGGGTTGCTCTGCCGTTGCTGAGGCATCGTCAGTCAAGGTACTCACCGGTTCTGCTGCGGACTGCTCCGCGCTGGCCGATTCCGAGTCCCCTTGAGCCGCCCAGACCCGAGCAAACAACAGCACGAACACAACAAGACTGACTGCAGAGACAAGCTTCATTTCGAGACTCCCTTCTCGAATTCCAGCGGACAATCCGGAGCAGTTATCGGCGTCTGAGCGTTGAGCGGGCGACCGTTTGTGCGGGCTGGAGCGGTTGTCGCGACTGTGCGGTAGGGTCGCGTGGCCGACGTTGACTCTGCGGGTTAGAGAAGCATTGCGGATCATCCAGTCGGATGACGGCATACCTTCTGTTCGCGTCACCGTGAGACTATGGCCCAGCCACAGATCTCCGCACTGAAACGAATGGGGACACTGTCCTGCCGCGCCGAAAGCTGTCTGACACCGCAGGCTCGGAACGGACGAATTCCGTTCGGCAGGAGGCAATGGCTCGATCAGCGCGTCGGGCGTCCAGTCAGGTCGACCATCAGCGTGAGGCGGCGGTTATCACGCCAGACGGTGACTTCTGCCATTTTTCCGACATCCGAGAGGCTGACCATATTGATCAGATGGCTCTCGTCGATGACTTCGACGCCGTTGAATTCGAGAATCACGTCGTTGAAGCGAAGCCGTGCTTTAGCGGCCGGTGTGTTCGGATAAATCTCAAGTACGCGGGCACCTCGCAGCTTATCCAGGCTGAGTTGCTGCGCTGCGTTGAAGTCGAACTCCGGGTCGAGTTTCACACCGAGATACGCTCGGTGAACCTCGCCGTATTCGAGCAGATGATCGACGACGTGCTGCACCAGATTGCTCGGGATACTGAAGCCGATCCCCTCATTGCCGCCGTGTGTTGACGCGATCGCCGTGTTGATGCCGACCAGCCGTCCCTGCAGGTCGATCAGCGGGCCGCCGCTGTTACCTGGATTGATAGCCGCGTCCGTCTGCAGAAAATCCTGATTGAGCACGCCGCTGCGATTTCCGATTCCCAGCGAGCTGCGACCGCGGGCACTGATGATGCCCATCGTGACCGACTGGCTCAGGCCAAACGGACTGCCACAGGCCAGCACGATATTGCCGATCTCCAGTGAGTCGGAATCACCCCAGCGCAGCGGTTCGACGTCTTCAACTTCGATCTGCAGCACGGCAACATCGCTGTACTGGTCTGTCCAGAATCGCGTGGGATGAATGATGCGGCCATCGACAAGCTGGATCGAAATGTTTTCCAGTTCGGGCAGAGCGTCATTGACGACGTGCTTGTTTGTGACGATGTAGCGACCGGGCCGTTTTGAGCTGGTCATGATCACGCCCGAGCCGGTTTCCTCAACGCGGCCGCGGCTGGGGACTACTCGGACGCTGTCGATATGCACGACGCTGGGCATGACGACGCGAGCGATCCTCGACAAAATCCGGCTCGTTTCGACCAGCGGCGACTGGCCGTGATCCAGTTCGCGGTACACGGCGGCTGATTCACCGGCCGAAAAGTATTCCGCATTAACGGCCGCGACGCCGAAGCCTTCAAAGCAGGTCGCAATGGCGGCTCCAATGATTGAGCCAAACAGCAGAGTCAGAAGGGTTCGCGGGCTGTTCATCGTCTGCTCCATCGACACGGTCGCAGTCTGTTCAATTGAGGGCGAAGCGCAATAGCGGTCGACGAAGTCGAAACTCTCGAAGCTGTCACACGCCGCGGTGAAAATCGTCCGGAAGGACGTCCTGATCACTGAATCGAACTTCGTAATCGCAGGCCATATCCCAGTCGATTTCGGCCTGCTCGTCGTCACCAATTGCTTCCAGGTCGCTCTGGCATTTGACACACAGTACGGTGTACGGCAGAGCCTGCAGGCGACTGACGGGGATCGACCCTCCGCATTGTTCGCACGTGCCGTAAGTCCCGTCGAGCAGCATTTGCAATGCCCGTTCGACAAATCGCAGTTCACGGGTTTCGATCGTCGCGAGTTGCGAGTTCAGTTCGTTGCGTGCCCCTTCGCAGGCCACGTCGCCCAGGTCCCCGGAACCGCGACCGTCGCCGGTCTTGTCGAGAGAGAGCTTTTTCCGCAGAGCATCACGTCGGGCAATCAGCCGGCTGCGAAGTCGGAGCAGTGCGTCTTTTCTGGCCATCGGTCAGGTACTCGTTGGAATGAGGAACAGAGTCCCTCCGATACGTCCGACACAGCGCAAATCGATTGACCGGAAGTGGTGGTTCTGCGGCGACACAACGTTAGAACGGGATGAAGTCGAGGCACACAAGACGTTTCCGATCGGGCAATTCTAACCCCGGAATCGGCGCGACCTGTCGTTTCGTCGTGTTTTCCGGGAGCTGTCAGGACGACCCGCCTTACGATTCCGGTACGAGCCGCACAAACCGGGCAGCCGTCGCGGAGGTCCGCCTCCGTTGCGGCCAGCGAATCGCCACCCCGCGACACTGATTATCGCATATTAATACAAATTAAAACTAATATGTTTAAATTATGATAAACCTTCGCTTGCGGGTTTCGGGGAGTTCACAGAATCGTCAAATTCGTTATGGCTTTTGAGCCGGCAGGGCGCGTACTTAAACGGGGCGGAAGCGGGCAGGTGGTCGAGAGATCGGCGACGCCGGGGCAACAGTGTTCGTTTCTGCGAGATCGTCCTACGATATCCTGCCTCAAAACTTGAACGGCTGGCACCGCCAGTTCCCGCCTGTCGCGCCGCTCAGCGGCGCATCCCGCCTGCCGACCCATTTCCCGCTCACGCTGCACGGCAGTCTGCCTGAACCGGACGTCCCGGAATGATCACTGCCGGATGTCTGTCTGTCGTGGCGACCAGTTGCCTGCCTGGATTTAAAACGATGAACGTTTTGACCACGACGCCTGCTGTCCGTCCCCTCACACTGCCGGTGCTGTTGTCCGCTCTGCTGTTTGCGGGTTGCGAACAGGAGCCGCAGATTGTCCGCCAGCAGGTTCCGAAGCCCAAGGCTCCGCCTGCGGCTGACGGGATGCTCGCCGCGCTGGCCCCGATTGGAGACAACGGCTGGTTTTTTAAACTGTCCGGTCCGAAAGACGCCGTCGCTGCTGAAGCCGAACGATTTCGCGGACTGCTCAAGTCATTGAAGATCGTCGGTGACCGCCCGAGCTGGACCGCCCCTTCGGGTTGGAACGAACAGCCGGCGTCGGGAATGCGAGCTGCGACGTTTACGATCGGCAACGACGGCAAATCGCTCGAATGCACAGTCATCCCGTTGCCGGCACGTGACGGAACGGCGTCGTCGGATGAGTATCTGCTGGAGAATGTCAATCGCTGGCGCAAACAACTTGGACTGAATGCCCTGTCGTCCGGCGAGCTGCAGACCTCGCTGGAAACAGAAGGCGGGATCTTCCGTATCAATCTCGCCGACGGAACACCGGTCACCTGGGTTGAACTCGAAGGAACACAGTCTGGCGGTGGCATGGCTCCGTTTGCAGGCTCTGCACCGTTTGCCGCAATGGGTGATGGAGCGGCTGCCGGGCCGCAAATGCCGCCGAAGGGTCCTGCCGGTCCGCCGCAAGGCCCCGTTGGGCCGGCCGGACCACCAGTGACCGCAGGCGGCTCCGCTTCAGAGACGGCTGCAGGTTCAAGTGAGTTGCCGGAGATGACGTTTGCTGTTCCTGATGGCTGGGTACCAGGAGCGCTCAAACCATTTCGGAAGGTCTCCTGGAACGTCAGTGACGGTGGAGCTTCCGCAGAAGCCTATATCTCAGCACTGGGTGCAGCCGGTGCCGATGTCGCCCAGAACGTCAATCGCTGGCGCAGCCAGGCCGGGCTGGCGCCGATCAGCGATCCCGCTGAACTCGACAAGACGATCGAGAAGATCAGCGTCGACGGTCAGCAGGGCGACCTGGTGATTCTGCAGGGAAGTGATCCGGAGAAGACTGTTCTGGGAGCGATCGTCGTGCGTGACGGTACCGGCTGGTTCTTCAAGATGGCCGGTGCGGCAGCGGCGAAGCCCGCTCAGCAGGATGCGTTCAGAAAGTTCGTTGCGTCGGTGAAGTTTCGCTGAGCGTTTCACCAGCGAAAACGTGAGGCAAACACGAAGTCGATCGCGGTTGAACCTGGCTGTCGAATTCGATTGAGAAAACAACGGAGACCGTTCATGGCGAGCGAGCCAGTCAGTACCGAAGCCTTTGAAACCGTCGAAGCCGAACCGCACCTGATCGCGGGCCTTGAAAAGCTGCTGAAGCCGATGGCCTCGCTGAAGCTGACCGTTTTTCTGTTCGGCTGCTCGATGATTCTGGTGATGGCCGGGACGCTGGCGCAGGTCGATCTCGATATCTGGGACGTCGTGCGCGAGTACTTCCGCTGTTGGCTCGCGTGGGTGCCCGTCCGCGTCTGGTATCCGTTGTTTGCCCGCATCGAGTTCTTCGAGCCGATCAAAAATCTGCTGGAACAGTCTGACCCTCGCGTCGGAATCTGGCTGCCGGGCGGCTATCTGCTGGGCACGCTGATGGCCACCAATCTGCTGTCTGCACATCTGCTGCGGTTCAAGATTCAGGCCAGCGGAACCCGACTCGCCGCCGGAATCGTTGTTACGGCGATCGGCAGTGTCGCGACCTGGCTGGTCATCGCGTCGGGTGACGGCACCGGCCTGCAGCAGACGACCGATTCTTTTTACGACAGCCTGTGGGGGATCCTGAAAGTCCTGCTGGGCGTGCTGCTGCTGTTTAACGTCGGCGGCGCAGCGTCGGCGGTCCGACGAGGTAAGTCCGAATCGCCGCTGCTGATCGTCTCGGCGCTGGCGCTGGCCGGGATTGTCTACTGGGTGCTGTTTGAAATGGAGACCCGTTTCAACAGCTCGTCCATGCGCATCCTGTGGCAGTTAGTCAAAGCCGAAATGGCTTCACTGATTCTGCTCGGTGGTTGCTATCTGCTGTTCAAGAAGCGGGCTGGCGTGACGCTGCTGCACGCCGGTGTGGCCCTGGTGATGGTCAACGAAGTCGTCGTCGATTCGCTGCACGTTGAGACGCAGATGGCGATCGAAGAAGGCCACACGGTCAATTTCGCTAAGGACGTCCGTGAGATCGAGTTCGCGGTGATCGACAAATCGTCGCCGGACTTTGACGACGAAATCGTTGTTCGTCGCCAGACAATCCTCGATGCTGCGACCGCGGCCGCCTTGAAAGCAGAGGGCAAACCGGCAGGCAGCAACGTGATTTCCGATCCGGAACTTCCGTTCGATATTGAAGTTGTCGAGTTCATGCAGAACTCAAATATCGAAGACGTGAAGCCGGGCAGCGAAAATCGCGCAACCGCCGGCGCCGGTCTGCAGATGATCTCGACGCCGGCCAAGCCGACAACCGGGACAGACTCCAGCGGCCGGATCGACCTGACCGCCGCCTACGTCCGGCTGATTGATAAGCAGACGCAGAAGGACCTGGGCATGTATCTGACCGGCGTCGTGTTCGAACTGCTCAGCCGCAGCGAATCGACTCCCAACCGTGTCACCGTCGACGGCAAAACCTGGGAGATCGCCCTGAGGTTCCGTCGCTACTACAAGCCGTATTCGGTTCGTCTGTCGGACGTCAGCAAGACGGACTACATCGGCACGAACACGCCGATGGATTACCGCTCGATTGTCGACGTCATCGACAACAAGACCGGCAACGTTCTGGTCGACGAGCGACACATCTGGATGAACAACCCGATGCGTTACTCGGGCGACACGTTCTACCAGTCCAACTACTCGCCTGCGAATCCGCGCACCGGTGAAAAGGAAATCACGACACTTTCAGTGGTCAGCAACACCGGCTGGATGCTGCCGTACGTGTCGTGCATGATCGTCGGCACGGGAATGCTGTCGCACTTCTTCGGCATCCTGCTGCGGTTTCTGAATCGCCGATCACGCCAGACGGCGTCGCGGCGAGCATGGTCGTTTCTGGCTGGCTGGCTGGGACTTCCCGGCATGGCACTGGCAGAAGTTGCGGTTCATCGCATTGAGGTTCGCGAAGCGGAGGCCGATGACGAACTTGAATCTGAAGCGTCCAACCCACTACTCAGAGCAATCCCCTATGTTCTGGTGTTGCTGATCGGCGGCTGGCTGCTGAGTAAAGCCCGCGTTCCGTCGGCGAAGGATAACGAACCAGATCTGTACGCGTTCGGAAAACTGCCGGTCGTTTACGAAGGCCGTATCAAACCGATCGATACGGTCGCTCGGAACAGTCTGCGGGCACTGTCAAATCGCGAGGAGCTGCGTAACGAAGACGGCGACAAGGAGCCTGCTGTCAAATGGCTGCTGGATGTGATCTCCGGCTCGGACGACGTGCGTGCTCAGGCCGTGTTCCGCATCGATCATCCTCAGATCATCGAGAAGCTCAACCTGCAGAAACGACCGCGGCATCTGTATTCGATCAATGATATTGCGGCGAATGTCGCAGAGCTGGCCAAAGACGCCTCTCTGGCACGTGAGAAACATTCTGAAAATCGAACGCAGTACGATACTCAGGTCCTGGCACTCGAACGGAAGATTGGTGAATTCGACCTGCTGTCCTCGTCGTTTACGCCTCCGGACATCCGGCAGGATAACGTGCAGCAGGTGCTCGGAATGCTGCAGTCGCTGAGTGACCGTTCGCCGCCGCTGGCCATTCCCCCATCGCCACCAAATGACAACGCCGACAGCAGCGATGTCGCGACTGCAGAGTGGGAGACGGTGGCACACGCCTCTGTCCGCAGCCTGGTGGCGCGCATGATGGGCCGTGAGGAGAACGCTCAGCTTCGGTTGTTTGCTGACATCCTTGATGCGCATCTGAATGACGATGGCCCGGCGTTTAACTCGGCCGTCAGGAAGTATCAGAGCTGGCTGGACGAGAATCACGACTGGCTGCAGTCGCAACTGCCGAAAACTCAGTCACTGGCGACGACTGGATTTGAGTCGTTCTACAACCACTTCGCGCCGTTCTATTACGCCGCGTGGAGCTATCTGATCGCGTTCGTGATCACGGCCTTCGGACTGCTCGGCTGGTCGAAGCCGCTGAACCGTTCCGCGTTCCTGATCATCCTGGTGACGCTGGCTCTGCATACGTTCGCGCTGGGAGCCCGCATCTATATATCGGGCCGGCCGCCAGTGACGAATCTGTACTCGTCGGCGGTCTTCATCGGCTGGGGCTGCGTGATTGCAGGACTGATCTTTGAAGGGCTGTATCGGATCGGGATCGGCAATCTGATCGCGAGTGCGATGGGAGCAGCAGCGCTGGGTATCTCGTATCTGTTGTCGGGCGACGGCGACACGTTCGCTGTTCTGCAGGCGGTGCTCGATACGCAGTTCTGGCTGGCGACGCATGTTGTGTGCGTCACGTTTGGCTACTCAGCCACGTTCATCGCCGGGAATCTGGGCGTCGTACAGATTCTCGGTAACCTGCTGACTCCGTTGATGACGAAAGAGCGGCAGAAAGACTTGACGCGGATGATTTACGGCACGGTCTGCTTCGGGATGTTCTTCAGCTTTGTTGGCACGGTCCTCGGCGGATTGTGGGCCGACGATTCGTGGGGGCGCTTCTGGGGCTGGGATCCGAAGGAAAACGGCGCCCTGCTGATCGTCATCTGGAATGCGCTGCTGCTGCATGCTCGCTGGGACCGACTGGTGTCTGACCGCGGTTTCGCGAATCTGGCGATCGCCGGCAATATCGTGACAAGCTGGTCGTGGTTCGGTGTCAACGAACTCGGCATCGGCCTGCACTCGTACGGCTTTACTGACGGCGTCTGGCTGGCGCTGTGGTGCTACTGGATCAGCCAGATTGCCCTGATCGCCGCCGGACTGATTCCGTGGCGGGAACATCGGCCGTCTGAAACCAGTGCGTCGTGACAACTTCTTCGTGAAGGCGTTTTTACCGCCAGTACCTGGGGCATAAGAAAAGCCGGCTGCGATCAGTCATCGCAGCCGGCTTTATCTTTTGACCATCTGACGGAGCAGGGCTCCATCCAGAGAGATTACTCAGCCTTCGGGGCATCGCCTTCAGCCGGTTTGGCATCGCCTTCAGCCGGTTTGGCATCACCTTCAGCCGGAGCAGCAGCTTCGCCTTCGGCGGGCTTGGCTTCGCCTTCGGCGGGAGCGGCTTCACCTTCGGCGGGAGCGGCTTCGTGACCGGCCGAAGCGCCTTCGCCTGACATCGATTCATGCATTGCAGCGGCAGCGCCATCGTCGGCTGCCGGCGTCGGAGCCGTGCCGCTACCGCTTTCACCACAGCCAACAACACCAGCGGCCAGGAACAAAGCGGCCAGACTCGAAACGAACGCTTTCATCTGAAAACTCCTCTGTCAAAAACTTTTCGTCGGAAACGCAACGTAAACCGGACTGCCCATTGCATCCGGATGTGTCCAGTGTCTGTGATGCGCGGCGATGATCCGGTATTCCCGGTTTCGCAGCGTTTCTACGCAGCTCATCCTGAGTGACACACTTTCCAGGAGCGTCCTTGCCCGTCTTCTCAACGTTGCCGGATCAGTCGGGCCGCCGTGGCAGCCGGTCCTGGCCGGGAGCCGGATCGACGACAAAAACGAACGTTCCCGATCCGGTCGCCACCAGCACGCCCTGCGCTGTGCGAACTTCGCCGCGAGCCACGGCCGTCTGTGAACCGTAGTGGCAGACTTCGCCGGTTGCCAGAAGGTCCTCGCCATCCCAGGCCGGCCGGACGAACTTTGTGTCGAGTTGTGCTGTCACCGGAAACTTTCCTTCCGGCGAGTGCTCAGCAACTGCAATTCCCATCGCAGTATCGAGCAGCGCCGCGATGACGCCACCGTGAGCAATTCCGCGTGATCGCAAATGTTGCTCGTCGACAGTCAGGCAGATTGTGGCCTGCCGTTCTGATCGTTCAACCAGCGAGACGCCTAAAGTGGCCAGAAATGGCGAACGACGTGACAGCTCATGCGGCTCGGATGGATCCGGTCGAGTCATCTGCAGCGACCGTGCTCTCGAAAACAGACATTTATCTCCAGGACGATCAGGGAGAATCGCGAAGCCCGACTCCAAAAGCAATAATCCCGGCTGTTTGATTCCGGCGATCGCCCGAATCCACTCTGCCTCTTCTGGAATAAGCACTGCAGATGCCCCGTTTTCGCCCCGCCATTGAGCGGATTGACGGTTACGCTCCCGGCGAACAGCCGCAGGACGCCGGCTGGACCAAGCTCAACACCAACGAGAATCCCTATCCGCCCTCGCCGCGAGTGATCGAAGCGATCGAATCGGCGGCGCGCGGCCGGCTGAATATCTACCCCGATCCGCTGGGAACCCGGTTTCGCAAGGCGGCCGGCGAACTGTTTGGAGTCGACTCCGACTGGATTCTGCCCGCTAACGGCAGCGACGAAAACCTGACGATCATTGTCCGCTCGTTCGCTGACGCCGACGACCTCGTGACTTTTCCCTACCCGAGTTACATCCTCTACGAGACGCTCGCTGACATTCAGGGAGCCCGGCACGAGCGACTGTTACTGAACGCCGACTGGTCCTGGGACCTCGATCGCGTCCGACCGATGATCGAGCAGAGTCGAATCGTCTTTGTGCCGAATCCGAACTCGCCATCCGGCAACTCGTGGTCGCACGACACGATCGAGCAGCTCGTGCCTCCCGGCGGAGTACTCGTTCTCGACGAAGCGTATGGCGACTTCCCGGCGGAGCCGCATCGGGCTCAGATCCTGCAACGGGACGCCGGATCGCGAATCATCATCACACGGACGCTCAGCAAATCGTACAGCCTTGCGGGATTGCGGTTTGGCTTTGCGATCGCTCATCCCGACGTGATCACAGGCATGCGCAAGGTCAAGGACAGCTATAACTGTGACACGCTGTCATTGGCGGCGGCGACGGCGGCGATCGAGGATCAGGACTGGATGCTGGCGAACACGGCAAAGATTCGCGCGACCCGAACCCGGCTGACGAACGAACTGCGGTCGCTCGGCTTCAATGCCGTCGACAGCGACGCGAACTTCGTCTGGACGACGCATCCAGACCGCAGCCACCGCACGATTTACGAGGCATTAAAGGCCCGCAGGATTCTCGTTCGTCTGATGACATTTCCGGAAGCTCTCAATGGTGGCACGATCGACGGCCTGCGGATCACGGTCGGTACGGATGAGGAAACCGATCGGTTTCTCGAAACACTGTGTTCGATCGTCGCCTGACGCACCGAGAGTTGACGCTTTCCGCAGTTGGTTGACTGGTCGTGTTTAACCTGGTGACGGAACATGGACCGGTTGAGCAAGCAGCACCGAAGCTGGAATATGTCTCGCATCCGTGGCAAGGATACGAAGCCTGAGATGCGTGTCCGGTCGCTGCTGCATCGGATGGGCTTTCGTTTCCGGCTGCATCGTCGCGACCTTCCGGGCAAGCCGGACATCGTTCTGCCGGCGTACGGGACGGTCATTTTCGTGCATGGCTGTTTCTGGCACCGGCATCCCGGTTGCCGGTTTGCGTACACTCCGAAAAGTCGCATCGACTTCTGGCAGTCGAAGTTCCGTCGTAATGTCGAGCGCCATCAGGAAGTCACGACCGCTCTGAGGGAACTCGGCTGGCGAGTCGTCGTCATCTGGGAATGCGAGACCACCAGCGACGAACAACTCGAACAGCGGCTTTACGACGAACTCTACGAGACCTGACCGCGGTTGCGGTTCACAGTCACGAAACGTGCCAGCCACAAATTCTGTCTGAGGAAAACGTTTCGCTTGTCACCGCACGGCGAAAGCTCCAGCAACGGAAATCAACGATGCCTAATCTGCCGCGCAGTCACGAACTGCTTTCAAGAAACGACAGCCGTTTGCTCGTCATCGATCTGCAGGAAAAGCTTGTTCCACTGATCGACGGGCACGAACGGGTTATCGCCAGCACCGTCAAACTGATCACGGCTGCGGGAGTGCTGGGCGTACCGGTGTCGGCGACCGAGCAGTATCCGCAAGGGCTCGGGCCGACAGTCGAGCCGCTGCGCGGACTGTTACCCGCCTGTCCGGCGAAGATCGAATTCAGTTGCCTCAACTCGCTGGGCTGGAACACCGAAGGCTCTGATCCGGAAGGCCGTTTCAAGGTCGTCGTTGCCGGCATCGAGGCGCACGTCTGCGTGCAGCAGACGGTGCTCGACCTGCTGGCGCACGGGTTTCGTGTCTACGTGGCAGCCGATGCTGTCAGCAGTCGATCGGCTATCGACCGCGAAGTCGCGCTGCAGCGGATGTCGCAGTGCGGGGCCGTGATCACAACCGCGGAATCGGTGCTGTTTGAATGGTGCGAGCGAGCCGGCAGCGACGAATTCAAAGCCATCAGCAAACTGGTCAAAGGCTGAGAACCGGCCTACGCTCCGCCTCGGTTTCGTCAGTCGGCAGACCCGGCGATCCAGCCCCGCAACTCATCGACCGGCATCGTCAATCGCGACGTCGCTATCAGGAATTCACCGCATGAAGCAGTACAACGTTTACGGTGTCGGCAACGCACTTGTCGATTTTCAGGCCCAGGTGACTGACGACACACTGCTCAAGCTGGACTTCCCGAAGGGCATTATGACGCTCGTCGATGAAGCGACTCAGCAGCGAGTGCTCAGCCATATCGATCATGCTTCAGTCACGCGCTGCGCTGGTGGCTCGGCCGCCAACACGATCATCGGGATCGCTCAGTTTGGCGGCAAAGCGGCATACGTCGGCAAAGTGGCGAGCGACACCGTCGGCGAGTTCTTCCTTGCAGATCTGCGCGAACTTGGAGTCGCGATCGAAGTCCCGCCAGGCACCGGCCAGAGCGGCACCTGCGTCGTCCTGATTACAGACGACGCTCAGCGCACCATGCTGACAAATCTCGGCATTTCGGCGGAACTGTCGGAAGCCGATATTGATGAGGAAGAGATTCGCAAAGCCGAGTGGATTTACGTCGAAGGGTATTTGTTCGCGGGCGAGGGCTCGCGAGCGGCAGCACGACGGGCGATCAACCTCGCCGTCAAGCATGGAGTGAAAGTGTCGCTGACGGTGTCCGACCCGTTCCTCATCGACCTGTGCCGCGATGAGTTTCAGGAACTGATCGAAGGCCCGGTCGATCTGTTGTTCTGCAATCTGGAAGAAGCTCGCGCCCTGACTCACAAGCACGATCCTGCGGACTGCGCACACGACATTCATCAGCACGCAGCGCTGGTTGCCCTGACGCTTGGCTCAGACGGATCTCTGCTGATGGAAGGCAACCACCTGATTCCTATTGAAGGCGTCTCAGTCCACGCGGTCGATACGACCGGAGCGGGTGACATGTACGCGGCGGGAGTTCTGTTCGGGCTCACGAATGGCTTGCCGTTGAAAGATGCCGGCCATCTGGCATCGCACGCTGCGGCACGCGTCGTCGGTCAGCTTGGCGCACGATTGCAGCGTCCATTCTCGCTGGCGGAAATCCGAGAGTTGCTGCAATGAAGTGCGAGCCCGCTGCGACTTCGCTCTGCTCGAATGCTGCGCGATGGCGGTTTCACGTTGAGCCGAATTCGCGCCGTCGTCGCGGTGGCTGTTCTTCGCTCGTTCAGATCATCCTGCTGATCTGTGCTGCCGCCGGCAGCTTGTGTTCAACGAGCAGTGTCCTGGCCTCAGGTCACTCGCCAGTGCTCGTTGCCGCGGAATACAGCATCCCGTGGTTGATCAGCCCGGATGTCCGCAATCTCGAAGAGGAAATCGATTTCCTGCAGCGCCGCCTCGATTCACTGGCACCCTATTCGGCTCAGGCAACCGAACAAGCGGGCTATCACAGCCGTCCGACTGGTGTTCCCAATGAAGTGCAGTGGGTGCAGATCGATCTTGGCCGGAATTACCCGCTGGACTCGATCGCGCTCGTTCCCGCAACTGTTCAACTTGAGAATACGCTCGTCGACGGCTACGCGTTTCCGTTGCGGTTTCGCGTGCAGATCGCGCAGTCAAGCGACTTTCGCGATGGTTCTCTGGTGGCTGATTACTCAACGTCGGATTTCCCCAATCCCGGTCGGTTTCCCGTCCAGATCCGCGGGATCGAGCAGGCCGGTCGTTTCGTTCGCGTCACTGTCACGCGTTCTCCATCCGTCGGCGGCCGTTATTTCTTCGCCCTGGGTGAGTTGATTGTCCTGTCAGGGATGCGCAACGTCGCCGCGTGGAGACCGGTCATCACTTCGGAGCCCGACTACACAATCGAGAACCGCTGGTCGCGCGAGTATCTCGTCGATCAGAACTCGATACTGCCACTGCCGATCGGGCCATTGACGAGCCACACCGAAGGCTTCGTTTCGCAGCCGCTGCGTGGACCGGGTTCCAAATGGATCCAGCTTGATCTGGGCCAGCCGATGCCGATCGACGAAATTCGACTGGTTCCGGCGCGGCCGAGCGGACAGACGGACATTCCCGGCTGGGGTTTTCCTGAACGGTTCCGGATCGAACTTGCCACCAAACCGGATCTCTCTGACGCTGTCGCACTCTGCGATTTCACGCGAGCTGATCTCAAGCACTGGACTGACCGCTCAATGATTCTGCCCGCCGAATTGCGGGAGTCGCTGACAAAGACGTCATCCGAACATTTGTGGAACGAAACACCCCCGGGATTTCCATCGGAAACGATCACGGCGCAGTACATCCGCCTGACGGCGACGAAGCTCGACAGCCGCGTCCTGCCGCAGCGACTGGCCCTGTCTGAAATTCAGGTTTACTCCGGGAACAGTAACGTCGCGACGGAACAGGAAATCGTTGTGACCGCGTCGGACACGGACCAGGCGTTCGATCGACGCCGCTGGGCGCCACGCTTTCTGGTCGATGATTTCACCAGCCGCACGCGACTGCTTGAGTTCCCCATCTGGCTCGGACAGCTCTCCGAGCGTCATGACATGCAGCTCGATTTGGAATTCGATCTCAACCAGCACACCGCTGCCGTCCGGCAGGTCTGGATCAACCTCGGAATCGCAGGAGGATTCTTTGTTGTGGCGAGCATTGTCGGTCTGACGTGGTTCAACTGGAGGCAGGGAATCGAACATCGCCAGGAAACCGAGAATCTGCGAACGCAGATCGCCAACGACCTGCACGACGACATCGGCAGCAATCTAGGTGCGATTGCACTGCTTTGTCAGACGACGGGCAGCAATCGCGACCTGCCACCCGAGCTGAAACCGGAACTCAACGAGATTCGGACGGTCGCTCTCGAAACCAGCGACGCGATGCGCGATATCCTGTGGCTGATTCGCACGCCGACATCGAAGCTTGATGACTTTGTCGGTCGCCTGAGAACGATCATCGCCCGTCTGCTGGCGCACTGCGAAACGAGCTTCGAGTGCCAGCGTGAAGTACCGGACCTCGACGTTCCGCTCAGTTGGAGACGGAATCTGTTCCTGTCCTACAAGGAAGTCCTGCACAACGCCGCCCGACACAGCAAGGCCACACGGGTCAGTGTAAAGGTCGAGTTTGCAGACGAACTGTTTTGCATCGTCGTCAGCGATAACGGCCAGGGCTTCGATCTCGATAACCGCCGCGACGGACTGGGCATCAACAGTATTCGTAAGCGTGTCAGTCAGCTCGGCGGGACCGTCAAGTTTGAGACGGCGGTCGGTGCCGGCACGACTGTGACGATCTGCGTGCCCCGCCCCGGAACACGGTATCGCTGGCGGCGCCTGCGTCGGTATGCTCAGCGTCTGAATTCATTGAGAAAACGCTGGCGGCGATCCGCCTGACGACCCGCGGCGGGATCCGTGACTGCCGGGACATTCCGGCCAGCGAACTCAACCTCGTGTCACTCCAGAAGTCTGCTCACGTCATGTCTGATGCTCCGGGAACCCCCGCGCTGAAAGCGCCGATCACTGTCTGGCTCTGTGAAGACAACGAACGGTTTCGCCGCAGTCTGGACATTGCGATCAACCAGATCGACGGCCTGAGCTGCGAAGCGTCGCTCGGCTCGGTGGAAGACACGCTCGCCCGGATTGCGGAAACCGGACCGCCGCAGGTTCTGCTGCTCGATATCGGACTGCCGGGCATGGACGGCATCTCCGGTCTGCCGAAGCTGCGTGAAGCTGCTCCCGACGCGAAAATCGTGATCCTGACCGTGTTTGATGAGCACGACAAAGTCTTCCGCGCGGTCTGCGCCGGAGCGGACGGCTATCTGCTGAAGACGTCGACAGTCGAACGAATAGGCGAAGCGATTCTCGAAGTCGTCAGTGGCGGTGCGTCGATGAATCCCGAAATCGCCCGCAAGGTACTCGACGTCTTCTCGGGCAAGCGGGCGCAGCATTCCGGTCCCGGCCTGACTGATCGAGAACTCGACGTCCTGCGTCTGGTCGTGCGTGGCATGACAAAAAAAGAAATCGCCAGCGAACTGAGCCTCAGCACGCACACCGTCGATACGCACCTCCGCAACATCTATCAGAAGCTGCATGTCAACAACCGCGCTGGAGCGGTCGCCGCCGCGATGCGCGAGGGACTCGTCTAACGGCAATCCTGATTTGGTGATGCTCCTCGCGGAACTGGCTTGATCTCAGACATCGCAGGCCCGCTCTGGATCCGGTGACCTGATCTGGCGACCGATCGTCTGCGAGGCAGAAAATGCGAGATTCTTTCTAAGAGGGGTTGCTGCCAATCGTCGTCAAGGCAGCACACATCTGAATGCACGAGAAACTGCCTGCGACTTCACGTCGACGCGGGTCGGTTTTTCAATTTCCGCAGGACGACGAGTTCTCTGCCGGTTCCGGCGGATTCCGGGGACTTCGATGGGCACCAACGGGCAGGCCAGCCAGTCCGAATGGGTCAGCAGCACGCTGCAGCGGTTCGAACAACCGCTGGTGCGTTATGCGCAGCGCATTACCGGAGACGTCGAAACCGCGCGGGAAGTCGTTCAGGACACCTTTCTGAAACTCTGCCGACAACAGCAGACCGCCATCGACGGACACCTTTCCCAGTGGCTGTTCACGGTCTGCCGGAATCGCGCACTTGACGTTCAGCAAAAGGAACGCCGCATGTCGACTGCAATGGATCTCGACCAGCGAACCGGACCGGCAACGTCACTGGCGACCGTTGCTCCGGATGAAGCAGCCGAGACACGGGAAACGGCCGCCCGCGTCCTCGATCTGCTCGATCAGTTACCGCCGAACCAGCAGGAAGTCATCCGGCTGAAGTTCCAGAACGAACTCAGTTACCGCGAGATCGCCGAGGTCACCGGACTAACGGTCTCAAACGTCGGCTTCCTGCTGCACGTCGGAATCAAGCAGCTCAGAAAGCTGATGCCGGACACCAATTGACCAAGCACCGGCCGGGAGCGAGCGGATGCGGAACTGTCAGGCCGGCAGCCATCGATCGGCAGAACCGCTCCGCTCCAACCGGCAGCTTCAATCAGCAACGACCAGACCACACAGCAAGTCCTCTCCCGGATACCTCGGCGACGAACGCGTCGTCACATCCCTTTCCTGAACCTGAACCGCTCCCGGAAGGAGCCATCCCATGACGAATCCTTCCTTCAACCCGGACGATCCTCGCCTGACGGCCTTTGTGCTGGGCGAACTCGACGCAGCCGATCGCGCAGCCGTCGAAGAGCTGCTCGAGTCCTCGTCCGAGGCCCGCACCTTCGTCGACGACCTGCAGGGCACGATCGGAATTCTGCGTGACGAACTGAGCGCCGAACCGGCACCAGCGCTGACGAACGAGCAGCGTGCCGCTCTGCAACGGACCGCCGAGTCGGTGTCGGACGCAGCGTCTGTTGATAATCAGGGAGCGGTCGCAACTCGGCCCGCAGCGGCGACCGGTACTCACTCGCGCCGCGGCCTGCTGGTCGGGATGGTGGCGACGGTTGCTGCACTGGCCGTTGTCGTCGCCGTACTGCCGCAGTTCGCCGATCAGCGATTGAGCGACTCGTCTGTGAGTCCGTGGGCCGCGACACATTTGACCGGCAACAAGATTTCGTCACTGGCATCGGCAGCCAGCAGCGGGCCGATCGACGAAGCTGACGGAAGCGTGCGCGGCACACAGCCAGTAACGATTCGTGATATCACTCAACTGGAGAAATCCCGCGAACTGCCTGCCGAGTCCGGTTTGGCGGATCATGCGGCATCGACTGTAGCCAGAAGTAAGTTTCTGCCTGCCGACAGGTTGGAGGCTGAGGGCGGAAAAGTTCTGCTGCAACTTCAACCGGAAGAGCAGTCGGGCAGCCAGAGTTCGACGCCAATCCGAGTGACCGTTCAGGACCAGCCTGTTTCTGACAGCAAGGCTGATCACAGTGGACCTGCCCGAGCGAATGCGATCGTTTCAACAGGCTCAAGTAGTCGTCTCGCGGCAACACCCGACCCGGCAGTCGCTGCTGGCGTTGGCGGCGCAGTCGGTGGAGAAGGACGCGCGACAGGGAGTGTTTCCCGTGTCGCCAGGACATCGCCCGCCGCTCCGGCTCCGTTTACGGATCTCCCTGGCGGCTCTGCGACGAGCGGTCGCCCGATGAGTGGTCCGCCCGTTTCAGCCGCGGCCGGGATTGCAGTGAATGCTCCCGCGAAACCGGCCACCGCATTGCTCCCTGGTGGGTCGGATGGATCGACGGTCAATCGATTCTCCTCGGAGGCCAAAGCAGTTTCTGGCCAGGCAGCGATGCCAGCTCAAGCCGCTGCGGCTCGCGGCCCGCGCCTGCAGCCAGCGACTCCACAACTGGCGGATCAGGAGCGTGTGTCTCGCGTCGACAGATTGGCGACGACTGTCGTTGGCGAGGCACTCAAAGAGTCCGAGCGCAACGAAGGAATCAGAGGCCGCCGCATGTCCATTCTGAATAAGACGCCGTTCATCGAGCCGCCGGCGCAGTGGGGACGTGGTTTTGGCGGAGGCGGATTTGGAAGGCAGGCGGGAAACGAAACGTACGAGCCGATTGTCGAGAACGAGTTCGTCGTTCCTGACCCGAAGGATGCTGAGAAGCGGCTCTCGACGATTTCGGTCGACGTCGACACGGCTTCGTACGCGAACGTCCGCCGCTTCCTGATGCAGAATCAACTGCCACCGCCGAATGCGGTGCGCATCGAGGAACTCGTCAACTATTTCAAATACGACTACCCGCAGCCGAAAGGCGCCGATCCGTTTTCAGTGACGACCGAAGTCATGCTCTGCCCGTGGCAGCCGGGGCACCGACTCGCCCGGATCGGCCTGCAGGCGAAAACGATCGACAAGTCGCAGCGTCCACCGACGAATCTCGTCTTTCTGCTCGACGTTTCAGGGTCGATGCGGCCGGCGAACAAACTGCCGCTCGTCCAGCAGGCCATGCGACTGCTGGTCGAGGAGATGACCGAAGACGACCAGATCGCCATCGTGACTTACGCGTCAAACGCCGGTCTGCGGCTGGCCTCGACGCCGGGTTCAAAGAAGCCGGAGATTCTGCAGGCGATCGATGCACTGACCGCTGGTGGTTCAACCAACGGCGAAGGCGGCATCAAACTTGCCTATGACACGGCGATTCGGCAGTACATTCAGGACGGCGCGAACCGAGTCATCCTCTGCACCGACGGCGACTTCAACGTCGGCGTCAGCAACGATAACGAACTCGTCGAACTGATTCAGGAAAAGGCGGCCTCTGGCGTCTTCCTCAGCGTGTTCGGCTTCGGCATGGGCAACCTGAAGGATGGCAAGCTCGAAAAGCTCGCCGACAAGGGCAACGGCCAGTACGGTTACATCGACAACCTGCAGGAAGCGCGGCGAGCCTTCAAAGAGGGCCTCGCCGGGACGCTCTACACGGTGGCGAAGGACGTCAAGCTGCAGGCCGAGTTCAATCCGGCAACGGTCGGGGCGTACCGGCTGATTGGTTACGAAAACCGTAAGCTGGCCGCCGCCGATTTCACTGACGACACCAAAGACGCTGGCGAGATCGGTGCCGGTCATACCGTGACGGCTTTGTACGAGATCGTTCCACGGCAGGTGCTGATCGATCGGCTCAAAGCGAGCGATCTTCGCTACGGTGACACGTTTGAACTGTCGATCGACGCACCAAAGATTGACGGCTTTTCGAACGAACTGTTCTTCGTCCGGTTGCGGTACAAGAAACCGGATCAGGAAACGAGCCAGCCGGTCGAAGCCGACTTCCCGGTTAACGACATCGCGATCACGGGTAAGTCGCTGGCGACTCCAGATGCCGACTTTCAGTTTGCGGCAGCGGTTGCGTCGTTCGGCATGAACCTGCGGAACTCGCAGTACCGCGGCAACTGGGACCTGCGTCGTGTTTACGACGTCGCCGTTCAGACGCGCAGCGAAGATGCTGACGGCCGCCGCGCCGAGTTCATCGATCTCGTGCAGCGTGCGCTGCGGATCATCGGACAACCCATTGATGCCGAACCACTGGAAGCATCGCCCGTCACGCGGCCGGTCGAACTTTCTGCCGCGGAAGCCCGGATTAAAGCCGCCGTCGATGGCAAGTACCGTCGTCTGTTGAAGAAGATCGAAGTCCGCGACGATCTGCAGCAATACGGAGCGTTCCATGACTTCGGCTTCTGGGACAAGTCGACCGAGTACAAGGGGCACCGCGATCTGCTGCCCGGCTACTGGGTCTACGTGTATCCGCACTGGTATATCTGGGGCGAGGTCGACGAGACCCGCGTTGCGTCTCCCCAAACAAAGCCGGCCGAGGCTGCGTCAGAGCCTGCGAAGAACACAGCGCCAGAGTCGCTCAAATCCCCGGAAAAACAGTAGGTCAGAGCGTTTGAAGCTGACCCACCGCGCATAGAAAAGGCGACCGGAAAACCGGTCGCCTTTTCTCGTTGTTGCTCGTCGAAGTCGCGTTAAATCGTGGCCGGAAGGGCCAGCTAAAGCGATTTGCTACTTCTTAGTCGCTTTTTTCCTGGCTGCCTTCTTCTTGGCTGCCTTTTTCTTTGCGGCCTTTTTCTTTGCGGCCTTCTTCTTGCCAGCAGCCTTCTTAGCAGCCTTCTTCTTGGTTGCTGCCTTCTTCGTCGCTGCCTTCTTGGTTGCCTTCTTCTTGGCCACCTTCGCTCCTCCTTACGAGAACCTTTGAGTGACTGAGTGCCGCTGGAAAACCGGGCGTTTCATTGACAGTCAGCCGACTCACTCGAACTCGATCCGACCAGTCAACCGTGACCAGCCGCGTGTCAGGCATTGAAGTCTTTAAGAATCAACGCCTTACACTTCATTCGTCGAGATCGTTATCGATTCATCGTAATTCCGCAAGCCAATTCTTTTGACTTTCAACGTGAAACTTGTTCGTTCTTCAAGAGTTATCGCGCTTCATGATCGATGATCGCGCTGCAGACAACGTCGACCACCGCGCGATGAACTCATCACGATCGCAAACGCTGATGCGATGGCCGAATGACGACTCCGCATCAACACAGTTCACGCGGGGCATCGACTGCGTTACTCAAGCAAGGTCCGCAGACGACGTGTTGACGTCGATCACTTCGCCAGGTCAGCGAGAATGCCACGCATGTAATCGATGCTTTGCTTTGCGATCTGCTCTGCGCCAGGGCTGTAATCAAAGACTTCAACCGAGACCCAGCCGTCGTAATCGGCATCCAGCAGTGCCTGCAGAATCGGCCGGTATTCTGTCTCGCCCATGCCCGGCCCTAACAGGTTTGTATCGTTGACGTGGAAGTGACCGACGCGCCCGCGGTATTCACGAATCAGTTCCGGAATCGATTTCTCTTCGGCGCCGAGCATAGCTTTCACATCCTGATGCAGCGTCAGGTTCGGTTCGCCGACCAGTTCGATCAGATGCGTCGCTTCGGCGCACGTGTTGATGAAGTTCGTCTCTTTCTTTGTCAGCGGCTCCATGCAGATCTCGACGCCGCGATCGGCGAAGGCCGGCAGCGCTCGCTTGAGAACTTCCGCCGCGTTGTCGAGCGCCTGCTCCATCGACACTCCGTCTTCAAGATTGCGTTGGAACGGCGAGCCAAGAACCATCAGCGTTCCTCCGAGATCAGCGCAGGCCTGACCGAGTTCGATGAGGTAGTTGCTCGTTGCTTTTCGCACCGCCGCGTCTGACGTCGTCAGATGCAGGCCCTCGGTCTTTGCGAGCAGCCAGTGCAGCCCGATGATCTGCATCCCGTGTGCTTCCGCCTGACGACGCAGCTCCGTACGCCGCTCAACGGAGACATCCGAAATGCGGTCTCCGAGCGTAAACGGAGCAACTTCCAGTCCCGTATAGCCGAGACTGGCGGCGAACGCGCACTGGCGTTCCCACTCCCAGTTCTCAAACAGTTCCTGGCAGATGGCGAATTTCATCGGGCGTTTCTCCTCACATTGAAGCACGGTTTCAGACTCAGATTCGGGCAAACGATATCAGTCGCGTTCCGCGATTGTGAGTCTCTTGAGCCGGACGCCAGTGAGCCTTCAGAGTCACTGTAATCATCAGTCTTTGCGCAGACTGCCAGTCATCAACTGGGCTCTCTGTAACGATTGTCTGCATTGAGAAGGGTACAGAATGCCGCCGTTCGGGTTGAGTTGCCGGACTGTGACTGTTGCTTCAAGCGGCGGAACTCTGAGGACGACGTAAGAGAACAGAATTCTCAGCGTTGTCGCAGCGCGTTGTCGCTCTGCGAACTCGCCACCGACTTTCCAGAAACCAGCAGCTCACGACGGATGTATGTGCCGCAGTGACTGTGCGGCATGGGCTGAATCGCGAGGAGTCACTCAGATGAGACTTGCCACGAAACTGGTCGCACTGGCCGGCCTCCTGCTTTGCGGAGTGCAACAGTCTGCACTGGCCGGCTATTGCGGCGCTGGCAGCTACAAGTGCTGCCCGACATCCGCCTGTGCCTCCAGCGGCGACTTCAGCTCAGCGGTGCAGTGCTGCGGACCGTGTTACCGGACCGTGCAGGAAATCGTTTACGACAAATGCCAGGTCACTCGTTACCGCACGGTCTGCGATACGGTCTGTGAAAAGGTGCCCGTGACCTGCAGTCGGAACGTCTTCGAGACGAAATACCGCACCGAGTGCTATCAGGTTCAGAAGCCGGTCTATCAGACCTGTTACCGGGTCGAGCCTTACACGATCTGCAAGCCGGTTCAGAAGACCTGTTTCCGGACCGAGCAGTATCAGGTCAAGGTGCCGATCACGAAGACCTGCTATCGCGACGAATGCTACACGGTCTGCAAGCCGGTTTATCAGACGTGCTACAAGACAGTCTGCTACGACGTCTGCAAGCCGTGCTACAAGACCTGCTATCGCGATGAGTGCTACACAACGTACCGTCCCTGCACCGAAACGCGGTACAAGGAAGTCTGCTACAACGTCTGCAAGCCGGTCGTCGAGTGCAAAACGATCGACGTCTGCGGCGGCGAATGGAAGACCGTTGTCGAACAATGCCCGTCAAGCTGCTGCAGCAACACCATCCAGACTCCCGGCCGCTGGGACTGGGACTGTGGAAGCTGCCAGTCAGTCTATCGCCCTGGCTGCTGCCGGACCGAACGCATCTGTCAGCCGAGTCCGATGACGTGCCGCCGTGTCTGGGTCCCGAAGGTCGAAAAGCGAACGATCACCTGCACCCGGATGGTTCAGGAAACAAAGACGTGCCGGGTGCCGTATTCTGTCTGCAAGATGGTGCCCGTCACGAAGACGCGTCGAGTCCCTTACGTGACCTGCCACATGATCAAGGAAGTGCGTCAGAAGCAGGTGCCGTACACCGTCTGCAGCACTCGACAGGAAGTGAAGCATCGGAAGATTCCGTACACAGTCTGTGAGTGGCGTTGCGAGACGAAATGCCGACAGGTGCC
>WGMU01000151.1 GCA_016124895.1 bacterium
CAAAAGTCGTCAACATCACAATACAAAGCCACCCAATCCATCAGGTATCTCCCGTCGTTCGTCCTGAACCTTGTCCAAACGGGGGATACCCGATTTTTCTACCCCTGAACAATACCGATCCTTATCCGAGATTCAGGTTATTGCGCCGGTCCGTTATTCTCAGAGAACCGGGATCCGGCAGTCGCTGGTGCCTTGAGCAGACATTGATGCGAGCTGGTCACAGCCTGGATGACTTCGATGTGGCAATGGAGCTGGGCAGTAACGAGTCAATCAAGGAGGCCGTCCTGAACGGAAACGGCATTGCGATTCTGTCACGATTCGCTGTGCAGCGTGACCTTGATGAAGGGCGGCTACACAGTTTGACAATTGATGGAACGGCGATGACGCGAACGCTGTTCGTCGTCTCAGACTCCCGGCGGGCTGTTCCGCGTCCCGCAAGAGCCTTCCTGCAGTTTCTGCTCGCGCGGTGCAATCAGTCTCTCATTTTGGACTGAACCGACAGGGATTCGAGCGTACCGGCACGTCATAAGTTCTGCTTATGAACTCACCGTGCATATCAGACGCAGTATCTCACGGCTGGACCGGAAGCGGCGCTAACATTTCACCGGACTTACCCTGATCCGCGTTCGGTGAATTGCCTATGGCGATGAGCGTCGTGCCTGCAACTCATGACATTGCGGCCAGTGCGGACTGGTTGCCGCAGCTTGTCAGCATCCGTCTGGTGCTGCCGCTGGTCATGCTCGTACTGCTCTGGACCTGGGAATCTCTGCGTCCATTCTTCGAGCTGAAACAGGACCGGCTCCGTCATGCCGTACGAAACCTGACCATCGCTCTCCTGAACGCAGCCGTCATCGGTCTTTTGTTCGGAACGATTACTGTCCTTACGGCCGAGTGGACGGTCCACAACCGACTCGGCCTGCTGCAGCTCAGCAACGCACGTGTGACGGCACGGTTCGCCGCCGGACTAGTCCTTCTCGACGCCTGGATGTACCTGTGGCACAGGCTGAATCATCACGTTCCGTTGCTGTGGCGGTTTCATCGAATGCACCACAGCGACCCGGACATGGACGTCACAACGGCGACAAGATTTCATCTCGGCGAGCACGCCATTTCAGCGAGTCTGCGGCTGGCACTCATCCCGGTACTCGGACTGAGCATCTGGCAGATCGTGGTCTATGAAATGGCCGTCGTAGCGATGACAGACTTTCATCACGCCAACATCTCGATCGGCCGCGCTGACCGGTGGCTGAGATGTCTGATCGTGACGCCCGACATGCACAAAGTCCATCACTCGCGCTGGCAGCCCGAGACGGATTCCAACTACGCCGTCGTCCTTTCCATCTGGGATCGCATTGTCCGCACTTTTCGACTGAACGTCGCCCCTCACTCCCTCACTTTCGGACTCGATGACTTCTCGGATGATCGCTGGCAGTCGATTCGAGGCATGCTCAGAACGCCGCTAGCCGACACCCCGGATTCGCGGAGCAAGGAATCGACAACGTGAGCCTCAGAACCCCGGCCGCACGATCTTGAGTTTTGCAGGTACTGGCAGCCGAAGTTCGCGAAAAGCCTCGACTCCGTAGTGAGGTTTCGGGGCGGAAGCGGTCTCAAGAAAGAAGCGTCCGACACCATCACCGATCGAACTGCCGTTGTCGGGCGACGCCTCTTTCCAACACGAAGAAACAGGCGTGGACGCATCCGGGTTTGGTGGCCAGGACGATCGGCATCAGGGCGATGCAATCAGTCAGGATCGTCGAAAGTCCGGGACGCTCGCGGAGTGCTGCGCTCTTGATGACTTCCGCGTTCGGTTCGGCCAGAGTCAGGTCGGAGCTAGTATCCCGAGTTGTGAATTCGTTGTAAAACTGCCGAGGGCAGTCGAGGCTGGAAACACAGTGTGTTCGGCTCCCGTGACTGGGATTTCAAATGCAACGAACTTCTAACTTGGGACACTAGGTCGCCTCGGCCACCAGAGAAATGCGGGCTCGGGCGAGTGATCCTTGAGACGCATTGGCAGTCTTTGTGCCGATGGACGGGCTGTTCATAAATCGCTTCTCAACCGCATGATGAAACAGATACGCGGGAGGAATCGACAGCAGCAGGCAGCAGGGAACGACCAGCGCCGCCACATGGGCATCTGCTCGGAACCCGGCGGCGGCAAACAGAGATGACATCACCACCACCAATAGAAAATGTGTGAGATAAATGCTGTATGAAATCCGTCCGCAGGCAGCGAGCGGCTGCAGCCACCGCAGTTCAGAAGCCGCGCGGTCCCAGCGACGGAACAGGATCAGCCCGATGGCAAACAGGCTGGAAATGAAAATGTATTCGTCGAGGTGCCGCTGGACGCCATCCGTCTGCAGCCGGCGATCAAGGAATGCGTAGGCCGCACCTGCCAGCAGCCCTCCACAAGAGATCCATCGACTGCGCGGCTTGCCATAGTTGAGTCAGTGATACGCCAGGATCCCAGAAGCAAACATCAGCCAGTTGCCATCGAAGAAGAACCCGTGGATCTCGATTCCGTGGAAGCGGCATAGGTGCCTGCAGAGCAGTGTGGCCACCGTCAGGAACGCCGTCAGGCGGAAGAAGTTCGAAGCTGAGGCCGCCAGGAGCAGACCTGTCACCAGATAGAACTGTTCCTCGTAGCACAGCGTCCACGTATTGGGCATCACATAGGACGTGCCGGGCTGGCCGGTGAGCCGATGCAGCCAGGACTCGGACGCGGTCAGGTTCCCGATCCAGCTCGACGCTGGAATCTCTGAAAGTCGGGGAAGCTGTTCGCAGGGGGCAGCAACCGTCTCCAGTTCGCGGATCATCAGGGTGAAGAACACACCGATGGCCAGCATGATCCATAGCGGCGGATAGATTCTGCGGACGCGCCGCCTGACGTAGCTGCGGAGCGAATGAGGTTTGCGTCGCAGGGAATCAATGCTTGCCGCGATGCAGTAGCCGCTGATCACAAAGAAGATCGGCACGCCGACCCACAGCCAGCCAATCAGCCGGAGGCTCCAGCTTCCTGCGGACCAAGTGCTGCGATCGTGCATCTGCCAGGTGTGGTCGGCATAGAATGTCGCATGGTAAGCGGCCAGCATGAGACAGGCGGCACCTCGCCAGCAGTCAAAGCTGAAATAGCAGGCGTTGGCCGGCTTCGGCGGCAGACTGCGTGGAGGCTGAATTGCCTGCAGAGCTTGATCGCTGGAGCTGATCCTGGATTCGGCGTCGCTGAACGTCGCCGCAGTTTGCTGTGACTGTCCCGACAAAGAATCGCTCCGGAATAATCGCACACCTCAACCAGTTCGGCTGTTTAGGGACGCAGACTATTCTGCGAGTGGAATCGTCGGCTCAATGCCATGCTGGTTCACTGCCGCGGCGTGCCGCATCCCGGCCCGGACCTTCCGCACAGGCTGTCTCGCATTCCTTTTCCATACGACGGCGCAAACCGGAACCGAATCCGCAGACGTCCGCGGAGGAAAACATAGACCGCTGACCGGAACACGGGCGGCGGAAAAACGATCCTGGAATCAGTCCCACTGGTTCGCCGCAGGCCCGACAGTCGGCATGCGCACGTAATTCACATGAGTTCGCTCACAAGGCGGCCCGCAACAGCGTCTGGCCCGCACGCGCGGTGCCTCACCGGAAAACGCTCCGGTTCCACCAGCACTCTCTTGAGTCTGTCGTCTGGTACGGGGAGGCGACTGTGCAACGCGGAGACCAGAGATACGATGACTCACCACGAAAGCCTGTCCGTCAGGCAGTTGCCAACCCCAGTCGATAAGCACGAGGAGCAGAACGATCAGACAATCGATGATCGGTCTGACGGTGGTCGGAATCCTGATGATTGCCGGGTGCGGAGAGGATTCAATACCCGAAAATGACGCGGACCGCGCTGTCACATCCAGATCCCTCAGTTCCGTCCGCATTCATATCGACGGTTTCAAGAAGAGCAAGAGCGGCGCGACGTGAATGGCCTGACCGAATGCGGTCAAACAGGCGCTGTATGCGTCTGAGGCAGTTGCTGAAGTCGAGATGAAACTCGACCGGGATGAGTTTGTGGTCACGTTCGATGCAGGCAAGGCTAAGCCCGCTGATTTGATCGCCACCATCCGCGAGGCCGGGTACACGTCGTTCGTCGCCACCGACGAGACCTCACCGGACGACAACGGCTCCGGCGAAGGGTCGTTTGATGATCCTGTCTATACCGACGCGATCGCCCGTGCAAAACGTGAGAACAAACCAATCGTCATCGACTTCATGGCGTTATGGTGCGTCCCGTGCAAACGCATGGAGACGGAAACCTTCAGCGATCCGGCGGTCGCAAAGCTGCTCGAGCAGGTCGTCTTCCTCAAGATCGACACCGACGAGCACGCGAACCTTACCCGTCACTTTGGCGTGGAAGGACTGCCGGACATTCGTCTTCTGAAACGGGATGGCACAGAATTCTGCCGTGTCAGCGACTTTCAGGACGCTGAAGTGTTTTCTGAAGTGTTGCGCGGACTGCTGGACAGTTCACTTAATGTCCCGCAATCGGGCGCGACATTACCCGGCTCGTAGACAAGCTCGATTGTGCTGTGCTGAATGTTGAAGCGGGTGTGCCAGAGGTCTTCGACGACTTTGACGATGCGGTCGCAGTCGCAGAATTCCGTAATCTCGACGGCGACGTGGCAGGTGAGATGGTGTTCGTTCGGGGCGCGGCTCCAGACGTGGATGTCGCTGATCGCAATCAAGTTGCAGATAGCTTTGACGGATGACTCAAATTCGTCGCAGTCGAAGCCTTCCGGGGCCGTCTGCATGAAGGTGGCGATGCTCTCTCTCGCAGGTGCGACAGACCGGACTTTGTCATGAAGAAGATGATGACTGCGGACGCGAGGATGCGTATCGGATTCTCCATTTCCAATTGCTATCCGCTGGTTGTTGCCAGTTGTACCTCGGTCTCATCCGATCCCGCGTCGGCTTCGGCGGCGGACTGTCGTGAGTGCCGCCATTGTTCCCAGCGTTTGTAGAGGGTGTAGTAAACGGGGATCAGGACCAGCGTGTGGATGGCTGACGTGATCACTCCGCCGATGACGGGGATGGCGATGCGTTTCATCGGGCCGGCTCCGGGAGTGGTGGCCCAGAGGATCGGCATCAGGGCGATGAAGTCGGTCAGGACGGTCATCAGTTTTGGTCGGACGCGGAGCACCGCGCCTTCGATGACGGCCGTGTGCAATTCGGCCAGCGTCAGGTTGCGGCCGAGTCGCTTGCGGTGGTCCTTGTAGGCCAGATCGAGGTACACGTGCATGATGATGCCGGTTTCGGCCGCCAGCCCGGCCAGAGCGATGAAGCCGATGGCCACGGCGACACTCCAGTTGTAGCCCAGCCAGTACATGCCCCACACGCCGCCGATCAGGGCGAACGGCAGCGTCAGCATCGTGATCAGCGTCTCGGTCACGTTCTTCATGTTGAAGTAGATCAGGATGAAGATCACCGCCAGTGTGATGGGCACGATGACGTTCAGACGCTGACGCACCTGCTGCATGAACTCGTACTGGCCGCTCCACTCGGTGTGGTGACCGGCGGGGAACGTGAGACGTTTATCCGCAACGGCTGTGTCGATGGCCGCCTGCGCCCGGTTGACGTAGCTGCCGATGTCGAGCCCCTCTTCGATGTCAACGGGGATGTTGACCACCAGCAGTCCGGACTCGCTCTTGATCACCGGCGGGCCGTCGACGAATTCGATCTTCGCGACCTGACCGAGCGGCACCTGTTTGCCGTCCGGCGTGGCGACCAGCACGCGATTGAGTTTCTCCAGATCGTCTCGCAGTTCGCGCGGGTAGCGGACGTTGATTGGAAACCGGTAACGGCCTTCCACGGTCATCGAGATGTTCATGCCGCCGATGGCAGTCTCGACCATCCGCTGCACGTTGCCGACGCGCAGGCCGTAGCGGGCGCATTCGTCGCGATTGACTTTGATGTCGATGTAGTGGCCGCCGAGGGCTCGTTCGGCCACGACGCTCAGTGTGCCGGGCACGTCTTTCAAAACGGTCTCAAGCTGCGTGCCGAGTTCCGCCAGACGTTCCAGATCGGTGCCGTACAGCTCCAGTCCAAGCAGTCCCCGCATGCCGGTGGTCAACATGCCGATGCGTGTTTCGATCGGCATCAGCCACCAGTTGGGCATACCGGGGATGCTGATCTCGCGCTGCATTTCCTCTTTGGTGAGTTCCGCGAACGTCGTCGCAACCAGCGGCACGTCGTCAGAACTGATGCGGTTCTTCCAGCGTGTACGCAGAAAGGCGATCGCGTCGCCGCGCCGCGATTCACTGATAGCGCCCTGTGACGCGAGGATGTCGACCAGATTCTGCGACAGCCGCTCGACAATGCGTTCCGGAAGTTGCGGGCCGATCCTCATCATTTCGTGGCGCAGGATGTCGGCCGCCCAGCGATCTTCGAGCAGTTGAGTGTCGAGGGTTGAGAGTTGAGTGAGTCCAGAGTCGAGAGACGAGAGTCCAGAGGCAGCTTGCGCCTGGTGGTGTTTCAATCCGGCCCGCATCTGATCCATGCCGGTGTTCAACGCGTGCATCAGCTCAACGCGCGTCTGACGGTTGATCTCAGCTCGCGTCATGCCTTCCGCCTGTTCGGTGATCGTGCCGGGCGAGACATCGTCGCCGAGCGTCACGAACAGTTTTCCGTCGTTGCCGACACTGGACACTGGACTCTGGACTCTCAACTCGCCAAGCATTTGCCCGGCGAGTTGCTGCAGATAGCCCTTCGCGAGTAGACGCTTCGGCCAGTCTTCTTCCGGCCTCAGCGAGGCGTGCGTCTCGACCATCGACAGTGGAGCCGGGTCAGTCGGCGTGTTGAAGCGGCCGATCTTGCCCAGCACGACGCGGACTTCCGGGAACTGAGCCAGCAGTTGATCCTGAATCTGCAGCGTGCGGCGGGCTTCCGTCGATGACAGGCCGGGCACGGTGGTCGGCATGTAGAGGATGTCACCTTCACGCAGCGGCGGCATGAACTCGCTGCCCGTCTTCGACCACGGTACCCATGTCAGAGCCAGCAGGCTGAACGCGAACAGCATGCTGGCCAGCTTGTACCGCAGCATGAACCGGATGAACGGCATGTAAATCCAGATGCAGAGGCGGTTGACCGGGTTGGTCTCTTCCTTCGGCAGTCGGCCGCGAACGAGGAACCCCATCAGCGGCGGGATGACGGTCACAGCGATGAACGCTCCGGCCGCCATCGCGAATGTCTTGGTAAACGCCAGCGGCTTGAACAGTCGTCCGGCCTGACCTTCCAGAGCGAACACGGGCAGGAACGACACCGTAATCACCAGCAGCGCCACAAACAGGCCGGGGCCGACTTCCTGTGCCGACATCGTCACGAGCTGCCAGTGATTGGCGTCCGGTGACTTCTCTTTGTGCTTGTGCAGGTTCTCGACCATGACGATTGACGAATCGACCATCGTGCCGATCGCTACGGCGATGCCCGACATCGACATGATGTTGGCGTTGATGCCGCACAGCTTCATGACGATGAACGAACCGAGAATCCCCAGCGGCAGCACGGCCGCGGCGACCAGACCGCTGCGCACATGTAGCAGAAAGATCAGGCAGATGATCGCCGTAATGGCCAGTTCTTCGGCCAGCGTGTGCTTGAGCGTGTCGATGCTGCGATGGATCAGGGCACTGCGGTCGTACGCCGTGCGGATCACGACGCCTTCGGGCAGGCCGGCTTCGATCGTTTTGATCTTGTCTTTGACCGCGTCGATGACTTCGAGTGCATTCTCGCCGAACCGCATCACAATGACGCCGGCGACGACTTCACCCGTACCGTTCTTCTCGGCGATGCCACGTCTGATGTCCGGGCCGATCTGCACTTCGGCCACGTCGCTGAGCAGCACCGGCGTGCCGTCGTCGGTCGCCTTGAGCACGATCTTTTCCAGGTCCTGGACATCGCGGATGTAGCCGCGTCCTCGAATCATGTGCTCGGTTTCAGTGAACTCGACGACGCGCCCGCCGACGTCGTTGTTCGAGTCCTTGATCGATCCGACAACCTGTTCCAGCGGCACGCGATACAGCAGCAGCTTGCGCGGGTCGACGGTCACCTGATACTGGCGGACGGCGCCACCCACCGATGCGACCTCCGCCACACCCGGCACGGCGGTGAGCTGATACCGCACGTACCAGTCCTGCAAGGCCCGCAGTTCGCCGAGGTCGTATCTGTTCTGCGTGTCTTCGAGCGTGTAGATGTAGACCCAGCCGAGTCCCGTGGCGTCGGGGCCGAGCCGCGGCGTGGCGTCGTCAGGAAGCTGGCCCTGCACCTGATTCATGTACTCCAGCACGCGGCTGCGAGCCCAGTACATGTCCGTGCCGTCCTCGAAGATGACGTACACGAACGACAGGCCGAAGAAGCTGTAACCGCGCACGTCGGCGACTCCGGGCACGGCCAGCATCTGACTGGCAATCGGATACGTGACCTGATCTTCGATGGTCTGCGGGTCGCGGCCCTGCCACGGCGTGTAGATGATGACCTGCACGTCCGACAGATCGGGGATGGCGTCGACCGGAATCGTGTACGTGGCCCAGCCGCCGACCACGCCGACGATGACCGTCAGAATGCCGACGAGAAACCGGTTCTCGACACACCAGTCAATGAGTTTCGCGATCATGTCGTTTTCCTTCCGCCCTTCCGTAGCCGGTGTCGTTCAGCCGTGACTCTGCGGAGCAGCCCCAAGGGCCACCCCGCAGAGTCCGAGCGCCCATGCGGTTACTTGTCATCACCGAGGTTCTTCTCCAGCAGTCGATCGACGGCGGCGATGTACTTCTTCGGGTCGTCTTCGATCTTCTTCGTACAGGGCGGACAACAGACGAAGATGCGCCGGCCCTCGACGACCACGGACTTCGGGTCCTTCGGCAACGGCTTGTCCATGACCGGACAGCGTCCCTGAGCCTTGATCAGATTGGCCGTGACCGTCTCCCAGTGCTCCGACGGAATCTTCTTGCCGAAGCAGCCCTTGCAGCACAGAATGACGGTGGCCTTGCTCACGGTTGCCCGGACTGGTCCGCCCATCGACGTCAGATCTTTGCCCGTCACTGGACAGACGACTTGAGCCCGAACCAGCAGCCGTTCAATGCGTTTGGCGTCGTCCTTGCCGTCGGCGCGAAGTGCGGCGTTCGACAGGGTCATGCCCGCGACGATCGCCGCAGCAGTGACAAGACGGATCAGTGAGTTCTTCCTTGAGAACAGTGTCATCAGATCAGCTCCTTGAATTGGAAATGTGGTTGTTGAAGAGTGTTTGACTTCGCCGTTCACTTCAGCTTGGCGAGGAACTTGTCGGGGGCGGCTTCGATTGTTTCGCGACAGCCTTCGCAGCAGAGATAGACGTCGCGTTCCTTGACGCTGACTTTGACCGGCTTGCCCATCGAACCGAGCGGTTCATCGGTCACCGGGCAGTTCTGCTGTTTCTCGGCGGCCGCGCGGTCTTCGGCCGAGAGCTGACTCATGGCTTTGGTGACTTCCGGATCGACTTTGGCCGACGGTTCCGTTGAAGTCGTTGCCGGAGTGCCTGCCGGCGTTCCGGCCGGGCCGTCCTGCTGCAAGGCGCAGCCGATCAGTCCAATCGTGCCAGCCAGCAGCAATGATGCGGCGATTGCAATGCCTGTCCGTTTCATCTCGTTCTCCTTGCAGTTGCGAAAAGGGGTGAGAGCGGAGGGTTGAGGGCAGAGAGCAGTCGGCGAATAGCCCTTCGCTCTCTACTCTCCGCCCTCCGCCAGTGATTCCAGAGTTGTCCCGCAGCTCAGCATGCGCTGGCCCATGTACGGGTTGTGTTTTTCGGGGCTCCACCACAGCCAGTTCTCGTAGCCGACTCTGGCCATGCCGCAGCGGAAGGCGAAGACGTCCCGGCCGAACAGCGTCTGCCCGCCGTTCTCGGACAGCAGCGTGAACAGGTCGCGGCTGATGCGTCCGTAGGCGATGCGGGCCGCCTTCAGATCGGCCGGCCCTTTGCCCGCGATCTCGGCCGCATGACCGGCGAGCGTCAGCGCGGACTTCTGCAGGTCCGTTGCGTTGGAGCCAGCCGCCTGTTGAGCCAGTTCACGACTCGAAGTCACCAGCGCGTTGGCCTGAGCGGCGATCGGTTCGAGCTGGTCTTCAGTCAGCGACGTGGTGAGTTTGAAGTAGGCATCCAGCACGTTGCGAACGCCGCCGGCCAGCGGTTCGCCCAGCGCGCTTTCGAGAGTGGCCGGCTGATCCTGCGGCGGCAACAGCTTGGCCATCACGTTCTGAAACTGGGCTTCGGCGTTGATCAGAAACGCACCGGCTGTGACGACCTGTTCGCCGGGATGCAGGCCGGCCAGCACTTCGTGATACCGCTGCCGGTTGCTGCCGAATTCGAGCGACGTGTTCTGAGTTGCCGTCCTCGTAACGACTGAGGACTCTCGACTCTCGTCACTCGACTCTGGACTCTCATAAAGCCATCGCCCCCCGAGCCGCAGTTCACGCGGCTGAAACGTGCCTTCGCTCTGCCGGACGATCGCGACAGCTCGCTGGCCGGTCCACAGCACGGCGTTTTCCGGAACGGCCAGCACGTCGGGCCAGTCGCGACGGAACTGGACGCGGACGTACATGCCCGGCTTCAGACGTCCGTCAGGGTTTGAGACATCGAGCCGCACCCGTACCGTGCGCGACTCACGATCGACCACCGGATCAATGAAGGACACGGTTCCGTCGAATATCTCTCCGGGAAATGACTGAACGGACACAGTGGCTGGCTGGCCAATCGCAACTGAACCGAGTTCGTTCTCGTAGATATCTCCAAGAATCCAGAGGTGTGAGAGATCGGCCAGGTGCAGCAGCCAGTCCCCCTCGCTCACGTACTGACCTTCCTGCACGTGCCGTTCGATGACCGTTCCGGAAATAGGTGATTGGATGGGAATTCGGTCGAGGACGCGCCGAGTCCTGCTCAGCTCTTCCACCTGCTGCTCAGTCAAGCCCTGATAGATCAGTTTCTGCCGTGCCGACTCCAGCAGCTTTTTCCCAACTGAATTAAGTATTCCTCCAGAGGAACTTGGCCTGGTGGCGTTCGCAGTCTCGCCTGACACAGACTCCAGTGAAACGAGAAACTCCTCCTGGGCCGTGATCAGTGCCGGGCTGTAGATTTCCGCAACAACCTGCCCGCGCGTAACCCGGTCGCCGGTGAAGTTGACGTGCAGTCGATCGATCCGGCTGCGTCCGCTGGGCCATGCACTGATCCCCGTGTAGTACCGCTCGTCATGGTCGATGCGGCCGGTCGTATCGATTTCGCGATAGAGTTGGCGACGCAGTACAGCCTCAGAAACGATGCCCGCCTGCTGCACCTGCCGTGCGGTCAGCGTTAACTGATCAGGCGGCGTGTCCGATCCGCCGCCTTCCAGCAGCACCAGCGCCATGTTGCAGATCGGGCAGACGTCGTTGGCGTTCTTCCGCTTGATCTGCGGGTGCATCGGACACCAGTAGATGTCGTCCGAGTCGTGCGAATGTTGCACGAGGCCCGCCCATTCCAGCACCGGCTGAGCGAGCGTTTCGACCCGCTGTCGCCAGGCCGGTTTCGCATACAGAGCGGCTCCAGTACCGAGCAGCAGAACAACGATGATCGATTTGCCCCATTGGCGCAGGGCCAGACGCAGTGGTGATTTCAAAAGGCGTAACATGTCAGAACTCCAAAACGAAACTCGCGCAGGTCATCGAATGTCGGAGTCGAAGGCGCAGGCCGAACCGCATTCACAAAACGATGGAATGCGAACCACAGACGGACGACGTCCGCGGGCCATCAGCATTCGACTCGGCGCGCAAAGCGGGCGCCGGAGTTCTGATCTACGTCTGCAGCAGCACATGCAGAGCTTGAAGCGTGTTGAGCCGGACGCCCGCAACCGCGGATTCCTCGTACCAACGGTGCGAATCCTGCGCGTCGACCGTCACCAGTTGCGGCAAGGTCTGACAGAAGGCGAGCAACAGTGAACCAGCCAATTCGCTGCGTTGTTCATGCGGCACCGGCGTCTGCTGCTGTTTCGGAGCATCGACTCCACAGCACGCCATCCCGCAGCATTTTCCGGCTGTCGTTCCACAGCAGCAGGTCTTCGCCGAAGCGTTGTCAGCGGCAACCACACTCTCGCCCTCAGCCGCCGCCATAAACGACGGGGCCAGCACAGCCGCCCCCAGACTGAGAATCAGCCCAGCCACTACCAGCGATCGAATTCTGCGGGATGTCTGAAACATCGTTGGATTATACGTCGAGTTACGCGACAGACACGAGTTCAACCCGGCCAGATCGACGAGGCCAGTCCGCCTTACAGGGCCGAAAAACTGGTAGTTTCGTCATTATCGGCGTATCTGCCGTTATCAAATGAATGTGCGGGTCTGGAATTAGCATCCATGCAGATGCGGCCCCGTTTGATTGGCTTCCGGTCTCCGACGGCTGATTCGGTCTTCATCGCAACTCTCCTGACTTCAGGTCCTGCAGGTAACGTTCAATACGGTGCCTGATCTCGTCACGGACCCGGCGGAAGAAGGCCATTTGTTCGTCTTCCGTGCCGGTCGCATCGGCGGGATCGTCGAAGGGCCAGTGCAGAGTCTGCTTTGCACCGGGAAACACCGGACACGATTCCTGCGCGTTATCACACACGGTGACGACCAGATCGAACGGCTCGTTCCGGAACTGGTCCAGTGATTTGCTCGTGTTGGTCGAAATGTCGATGTCCAGTTCCTGCATGGCCCTGATCGCCAGCGGATGGACATAGCCGGAGGGCTTCGAGCCGGCCGACTCGGCTTCCCATTCGCCTTTGCCCAGCGATTCCCATAAGGCTTCAGCCATTTGCGAGCGACACGAGTTTCCGGTGCAGAGAATCAGAACGCGTTTCATAGTGAGTCGTCTTTCTTCGAGTGGGTCATTGCAGGTGCCTACTGCGTCGCGACTGCCGCTTCCAGAGCGACTTTGGCGAGACACAAGTGGTAGCGACTGTTGAACTCCGTACATTGCCGGCAGTCATCCCACTGCGCGATCTCCACCTCAATCGAGCGATCGCCTCGCGCCATGCCGCCGACAAGCTGGACGAAGGCCGAGAAGACTTTTCCGCGGTTGGGCACGTTGCTCTTCAGGTGCAGGTCGTCGGGGAAACATTGTCCCGAAGCACTATTTGTGAGTGGTGTCGGTCATTGCGTTCTCTCCACATTGTCTGAAGCATCGCTCGTGACAGCGGCGGGCTCGTGCGTGAACCAGTTCTGTGTCCGCAAACAGAACTTCACCAGACCGAGCATCAGCGGGACTTCGATCAGCACGCCGACGACCGTTGCGAGGGCGGCTCCCGATGAGAGGCCGTAGAGCATCGTCGCCGTTGCGATCGCTACTTCAAAGTGGTTTGACGCGCCGACCATCGCTGTCGGAGCCGCGTTCTCGTACGTCAGACCGAGAACCTTTGACGCGACGTATCCGAGAATGAAGATCACGACCGTCTGAATGAACAGCGGGATGGCGATCCACAGAATCGTCAGCGGGTTCTGCAGAATCGTCTCGCCTTTGAACGAAAAGAGGAGCACCAGCGTTGCGAGCAGAGCCGCGATCGTGATCGGCGTCAGGACATGCAGGAACCTCTCACGGAACCACGTCTCGCCTTTGCTGGCAATCAGCCACTTGCGGGAGAAATACCCGGCCACAAGCGGCAGCGCGACATACACCCCGATCGACAGCAGCAGGGCCTGCCACGGGACGGGCAGCTTGCCGACTCCCAGCAGAAACCCGCCCAGCACGCCATACAGCACGAGCATCGTCAGTGAGTTGATCGCCACCATGACCAGCGTGTGACCATCGTTCCCTTTCGCCAGAAACCCCCACACCAGCACCATCGCCGTACACGGAGCAATGCCCAGTAGAATGCAGCCGGCGAGGTAGCTCCGCCACAGTGGCACTTCCAGCATCTTCACACTGTCAACCAGAACGACAGTGCCTGCCCCGTACGTGTCGCCGACATTCAGTTCAGCTCCCAGCGGCAGCTTGACGTGATCGACTTCGTCCGGCCCGATGAACCCCAGAAACAGAGTTCCCAGAAACACGCTGGCAATCGCGTACATCGTGAATGGTTTGATGGCCCAGTTAATGAACAGCGTGAGCCCCACCGGCTTGAATGCCTTCCCCGCCTTGAGCACTTCGCCGAAGTCGATCTTCACCATGATCGGATACATCATGCAGAACAGACACAGGGCAATGGGAATTGAGACGACGGTAGCCTCGTTGACGTAAATGGCCATGCCGTCGAGCGTCTGCGCCAGCTCGGGCGCGACCTTGCCGAGCACAATCCCACCGACAATGCACAGAGCCACCCACACCGTGAGATACCGCTCAAACAGACTCATGCCTTTGTCGCCTTTGACCGGACAGGCTTCTGCACTCATGACTGCCAACTCCCTGAATTGGTGACCTGTGTTGTATTGCGCCGTTTCACCAGGCTCGTTCCCCGAAGCCCTGCCGTCCCGTTACGATCTGTCACCCGAATGGCTTGCCTTCTATTTCAGACTTCGATAACTGTCAAACTATGAAATCGACCGACGTTGTCCGAGCACTCGCCGCTCTCGCCCAGGAATCCCGCCTGGATGCATTCCGGCTGCTGGTCCGCGCCGGGCCGGACGGAATGGCAGCCGGAAAGATCGCCGAGGAACTTGAAGTCGCGGCAGCGACGATGTCGTTCCATCTGAAGGAACTGTCCAACGCCGGGCTCATTCAGCAGCGTCGTGAAGGCCGCTCGATCATCTACTCGTTGAACGTCGAGGCAATGCAGTCACTGCTGGCGTTTCTGGTCGAAGACTGCTGCCAGGGCCAGCCGCAGCTCTGCGAACCAGCCTTCGCGCTCATCAAATGCTGCGACTCGCCGGGGAAGAAGTCCACGCGAAAGAAAACAGGCCGCACTCGACACTGAAGCGGATTGGCGGGAATACGTTACATTCAGCAGCGTTTGCCCCCGACGATTCCACGAGTCGCCAAAGTATTGTCTCACTCAACATGTGCCGTCACTTGACGGGGCGTACCGCAGTTGGGGGACGTCTGATGGGCCGTAGACGAACTGAACTTTGCAGGGTGTGGCGGTCGCACTCGCAGAAGTCGGTAATCTCGACGGCGACGCGACAGGTTCACTGGCACTCATCGATGTGCTCGTGGCATTCATCGCCTGCGAGTGCTTCGCGGCCTTCACGAATGACCAGAGGTACGATCAGCAACGCCGCGACGGGGTCGGCTCGGGTCCAGCCGAGGGTGGCGTTCAGCAGCAAACCAAGCAGTGTGGCGGCCGACATCCATGCGCAGGCGATGGTTTCATACGCATCGGCCCGAAGTGCGGAACTTTCGAGTTGCTTGGCGGTCCGCAGTTTCGCCGCGCCGAGGATCGGCATCACCAGCATGGAAAGTGCGGTGAGAATAATTCCCGGCACGCTCTCCTCAGCCTCTGCTCCAAAGCCGAACAGACGACGGCCGGCGTCGATCACGATGTATGCCGCGAGGATCAGGAGCACCGTCCCTGCAATGCGGCCTGCCCGCCGCTCGATCTGTTCGGCCCGCTCGTCCGTTTCAGCACGTCCGCGTAATTCCAGCAGCAGCCGCCACAACAGCACCACGGCACTCGAAACTTCGATGCCGGAATCAAATCCAAAACCGAGTAGCGCCACCGAATTGGCCAGCAGGCCGAACGCGACCGCAACGACCCCTTCGATCACGTTCCAGCCAACAAGGAGCGTGTTCAATGTGATCGCACGGCGGAGAAGTTGCGGACGTTCGGACATGGTCGTTCGGGCCGTGACGGTCACTCGGTCGGTTCCGGTGGCTTCTTGCCGTATTTGGCTTCGTAGCGGGCGATGAACTTTTCGGCCCGTTTGGGATCGCACTTGAAGCACTGGGATTCAGGCAGGTCGTGCTCTTTACACCAGTCGCCCTTCTCCTTGAAAGAGGCGATCAGGCTGGCGTCGCAACGGGTACATTCACTCTCAGGGACGCCGTGTTCGACGCACCACCAGCCGTCGTGTTCGCCGGCTTCCCCTTCCTCGTGACCTTCGTGGTCAGTGTGATCGTCGGTCTGCGCGACCGGGGTTGTGTCCGTGCCGGTGTCGGTTGTCGCATCACCGCCGCCGGTGCAGCCGGCAACGAAGGTGATCATCCCCAGCAGGGCCAGTGAAGCGGTCCATCGAATTCTCTTCAGCATTGCAGTGCTCCTTGAAAAGGGGTGAGGGTCAGGATTGACGGTCGGCGAGATCCTCAGCCTTGCCGGTCGTGTTGTTCATGCTTCCGCTCCGACGAGTTCGTGTTCTTCGACGGTGTCTGTTGCCACATCTTGTTCCCGCCGCTCCTTCCGGCCGACCGGGCCGGCGAAGATCATGTAGAGCACTCGAAGCACGAGCAGCGACATGATGGTGGCGCTGATCACTCCGCCAATGACGACTGTCGCCAGTGGCCGCTGGACTTCGGCTCCCATGCCAGTGTTGAACGCCATCGGGACGAAGCCGAGTGCAGCGACGAGAGTCGTCATCAGGACGGGGCGCAGCCGGGTGAGTGCCGCTTCTTCCACGGCCTGTTCGAGGCCCATGCCGCGTTGTCTCAATCTGCGGATTGTGGAAACCAGCAGCATGTCGTCGAGTACCGCGACTCCGGACAGCGCGATGAAGCCGACTGCCGCTGAGATCGAGAACGGCATGTCGCGAATCCACAGGGCGAAGATGCCGCCCGTCCATGCGAAGGGCACGCCGGTGAAGATGCGGATCGCATCGACAGCGTTGTTGTAGGTCATGTAGAGCAGACCGAAGATCAGCACGAGCACGATCGGGACGACGATCATCAGCCGGCTGCGGGCGCGTTCGAGATTCTCGAACTGGCCGCCCCATTCGACGCGGTAGCGGCCCGGTGGCAACTGAACTTCGTCGGCCACCCTCTGGCGGGCTTCGGCGACGAAGCTGCCCATGTCACGGCCGCGAATGCTGCTCGTGCTGGCACTGCGTCGCTGATCCCACTCGCGTTTGATTGTCGATGGGCCTTCACGAACTGTGATGGCGGCCAGTCTCGAA
>WGMU01000100.1 GCA_016124895.1 bacterium
AATTGTTTAACGCCCAGCCGCAGGCGCCGGCTCCCCGACCGCCCTCGTCACAGGTAGCCGGCGCCTGCGGCTGGGCGTTAAACGAGTCTCACGATACGGCAACCTGCACTCGAAAATTGCCCTCAATCCGCGACCACGCAGATCGCGGTTACCCGATCGTGAACGATGACCGGCCAGGCGAGTCCCCACGACAGCACACCCGTCGACAGCGCACCTCCCAGGACCGGATCGTCGGACTCGACGTCCGTCACGACGGCTGGCTTTCTGGTATCGAGGACGCGGCCGATGAGTCCCTCTCCCGGAACGCTGCGAAGCTGACTGCTGCGACCGGCGAGGTCCGCCAGGCTCGGAGCAACGACTTCGGACAGCTCGAACACGCCCTCAGTCTCGGACGGGACCCAGATCTGCAGAGCCCGCGCGATCGGCGACGCGTTCGACGAGAGCATCACAAAGACCGCGTTGAGATGATCGGCGCCACTGACAACAGGAACTGCCAGGCCGGAATCGAGTCCGTCGGCGACGGCTCCTGATGCCCGTAGAAAGTGACTTGATTCGCCCAGACGATCGATGAGTTGCGGCGTCAGCGTCTGCCACACTTCGCCAGGCAGGCCAGCTCCGTATGGAAACCTCAGGTACTGGCTCAGCCGTCGGAAGCGATCAAGGTCAGAGTAGTAGCCGGTGCCCAGTTCCAGTTCGTGCCGAGTTGTATTCGGGAGCCAGGACTCAAAAGCCCCGCGTGCCAGCTCGTCGGCATCGAACAGAAAAATCATAACTGCGGTCAGTTCGTCGCCGTCAAAGACCGGCAGGCCAAAGCCAGCGCCCAGATTTGATTCCGTTGCCGCACCGCTGCGCACAAAATCAGCCGAACTGAGATCGTCGAACAGAACCGGCACGCGCGCTTCACTGACCCAGCCCGGCAGTCCGGTGCCAGAGGCCAGACGCAACGACTGCGTGGCCACGCCAAACGCGTCAACGTCGGCATACATCGCCGAGTCAACGACGAGCGTACCATCAGCGGACGGCGTCCAGACTTCGACAACTTTCAACAGGCTTGAGGCGATAATTGTGTCTCCCATCGTTCCACTCGTTCTCTGCGGAATGTTTTCGCATTGGGCATTGTTCGCAAGGACATTCAGTGTGCAGCGTCCGCAGTGACCAGTTCTTCTTCGACCTCGGCTGCTGCGTCGGTTGTGACTGGTTCGTGAGCAGTCACGGCCACCTCTGGTTCCGCGGGCCGGCGATCCTGACCTTCGAGGAAGCTCAGCAGGCAACCTCGCAGGTCGTAATAGTCGGGATGTTCGAGGACAGCGTGCCGCTCGCGGGGCCGTTCAAACGGAAGCTGCAGCACCTGCCCGACGCGTGCTCCTGGCCCGTTGGTCATCATGCAGACGCGATCCGACATGTAGATCGCTTCATCGACGTCGTGCGTGATGACCATCGTGGTGATCTTCTCACGGTTCAGGATGTCGAGGATGACGTCCTGCAGTTCCATCCGCGTCAGCGAATCCAGCCGACCGAACGGCTCGTCCAGCAGCAGCATCCGCGGCTTGAGCGCAATCGCCCGGGCGATGCCGACGCGCTGCTGCATCCCGCCGGAGAGTTCCTTCGGGTAACGGTGCATGGCGTCCGCGAGACCGACGACGCTGAGGTAGTACTCGCAGAGTTGTTTACGATCCTGTTTCGATGCTTGCGGATAAACGCGGTCGACGCCGATCTTCACGTTCTGAAACGCGGTCATCCACGGCAGCAGACACGGAGCCTGAAACACGACCGCTCGATCCGGACCAGGTCCGACGATCTCACGGCCTCCGACCACAATTCCGCCCGAAGAAATATCGTTGAGCCCGGCGACCATCGTCAGGACAGTCGACTTGCCGCAACCCGAGTGTCCGATGACGCTGACGACCTCACCCTTACTGACAATCAGGTTGAAGCCCTTCACGACAGCAATGTCTTCGCCATACGGATTCGGGTACGCCTTCGTCACTTCGTAAAACTCGACAAACCGACGCTCTGCGAGTGCCATCCCATCAGTCTTGGCCTCGGCTGCCGGTGTCAGGTTTTCAGTGATCGGTTGAATCATCGGTTTCCCTTGTGATCCGACTGTCGTCGATCAAAAGCTGTAGTCCGGTTTCTCCGAAACTGGATCAACCGCTGCGGGGAGGTTGATTGCCGAAGGATGCCGTAACGCAGCGTGCGGCCTCGACCCTGTCATTTGTCCTGGGGTTTGTCTTCGTTGAGCATGGTTTGTGATTTCGGTGATTTGTCTGCGTTGTTCCAGGTTTTGGAAAAACCTGGCTACGGTTGGCCGTGACCGGCATCACGACGCCATTCGGCCTGACGGTGTTGTCAGGTCAATCGGCTGGATATCCGGAAGCTCGATTGCATCGGCGACACGCAGTTCCTTCGCCTCGCGGTTGATGTCGAGCATGTATTCCGTGACCTCGTTCCGCAGATGCTTGAAGTCGGGGTTGAAGTTCAGCGTCGTCCGATCTCGAGGTCGTTCGAGCGTCACTTCGAAGCTCTGTCCGAGCGTCGCATTCGGTCCCGGCGTCAGTGGTACGATGCGATCAGCCATGAGCACGGCTTCGTCAACGTCGTTCGTGATCATCACGACCGTGCGGCGATCCTCTTCCCAGATGCGAGTGATTTCGTCCTGCAACTGTGATCGGGTCAGAGCATCCAGCGCGCTCAGCGGTTCATCGAGCAGCAGCACTTCCGGCTGCATTGACAGCGTCCGGGCCAGCGACAGCCGCTGCCGCATTCCGCCCGAGAGTTCATGTGGCTTTTTCCACTCGGCACCGGTCAGGTTGACCATGTCGATGTACCGCTGGATGTACTGCTTCCGCTCGGCGGTTTTCATCTCGGGGAAGACCTGCTTCACCGCCAGCTCGATATTGCCGTACACACTGAGCCACGGCAGCAGCGAGTAATTCTGAAACATGATGCCGCGGTCCGGCCCCGGCTCGGTCTGTACCTTGCCGTGAATGCGGACCTCGCCGGAATCCGGCAGCAGCAGCCCGGCCAGCAGTGCGATCAGCGTGCTCTTGCCACTGCCTGAAAAGCCAATGACAGCTACAAATTCATTTTCTTCAACTTCCAGACAGACGTCTGTCAGAACTTCCGTGCGATCGCCGTCCGGACCAAATCCGAGGGACACATTGTCGAGTTCAATGAAGGCCACAGTGGGCTCCTTCCTGTTCAATCAAGTTCTCGATTACGTGCTAAATCGCGGCTGCGGCGTCGTCGAAGCTCACCAATCGCTGGAACACAATCATGATGCGATCGAGCACCAGGCCGATCAGGCCGACGACAAACACAACGACCATCATCTTGGCGAACGAATCGGATGCTCCGTTGTTGAACTGATCCCAGACGAACTTGCCGATCCCTTCTGAAGAACTCAGCAGTTCGGCTGCGATGAGCACCATCCAGCCAACGCCGAGCGAAATCCGCAGGCCGGCGAAGATCAGAGGCAGCGACGACGGGATGACGATCTTGAACAGCCGGTCTTTGAAGCCAAGCCGCAGGACTCGCGCGACGTTCAGGTGATCCTTGTCGATCGACGCAACGCCCAGTGCGGTGTTCGTCATTGTGGCCCACAGAGAGCACAGCGCGACGGTAATCGCCGACGCAATGAACGCCGGATTGATCTTCATCCAGCCAAGCAGCGGCAGGTTTGCCAGAAAATCGATCAGCCAGTGCTTGTCCGGGTCGGGAATAAAGCCGCCGACGATGATCAGCGCGATCGGCAGCCAGACGATCGGCGAGACCGGCTTAAACAGTGCGATGAACGGCGTCATGGCCGCCATGAATGTCTTGCTCAGTCCGCACAGAACGCCGATCGGAATGGCGATTGCCGAGCCGATCAGAAAACCGGCAAACACGCACGCCAGGCTGCGGTAGATCTGCATTGGCAGCGTCCAGGGCTTCGCGTACGTCGATTCCGACGTCTTCTGAATCCGCGCTTCCTGCCGCACGATCCGCTGTGCCAGCATGAATGCGGCGTCGCCTTCCGCCGACAGAAACGTGACCTGATCAGCGCGGAGTTGAGCCATCTGCTCGTCGAGCTTGAGCGTCCGGTTGCCGTGTCCGAGCTGCTCGGACAGCTTGCCGAGATACTGTCGTTCTTCCGCAATCCGCGTCTGAGCCTTCAGTGCGTTGACCAGTTGCGGGAACTTCTCGGCACGAATGGCCGTTTCTTCGGCTTTGAGTTCCTTCAATTGCTCGCGTTCGGCTTCCGTCTTTGCCGCATGATCGCGCACCCGCTGCAGGTAAGCTTCCCTGGCAGCTCGATCGGCCGACGCCAGCAGCCCAGCATCCCGCTTCAGGGCCGCCTCACGCTCGGTCTGCGCGGCAGAGAATTCGGCGTCGAGCTTCTCGTACTGCGTGAGAATCGGACCGACGAGTTCCTCAACACTGGTCGTACGAGCGGCGTTAGCTTCTTTGACGTGCTGGTTGGCAAGTGTCTCCAGTGGTTCGAGCTGACTCAGCCGTTTCTCGACGATGGCCAGCTTCTGTTCGCGGGTCTTTCCACTGAGCCCGTAAGCGTCTTCCTTGTCAGCCTCACGATCATGGAACCGCCAGATACTGCTCGCCGCATCCCAGACGACCAGTGGCGTTGGGACCTCCCCGGACTTCGTCTTGTGTCGCGGAGCAATCGCACCCCACAGGCCGACGAAAACCGCAAAGGCGATCAGCGGGACGACGATGAACCGTCCGATTTCCTGAAGCTGCTTCTTCGGCTCCTCACCGTAGCACAGCCGGACGACCGGAGTGAGAAAGGTCAGACCGGCAACATCGATCGCTTTAATGAGTTTGTATTTCATGGTTTGGTTTGAGTTACCTAAAGCCGTTTTTTGAGCCCGGACAGTTGTAGGCCAGTTTCTCTGAAACTGGCACCCACACAGGAATCGCCTGCTGAGGCGTACTTGTCATCAAGTTCAAATGGCTCGTCTGGGTTCTGCGTGGAAAGCGAGGCCGGGAATTTCAATTGCCTCTGCGCATGAGCAGGTTTTGGAAAAACCTGCCTACAGTTAGCCTCCCCTCAGTCCTTGTTCCCGATCTTGTGCGAGTTCAGGTAGCCGATTGGGTCATGACCGTCGTAGAGCACGCCGTCGATAAAGTCAGACGTTGGCTCTTTGTAGCCGTCGGTTTCCCAAGGCACATCGCTTTCAGCCAGCAGTCCTTCACTGACAAGCATTCGGGCCGCCTGCTTGTAGATGTCCGGGCGGTAAACCTGCTTTGCAGTTTCGTCGTACCACTCGGCCGGCTTTGGCTCGGTGATCTGTCCCCAGCGTCGCATCTGCGTCAGGAACCAGACGCCGTCCGAGTACCAGGGATAGGTGCAGTGGTACTTGAAGAAGACGTTAAAGTCCGGCATCGGCCGTTTGTCAGTCTTCTGGAAGAAGAAGAAGCCGGTCATCGAGTTTTTGATGACGTCGTAGTCCGCTCCGACGTAATCCGGTCGGCTGAGAATGCGGGCTGCTTCTTCGCGATTGATCAGGTCGCCCGCGGCGTTTGTTTCGTCGAGCCACTGGCCGGCACGGATCAGAGCTTTCACGACCGCCAGGTGTGTGTTTGGATTCTCGTCCGCCCACTTCTTCGTGACGCCGAACACTTTCTCCGGATTGTTCTTCCAGATGTCGTAGTTCGTTGTGACCGGAACTCCGATGCCCTTGGCGACGGCCTGCTGGTTCCACGGTTCGCCAACGCAGTAGCCCTGAATGTTTCCGGCTTCCAGCGTTGCCGGCATCATCGGTGGCGGCGTGACGGAGAGTTCAACTTCCGCGTCGGTCCGGCCACCGATATCGGTCTTCGTGTAGAAGCCGGGATTGATACCGGCAGCAGCCAGCCAGTAACGCAACTCGTAATTGTGCGTCGACACAGGGAAGACCATGCCCATCTGCAGCTTCTCGCCGCTGGCCAGCTTCTCCTGCACGATCGGCTTAAGCGCGTCGGCGGTAATCGGATGCTTCGGCGTTGGTGATTTCAGGTTCTCATCATGCTGCTGCATCTGTTCCCAGACGCTGTTCGAGACCGTTATGCCGTTGCCGTTGAGGTCCATGGTGAAGGCGGTGATCACGTGAGCTTTCGTGCCGAAACCGATCGTCGCGGCAATCGGCTGTCCCGAGAGCATGTGAGCACCGTCGAGTTCACCATTGATGACGTTGTCGAGCAGCGTCTTCCAGTTCGGCTGAGCGATGACTTCAACCTGCAGCCCCTCGTCTGCGAAGAAGCCTTTTTCGCGGGCGATCACAATCGGAGCACAGTCGGTCAGTTTGATGAACCCGAATTTGAGTTCGTCTTTTTCGAGGTTCAGCAGCGTCTTCGGAGCGGCTGTCGCTGGAGCTTCTGGCGATTCGGTAACCGACTCACTGGCGGCGTCTTCCGTTGTTCCTGATTCGGCAGCGGCAACTGAAAGATCATCCGGGAGATCGAGTACCAGACCAGAGTCACTACTGCCGCATCCGGACAAAGCCCCGATAAGCAGAAGGACGGGTAACAGACTCAAACGCGTCGACGCGAGGAGATGATGAAGAAACGGTTTCATGGCAACAGACTGCTCCGAAATTATTCGATGGAAACTCCACTCAGGTCGTCCTGCGCTGACGGACCAGAGTGGTTCGGAGCGAAAAGCAAGCAATGTGCCGACGTGGTGATTCACGTAGCAAAACCGAAGTGCAGTCGGCAGACCACGTGCGTTTTCCCTGCTGGACTGTGGGCAACCACGTGGAACATCGGTCGCAGCGAATCTATCCGTGCTGCGAATGCAGGCAGCGAAGAGCCAATCGGCAGGCAGGCCGATTGAAAGCGACTCTTCGCGCAGAGAAACGCGGACCGGATCACGGAGCAGTCGCCGAAAATGGCTTACGTGTTCGGATTCGTAAGTCGACGTGACGGAGGTCGGGAGTCTTTTTCAGTCAGACCACCTTCGCAATGGTTTCCGCTCGCTCCGAAAAAGACTCCCGACCCTTGCCGGCCTTCGGTCTTCCCTCTTGCTGGTCTGTAAAAGAGGAACGCGAATCAGGCCGCAGCGAGTTCTGCGGCTGCTTCTCTCATCGTCGTCGATAGAATCGTGTAGACAGTCACCCAGGCATCTTTGACTTCAGGAGTAAACGCGTCTCCGAGCCCCTGCTCCAGCGTCCACAGCAAGGCTGCGCCGACGGTCTGGTACTGCGAGTCCTCGACGTTGTAGGCGACGTGTCGCTGTCCGAGGGCTTTGACCGCGGGCACAATTTCGCCCACATCGGTCAGGCCGTTGACGGCGAAGGCAAGCGTCTGCATCAGCTTCTTTTTCTGCTCGGCCATTTCGTCGGGAAAGAGCGCCCGCAGCGACGGATCGAGTTCAAACAGGCGGCCATAAAACAGATCGGCAGCCTGATCGGCGATGGGAGCAACAGCGGCCCACGATGCCTGAACGAGAGAGACTTGCGTCGGAGTGACCATGAGAGAGTTCCTGTGACTAAAGGTTCCGGTTGACGAGGTTGGGTTCGTTGTTGAGCCTGCCCCACGGCTTTCGGCGCTGAGCGGGCTGAGCTGCTCAGGATCCGGTTACGAGTCCGACGAGCGGATCAGTCGCAGGTCGCACTCACGAATGACGTACTTCCATTCCTCCGTCCGCCGCAGTTCACCAACCAACTGGTCAAAGGCCGCGGCATCGGAGGGTGCAAATTCAAACCATGTCAGAAAATCGAACGCTCCGCCGAGATCCCGCGAATGGTGCAGCCGTCGCGCCACCGCCGGCAGATAGTTGAGTCCCGTCGCAATGTGTCGCGATTGGGTTTCCAGAATGGCGCGGCGTTCGTCCTGCGTAAGGCCCCACCACTCCGGCGATTTCGACAGAGCAATGAAGGCGGCACACGACGCTTCGGCTCGGCCGAGCGGCGGCTGCACAGCCATCAGAGCTGCCTTTTCACTGCGTGTCACGTATCGCTCGTTGCTGACGACTCCTCTGAGGCACCACGTTACAGCGGCCAGCTCCGGCACAAACGGTTGAGCAGAGGACACGATGTCCAGACGGTCGACCGCCGGCAGTCCGTCGCCTGCAACGTCCGTCTTTGTCGTGACCTTCCACGGTCCGGCCGAGCCACCCACAAACGTGAAGAATCGATCCATTGCAGGTTCCGTGTTCCGACATCGACCATTGATTCAGGTCGTTCAACCAGTCGAGTCGTCGTGAAAAACGCCTGTGTGATCACGCGGCGTTGCCAGACATATCAATCGAGCGGAATGCGGACGACGACGCCTCCCATGACGTCACCTGCCTTGAATTCGGGATAGCTCACTTCGCGGTTGGCGTGACCGTTATGGCAGGACCAGCAGGCTTCGGCGACGGCCTTGTCGGCATAGACCGCGGTGAAGTAATTCGCTCCGGCGATCTCTTCCGTCTTGTAGAAGTTCTCATCCGGATGCTCGGCGATATATTCGAGGCCTTCGATCTCGACGCCTTCCGCTTTGTTCTGTGGATTCAATGGCCACTTCGATTTGAGGGCGTACGTGAAACCGGCTTCGGGGTTGTCGTTGACCAGTTCGGCTCCCATGCGAAACATCTGAGCGGGCAACGGAATCGTGTGCTCTTCGTCCTGCCAGTATTCACTGGGTTTGACCGGGGCTTCCTGCTTCTTAAGACGTGTCACGACCTGTTTCGCGTAGACCGTTCGGTCGGCCATCATCACCGCGTGAACGGCGTCAGCGAATTTCTGCGGCGTGATGCCGGTTGGCGGAGTCGTCTGAGCAACGGCGTCAGACGAGCTGCCGCCACCGCATCCGGTGGCTCCAGCCAGCATCACCGCGCTGCCACTCAGCAGAACGGCAGACAGGAATGTGCGCGTGTGTGGTTTCATTTTTCAAAGCTCCAGATGGACAGGCGGGATGCCTGAAAACAAACAATCGAGCGCGTTGCGTGATGACGCTATCAAGTCAGTGCGGCTGAGCCGGTTTCGCGGCCGGGCCGGGCAGACCTTTGTGGGACCGCCCCTTGCGGGACTTCGACTCAAACCAGCTCTGTGCCATGTCCAGACTCTCAACGTGAACGCTCGGCGGCGTTGAATAACAGTTGGCTGTGAGCTGTGGATCGGCGAGCGCATCCAGTGAGAACTGCAGCCCGTGGCAGTTGAGGCAAACGCTGCGAACCATCTTCTCCTTCGGTCGCAGATTGGCGTTCTGGTTGTGCTCGACCGAGACGCGTCCGTCCTCGGTCCGAGGCAGATGACACGACGCGCAGGAAACGCCGCTGCCTGCGGGAGCTTTGCCCGAGACCTCAGCCAGCCATAGTCGGTAATGCGACGACCCCGCGTATTCGCGGCTGTGCTGATCGTCGTGGCACTTCAGACACGCAGCGACTGCGGCCTCTGCCGTGTCATAACGATGAGCCGGATGGCAGGCGTTACAGGTCAGTGATTCGTGCGCGGCGCTGGACTTCATCGGCAGGCGAGCGTTCGACGGCTGCATGCGCGAGAGCCCGGCCGCGAGCCTCATGCCATGACGGCTCGCCAGAAAACCGTCAACTTCCGACGCGTGACACTGGCGACAGGTTTCATGACCGACGGCGTCAGACCACCTGGAAGCACCGCCGTCCCTCTTCGGCTGATGACAGCCCGAGCAGTTGACACCCGCGCGAGCGTGACTCGATTCAACCCAGGCCGTCAGAAGCGAATGGTCGCTCGCGTGCGAAGACAGCGCGTCGTGATCGTCGATCGTGAGTTGTATTGTGGATCGAGTGACGGTTTCAGTGGGACGATTTGAAGTCGTTGGGTCCGAGGAGGTCGGGAGTCTTTTGCGGTCAGACCGCGTTCCCAATGGCTGGCGCTCACTCCGAAAAGGACTCCCGCCCCCTTGCCGCCCGACCGTCTGAGAACGACGCAGCCTCAGCAGAGGACTCTCCAGAATGTCCGGCTCGCCAGCGTGCTTCAGCAGGAAGTTCTCATACAGCGCTGTGTTGTCGTGGTAATTGTGACAGCCGGCGGTCGCGCACGAGTCGTACTGAAACGCCGCATGGCTCGGACGGTCCTCACCGATCGACTGGTGACAGTGAAAGCAGTAATCGGTCGGCAGCGTCAGTCCCATCGCGTGAGTGCGCTCGGGAACGTGCTCGCTGTGACAGGCGATGCAGCTTCGCGCGTCGATGTGCTGCAGCAGCTTTGCTTTCGTCGGATCACGGAACTTGCTTTCCGGATGGGTATCGCGAGCCTGCCTGAGTTCCGCAGCGTGGCAGTCGCGGCAGGATTCCTCGCGCACACTGCCGCCAGGTTCGTGACACGCCGCGCACTTCATTTCGATCTGATAATGCCCGTGCGTGGTCTCGCCCGGCAGAAACACCGTGGACAGCTCCGACGTCGAGTCACTCGTCGGCACAGCGCAGGCCAGCAGCCCGCCGAGCCCGACAGTCAGCAGCAACCAGATTGCCCACAGCGTGACGTTCGACATAACCGAATTCCGGACTCACGTACGGGAGAGACTCGTCCCAGGGTGGCTGGAGGAGGGAGGTACGAGCGAAACTCCGGACTCTGTATTCCGTGCTTTCGCGTTCCGGGGCTTCCTTCGCAGGCTCAGCCAGTCCCAGCCACTAACTCCCGCCCGACATTCAGATTGAAGGACTGATGATCGAGCAACTGCCTTCCACGGCTCGCAGCGTCAGAAACGCGAGGCGGGTCAGCGTCGGGCGGTCGTAACCTTCCAGACGTTGCCGGACATCCGGTCGCAGAAAGCCGGGCTCCGCGGAGAGGATGAAGTGAGCGAGTTCACGGTCGGTCATCTCGGCAATGCTGAAGGCAGAGGTGCTGGGGGCCATGATTGGGGCTCCTGTCGGAAGTGACGGCTACAGGTAAAAGGCTGCGAAGATGTGAAACGCGACGAGGATCGGAAACGGCCAGAAACAGACGATGTGCAGCAGCGTCAGACGTGGCCGCCAGAGGCGAATCTGTCGCTGCAGATCACCAGAAGCCCGGCCTTCCATGGCCGTGACGGCGCCAGTCAATGCACCGGCAACGCTGAGTCCCAGAAACGTCGTCATCAGCCAGAAGTTAAGATGACTGCCCAGACGCATTCCCGTATGAGCGATCAGCCCGGCGACCGTCAGCGTGCCCAGAATGCCGTGCCCGGCCCGCCACCAGCCGAAGTTCAGAAACTGCAACCGACTCCAGCGCTTCCGCAGTGAGAGCAGCAGCGCGGCGACAGACAGACCGATCAGCGAAAAGCCGGTGACCTGTTTCCAGAAGGCGTCGCGCCAGACGGCCTCAAACTGGTACCACGCCGATTGAACAGTGCTCGACCAGGCGATCGGCCCGAACAGCAGAATCACCCCGACGAGCACCGCCGCAGACAACGACGCGGCCAGCAGCCAGCGCGAGCCCGGTGTTTCAACAACGGGTTCCGACGGAGCGCCGGCCAGCGCGGCCAGTTGCGGCCGACATGACCCGCAGACGGTCGACGCTCCGGTGGCTGCCGCAAGAGCATCGACCGACCGGCAGCCGCGTTCGCAGGCTGCGGTCAGCTCACCGCGAGAAACGCCAACGCAACTGCAGACGATCGCACCTGCCGGCCACGCCGCGACGTCCGCGTTTTCCGGCGGTGGCCATAACGAGCCCTCCGACTCGAAACGCCGCCGCTGTTTGCCCCGGATACGCCGCTGTTTCGTGATTGCTTCCTGCACGCGCGGCAGTTCAGGAAACGGTCCGACGCCGACGGCACCGACGAGTTTCTGCCCGCGGAGGATGAGTTTGCGGTATGCCTCGTCATTCCGAATCGTCAGCGCCTGCGCGTCGCTGACGTCGAGATAGTCGCCGCACAGCGAGACATCGACACCCAGCAGTTTGAGCCGCGTCGAGACGTCACTGCCGGTAAACGCGGCGTGTTCCGCGTTCAGCGTCGCCGCGACGACGTCAGCCATGTGGTAACCCGGCGCCGCGAGACCGTAGATCGTGTCGCGATGCAGAGCGCACTCACCGATCGCGTAGATATTCGGGTCTGATGTTCGCAACTGGTCATCGACCACGATGCCGCCGCGCGGTCCGACGTCGAGACCAGCCTCTCGCGCCAGTTCGTCACGCGGTCGAATCCCCGCTGCAATGACGATCAGATCGACGTCGAGCGTTCCGTCTGGAAACTCAATGATCCGCCGCTCTCCGTCAGCGCGAATCGCCTGCGTCTTTTTCTGCAGATGGACGCGTACGCCGAGCGATTCGATCAGCTCGCGCAGCAGCGCCGCTCCGTCGTTGTCGAGTTGCCGCGGCATCAGCACGGACGCCATTTCAACAACGTGCGTTTCCAGTCCGAGGTCCAGCAGCGCGCGGGCAGCTTCGAGGCCCAGTAGTCCGCCGCCGATCACTGCGGCCGACTTCGCCGACTGACCGAACTGTTTGATCTGCTCGACATCATCAACGGTCCGGTACAGAAACACGCCCGGCAGATCGCGCCCTTCAATCGGCGGCACAAACGGACTCGACCCCGTGGCCAGAACCAGCGTGTCGTACGGAACACAATCCAGCGATCGCGAGCGAATCGTCTTCGCTTCGCGATCGATGGCCAGCACCGGATCGCCGGTGCGCAGTTCGATGCCGCGGTCCTCGTACCAGTCCCGGTCAGCAAATGTCAGCGATGCCGCAGTTTCCTCATCGAAGAACGAAGTCAACCGCACGCGGTCATATGCCGGTCGCGCTTCCTCACCAAACGCAATCAATCGATGCGAACGCTGCAGATGCCGGTCGCAGAGTTTCTCCAGCAGCCGAAAACCCACCGGCCCGTTGCCGACAACAACGATACCTGCCAGCGATAAAGAGGCATTCGAGGAGTTCGCTGTCGATGCACCGACCGCAGCCGATATCTGGGATTCGGCGACACTTTCCTGCGGGGAACTCAGTGCCACGACCATGAGCCTGAGGACTCTCACACTGCAAGTGACAAATCGAGACTTGCTGCGTTCCGCCATCGAAAGCCGTTCTCGACCTCATCAGACGGACGCTGCGTCACTCTCAATTCGCAATGGCTATGCCGCAGGGAAAATCACATGCCCCTGAATCTCGCTTTCGTGGATCTCCACACACGAGCGTCGCATCACTTCTGCGGGCATCCACGCAATCTGGCCGCAGTTGGAGCCGCCGCGACAATCGCAAGCTGCCCGGCGAGCAGGCGACTGAGTTCAGAATCCGGGCACAACTGCGGCGTCAGAGTTACTCAAGCTCAGTCCCAGAGTCGGCGCTACTCGGTCGGAGCCGCTGCAGCGTTTTCGCGAACGCGCTTCCAGTGCCAGATCGTCGGTTCGTTCTGATAGTTGCGATACTCGCCGCCCTGTAACAGACCGGGTATGTCCCAGAAGTTCTCTTCGTCGACTTTGTAAACGTACGACAGGCCCTGCTCGGGCGAACCGCCGACGCCGTAAAACGTCATCACGCGCACGCTGCCTGACTTACTGAGCTGGAACTCGACCGAGTGCTCGCGGACCAGCTTTCCGGTCGCGACGCTGTAGCGTCGCAGCGTCTCCTTGTTGCCTTCGATCGTCTTAACGCTGCGCGTGTTTGGCCGTCCCTTGCCTTCGTTGCCATGATGCAGCTCCCAGCTTCCCTGCAGCAGTTTGAGATCAGCGACCAGTTCCGGATCTGTTTTCGCGTCGTCCTGTGCGTCACTCATCAGCGAGAACGCGATCACCAGCAGAGCGGCCGACAGTGCGGCGAGGACGGACTTCTTCATTTCAGATTCTCCTGTGTCGATTGGTGGTTACTGAGCTGGTTGTTTCGGCTGCCAGGGAATGGGACCGGGTTCGGCGCGGCTCGTAAATACGATGCGCTTCCCGTCGGGAGACCAGGCTCCGTGAAAATTCATCCGATCCATCGGCTGCGATTCGAGCAGCGACAGCTTCGACGCGACGAGGTCGTACACGAACAGCCGCTTGCCGCCGTGTGGCTTCGAGACTTTCGCCAGCAGCAGGCTGTTCCCGTCCGGATGCCAGGCCATTTCGGGATCGAACGTTTCTTCCGAAACGACGCGAAAAACTTTCGACGATCCGTCGACCGAAGTGATCGCGACTTCCGTCTGACCACTCTTGACGTTCCCTTTGAACGCGAACTGTCGACTGTCCGGTGACCAGGCCGCGTTCCAGTAAATCTGCGAGTAGCGGGTCGCCTGCTCACCTTCCAGCAGCATTCGTTTTTCCTTCGTCTTCAGGTCGATGATCGTCACGTTGGCAGAGTAGCTGCCGTTGACGCGGCCGCGGGACTCATACGCGATCCATTTCCCGTTGGGAGACCACTGCGCTCCCCAGCCGTCCGGAGTGACGACCTCGCGGTTTTCGCCATTGAGGTCCATCGTCGCCATGCCGTTGAGTGCCCAGGTGAACGCGATCCGTTTTCCATCGGGCGAAAAGGTCGGCATGATTCCGAGACCCAGATCCTTGAAGCCGGTTCCGTCTGCCCGGATCAGATACGAATGCGAGGTTTCGGCCCGGCCGGTGTAACCGTCAAACGCGATCCACTGGCCGTCGGGCGACCAGTCGGGCGACGCGTACCCGGCGATCTCGGGATCCTCGAACGGCTGAGTGATCTGCTTGAGGCCGGAGCCATCGGCGTTTATCACGTTCAGCAGCAGCTTCGGCGGATTTCGTGGATCGGGCAGGATCAGCAGTTGCTCTGCTCCGATTCGCAGCTTCTGCCAGGTGACTCGTGTTGTCCCGCCCTCGTTCGCGACGATTGTCAGCCGGGCTTGAGCCATCCGCTGTCTCATCGATTCAAAAGAGCGCGACGCGACGACGCGAAACTCCGACGAATCGTTTTCGGCAAACAGGACATAGGCCGTGTCGCCGCGCCGGGCGACGCGCATGCGCCCGGTCGCCGCTTCTGTCGAGATGTAGTCTGAGACACGACGGAACTCGCCAGCGTCGGCTGTCGACGTTCCGGCCTGAGGAGGCAGCGCCCAGTCAACGACCACGCGATAGCAGTCGGGCTTCTGCCAGCGCCGCTTGACCGCGACGGCGTAGCCTCCGTCAAAAGTGACCCACAGTTCGGCCCCGCAGACCTGCTTCTCGGCGAGTTGCAGATCGGCGAAGCCGACAGTCACGTCAAAGTCGCCGTGCATCCGCAGCCAGTTGTTGAGGCTCGAATGCCGATACTCGCCATCTGACTTCTGGAAATGCTCGAAGCCCTGCGGTGTCAGCGCCGTCTGGCTCATCTCGAACCCGCCACTGAATTCAAAGTACTCGTCCGGCAATTCCTCCGTGCGGAAGTCGTGCTCGAAAACCGGATCAAGCGCGGCAAGCTGAGCGTCAAACATTGTCGCCGCAGGATCGGCAAGCTGCTGGTCGGCGATGTCCGGCAGCGTCTTCGGCCAGTCGCCGCGCAGCACGACGTTGCGGACTCGAACTTCCGACTGCTCGGCAAAGTGGAACAGACCGAAATGCCGCGAGTTCGTCGCGTCGAGCGGCGTTTCCAGAATCGCCTCACCGTTCAGCTCGAGTCGAGCGGTCTGACCCGTCAACGCGAGACGCAGTGAATTCCACTCGTCGGCCCTCAGTGGCAGCGGCTGTCGGCCCGGATCGCCAGCGTCGAATGGAGTCGAGTTGTCCGGCGAGAGAGACGAGCGATCGTAGCGGCTGTCGGTCAGCCAGTGCCGCCGGACACCGTCAGGATCAAGCAGAAACGCCAGTCGTCCCAGCGCCGGATGAACGACCGACTCACCGGGCGAGTAGTAAAACTCGTATTCGATCGAACCGTCTTCGATCAGCGGCCGGTGATAGCGGAGCAGGCGTTCGAGTGAGTAGCCCGGAATGCCACGACGAACTCCGACAATCTGCGCTCCGTCGCGCGAGTCAACAGGCGTCTGCCAGTCGACACTGTCAGTGCCGAAGTCTTCTCCGTAATACGGGTACCAGCCGGCGAGGCCGCCGGGGCTGGAAAGTTCAACCGCGTTCGGGATCTCCGGCCGACCGCTGATCCGCAGATCGCGAACCGTGCCCGGAGCACGTGACCAGCTCCGGATGGCGACCCACGGATCGAAGTCCGGCGTGACCTTGCGGCTGTGGACGAGCCGGCCATTCACCCAGACGCGGTTGACACCATCTTTGATGTCAGTCCGAAACCGGATCCACTGATCGACCTGGTGCAGCGGCGGGGCGATCGGCTGCGTTGTGCTTCCCGTTCGGAAGAGACCGGTAATCAGTTGCATCGGATTGCCCGGTCCGAACAACTCGCCGGCAATCAGCAACTGCGCCGTGCTGTAACCGAGCACGTCGGCTTCGATCGAGTATTCGCCACGGAGCGGGCTGTGATAAAACAGGTAGTCCTCGGTGTGACCGCGAAGGTGTCGACACTCGACGCCGTCCCACTGCCAGGACGCAACGGACAGACCGCGTCCGCAACTGCTCGCCAGTTCGCGACTGACCGGAATCCAGTTCCTCAATGGTTCAACCGCCCGTCTCTGATGGCCGCTCGGTCCACCGGTGCGGAGTGCTGCGTACGCGTCGTATTCGCGAGCCAGCGACGAGAGATACACGAACCAGTCATCCTCGCGCGCCGGCACCCTCTTCTGGACCCGCTGTGTCATCAGGTATCCAAGCAGATCGCTGAGCGGGGCGAAGTCCGGGAACCGCTTCAGGCAGCGAGCCGCGACGAGCGTCTCGGGCCACTGGTCCGCCAGCGACTGCGGCTCGCTCTTCGAAACCGCCGCGAACAGAGCATCAAATGCTGACCCAGCCGCCGCAGCGTCGCCCAGCTCCAGACTCAGCAGCAACAGCAACGCCTCCCGCGCCCGCTGTTGAAAACTGTCGGGCGATTCCTCAACCGCCGCGACCCGATCGCGCAACTCCGCGATGCGCCCGGTCGCAGCAGCCAGGTCGAGCAGATCAAACATCGGCGAAACCAGTGCTCCGCCGAGTCCGTCATGTTCTGTCGCAAAATCCGAAACAGGGGCCGGCCGCGTCTGACTGAACTCGCCGCTGAGCCGAAATCCAGAATGCCGAACGTCTGGCAGCACCCACTCGGCAAGCAACTCGAACCGCTGCTCAGCATCGAGAGTCGCCGCCTGGCGACGGACAGCGGAGACGTTTTCCGCAAGAACGTGCGCACCGAAAATCCCGCCAGCGACCTCAGCGTCAAGCGGCGCGGCAGCCGGCAGCTCAATCGGCAGTAACAGAAACGAGGTCGCACCGCACAAGAGCACGCTCTGCAATCGCCAGCGTCGGTGGGTCACACGGTCGCCCGTCCGTTTCTTCATCGGCCAGATGCTCCCAGGTTTTCAGTCAGACTCGCAGGGACGTCATCCCGCGCGCGAGGCAATGCTCTTGTCACTGAACCAGAAGCCGGCAGGCCTGCAGCTTGACCGACATTGACAGGAAAAACCAGTGGCAGCGAGGGCCTCCGCACCTCTGGTCTCGGACACCCAAACAGCACCCGACCTGCCGGAGCCTTCGCATATGGTCCCGTTCGAGGTCTTGTTTCGGACCGGCTTCTATGCTGACGCTTCGTGATTGGCACGGAAGCCGGAAATCGCATCGGGGCGGAACTCTGGTTTCGGAGGCAGGCAGAGAGCGGCTTCAACGATCAGGGCGAGGGCCATCGTGATCAGAAACGCACGCCAGACTTCGCTCGCGAGCGATTCGCCGCTGTCGAGCTGGTCGGTGACGACGCGGTAATCAAGACCGCTCAGCAGGCCCGAGATGGCTTCGTCGGACAGCACGTCGAGCCGGTCCTCTGAGGCGGGACGATTCAGCGCGATCAAGCGTTCGCCGTCCTGGTAAACACCCGCGTGGAAGCGGCGTTCTGTTGAGACAATTGATTCCGTGTCGTCGGAGTAAGGTTCGGCCAGACTCAGATCAGGAACGTCGAGACTTCCGGCTGTGTACTGCTGCGCCGGGGCGAGCGCCCGGGCTCCGATTTCCAGAGCACGCTGCACAGCGATGTAAAAGACGATGCCGTCGCGCGCGAGGCTCGAATACGACGCCTGCGGCAGTGTCCCGCAGAACCAGACGGACGAACTGGCCGAAAGCGTTGAACTTTCGTTGCGCGACGTTTCGGAATCCTCAGCCGCATCCGGACGAACCCGCACCAGAAGCGGCTGACCATCGGCAAACCGCGCCAGAACAGTGCCCGGCGCAGTGATCGCACAGCGGCGGTAAATGTTGAGATCGCCGACCGGCAACGCGGCGCCGCTCTGCGAATTTGCCAGCAGATCCTCATCCTGCCGCCAGCTCTCGACACGAAACGGATCGTCATTCACCGACTGCGACCACTCACCCCAGCGGGCACCGAACAAGGACTGCTGCGATGGCTCGTCGGGTGGCAGAAACAGAATCGGCCGGCCTTCCGCCACGTAGTTCGACAGCCGCTGTGCGATTGCTCCGTCCGGCAGACTGGCGTGCCAGACGGCGAGACTCGGCCGCGACCAGTCGATTTCTTCAACGCGGTCGGTCGAGAAGACTTCAGCGGTGTGTTCGAGATTCGGATTCGGATCCGTCGGCGCGGTTGCGGCGATTCGGAATGGTTCAGCAACCGCGGCGATGTCTGAGACAATCACCGTGTGCCGCGCTGCTTCGCTGGCAAAGCAGAAACAACTGAAATTGTCTCTCGGGTTGGCATCAGCCGGCAGTTCGACACGGCCCCAGCCGGTCGCTGAATTGTCGTCGATCGGCAGCACGTGGCCCTGCAGGACGAGTTCGTCGTCGGTCATCTCGACCTCGTGAACTGACCTCGCTCCATTGATCAGAAACGTCAGTGGGACGTTTGCCGAAACGGCACTCTCGGTCTGCCGCAGCAGCCGGATATCGAGCACCAGCTCCGCGCCGCCCGGTACGTTGCGGCGCTTGACGGACTGAACCTCAACGGAAACGTTTTCGCGCGGCACGTCCGGGTACGCGAGCAGTTGGAACCGCACGCCTTCGAGCTGCGTCAACGATTCGCGGAGACTCGCCCACCGCCCGCTGTCGGCTTCCCAGTCCGTCCGCCGCAGGTCGGAGCAGACCCAGATGTCGGTACGTCCGACCTGATTGACGGTCAGGTAATCCAGTGCTGCCTGAAACATCCCAGTAAGGCTCGACGCCGAATCAGTCGTCCGCGCTTCCGGGAGGTCCCGTAACGCCGCCGCCGATTCGATCTCGATCGGAGCGAGCCCGGTACTCTCAATCAGAACGATTCGCGACGCACTTCCGAGTTGTTCGAGCAGCCCGGCGAGCTTGCTGACTCCGGATGAGAGCTTCGACTCGCCCGTCTGCAGGTTCTGCTGCGCCATGCTAGGCGACCGGTCAAGCAGAATGAGCGTCGTCTCCGGCGTCCCGCCCGCCGCGAGTCCGATCCAGCCACTCGCCAGCGGACGCGCCGCTGCCAGCAGCAGAGCCGCGATTGCCAGCATCCGCATCGCCATGATGAGAATCTGCTTGAGCCGCGCCATACCCCGCGTCATCCGCTGCGCGTCGAGCAGAAACATCATCGCCGCCCACTTCACCGTCCGATGCCGGTGCCGATGGATCAGGTGAATGATGATCGGCAACGCAACCAGCGGCAGTCCGATCAGCAGAAGTGGCTGGAGGAAGGTCATGGGCGACTGGGTAGCGAAGAGACTCTGGGCGTCAGCGTCTGGAGAAGAGGATCATCAGAAAGCGGCGAAGCCGCGACAGAACGTAGCTGCGGGCGTCAGCCCGCAGAACCGGAAAAAAACGACAAAAAGCCGCGAAGCGGCGGCAGCAGTCAGCCGTGATGCTCACCTTCAAACAGATACTCGAGTCGAAACTCAACGTTATGCCGCTTCAGAAACTCAACGTACTCCTCTTGACAACTTTTCGTCCGGTGGTGCTCTGCCTGGTCGCGAATGTATCGCTGCACGGCATCGATCTGCGAGTAACTGACGGTGAATGCTGAGTAGCCCTTCTGCCACTCGAAGGGAAACCGAGTTCCTGGCAGTTCACTGATCCATTTCGATGAGTTGGCTTTCAGATCGCGGATGACGTCCGCGACCGCCAGCGTCGGCAAGAGTTTCGTCAGGATATGGACGTGATCGCGGGTCCCGCCGATTTCGATTGATTGACCCTTTCTGCCGCGAATCGTTCCGCCGAGGTATTCGTAAAGACGAGCCTGCAAGTCGGCGCTGATGGCTGGGCGTCTGTATTTCGTTGAAAAGACGATGTGGTAATTCAGTTGTGTGAAACTTCCCATGAGGTCCTCTGTCGCCGCTTCGCGGCTCAAGTCATGGTTAGTAAAGAACTGCGGGCTGACGCCCGCAGCTAAGTTCTGCCGCGGCTTCGCCGCTGGCAACGAGCCGCTGAACTTCAATCGGAGTTCACAAAACAGATCAGCGTATTCTCCATCCAGTCGAACGCCTCGTTCAGCGTCAGGCCAGAGTCGGTCAGCAGGCCGTGGCAGTAGCGGGTGACGAACTTCGGCTGCCAGTCTTCACGCAGGTAGTCGACGCGGCTCTTGCCGGCGACGCGGGCCAGCATGCACGCTCCAAGATGGCGCACGCAGCGACGTTCGTAATCGGACGTCTCGCTGCCGGTCGGTTCGAACCAGTGAGGGGCTGGCTTTCTTGCGAGATAAGAGAAGTAGAGACGATTAAACTCGCGGGTCATCGCAATGACCTGCATGGCCAGACAAGCTCCACGTTGCTCGTTTGATTTGCTCGCGTGGCAAACAACCTTCAGCAGCAGGTGGCTGAGGAAGAAGCCGACGCCGAACGCCGGGGCGCCGAAGTGGCCGGTTTCAAAGTCGACCAGTACCGGGCCGTGCGACGCGAGCAGGATGTTTTTCGGGCTGAAGTCTGCGAGAACAATGCTGTCGCTGCGGGTCAGCGAGGATTCGATGATCGCTTCGAGCGCCGGGCGGCAGTGCTCGTCATGCTCGGCGACGTAGCGGTAGAACGGGTCAAGTCGCAGTTCGTCAAAGACGGTACGGTCGCCGAGTTGTTCCGCCAGTACCTCGTTACCAGTCGAACCACGGTGAATCGCCGCGAGGGAGCCCGCAAGGGTTTTCGCGACGTTCTGATCGATCTCCCCCGCAAGCAGTTCCGCTTTCCAGACGCGATGACTCGCCTCGATCGCCTCCATCGCGAACAGATAGTTCTCGCGATCCTCAAACAGAACGACCGGTACGACGCCGTCGGGCAGCAGACGTTTCAAGGCGTGCAGCATGTCGACTTCGCGCCAGATGCGTTCCAACTGGCTGAACCAGTCGATCTGTGTGCGCAGCTTCTCGCGCGACTGCTTGATCACGAAGCTCCGCACCGCGGGCTGAACATCGACGCGGATGACGATGTTGGAAACGCCCCACGCCAGTTCGGTCGCCGTTGCCGAATTCAGATCGGCAGCTGTCAGGCCGACCTGCGGCAGAAACTCGCGGCCCGGTCCGCGGAGATAGTCCAGCGTCGTTGAGGCGTCGATCTCGATCATGACTATTCCAGCGGCGGCAGGACGTCGGGTTCGATCTGATAACCGTCGGCCAGGGAGTTCGTCATGTTGAACAGACCGGCGATGGCCAGCACCTCGCCGATCGTTTCGTCATCGACGCCGTGCTTCTTCAGTGCCGTCGTGTGCGAGTTGATGCAGTAGCGGCAACCGTTGGTGGCGGAAACGGCAACGGCGATCATCTCGCGGACGGCCGGACCGAGACGCGATGTTCCGCCGACAGCTTCGGGGTGCATCAGCTTCTTCAGGCTCGACCAGACCACGTCAAGCTGCACTGGATTTGTCGCGATGACACGCCAGAAGCGCGGGACGAAATCGAGCCCCTTCGTCTCGCGAATATCGGCAAAGATTTCCGCAACGCGCCCGGTTGCAGAGGCTTCCTCAACAGGCCGAACGGTTGCCTGGCGGTCGTCTGACATCACTGATCTCCTTTGAGTGTTCGGCGTCACGATTTTGAGCGAAACAGTAACCGGCAGGTCCGTCCTGCGTCGTTCACTCGCAAGGAATTGATTCGATCGTCTGACGATGAACGACGCTGCCAGCCGCAACCGTTGGCAGACTGCCCGCAGGCGGAATGCGAGGCTGGCACGCTCAGATGGAATCTCAACGATGGTCAGTGAGGACTGGTCAGGTAGTGCTTTTCAATCTTCGTGCCGACAGTACCGATTCCGTAATACCCGACCGAAATCCTGCCGACGTGCGTCAAGACGTCATACGCCTTCCAGCGGTTCCAGCCGTAATCCGCTTCCATCCACAGAATGAGCTGGGCATACGCCTCGGCGATGGAACGTTCCATTGGGCAACCAGTCGCGACGGTGACGATTTCCGTCGCCGTTTCAATCCGAGGTCCGGCGATTGTTTTCGATTTCTGAAGTTCGACTTGAATCGTTGTCTCAGCGGCCATCTCCAGACCAGTGGCCGACAGCTCGCCGTGCCCCATCGCAGCGTGAGCATCTCCGAGGTACAGGCAGGCACCATCGACAAAGACGGGAAGCTGAATCCTGCTGCCGGGACGGACCTCGACCAGATCCAGATTGCCTCCATGCGGCCCGGCCGGGAGTGTCGAGGGAACGCCGACCGCCGGCGCGGTGCCAATACAACCCAGCATCGGCGCATACGGGATCGCGATGTCGTCGCTCCAGTAGACGTGGCCGTCCCGGATCGGACAGACGTGAGCGCCGTGTGGAACATCGGTGCCAAGCCACTCGCACAACTGTTTCGGCGAGCCCGTGTAAGTCGCGGCCTGGCCGTCGCGCGGTTCGATTTTCTCAATCGTCACGACGATCGAATCCCCCGGTTCGGCTCCCGTAACGAAGATCGGGCCGGCCACGGGATTGCTGAACGGCATGGCCTGCTTGTCACGTCGATCATCGTTCGTCCGGATCTGCCCGGACAGGGCGTCTTCCGATTCGACCAGCAGTGTTTCCCCTGACTCGATGCGAACGCGTGGTTCGAGGTGTCGACTGAATTCATACACGAGTGGTCTGGCCGGGACGCGTTTCATTGCCGGTTCCTGAGCAATTGAGATGAACTTGAAGCGGTCAGTGGTCTATTCCCCCCAGCCAGTCTAAGGCAACCAGCGGATGCAGGAGGGCATGGCGACGGCGATCGGGTCGCCTTGCGCTGTGAGTTGCCCCGATTCGGCATTGATCCCGAAGACCGCCACATTGTTTCCTGGCATGTTTGCGCATAACAGCCAGCGGCCATCCGGTGTGATCAGCAGGTTCTGCGGCCCTTTGCCCAGACTCGATTGGATACTCACCAGAGTCAGTTGTCCGTCCTCGGCGGTTCGATAGACAGCGATGCTGTCATGTCCGCGATTGGTGCCGTACAGAAATCTGCCGTCGGGCGTCATCTTCAGATCGGCGCAATAACTGGTGCCGGCGAAATCCGCAGGCAGTGTCGAGATGGTCTGTCGCTCTTTAAGTGTTCCAGCTTCTGTGTCGTAATCAAAAACGGTCACCGTGTTCTTCAATTCGCTGATGACATAGACCCGCCTGCCATTCGGGTGAAACGTCAGATGTCGCGGACCGGAACCGGGGGCGACGTTCGCGGAAGGCTGAACGTCGTTGGGCGTCAGCTTCGCCGTCGCCGGATCGAGCCGATAGATCAGCACCTTGTCGATTCCCAGATCGGCGGCCAGGGCAAACCGATTGTCAGGACTGATCTCGATACTATGCGCGAATGGCCCTTTCTGCCGCGCAGGATCGACACTGGAACCGGTGTGTCTGATGAATGAGGCAGCCTCGCTCAGAGATCCATCTTTCTGGATGGGGAGCGCGGCCACGTCGCCACTGGAGTAATTCGCGACAACGAGCGTTTTTCCAGTGTCATCAATATCCAGGTAGCATGATGTCCGGCCCATCGCCGACTGGCAGTTCAATCGCGTGAGCTGTCCGGATTTCCGGTTGATGCGGAAGGCCGTGACAAACTCGTTCTCATCATCACCGAACTGCGCCGCGTCGATGGCGTACAGAAACCGCCCCTCTGGTGAGACGGCCAGAAAGAACGGGTTTTCAATGTCCGTCGTCTGCCGCAGCAGCTTCAACTCTCCAGTGTCCAGATTGAACGAGCAGGAGTGAATCGCCCCTTTCTCTCCGGCGGCAAAGGACGAGATGAAGAGCATGTGGTCGTCTGCGTGTGTGATCGTCGAACCGATCATGATCACGGCAAGCGTCAGTGGCATCAGTTGTCGCATGGCTCACGTTCCAGTGCAGTTTCAGGGAGACTCGACTTTGAAGGGAAATCGTCGCGTTTACGTCTGATTGACAGCCGCCGCCAGAGGTCGTGCGAAGATTCAGCGCTGGCATCGATATCGTGACAGCTCCGGTTGGTCCCGCCGTGTGACTTCACTGGATTGCCAGGGCATCAATTGACACCAGTAAGGAATCGGCACTGATATCAGGACCAGCCCACCGCGACAAACTTCTGGAGCCGGAAGCCGATCGCTCGACGGACGCGGTGAATAGCCTGGCGGCGGACGTTGTAAAACGCACGGCCTGCAATCTCGCCGGGTGACGGCCGGTCTGACGCTCGCCCGCATCAAAAGTCATTGCGTCCATTGCCGACAGCCACGGTTCCCGGCAAGTATTCCCGAGCACCGTTTTTCTCCCTGGAGGTACTTATGACGAAGCCACTGATCGTCGACATTCATCTTGATCTTTCCATGAACGCCATGCAGCGGAATCGTGATCTGCGATGGTCGCTGGAACGCATTCGCCGCTGGGAAGGTCAGATGGCCGATTTCGTCGAACGCGGAAACGGCACGGTCTGCTTCCCTGAAATGCGGAAGGGAAATGTCGGCCTGTGTGTGGCGACAGTCATCGGCCGCCACGCTTCGAGATTTCACAAGCTGCCGGGCTGGAGTTCTCCGGAGCAGGCCTGGGCGCAGACTCGCGGGCAGCTTGCCTGGTATCGGATCATGACGGAACTCGGTGAGATGACACCGATTACAAACGTAGCCGAGCTGGATGCTCACGTGGAACTCTGGAAGAACTCACCGCCCTGCGATGACGGAACGCCGTACGTTGTTGAGTCGAAAAAGATGCTTGGCAGGCTGCCGATTGGATTCGTGCTGAGTCTGGAAGGAGCTGACTCAATCGTCTCGCTGGACTATCTCGAACGCAGCTACAACGACGGGCTGCGGGCACTCGGACCAGCTCACTATGGTCCCGGTCGATACGCTGACGGCACTGACTCCGAAGGCCCTCTTCATCCGGCGGGAAAAGATCTGCTCAAGGAAATGCAGCGGCTGGGGATCATTCTGGACGTCACGCACCTGTGCGACCAGACGTTCTGGGACGCCCTGGATGTCTATGAAGGGCCACTGTGGGCCAGTCATCAGAACTGCCGCACACTCGCCCCGTGGAATCGCCAGTTTGCGGACGATCAGATCAAAGCGGTCATCGAGCGTGGCGGTCTGCTGGGGATGGCTTTTGATGCAATCATGATGGTGCCCGGCTGGAAGTATCTCAGGAGCCGGCCGGAAGACTTTCAGTTGAAGATCGAGCGAATCTGCGACCATGTTGATCACATCTGCCAACTGGCCGGCAGCGCTCACCATGTCTGTATCGGGACCGACCTCGATGGGGGCTACGGCACTGAGCAGACTCCGATGGACCTGGACTCAATCGCCGACCTGCAGACACTGCCGGATCTCTTCCGGGCCCGCGGCTACTCCGAGTCTGACATCGAAGGCTTTATGCACCGTAACGTTGTGGATTTTCTGCGCCGCGTCTGGAGCGAGTAGCTCCGGCCAGCGCACGCTGTTGTTCAAGGTCGGCCGCAGAACATCCACGATGCCTGCCCCATCGGGCTTTCTGAGTTCCGGCATGGCGCACAGGCTGTGACTTTCAATCCGCGAATCGCTTACAGGGAATTCGTCATGAATCGAGTTCTTCCAGCGTTGCTGATGGCGGGATTTCTGAGTGTCAGTGTCGACGTCTGCAGTTTCGCTGCCGATGGATTTGCTTCTCGCGAGCGGACGCTGTGGACCAATTCCAGAATTGCTGGCACTCCGGATCCGCCCGCTGCGTACACGCTTCAGGTCGCTTTTCCGCATCTGAAGTTCGATGAGCCACTTTCATTCGGACAAGTTCCGGGCACTGGACGGCTCGCGATGGCAGAGCGGACCGGGAAGATCTTCGCGTTCGCCGATGACCGATCGACCAGCGAAAAATCGCTGCTGCTGGACGTCGGACGAACGGTTTACGGAATCGCGTTTCATCCTGACTTTGCAAGGAACGGGCGTCTCTTCGTCACGTCCATCACGGGCGACGGCGAAGACGGCAGCCTGCTCTCCGAATTCACGGTAACGGACCGAGAGAAACTCAGCGCCGATCCGAACCGCGAAGTGGAACTGCTGCGCTGGCCGACCGGTGGCCACAACGGCGGCTGCATTCGTTTCGGCCCGAATGGCCTGCTTTATCTGGCAACGGGAGACGGAAGCGGGATTGCCGATCAGCGGCTGACCGGACAGGACATCTCGGATCTCACCGGCTCAGTGCTCCGAATCGACGTGGACAACCGGGACGCCGGACGTGCCTACGGCATCCCCAAAGACAATCCATTCGTCGCGATGAAAAACGCTCGGCCGGAAGTCTATGCCTACGGACTGCGGCAGCTCTGGAAGTTCAGTTTCGATCCGCAGGGACGGTTGTGGGGTGGCGAGGTCGGGCAGGACCTGTGGGAGATGATTTACATCATCGAACGTGGCGGCAATTACGGATGGAGTGTCAACGAGGGTCGCCACCCCTTTCGGCCGGAGCGTCCTCGGGGACCAACGGCCATTGTCGCCCCCATCGTCGAGCACCCGCACTCAGACTTCCGGTCCATCACCGGCGGTTACGTCTACACCGGCAACCGGTTGCCGAAGCTGAAGGGCCATTACATCTACGGTGACTACGACACTGGAAAGATCTGGGCACTGAAGTGGGATGCCGGCGCAAAGAAGGTCGTTGCTCACTTCGAGCTGTGCGACGAGCAGTTGCGGCTGGTGGAGTTCGGGCTGACCGGCGATGCAGAACTGCTGCTGGTCGATTACGCGGGAGGCCAGCTCAATGAACTGATTCCGGCTCCCCCTGCTTCAGAGAACTCGCCGCCGTTTCCACGGAAACTCAGCGAGACCGGCCTGTTCGCTTCAACGCACGACCACACGCCTGAGTCCGGAGTCATTCCATACGACGTGATCGCTCCACTGTGGTCAGACCACGCTCACAAGGATCGGTTCCTCGCGATCCCTGGTAAAGGGCAGATCGAGTTTGAAGCCGTGACGTATCCGCAGCCGGCTCCCGGTTCAAGACCCGGCTGGCGGTTCCCCGACGGGACAGTCCTGGTCAAAACGTTTTCCCTGGAGATGGAAGCAGGCAATCCCGCGTCCCGCAAGCGGCTCGAAACGCGACTGCTCCATTACGAAAAGATGCCCGGCAAAGACGACGTTTACGGAGCGCAGGTCTGGCACGGTTACACGTATCTCTGGAATGACGAACAGACCGATGCCGTGCTGCTCGACGCGCAGGGTCTCGACCGCGAATACACGATCCGGGACGCCTCCGCGCCGGACGGCATCCGTCGGCAAACCTGGCATTTCCCGAGTCGCGCGGAATGTACGCTGTGCCACACAATGGCCGCGAAGTACGCACTCGGCGTACAGACCAACCAGTTGAACCATGACTATGACTACGGAGCCGGCGTCGGGAAGAAGAATCAGATCGAGTATTTCAACGAACTGGGCCTGTTCACGCAGGCGATCCCCGGCGAGATCTCCAGTCTCGATCGACTGACTGACTATCACGCGGAAACGGCCAGCCTCAATGATCGGGCACGGTCATACCTGCACGCCAACTGTTCCCACTGCCATCGCAAGTGGGGTGGTGGAAACGCCGAGTTCCAACTGCTGCAGACTCTGCCGCTCGAAGAAACCGGTACGGTCAACGTGAAGCCGGGCCAGGGTCAGTTCAACCTGCAGGACGCCCGACTGCTGGTCCCCGGCGACCCGGACCGCTCACTGATCTGGTTCCGCATGAACCGTCTGGGCCTGGGACGCATGCCCCACGTCGCGTCCAGCATCCGCGACGAGCAAGCCATCACGCTGATTCGAGACTGGATCAGCAGCCTGAAGTAGCCTGCCCGAATTCCAGAGACGCGGATCCGTTTCCCACCGCCAATGTCGGAAGAACAGAGCAGGCTGCGTAGAGCCAGACGCAACGCACCGACTGAACTCGTACGGCCCGACCGCTTACAGTCGAGTGCTGGAGTCACAGGAAGCCACAGCATCAGCCTCCAGTATTCGTAGCAGGTCACAACTGACTGAACGGCGGACAGTAAAACGTCCTGTCGCTGCACGCGGTCCGGCCTGCGAGAACCACCTCCTGTGCTCCGCACACCGGTTGGCAAGCAATCGGTGCTACCCCGCTCCCGTTCACCGCATGGTTCTGTGCGATCTTGGTTTCAAGTGTCCCTCGGGATTTCATCCCAGTTGGATTCGACGCCGATCACCCAATCAAGCGCCTTACGGCGTTCTTGAATGACGCCTTCCTTGATTCTACACGGCAATTGCTTGAGCCGAGAATCACGTGCGGCCCAGTGCAAACGGTAATGTAAGTCTGCTTGTTGGTAGATTTCTGGGAACGGCCGAAGTGAAGCCGTTTGGATAAAGTCCGCTGGGTCTGTAAAGGGCGGTGGAAAATGCGAGGCCAGATCGTCGTCGCAGCCAGCAAATGGATCGAGACCAACAAATTTGAAGCACCATCCGATAGCCTGCATGCATTCGATAAGCCATGTCGCGTTGATCTTCTGCTGGTCCGAATATGTGGTGGCGTCGAGAAGGTCCCGCTCGCTTGCCGACGCAAACTGAAGTAAGCCAAAGTCGACCAATGACTGTCTCATCTTGGACCCCGGTTGGCCGAACCCGATTCCGATGATGTGAGTGAGGATAGACGCGCGGCGTGCAACGTCGATTGCGGACTGCGGCGATAGCTCGGACGGCGACTCCAGTAGGGGTAGTGTTTCGTTGATCGGGAGTTGATGCTGCGTGAGGAAGTCATGGCTCTGTCGTTTTGCAGCATCGGGAGTCATGGCACGCTCACGCACAGAACGCTTCGGTTAACGTGGCGGCGGCCAAAAAACGTTGCCTCAAGTCGGACGTGGCCCGCCGCTCACGTTCAACCGTTTGTTCGTCGCCGTCGCTTTCCGCGCACGACCGCCATCACGACGATGAGCGAACGTGGTTTGCTTGAAATTCCAAGTGACCCTCGCGCGAGTCAGTAACACATCGCATCATCTAGTCCTGAGTTTTCGATTAACCATTTAGCCATTGTGTCAAATCCATGCGGGTCTATTCCGGTGTGACCCGTCGCGTGCAATTGGGCGAGCGAGCGTCCGATGGCAGACGCGAAAGTGAACGGCACAAGATACCATGCTGTTTCCGCGCCCGGCCAAGTCGCGACCTGTGCATTTCCGGCACACCACCTGAGACCCATCATCGTTACGCCGTCTTTCGTCAATAAGCCAACGGCTATCTCTCCAACACTTCCGGGGTAAACCAGAGTGTCGAGTTTGAATCCGTTTGGTCCATCAACTGGGGGTGACATTTGGTGTAGTGTGATTCAGTCGACGAACTTTGAATTCTGCGGCGTGCGGTTTTATCGGATTACCCGGACGCGGCATTTCCTGATTATCCCGCCGGCGGGGTAACCCCGCGACGGGATGTCATGATCTGTTGAAGGGCGTGAGGCTACGGTCGTCACTGTCAAGTGTCAAGCCGCGTACTGGCTGGATGTCGATAGTGCTTGAGCCGTATTAGGCCGCGGCGGGGTAATTCTGTTACCCCGCCACGGCATCGCGGAACTGTTGCCGCCAGCAACCGGGGAGAGACGAACGGCGTACGCGGGACTGCCCGCCAGGAAGAAACGCTTCTGCATCGTCGTGCGGACTGTGTTGCCAGAGCTTTGAGCTGTTACGTTTTCTCGCCGGAAGTCGCGGCTGACCTTCGCGTGCTCTCGTCAGTGGTTGCTGGCTCGGCTGCTGCAGCCCCGTTGGAACCGGGGGCTGTGTCTGGCGTCAGCCTTGCGAAGTATTCGGGAATTTCGACTCCGGCGACGTCGCGCATGACGTGCATCATGGGCGGCAGGGTGCGGGACATGTTCTGGAGGAAGTTGGAGGTGGCGGTCTGACCGTTGCCGCTGCCTCCGTTTTCCCAGACGACGACTTTGTCGAATTTGATGTTCGAGATCGCTTCGGCCGACGCCCTGGTCAGGTCGTCGATGTGTTCGAGCATCAGCATCCGGAAGGCCTGGTCGGCGCCGCCGCAGGCTTCGATGATGCGCTGCAGGCCTTCGCCCTTCTTCGCCAGGATTTCGTACTGTCCGCGGGCCTCGGCTTCGAGCTTCGCGAAGATCGCCGCTGCTTCCGCTTCGGCGTCGAGCTTGCGTTTGGCGGCGGCGGCTTCTGCCTCGACGATGATGCGGGCCTTCTGAGCTTTCGCCGGAGCTTCCAGTTCGGCTCGCTGTTCGGCTTCGACCTTTTCAGCTTCGGCCAGAGCAGCTTTCGCCAGCGCGCGGTTCTGAGCTTCCCGCACCGACGCGTCCGCCTCGCGTTTCTTCGTTTCGGAAATCTGGTACGCCTCGGCCTGACGCACCTGCAGGGTGGCTTTCGCGTCGGCAATGTCGGCCTGAGCTTCCGCCTCCCCTTTGACGGCCTGGGCTTCGGCGTTGGCCATCGCGGTTCGCTTCCGCTGATCGGCCTGCGAAACCAGAACGTCGCGTTCAAACTCAGCCGTCTGCTCGCCGACCTGCTGTTCCTTGTTGAGTTCTGCGACGCGCACAGCCTGTTCGCGTTCGGCTTCGCGGATCCCGATCTGCCGTTCCTTCGTAGCACTGGCGACCTGCACCTGTTTATCGCGGTCGGCTCCAGCGACGCGGACTTCGCCGAGCTTTTCCTGTTCGGCCACATCGCCGCGGGCTTTCTGAATCGCTTCCGAGGCGGCCTTCTGCCCGATCGCCGCAATGTAGCCGGATTCGTCGGTGATATCCGTGATGTTGACGTTGATCAGAACCAGGCCGATCTTCCGCAGCTCGGGTTCCAGCGAGTGCTGAATCGCGGTCAGAAACTGCTCGCGGTCGCGGTTGATATCTTCAATCTTCATCGACGCGATGACCTGACGAAGCTGGCCGAAGATGATGTCTTCCGCCTGTTTCTTGACCTGGGTCGTATTCAGCCCGAGCAGTCGAATCGCCGCGTTCTGCATGAGCTGCGGTTCGGTGCCGATGGCGACCGTGAAGACACTCGGCACATTGACGCGGATGTTTTCGCTGGAGAGTGCGTCGCGCAGCGGGACTTCGATCTGGATCGGTTCCAGGCTGAGGTACGAGTAATCCTGGATGACCGGCCAGACGAACTTGCCGCCGCCATGCACGCAGGTCGCCGACGTGTCGCCGGTCATCTGGCCGAAGATGACCAGAACCTTGTTGCTCGGACAGCGTTTGTAACGGCTGGCGTAAGCGAGCGCCGTCGAAACCAGCGCCAGCAGGATCATCACGGCGATACCGGGCAGGCTGGTGGCCAGTTCGAGTAACCCGTCCGCCAGAAGAAAACTGATTGCCGACATTGCGCTGCCCTTTCAAAGTCCAGTTTGGGTGATGTGCCTGCTGCTGTCTTCAGTCCGCTTCACGATCCGCGGCGACGCTCAGACCGTCGCGTGTTTACGTTGCCAGGAGCCGACGGATCTCGAAGTCAGCCGGATCGGATTTGACAGCGGCTGACCGTCGTGACTGAGAGCCCGTCGGTCAACGTGTCCATCACATCCGACAACCTCGCGTGCTGTAAAGCCTCACTTTCTGGAATGTTCCATCGTGGCGGAGAGTCGGGCCGTGACCGCTGGAACATCGAATACCACAGCGACTGGAACGGGCTGACAAAAAAACTCGGCCACCGCACCCATGAGGCAGTGGCCGAGGCGAGTTTTGAATGTCAGATTTGCCAGGGAAGACGGGCCGCAGGACGGATTGGCAATCCGTCCCACGGGAATCACGACTTCCGGATGGCGGGACGTGCCCTCAGACAATTTCCCAGCCTTTACGGTACTCCTTGCGGATGTACTGATCGGCGAGGCCGCAGTTCGGGGCACGCAGCTTTTCGGCGTCCCATTCCAGTGCCTCACCCGACCGATACGCGACGTTGCCGAGCAAAACCGTTTCGGTCAGAGCGCCGGAGTAATCGAAGTTGCAGGTCGTCGGCGAGCCGTCTTTGCAGGCCTTGATCCATTCGGCGTGATGGCCGATCGACCGCGGAATCGTCTGCGTCGGCGGTTCGTACGAACTGAACCTGTCCGACGGATACAGCTTGTAGCGGCCGTAATCCGCGAACATATGACCTTCCGAGCCGACAAACATGACACCGCTGCCGGGAACCCGTTCGCCAGCGACTTCCTTCGGAATCAGGTTGCCGTCGTACCAGGTCAGTTTGACCGGAGGCAGGTCGCCGCGTTTGGGAAACTGGTATTCGACCTTCAGTCCCAGCGGGCAGGTTTCCGGATGCACCGGCGGGCCTTCGGCTCGGGCACTGATCGGATGCCGCAGGTTGAGTGCCCAGAACGGCAGGTCCATATAGTGACAGGCCATGTCGCCGAGCGTGCCTTGGCCGAAGGCCCACCAGCGGCGCCACTGAGCCGGATGGTAACGACCGGCTGCGAAGGGCCGTTCGGGAGCTGGTCCCAGCCACAAATCCCAGTGCAGCGTCTTCGGCGGCTCGTCAGCTTTTTCAGGCAGTTCGCCACCACCCCAGCCTTTACCGACCCAGACATGAGCTTCGGTGACGTCACCAATCGCTCCGGACTGGATGATCTCGACGACGCGGCGGTAATTATCGCTCGCGTGAATCTGCGTGCCGAGCTGCGTGGCAACGCCGTACTTCTTCGCTTCGCTGGCGACGAGGCGTGCTTCCTCGACCGTATGCGTCAGCGGTTTCTCGCAGTAAACGTGCAGCTTCTTCCGGATGGCTCGCAGTGTCGCCGGTGCGTGGTTGTGGTCGGCTGTGGCGACAACGACCGCGTCGATGCGGTCCGCTTCCGCTTCGATCATCTCTCGATAATCGACGTACGTCTTTGCATCAGGAAATCGCGTTGCGGCCCGCTCGAGATAGGTGTCGTCGATGTCGCACAAGGCGACGATATTCTCACCCGCAACGCCATCGATGTCCGCGAGTGCCCGGTTGGCCGTGCCGATGCAGGCAATCTTCAGCTTCTCGCTGGCTGAGGTTGACTGCGCGGCGGCGGCTCCGGTGAACACGCCCGCCGAGATCGCGGCGGCTCCGGCACTGGTGGTTTTGAGGAAGTCGCGACGACTGACTGAGGACAAGCGGGGCATGGCGTTTCTCCTGGCAATTCGGTGGGAACACAGCGGGACAGATCAGTCTGAGCCCGATCGGGTTGACGCTCCGTAAATTCGTGAGCCGCCAGAACCCGAAGACGTTGGAGCGGGCATCGACTGTTTTTGATCAGTCCGACTATGACGAACGTATCCAGGAGCGACAACTCTGCGGATCGGTGTCCGACGTTGGGTCGTTTCGTGTGGGTGCCAATCAGGAACGATCGATCTATACTCGCGCTATTCAGATGTGCCGACCGCGGCGTCATTGTGGCTGCCAGCCGCTGCCGCAATCCGTCTGTTCGAGCAAGCCAGCGTTTATTGACGCCGGCCATGAAACCGACGGCAAATTGTTCCCAGCTTCAGGAGATCAGCAGCGATGAGTGGCGACAATCCTTTTGAAGTCTCCGCGGATGCTTATGGCGACCGATCTGCACGTGACCGCGATGTTATCACCGCTGAAGTCAGTTCACGAACGATTGAGCTGCTGAATCAGACGCGCCCTTGGGTGTCCCTGATGGGAGTGCTGCTGTGGATTGGAACTGTACTGATTGCCGTCGGGTCAATCATGGCGTTGATTGGCGGTCTGATGGCCGGCCAGGGCGGCATGATTTTTATCGCCGCCATCTACATCGCATTGGGACTGGCGTATGGCTATCTGGCGAAATCGCTGACAGGTTACGCTGCGCGGATTAATCGGCTGAACGCTTCCGAAAGCGTTGGCGATCTGGAAGACGCGATGGAATGTCAGAAGAACTTCTGGCGCGCTGTCGGCATTATCACTCTCGCAGGCATCCTTCTTTACATTGTGATCATTGCGATGGTGTTCGCTGGCTTTGCGTTTCTGGGCAACTTTGGTCGCATGTAGGAAGCGGTTGTGACGAGCTTCGATCACCGGGTTGCTACGGTCGATACGCGGGCCGAAATTGAAACGCCTGAAAACGTGACGCTGAGTTTCAACGTTGCCGGCCCGGGCTCGCGCATGACGGCCTATCTGATCGATCTGGTCATCCGCGTTGTGGTTTTCTGGGGACTGTCGTTTGTCGTTTCGGCCGCTTTACCGGTGCTGGGAGATGGTCTGACGATGGGCGGTTTTCTGATCGGCCTGTTCGTCCTGGAGTGGGGTTATTCGACGATCTTCGAAGCGTTCTGGCGCGGGCAGACGCCGGGCAAACGAATCTGCGGGCTGCGCGTGCTGAAGGATGCCGGGTATCCGATCAGCTTCTACGACTCGGTCCTGCGGAATCTGTTGCGGGCTGCCGACTTCCTGCCGTTCGGATACGGCACCGGCCTGATCTGTATGACGTCGACGCGGCGACTGCAGCGCATCGGGGATCTCGTCGCCGGAACAATGGTTGTCCGTGACGCCACTCACCGGTTTCAGCCTCTGACCGAAGCGTTTGCAAAGCTCGATCCAATTCAGCCGGTCGACTGCTCGGGGACGTTTGCCGTGTCAGAACGAACGCTGGATGTCATCGAGCAACTGCTGGCCAGACGCGACAAGTTGCCGAAGCGCCGTGTGGAAGAGATCGCTGAGATTCTCGCTCGGCCTGTGGCGGCAAAGCTCGGCTACCGGATCGACGACGACCCGGGACTTGACCGGCATGAGTATTTTCTGCGGCGCGTCCTGCGCACGTTCGGCATGACTCAGGAGCGCAATGCGGCATGACCCGCGATCAGTTCATTTTCCGTCGACAGCGCGACTGGCGCCGGTTCGAGATTCTCGTTGCCGAGGCCGAACAGCAGCGTCGAGTCACGCTCAGCGGCGATCAGATTGCAGAACTGTCGGCGCTGTATCGGGCTCTGTGTTTCGATCTGTCGCTTGTGCAGAGTCGTGACTGGGGCACCAGTCTGTCGCGTTATCTGAACGGACTGGTCGCACGCGGTCACAACACGCTGTATCGCAGTCGCCCCGGTTCACTGCTCGCGGCAATCCAGTTTCTGATGACGGGTTTTCCGAAACTGCTGCGTGAAAACGCCGCGTATTTTCTGCTCGCTCTGGCGTTGTTCGTCCTGCCTGGTGCGGCCAGCGGAACCGCAGTCTGTTTCGACACGTCACTGGCCAGCCGCATTCTGAGTGGCGGCAACCAGGCGATGATGGAAACCATGTACTCAGAGAGCGTCGCCGATCGATCGGCAGACGACGACATGCTCGAAGGCCGCTCCATGATGGCCGGGTTTTACGTGCGGAATAATGTCGGCATCTCGTTCCGCTGCTTCGCTCTGGGCGCGTTTGCCGGGATCGGGACGATTGTCGTTCTCGTTTACAACAGCGTCGCCCTGGGAACGGTCACCGGGTTTCTGATCGGCCGCGGCCACGGCGGCAACTTCTTCGAGTTCGTAATCGGGCACGGTTCGTTCGAACTGACTGCGATTGTCGTCTCCGGAGCGGCCGGACTCGTTCTCGGCCACGCGATGGTACATCCGGGTAGACTGTCGAGACGCGACGCACTGATCGAACGCGGTCTCGTTTCCGTCAAGCTGGCCATCGGAGCGGCGGCGATGCTGTTTGTCGCCGCGCTGATCGAAGCGTACTGGTCGCCGTCTCCGCTCATTTCACGCGACGTCAAAATGATTGTCGGCGGCCTGCTGTGGCTGCTGGTCATCACCTGGCTGGGCTTCGCCGGTTCAACTCACCTGAACCGGATGACTTCGGCCTTCCGCGAACCAGATGTCCGCGCGACAGAATCGCGAAGTCAATCGTCTGCAGGCGGACGTTCAAACGCTCCGGCCGGGGAGCCATCGGCATGAGGCTCGACGGCGCCATTTTCGCGATCGAACAGCGATCCGTCGGCGGATGCATTGACCTGGCGGCCGTGTTTCTGCGCGAGCACTTCGCCGGGATCCTCAGACTGCTGGCCTGTTTTGCAGTGCCGTCAGTTCTGCTGACCTGGTGGCTGATCGCAGAACTGGAATGGACGACGTCGACCTGCCTGTTCCTGTTCGCTCTGGAGTCGCCGTTCTGCGGCGCGGCTCTTGTCGCCGCAGCAGGACATCGCGTTTTTGGCGAGCGGTTTTCCACGCGGACCGGCCTGCGGTTGGTGCTGCGCCGACTGCCGGTTCTGCTGTTTCTATTGACGACAGCTCGGCTGCTGACGTGCGCAGGAATGTTTCTGCTGCTGCTGCCGGGCTACGTCATCGCGACTCGCTACGGCTTTCTGTCTGAGATTCTGCTGCTGGAACTGTGCCCGCTGCGTAAGTACGAAACACGACTGAACGATCTTCTGAACGGAACGTTCTGGTCGCTGCTCGGTCGGCTGATCATGATTCTGGTCTTCTTCAGTACGACGGTCGTTTCACTGTTTCTGTTCGTCGATCTGCTCTGCGGGACACTCTTTTCCTGGCCGATTCTGTCCGGCCGGATTTCGAGTCTGGCGTATGTTGACCGCGAACTCGCAACGCTGCTGACGGTCGATCCGCGCGTCGGTACGGTGCTGGTTGCCGTGCTGTGGTTTGTGTATCCCATTGCCCGGCTCGCGTGGATGTTCTGCTATCTCGACGTCCGCATACTCAAAGAGGGCTGGGACATCGAACTCGATTTCCGGATTGAGGCCCGTCGCCTGCAGGAGCAACTGGAGGCGACGCTATGAGACATCGTCTGCGGATCGCTCTGGTCCTCTTCGCCGTGATTTCATGCGCCGGGATTAACGCGCTGCCGGCTCGCGCGGACTCGACATTCACTTCCCCGCGCGCCTCGGCCGAAGTCCAGCAGACCGTTCACGATGTGCTGGCGGATCCCGAGTTCCGACATCTGCACGACAAACGGAACGAGGGAGACGACTGGTTCAATAAGGACAAGTTTCCGAAGTGGCTGCGTGACCTGCTGGACTGGCTGTTTCGCGATGACCGGAAACCGTCCGAGCCGACCGACTCAGCCAGTCTCGCCAGTTTGCTGTACTACCTGGCCTTGACGACCCTGGCTGCTGCGCTCGGAGTTCTGCTGGTCGCCATCGTTCGCTCGGTCGATCAACGGACCGCCCTGAATCCGTCAGACTTTGCAGGCGATGGCGAAGCGATCGAGCCGACTCGCCCACCCGGCGACATTCCAGCAAACGAGTATGAACGGCGGGCGCTCGAGGCAGCACAGGCGGGTAACTTCCGCGGAGCGCTGCGCGAACTGGTCCTGGGGGCAATGAGCTGGACCGAGCGGGCTGGACTGATTCGCTATCGTCGCGGCCTGACGAATCGTGATTACGTCCGCGCGATCTGGCGAATGGTTGAGCGACGCGAATCGCTGCTGCAGATCGTCGCGGCGTTTGAACGCGTCTTTTACGGACGCCGCACCGCCGATGCAGCGACGTTCGAGGTCTGCCTGAGCGAGTTTCAGAAGTCATTCCGGACGGAGGCGACCGATGCGCAGCCGTCGAATTGAACTCCTCTGGCTGGTGCTGACCGGGCTGCTGGTACTGCTGAGCGGCTGGTGGCTGCCGGGTTCCGGCAATCTGCATACGGACTCGTACGGCGTTTCGTTCGCTGGCCGCAAGGTGCTGTACCAGACAGTCAGCCGGCTCGATGAGAACGTGCATCGCAGTGTCGACGAATTGATCCCGCGCTCTGGTTACGACGACCGGCTGCTGATCCTCGGCCCGGCCCGCTATCCGACGGCGGAGGAATGGGAACGGCTTTACACAGCGGTTCTCGATGGCACGACGCTGATCTTTGCCGCTTCCGCCAGCGATCCGCACGTGGATACCGGGCCGTTTCAGGCGAAGGTCGTTTCCGAGTTCGGGATCATGCTCCAGCAGAAGCCCGACGATGACGACAACGGGAAGGACCGCAGGAAAGACAATAAGCGTACCGCGAAGGACAGCGACGGCGATGAAGCCGACGCTCGAAGCCAGTCAAAGAATGCCGACGGCGGCTCACCGGCGGATGAACTGGACTCAGGGAACAACGCCCAGGACGAGGGAGCAGACGAAGGCAGCGGCGAGCTGAGGCTGATGCTGCAGCTCGAAGGAAAGCCTGCCGAGACCGAACTGGTCGACACCCCGGTGAAGTGGAAGTCGAACGCCGAAATTGAAACCGAATTCGACGATTGGGACATCCTGCTGACCGTCGAGGATGAGCCACAGATCATCCGCCGCAGCTTTGGCCGCGGCACATTTCTCCTGGTGGCCTCAGACGAGATTTTCTCAAACGGCGCGATGCTCAATCCGGACCGAGCGGTACTCGCTTACCGGATTCTCCAAGCCGGCGGCCAACCGTTCGAGGCCACCTGGTTCGACGAGACTCTGAATGCCAGTGGCGTCCCTCAGGTGCTGGGAATTCTGTTCGCCGCCGAGTTTCGACCGATCACGCTGCAACTGCTGCTGATCCTGATTCTGTTTGGTTGGCTGGGCTGTCGGCGATTCGGGCCGGCAGAGCAGACGCAGCATTCGCGGCGGCGAAGTATTGTCGAACATGCGGAGGCTGTCGGCATCCTGTACCTGCGCGGCGAAGCCGGAGCCCATGCCGTGCGTGCCCAGCGCGAGTTTCTCCGGCAGGAACTGCGGCGGCTGTGCGGCCCCGCCTTTCGCGTCGATGATCCTGCCTCTGTCGCGCGGCAGGCTCAAACGGTCGAAGCCGACGTGCGCGAACTGTTGGAAACGGTCGATGGCGTCGAAAAGTTTGACGCACCGCTGACGAATGCCGCCGCCGGACGTCTGCTCCGCGGCCTGTCGACATTGATAACTCGAATCCGGAAAGAACCCCCTGTTTGACTCAGCGTCACAGGAGTGTGCCACTGGCTTTGCCTGTGCTCCAAAGAATTCGAGCACTGGCGGAGCCAGTGGCACACGGATGCACGGCAAAACGTCGTCGCCTCGAACTGCAGGACAATCGGGACAAGACGAAGACTGACCACACGAGGACACAATGGAACTCGAACGAATTGAAACGCTGTATCGCGAGTGCGTCGATGAAATCGGTAAGGTCGTCGTGGGCCAGCTTGAGCTGGTCGAAGGGGTTCTCATCGCGCTGTTCTCAGAAGGCAGCGTACTCATCGAAGGCGTGCCGGGACTGGGCAAGACGCTGCTGGTCAATACGCTCTCGCGAGTTGTCTCGTGCGACTTCGGCCGCGTGCAGTTTACGCCGGACCTGATGCCCTCCGATCTGACCGGTCACAGCGTCTACAGCATGCAGGACCAGCAGTTTCATTTCACTCCGGGTCCCGTCTTTACGAATCTGCTGCTGGCCGACGAGATCAATCGTTCGCCGCCGAAAACACAGTCGTCGCTGCTGGAAGTCATGGAGGAAAAGCAGGTCACCGTTGACGGAGTCAGTCGCCAGGTCGATCGACCGTTTCTGGTCATTGCGACGCAGAACCCGCTGGAACACGAAGGCACGTATCCGCTGCCCGAAGCGCAGGTCGACCGCTTCATGTTCAAGCTGCTGATCGACTATCCGCCGCCAGCCGACGAGCGCGCGATCCTCGGTCACTATGCCGCGGGACGGAATCCGCATCGCCTGGACGGTTTCGATCTGCGTCGGGTTCTGTCGGCGGAAGACGTGCTGACAATTCAGCAGGCGGCGACGCAGGTCATCGTCGAGGAAAAAGTTGTCGGCTACATCGTCGAGATCATCGATCGGACGCGGAACTGGCACGCGGTGTCGGTTGGAGCGAGTCCGCGTGGCGGCGTGAACATGCTCGTCGCGGCCCGCACAATGGCCGCCTGCCGGGGCCGCGATTTCGTCACACCGGACGATGTCAAGGAGATCGCTCCCTGGGTACTGCGACACCGGATTCTGCTGCGACCGGATGTTGAGATCGAAGGCACCGGCGTCGACGCTGTCATCTCAGAGATTCTCGACAGCGTTGAGGTGCCCCGCTCATGACGCCGCGACCGCGTCTGTTGCTGCTCGCCGCGCTGGCTCTGCCGATCCTGATCGCTGGAGTCTGGCTGCCGCCGCTGCGCCACGCGTCGATCCTGTTCAACGGAGCGTTGATCGTGGCTGCCGTTGCGGATCGATTCGTCTCTCCACCACTGAACCGGCTGCAGGTCGTACGCGAAGTCTCTGAAGTCCTGAGTGTCGGCGCGCGAAACCCGGTCGACCTGCATGTGCGCAACACGGCAAACACTCACGTCGATGTTGACCTTATCGACGAAGCACCGTCGCGAGGGACGGCGACCGAACTGCCGCTGACTCTGAGTCTGCAGTCTGGCCAGGAACGCACGGGCCGTTACCACTTTGAACCGTTCCGCCGCGGCCGCGCAGAATTCACCGCGGTCTACCTGCGCTCGGTCAGCCGTCTCGGCCTGTGGACACTGATCGAGCGTCGCGAACTGCCGACGCCGGTCCGCATTCTGCCGGACATTCGCGCCGTTTATCGCTACGAACTGATGGCCCGCCGCAATCGCCTCGAAGAAATGGGGCTGAAGCTGCATCGCCTGCGTGGGCAGGGCAGCGACTTTGAACGGCTGCGTGATTACCGCCGCGAAGACGAACTGAGGCAGATCGACTGGAAGGCGACGGCCCGGCACCAGCGGTTGATCAGCCGCGAGTTCAACGTCGAACGCAATCAGAATGTGCTCGTCGCCGTTGACTGCGGCCGGTCGATGCTCAACGAATCCAACAGCGTTTCGTACCTCGATCGCGCCCTCAATGCGTCAATCATGCTCAGCTATATCGCGCTCGGGCAGGGCGACAACGTCGGCTTTCTGGCGTTCTCCAGTCAGATTGAACGCTCAGTCAAACCCGTCCGCGGCAAGCCGGCGATTCAAACCGTCCTGCAGCATTCATTCGATCTGGAGGCCCGCCGCGACGCGTCCGACTATGTGCTGGCGATCGAACAACTGACGCGACGCTACCGCAAACGTTCGCTGGTCATTCTGCTGACACACGTGATTGATGAGCAGCATCTCGACGCGATCTGTCAGCCACTGCGGGCCGTCCGGTCACCGCACCTGTTTCTGTGCGTTTTTCTGCGGGACCTCGGTCTGACAAACCTGGCAACACGCCTGCCCGAAACAGACCTCGACGCCTTTCAAACCGCGGCCGCCGCCGAACTGCTGACGGCGATCGAACGCAAAACCGCGACGCTGCGCGAACGTGGCATCCTGACGCTCAGTTCCCTGCCCGACCGCCTGACCGCTGACGTCATCAACGGCTATCTCGACGTCAAGGCCCGCCATCTGATGTGATCGCGACAGCCAGTGCGCCGGCAGCTCGCTGGCCGGTACCAGCAACGAAAAACGGGCACGCTCCACAACGTTGCAGAGCGTGCCCGTTCTGATGAATTCAGCATGCGGCCAGAGCAATCGCGTCCTGCTGACTCAGACGCGGGCGATCTCGAAGCCTTTGCGCGGTTCGCGTGCGAAGAACGACGCCGCCTGGTCGTCGCCAACAATCTGCTCGGCCTTCGGATCCCACTTGATCCTGCGACCCAGGCGGGCGGCGATCGCGCTCAGATGGCAGGTCGCCATCGCCTGGACGTGGGTGAAAACGTCCGAGACCGGCTGACCGCCCTCGGCGATGCAGCGATAGAAGTTGGCCTTGTGACCTTCCGGCTGCTTGCCTTTGAAGAGAGCCCGCACGTCGTCGTCGGTGTACTTGCCTTCGTCCCAGTTTTCTTCAATCGGCTTGCCGGTGATCTTGCCGCGGTTGACGAAGATGCGCCCCTCAGTGCCATCAAACGTGATTCCGTTGTCTCCACGGCTGGTCACGTGCATCTCGGTGTCGCCGAATCTGCAGACGATGTTGAAGTCGTGCGACGTGTTGTAGCAGTCGTCAACTGTCGGATAGCCGTCTTTAAACTCGACGGGATGCTTCGCGTCGGTTCCGTCGATTTCAGTCGGTCCCTGGCCGTCGCCGTTCTGGCCGATTGCCCACGTCGCAATGTCAACATGATGAGCCCCCCAGTCGGTGAACTTGCCGCCCGAGTACTCATACCACCAGCGGAATTCGTAATGGCAGCGTCGTTCGCGGTAGTCGACTGGCTGCGTCTGTCCCTGCCAGAAGTCCCAGTCGAGTTCTTTCGGAACTTCGGCCACTGGAAACGGGCCACCAGTCGGGCTGCCGTTGATCCCGACAGTCACTTTCTGAATGTCGCCCAGCAGCCCCTTCTGGACCATATTGACCGCTCGCAGAAAGAGGTTGCGTGAGTCGCGCTGCTGCGTTCCAACGATGAAGACCCGGTCGCTGTATTTGCGGCAGGCGTTGCGGATGAGCTGATTCTCTTCGAGCGTCAGTGTCAGCGGCTTCTGGCAGAAGACGTGCTTACCGGCCTGCAGAGCCTCGACAGCGATCTTCACATGCCAGTGGTCCGGCGTGACGACGCTGACGACGTCGATGTCGTCACGTTCGAGCACCTTGCGGTAATCGCCATACGAATCCGCTTTGCCTTTACCAATCCGCTCATCGTTCTTCGCCCGCTCGGCGTGCCGCGAATCAACATCGCAAACTGCCAGGATGTCGCCGAACCCCGAATGGCCGTGAGCATCGCCGGTGCCCATACTCCCGACGCCGATGCAGCCGATCCGCGGCCGCGAATTCGGCGAGTCATTCGCAAACGCCTTCTCACTCCAATTGAAATAAGGCACCGCCGTCGCAGCGGCTGCCAGAGCAGACGTTGATTTCAGAAAGTCACGACGAGTTGTTGCGGAAGTTCTTCGAGCGGTCATTGTTGTTCCTTCGTGATCAGACAGTTGTGGAGTTATTTCGTCGATCGCTGAGACATCGGCATCGCAAAATAATGTTAAGCGTTCGTCGATCAGATTCGCTACGACACGACACAGCGCATCGGCTGGCCCCACTCAAACTGACGTTGGGTGGCCGGGGCTGGACTGAGCCTGCAAAGGAAGCCCCGGAACCTGAAAGCACGGAATACAGAGACCGGGACTTCGCTCGTACCTCGCTCCAGCCCCGGCCACCCTGCGCAACAGATTCATGATCACCGGCAATAGCGGCCACGACAGCCCTGCTCGAACTGGCGGGGCAGACAGAAATCGTCAAAGCTGCCGCATGATTAATGACTCTTTCCGGGAGGGGCTCCAGTGCGAACGGTTCAACGATGGATGAGCGGCGGTGTGGCGGTGGTTCTGTTGAGTGCGGCGGTTGCTGCCCAGGCTCAGCAGGTGCAGGAAAGCTATCCGGAGCATCCGGATTCGGTGCCGCAGGACGGCGTGCCGCAGGGCAAAGTGCTCGGGCCGTTTACCTGGAAGAGCGACATCTTTCCCGGCACGGTGCGCGAATACGGCATTTACGTGCCGGCTCAGTACGACCCGGCGAAACCCGCCTGCGTGATGATTGTGCAGGACGGCATCGGCAAGGCGAAGGGCTGGAAACTGCCAACGGTGCTCGACAATCTGATTCACAAGGGCGACGTGCCGGTACAGATCGGCGTGTTCGTCAGCCCCGGAGTCGTGCCGGCTCTGCACGAGAATGCAGAAGCTCGTTACAACCGCAGCTTCGAGTACGACGGACTCGGTGATCGCTATGCCCGGTTTCTGATCGAAGAGCTGCTGCCGCACGTCGCGGAGTCGTACAACATCAGCACCGATCCGAATGACTGCCTGATTGCCGGTTCAAGTTCCGGCGCGATCTGCGCATTCACGGCGGCGTGGGAACGACCGGATCGCTTTCGTCGAGTGTTCAGCGCCGTCGGCACGTTCGTCTCGCTGCGCGGCGGTAACGAGTATCCGGCGCTCGTCCGCAAGTTCGAGAACAGGCCGATCCGCGTCTTTCTGCAGGACGGCTCGAACGACAACAACCTTTACGGCGGAAGCTGGTGGGTGGCAAATCAGGCGATGCTGTCCTCGCTGAAGTTCGCCGGCTACGACGTCAATCATGCCTGGGGCGAAGGCGGTCACAACGGAAAGCACTCGACGGCCATTCTGCCCGACGCGCTCCGCTGGCTGTGGCGCGACTACCCCGAACCGATCACGCCGGGCACTCCGCCGTCCCGGCGCACGAACCTGATCATCCCTGGCGAAGACTGGGAACTGGTCAGCTCCGGTCACGAATACACGGACAGTCCGGCAGCCAATGCGAAAGGCGACATCTTCTTTGCTGACGTCGAAGCCGGAACGATTCATCACGTCACGAAAGGCGGCGATGTCTCCGTCTTTGCGAAACCAGGACGCGGCATCGGCGGGCTGATGTTCGGCCCGGACGGCCGCCTTTACGGCTGCCATCGAGCCCTGCGGCAGATCGTCACCTTCGACGCGAGTGGCCAGATGTCGAAAGTCGTCGGCGACGCGGAGTGCAACGATCTGGTCATCCTGCACGACGGCTCTGGCTACTACACCGATCTGGTCAACCGGGACGTGTGGCGGTTTGAACCGAACGGCCATCGCCGGCTTGTTGACAAGGGAATCGGTTCGCCGAACGGCATTTCCGTCTCGACGGACCAGACGCTGCTGTTCGTCGGAGATGGGGCGGGCCGGTTCACGTACTCATTCCAGATCCAGAAGAACGGCGATCTCGCCTACCGGCAGGAATACGACCACGTCCACGTGCGTGATGCGGAACGGGCCAGCCGCAGTGACGGCATGGCCGTCGACAGCGAGGGCCGCCGTTACCTGGCAACACCGTTCGGTCTGCAGGTTTTCGATCAGCCCGGCCGCTGCCACCTGATCTTCAATCTGCCGCCTGGAGCCAACTGGATGTCGAACGTGAACTTCGGCGGCGAGAAGCTCGACACGCTGTACGTGACCTGCCGCGACAAAGTCTTCCGGCGGAAGATCGCAGCCACCGGCGTCCTCTCCTGGCAGGCAGCGTTCAAACCGCCGAAGCCGCGGCTGTAGCCGAAGACGCGGTCACTCAGTCCCATCACGCCAGTTCTGAGCTTCTCGCTGGCAGGTCACGACGGCGTCGCGGGCGAACTGGATGAGTTCCTCTTCGCGACCTTTGACTCGCAGTTCGGCGAGCCGCTCTTCACACAACGGCGCTCCGAAGACGACTCGAACAGGGGGACAAAACAAGCGAAAGCCACCGCGTGGCAGAGCGTCGCCGGCTCCGGCAATCCCCACCGGATAGACCGGCACTTTCGCGCGGCGAATCAGCGAGACGAAGCCCGGCTTGAACTCCCCGATGTTGTCGTCAACGCTCCGCGTGCCTTCGGGAAAGACTCCGACCAGAAATCCGTGCTCCATACGCCGCAGAGCGTTTCGCAGAGACGCGGTACTGGCTGCGTCGCGGTTGATCGGGATCACGTAAGTCTTACGCAGAATCCAGCCCACAACAGGCACGCGAAACAGATTGTCCCGCGCCAGGTAACTGATCGGACGCCGCAGTGGTAGACCAGCCAGTAGCGGGTCAAGAAAGCTCTGATGATTGACGAGCACCAGTCCGCCACCTTCGATCGGCAGGTTCTCGATCGCGCGGGCGCGGTAACGCAGCCAGGCAGCGAAGACGAGTCGAAGGACAAATTGAAGCGTCAGCCAGACGACGTTCCGTCGAGTCGGGTTCGGCAACGGCGGGTCGTCGGTCGTCATCTCAGAATCGTCTGGGCGCGGAAAGCAACGGTGGCGCGGCGACTTATATCCGGTGAACCCGCTGCTCGCGAACAACCTTCGCGTCGGCTTCGTTGATCTTGATGCCGAACCGCTCGCCGACTTTGACCGCTTCGCCGCGGAATTTCAGCTTGTCGGCAACGAAGACGTCCAGCAGCGATTCGCACGTCTTGTTAAACGTAATCAACGTGCCGGGAGTGATATTGCGAACCTGGTTGACGTCGACTTTCTTGGAGGCAATTCTGACCGTCAGGTCGACGGGCACTTTCAGAACCCGGCCACTGTGCCTGACTCCGAGCGTCGCCGCCGATGACTTCTCCGGTTTCTGAACGGCTGGCGGAGTCGACCTGGCAGAACTTGCCGGCTGTGGTGGAGTCATTGCCGCTGGCTGTTCCGGCGCTGGCCACGGAGCAACAGACTCCAGCACGGGATTCGTCACCGGCCAGACCAGCAGCAGCGAGCAGGTCGGCTCGTCGGAATCGGGAAGTCTGAGCTGCACTTCAAGAACGGACGCATCGTCGACCGGCGCCAGCTTTTCGAACTGCTGTTTCAGACTTTGTGTCGCCGCCGAGCCAAAACCTGTCGTCTCCAGATCGAGCGGAAACAGTCCGACGGACCACTCCATACCGATCGTCTGAAGCTGATTTGCCTGGCCTTCGCTGGGTGAACGGTACCAGTCGGGAATCGGCAGGCTCTCGGGGATCAGACAGACTGCCCCCTCGTCGCCAAACTGAAACGTAACAGCAATCCCCGCCGCATCGCCGATCCGCTCCGTGGCGACATTCGCTCCGCTGAGCAGTTCGCCGACGTTCGCTTCGAGATTTGTTCCAAAGCTGGAATTCAACGGCTGCACAATCGCCGCCGTATTTTCTCGACACGTTTCGACGATTTGCTGGCTGATTTCGGTAGTAAACACGGACATGCTGAGTCGATCCCCTCCCGGCCTGCGAAGCTCACCGCAGCGTGCGCGCGAACCATCCTGGACGGCAGCTTTCAGATCGACCAGCAGCCAACAGGGGCTGCAGATTTATCCGACGTCACTGGGAGGCTCTGCGGGGAAGTTCAGAGCGGGCAGTGAGAGACCATGTGCTCTCTCACTGATTCCGTCACGCTCAATGATTAAACAGAAACTCGCGCGTGCTCATCACGCTCCAGAAAACGTCTTCGAGCACGATTCGTTTCTGCTCCGCATCTGAGTCGGGAATGGCATTTAACACGGCGACGGTTTCGTTCCGTTCCTTCTCGGTCGGTTTTCGAGCCAGGCACAACCGGAAAACCTCATCGACGACTTCCTCGTCAGACTTTTCCGATGCCAGCAGCGCGGTCAGGCGGTTGTCTTTGGCGCTCAGCTTACTGTTGATCGTGTCACCGTTCGCGATATGCAGGACCTGAACCATGCTCGGTTCTTCCGAGCGTTCGCATTCGCAAGTGATCTCGCGATCGTTGCGGCCGAACGTTTTCAGGAAGTAGGACTCGACAGCGGAATCGTAAAGCTGAATCGCTCGTGTTCCTTTCGGATAGAACTTCGTTTCCTGACGATCGCCGCCGGGAAACGCGACGTGCGTAAATTCAGTCGGTACCTGCGTGACCTGCGAGACGGCATCGAGCAGCACTTCCGCCATCAGTCGCTTCGGATAGTAGCGAGAGAAGTAACGGTCTTCTTCGCGGTTCTCATCGAGCGCCACGCTGCTGCGCTGATAAGTTCGCGACTGCAGAATCGTCCGCATGAGCGACTTCAGATTGAAGTCCGCGTCGACCAGATGCTGAGCCGCGGCTGCGAGCAGGGCTTCGTTGCTGGCCGGGTTCGAGCGGCGCAGATCGTCGACTTCGTTCACGATCCCGACGCCGAAGAAGTTCGCCCACAGACGATTGGTGATTGACCGCGTGAAATACGGATTGGCCGGACTGGTCAGCCATGCAGCGACGTGTTCCCGGCGGTCCTCTCTTGCGTCAAACGCAACGGGATCACCATCGAGCGGTGTCGGTGGCTGCGGTCGGCCTGTGCGTGGCTGAACGAGTTCACCGGCCGGAACGACATACAGCGTTCGGACGCCATCGCCACTGCGCACGTCGCCGCCCCAGCCTTTCGCCCGTATGCGCGAAAACAGATTCGCGAAGGCGTAGTATTGATTGTTGGTCCATTTCTCGAGCGGATGGTTGTGGCACTTCGCGCAGGCGATCGACAGGCCCATGAACGCCTGGCTGACGTTCTCGGCCATGTTTTCCGGATCCTGATGCAGTGCGAAAAAGTTCGTGGCTCCGTTTTCAATGGAGCTGCCGGTCGACGTGACGATCTTCCGTACGAATTCATCCCACGGCGTATTCTCAGCGACCTCGTTACGGATCCATTTGTAGTAAGCCTCGACCGCCTGAGGTCGCAGGCGGTTGCCGGAAATCGTCAGGACGTCGCACCACTTGTAAGTCCAGTAGTCGACGAACTCGGGCCGCGCCAGCAACAAGTCGATCAGCGCATCGCGTTTGTCTGGTGAGGCGTCTTCCTCAAACGCCGTAACTTCCTCGATGGTCGGCAGCGTGCCGATCGTGTCGAGAAAAGCGCGACGAATAAACTCGTTGTCGGTGCAGAGCGGCGAGGGCTTCAGATGCAGATCCTGCAGCTTGCCGAGAACCAGATCGTCGATGAAGTTGCGCCGCGGTTCGCTTGTAAAAACGTCTGCCGGGATGTCATACGGAAACGGACTGGTCAGCCGCGCGATCACGATTCGGCTGGCAAACCACGCGGTGACGGCTCCTCCGCCGTGCCCGATGACGGAAGCCATTCCATCGTCACTGATCTTCGCGACAGTCTCGTTCGTCGAGGTGAACTTCGCCCACTCGGTGACGTCTTCCGTATGCCCGTCCGAGTAGTGAGCGAGGACCAGAAACTGCTGTTCCTGGCCGACCGTCAGCCGAACATCTTCCGGCAGTACCTCAATACGCGTAACGACTGGGTCCGAGTCAGCCGGCGGCTTGGCGCCGGCACTGATCCATTCGGCCAGAATCTGATAGCTCGGCGAGTCCGTGTCGAAACGCAGCCCGCCTTTGTGCGGCAGAGCGCCAGTCGGCTTGGCAAGCAGCAGACTGCGGCCCGGATCGGCGAGTTCAACGCGTCGACCTCGCGCATCCTTCACCATCGAAAAGTGATCGGCTGCCGGGTCGTAACCGCGGAGCGAAAGTCGAAAGCCACCCTTCCCGGCCAGCGCCCCGTGACACGCGCCCGAGTTGCACGCCTGCCTGGCCAGCACCGCCTGGACATGATTACGAAAGCTCCATTCGTGTGGCACATCAAACTTTTCGACCGTGACGTTGACGCTCGCCGAGCCGTCGTTCGTCTTCGCGGTAATTGTCGCGCTGCCATTCGCGACGGGCACAACGACGCCATCAACGACTTTCGCGATCAGCGGCGCATCAGATGACCATTCGATGCCATCGAGAACCTGCCCGATCAGACGTGAGTCGACCTGCCGCTCCAGCAGCAGCCGCTGCGAGGCACGCGGTCCTGTCAACTGAACGGACTCCGGCAGCAGTCGCAGCGATTCGTCTGCGATGCAGCTTTCCGTTCGCCACAATGAAACGAGACCTGCCAGGGCAATCAGAGCAACGACGAGTTTCACAGCGTTCAACCTTTGAATTCTCGCAGAGGACGGCGGACAGCGTTCGAACGACGTTCAGGCCTGCAGACGCGCCTGAACCAGCGGCTCAAACTCGCTCGCCGAAACTTCCCTGCCGGTGATGGACTTGATCTGTGTCGACAGAACGTCGGCGTAAATCGCAGCAGGCTCGACGACCTTCGACCCGCGGCCCCGCGCTTCGCGAGTGAACTCGCTGTCCGTTGGCATCGTTGTGACGTCGCAGACGGTCATCCGCGGAATCAGATACGACGGATTGAACTCCACCTTGCCGGCGCCCGAACGAAGATTCGGATCAGCGATGACGACAACATCTGACAGCGTGCTGTAGAGGTTCTGAAACGGGACGAAGCGGACGTTAAACGACGCGGCGACCGCCTTTGCCTGCTTGTCATCCGGAGAAGTTACGCTGACCAGCCCTTTGCGCTTCGCGATGCCGTAAATCATTGACTTGGCCAGGCTGCCGGACCCAATGATCAGAACGTTCTGCTTGTCGAGCGGCCGGTTATTGTCACTGCCGTCGGCCACCTGCCGTTCGAGCATCCGCACAGCACTGCGCCAGCCGGTGTTCCAGGCCTGCCATTTGCCTTTCTTGTTGAGCATCAGATCGGCGTACTGGCTGAGTTCAGCAGACTCTTCCAGTTCATCGGCAATCGAGATCACTTCGTCGCCCAGATCACGGCTTGTCACGATCGCGTTGACCTTCAGCGCTTCGAGCATCGACTTCAGTTTGTCGATCTTTTCGCTCATCAGCGGCAGACAGCGAACATTCAGGTTCAGCCGTTTGAAGACACGATTGAAGCACTGACACGTCAGGTCTTCTGCCCCTCCCATGCCGATCACGCCGATGAAGTGCGTATTCGGATCGATCTCGCGCCACTGATAAAAGTCGTCGAGATCGCTGACGGTCGCCTGCTCGTCGAACGCTTCCATCCCGCGTTCCAGCGCCGCATAGATCCACGGCGATCCGTACTTGCGGCCGAGCAGAGAGAACGTCAGTCCGGCACGGCCAAGCCCGAACCCAACGGCCGGCAGAGCGTTCTTTTTCGCGACAGCGGCCAGCAAGGGCCAGGCAGCTTCAAGCGTCGGCGTCGGCCAGGTGAACTTGACGATGTCTGCGTTGAGTTGCTTCGCTTCGGCAAAGATTTCCTCAATGTCCGTGGCGTTGAACGGCTTCCGCAGACTCGTGTAACTGACGACACGTTTCGTATTGCCAAAACGCGGAATCGTCTGCGCGGATTCGTAATCGAGTTCGATATAGGCTGGCCCGGCGACGATCGCCTGTCGCAGCAGAGCCAGCCTCTGCTCATCTGAACCCTCAAACTGCCCGCCCTCAATCTTGCGCCGGCACGAAACGAGCACAGGCTTGTCGACTCCGCCAATCAGATCGGCGACGTCCGGTTCCTTGACCAGCCGATCGAGACACAGCTCGATCAGGTCGCTTTGACGCGCAGCATTGAGCATGTCGACTTTGGCAAACGTCCGGGACGCAGGAGTCACAGAGATGCAGATCATGAGGGTGCCCTGAAACTGACGCCGTTGAAAATTGTGCGAAAACACCACGCGTCGACAGGGCAACAGAATAAGCGCAGCGAATCGGTCTGTCACTTTCCGCCGTAATCGGAACAGATCAGCAGCCAGCGGCTTTGAGTGTTCAAACGACTGCCGCATCTGCCGATACGAGCGCAAAGCTGCCGGCGGACCAGATCGAACTGAGCGAAGCCATCGGCCAATTTTGAGGAGAAACGGCAGCTTCCCAGGTCACGCTTCAGTTTCCGGCAATGGCGGGAGCAGTCCTGAACAGACCGAAGTTGAAGCGATTTCTGGTTTTGGGGTAGCATCCGCGGCCGAGGAACGGAATCTGTTTTGAGCATTGCGGGAGTTTGCCCGTACTGCGTATCTCGATCGGCGGAGTGTCTCCGCCATCAACTCTGGCAGGCTGGAACGCTGACAGGCGTCAGTGTCTTCAACTGCCGTCAGCACGGAGTGCCGACATGGATGTAAGTAGTATCGGCCCCATCGGTAGCGGGCAGCCCGTTCGACGGATCAATCAACCCAGCGAACAGCAGGCCCCTCAGGAAGCCCGGCCTGTGTCGCCCACCGACGAACTGGAACTCAGCTCGGTGGACTCAGCGGCGGCCGAGGTTGAACTGCAGAATCAGTTTCGAGCAGTGCGGCTCGAGCAGATTCGGCAGCAGATCGAAGCCGGGACGTACGACACACCGGAGAAGTTCGACGCGGCTGTCAACCGGATGCTCGAACAACTGCTGGCCGACTGACAGGCATTGGATTCAAAACGGCGGCAGTCCGTTCGAACGAGGTCAATTTATTGGGTCCGGGCAGCCTGTTCCAAACGCCGAATCTGGCCGCGAGAGTGGTCTGCCGACACGACAGCAGGGCGCAGTTAGCTAGCTGGTTTGTTTGATCATCGATTCCGTCGCAGTTCTGCGAATGAGGTGCAGGCAGCGTTCTGGCTGCCAGGGGAGGCTCGTGTGAGCGACGATATTGGGTCACTCGACGAAGGTGCGTCTCCCGTCGAGAAATTTCGCGAGTTTCTCGTCACCAAACGCCAGCGTCTGACGCGCGAGCGGGAAATCATCGTCGAAGAAGTCTTCTCTTCGCACGAGCACTTTGAACCAGACGACCTGATCGATCGCCTGAGCAACCGACACGACAGCCGCCGTGTCAGCCGATCGAGCGTGTATCGGACGCTTGCTCTGATGGAAGAGGCCGGACTGCTCCGCAAAGTCGCTCGCCCAAACGGGCGGGAAGTCTACGAACACGATTACGGGTACCCTCAGCACGATCATCTGATCTGCGATCAGTGCGGCATGCTGATCGAATTTCACAACGAAGAGATCGCTTCCATCGTGGAACGCATCGCGTCAGAACACGCGTTCCTCCGCAAGTCGCACCGGCTGGAAGTTTACGGCACCTGTGCCGACTGCCGCCGTCCCAAACAGCGCCGCCCGCGGAAACTCGATCTGATCTGAGCGGCCGAAGCCTGGCGTTTCGGAACTGTCGCCAGCTTTCTCCAGAACCTGGTCGGACGCGATGTGAAAGTGACACCCGAGACCGGGCGCAACACCGCGCAACAGCCCCTCCGAACCCGCTCCCTGCGTTGCCAGTTTCGTCCCAATGGATACTTCTCTCGACGTATCCTACGGTTTCGGAGACAGCAAACTACAGTTCACGCACAGCAATCAGTTGTTCCGAACTCTCACGAGATCAAGATGCACGAAGCGAAAGACACGGCCCGAGCACTGGTCCGCATCGGCTACGACGGGCGGGTTCATAAGCAGTTTCGAGCGGCAAATGCGAAAGAACGGTTCGACAACGAGGTGCGTGTGCTGCGCTACCTCGAAGAAAAAGGCTGCGATTTCGTTCCACGGCTGATCGGAGCTGACGAAGAAAACCTGAAAATCGTCACAACAAACTGCGGCGCACGCGTGGAACGATTGAGCGATGAGAAAATCGCCGAACTGTTCGCCGAGTTGGAATCGTACGGCGTCCGACACGATGACCCGTTTCTGCGAAACGTGACGTACCGCGCTCAGGACGGCCGCTTCTGCCTGATCGACTTCGAATTTGCAACGATCCTTGAGGACGAGGCTGGTGAATCAGCAACGGCACGAGCACAGGGCGCCGGGAAATCCGATCGCGAAAAGCCCCCGTCGATTTCCGTGCCGACATCCGCCGCTGGCTGGCTGCTTCGCTGGTCAGGAGTCACCGATATCGGCCGATTCCGACCGAACAACGAAGACACGTTTCTGACCATCGCCTTCGACAGGCAGGACTTCACCTACCTCGGCTGGGAAGGTTCAGCCGTGCTGTGTGGCCAGGACCTGATCTTCGCCGTCAGCGACGGAATGGGTGGCGAAAAATCCGGCGAGTTCGCCAGCCGCTGCACTGTCGACAACGTCGTTCACATGATGCCGCGCCGGTTTGCGGTCTCACCGGCGCACTTCAAAGCTGAGATCACGGAATGTCTCGAAGTGCTGTTTCACAAGATCCACATGCAGCTCACGATGCTCGGCCAGTGCTACGAAGAGGGGCACAACATGGGTGCAACGCTGAGCCTGATCTGGTTCTGCCACGACCGCTTCTATTTTGGACACCTGGGTGACAGTCGCATTTACCTGCTGCCCAAAGACGGCGGAATCCAACAGATCAGCCAGGACCATACCTATCCCGGCTGGCTGTATCGCAAAGGCGAGTTGAATGAGCGGCAGCTCCGCACACATCCTCGGAAGAATGTTCTCACTCAGTCGCTTGGATCGGGCAATCAGTTCATCGATCCTCAGATTGGCGAGATCGTCTGCCAGCCGGGTGACCGCATCGTCCTGTGTACCGACGGCGTCATTGACGGCCTCTGGAACCATGCTCTGGAAGACCTGATCCGCCATCCGCCGAAATCGCTCGACAACGTCCCGCCTGCTGAACGTCTCGTTCGCACCGCCGTCGCCGAATCCGGCCGGGACAATGCGACCGCGGTTGTCGTCGAAGTGGCCGAACAGTCGGACGGTTAAAGAGCGACGACTCCCTTAAATCAGCCCAGCAGACCCGGCACGGGCTGGCCGCCGTCGACGATCTTCATCGGACGCCCCAGCGGGCTCATGTTTTCCTTGTGCGGATTGATGCGCAGCGCTTCGCAGATCGAGCAGAACAGATCATTCGGCGTCACCGGCTGATCCTGAATCGCCGTGCCGTCAGCCGTCGACGCTCCGATGAGCTGGCCGCCTTTGACGCCGGCGCCAGCGATCGCGGCGTTGAAGACCCGCGGGTAATGGTCGCGACCGCCGCGCGGATTAATTCGCGGCGTCCGGCCGAACTCACCCATCCAGACGACGAGTGTCGTATCGAGCAGCCCGCGGTCTTTCAGGTCACTGATCAGCGCCGCCATGGCCGGATCGACGACGGCCGCGTTTGCCGCGGTCTGCTCGAAGTTGTCCTGATGTGTGTCCCAGTTGACACCGGCCCCCGGCGCACCACGCGACGCAATTTCAACAAACGTGGTCCCGGCTTCGATCAGTCGGCGAGCCAGCAGGCAGCCTTTGCCGAACACCGTGTCGCCGTAGCGCTCCTTGAGCGTCTGCGGTTCGTCAGCAATGTCGAACGCTTTGAGGTCCGAGCTGAGTACGAGCTTTGATGTCTTGCCGTACAACTGCCGGTGGTTTTTGACGACAACCTCGCCACCGCGGCCGGCAAAATCGTCTTCCAGCCGGTCCAGCAGTCCGAGCCGCCGGGTGTAGCGACTCGAAGCAACGGAGACCTCGGTGTTCTGCGGCAGCGAACCAGGATCGTTGACGACAAACGGCTCGTAATTGACTCCGAGGAACCCCGCACCCTGCGTGTTCCCCACTGAGACAACCGCCGGCAGATCGAACTCCCGATCGGCGAGTTCCTTCGCGATGTTCGCGGCAAGGCTTGGATGCTTCACACTGCCCGACGGGATATAGCCCGTGTGCATCTGGTAGGTCGCGCGAGGATGACTGCCTTCCTTGTTGGTCATCGAGCGAATCAGCGCCAGCTCGTTCATCAGGCCGGCCGTCTGCTCCCAGCCTTTGGCAATCCGGATGCCCGGCACGCTGGTCGAGATGACTTCGGTGCCGCCGCCGTTCTCGTGATCGGGCTTTGGATCGAACGTCTCAAACTGCGATGGTCCTCCGCCCATCCAGAGCAGGATCATCGACTTGCCCTGCTTCCGCAGTTCGGCCGCCTGCAGCGTCATCACGTCGCGCAGACTCAGCGACCCGGCCGCAAGTGCTCCGGCAGAAACCGTATGCAGAAAGCTGCGCCGCGACACTCGATGGCGACGGATGCGGACGTGTTCGTGACGTTCGGTGGTCATGGCTGATCTCACTAAGAGATGGTGATTTCTTTTCTCGTTCCCATGCTCCGCGTGGGAACGCTGGTTCGGACGCCCTGCGTCCATTCGTTGAATCGAACCACCGCAGAGCGGTGAGAGCTGGCATTCCAACGCGGAGCGTTGGAACGAGTAGTGGATTCTGAATAAGACTAACGCTTCGAGAGGAACTCGCTGGAGTTGAGGAGACTCCACATCAGGTCTTCAAAGGCTTCGTTGCGGTTGCCGACTTCGGCAATGTAGTCCGCGACGATCTTTCGTTCTTTGTCGCTCGGTTCCCGCGAGAGCACCATCAGGTACAGCTCACTGGCCGCGTCGTCGTTGTCGGGGAATTTCCGCAGCAGAGCGGCCAGGCGGGTCAACCCGGTCGCACTGATCTGGGCGTTGATCTGCGGAGCATTCATCATGAACAAAGCCTGCGGCACCGTTCCGGTGATGTCGGCCTGCGGGGTCGACGGATCGAAGCCGAACAACTGACCGAATTGATCCCGTGGATTCCGGGCTCCTCGGTAAGGACCGCCGGCTCCGGCCATCATGCCGGGGCCTCGACCGCGAGGTTCGTCGTCACTGCCGCCCAGCGTCTTGAGGATCGAACTGTAAAGCTGATCGCCCCGCAGCCGCGTCGGCGTCGCCGAGGCAAACGGAACGGACTCCGCGTCCGCAGAATCCGGTCGCACTTCGCGCTGATAGGTCTGTGTGAACGCGATCGTCGAAACGAGCCACTTGATGTCGTAGTCGTGTTTGACAAACTCAGCCGCCAGCAGATCGAGCACCTTCGGGAACGACGCTGTCCGCTCGGGGCCGAGATCGTCGATCGGCATGTAGAACCCCTCGCCGGTCAGCTCGCCCCACATCCGGTTCACGAAGGCCCTACTGAACCATTCGTCCTGCGACGACGTGATGTAGTCAGCGATCAGCTCGCGGCGATCGAGATCGTCGAGGCCAGACTTCGCCGTCAGTCCGGTGACGAAGAACTTCGGTTCCATCTTCGTGCCGCGTGAGGCCGGATTACTGAGGTCGACCATGAAGTGCTCAGTCGAGCCGCGTCCGGCCTGATTCGGCATCGGGGCGGGGGCTTCCTTGATTTCTTTCACCGAGAGGCCGCCGTCTTTGTTCGCATCAGCCACCTGCAGCAGCCGGTCGAAGATGCGGGCGAACTGCTGGTTCTCCTGGATTTCGTCCTTCGTCAGCTTGCCGTCACGGTTGCGGTCAGAGAACCGCACCAGCCGATCTGCATTGTCCTTCAGAAACTGCTGTCGCTGCGCCGGATCAAAATCGCGGTTGACCGACGCGATCTCGAAGCTGCGCTGCATCCCGTCTTCCTGGACGGGCCGCACGGATACGCGCGGGAAGAACGCCGCCAGCTCGTGAAACTGCTCGCGTTTCCAACTGTCCCACGGATGGTTGTGGCAGTTGGCACACTGCATCTGAATCCCGAGAAACACTCGCGACACTTCGCCGGCAATGTCTTCGGGGCTGCCTTCCTGCAGAAACAGCAGAGCGGTTTCGCCATTGAAGCGGACATCGCCGGTCGCTGTCAGCAGGTCGGTTGCGATCTCGTTCCACCCACGGTTTTCGGCCAGAACACCGGTCATCCACTCGGTAAACGAGCGATTGACGAGCTGACTGCGGGCGTTCGTCGCTCGGCTGAACAGGACGTCGCGCCAGTACCTCGCCCAGGTTTCCGCGTAGGCCTCCGAATTGATAAGACGGCCAACCAACTGCTCGCGTTTGTCGCCAGTCGGGTCGATCCCGAACAGCGTGACATCGCGCGGCGACGGCAGCGTGCCGGTAATGTCGAGTGTCGCACGCCGCAGAAAGTCTTCATCAGTGGCCAGCGGAGCCGGCTCGACTTTGTTCGCGGCCAGTTCCTTTGCGATGAGCTGGTCGACCTGCGAGGCGACGTCGCGAGCCGAATCGAAGTCACTCGCGTAAACCGCCGAAGGGCCAGCAAGTACGGTCAGCACTGCAGCGATCGAAGCAAAGCGGCAGACGATTCGACACATGGCGGAATCTCGATTCGGGGATGAGGAATTAGTGTCTTCTGATACAGAACTGGAACATGTCCAGAACAAGTTCCAATTCTGCTGTTGCTCGCGAAGGGGACGTTGGGTAACTGACGCTGTGAAGTCTAACACTGCTCGGATCCGGCAGAGGATTGCCAAATCCACGCGGTCGTCTTCTTACCTCGCCGCATCCGCGTCTGCGGAAATTGAACCGCGCCTCGCGCACCCGGTTTCGGGCATTTCGCTCGAATGCCAGGAAATCAGCAACTCGGTCTCGACTCGATCGGCGTTGGAGTCGTTTTCGATCAACGACTGCCGTCACTGCACGGCATGGAACTCCAGAAACGATTCCCGATCCCATCGCGATCAACACGTCCTCTAACACTGCATCCGTAAATGCGAGGACGCCGATTGCCGAATCTCCTGCGATTCCGGATACTTATCAGCGCTCGACGATCGGTCTGAATGTGAACGCTCGTCTGTCCCCGCCAGACCTATGCCTCCCCCTGCGAGCCGCGTTACATGAAATCTGCCTCCCGGATCATGCTGCCCGCGCTGGCGACGCTCCTGCTGTCAGTTGCGTTCTCGAATACGTCACTCGCAACGCGAAACCTCGCGCGAGCAGACGAAGCGTCACGCCCGGCCGCGCCGCCGCTTCCCGAGCCCGCTCCGCGACCGCCATTGCATCCGCGAATCGACGCGCTCATCGAGGCCCGCCTGAATGGCGTGACCGTCGCGCCACAAAGCGACGATGCCGAGTTCCTCCGCCGCGTCTATCTTGATCTGGCCGGACGAATTCCGACGGCGATGGAAGCGCGTGAGTTTCTGGCCGACTCGACCCCCGACAAACGCGAACGACTGGTCGATGGTCTGCTCTCCGGCCCCGAGTATCCGCGGCGGATGCGGGAACTGTTCCACGCGATGCTGCTCGAACGCCGCGGCGACAACGACGAGTGGACGGTCTTCCTGCGGAACGCGTTCGAGCAGAATCTGCCCTGGCACTTGATCGCCCGCGCGATTCTCAAGCCCGACGAGAACGACGAGCAGCTTCGCGGCGCGGCGTTCTTCATGACGCAGCGGCTGGTCAGCGAAGGCGCAATGGCTCCGGTCGACGTGCCCGGCCTGACGCGCGACGTCGCCCGGCTGCTCGCCGGAATCGATCTCGAATGCGCCCAGTGCCACAACCACCTGACGATTTCGCACTACCTGCAGCGGGATTTTCAGGGGCTGCACATGATCTTTGAGAATGTGAAGACGCGGAACGACCTGAAGTTCCCCGCGGTCTCTGAAGGCGTGCTCAGCGAGAAGAAAGAATTCAAATCGGTGTTTGAGCAGGTCGCGATGAAGACCGGACCGCTGATCCCCGGCGGTGAGGAAGTTTCGATCCCGACGTTCGAGAAGGGACAGGAATACCTCGTCGAGCCGGACCGGAAGGCGCGGATGCCCGGCGTGCCGAAGTTCAGCCCGCTGGAAGAACTCTCCGAACGGCTGGCTTCACCGCAGAACGACCTGTTCACACGCAACATTGTCAACCGGCTGTGGTGGGTGATGATGGGACGCGGTCTTGTCGAGCCGCTCGATCTGCACCACGCCGACAATCCGCCATCGCATCCGGAGCTGCTCGACCTGCTGGCGTCCGAATTCGCGGCCAGCAGCTTCAACATTCGCTGGCTGGTCCGCGAGCTGACGCTGTCGAAAACATACCAGCGCACGACGAGGCTGCTGTACACATCTGCTGCGGAACAGCCGCACGAGAGTTACGCGATCGGTCTCGAAAAACGGCTCTCTCCCGAGCAGCTTTTCTGGAGCTTGATCACCGCGACCGGCGACCTCGAACGCCACCGTCAGCGGCTTGCGAAAGAGGGGAAAGCGTCGCTGAACAGTGAAGCCGTCGTCGAGCAGACGCCGGATCTCAAGTCACTCAAAAGGGCAATGATCGACACGTTCGCCAATCCACCGAAAGAGCCGGAAGTCGACTTCGCTCCGTCCGTCAAAGGTGCGCTGTTTCTGATGCACGAGGACCAGATCCTCAGACTGCTGAAACCGCAGACCGGTAACCTCATCGAGCGAGCCACCAGTCAGAGCGATGACGACACCGTCCGTGAACTGTGCCTCTGCGTGCTCACACGCGAACCGGCTGACGATGAACTCGCCACTCTGACCGATTACCTGAAACAGAACGCCGACCGCCGCGACGAAGCCATCGCCAACCTGACCTGGGCTCTGCTGACGTCGACAGAGTTCGTCGTCAATCACTGAAGACAACTCGTACCGACGCTCCGCGTCCACTCAAATCGATGCCGAGCGTCGGCACGGGATAAACGGCCGGTGGGAACCGGCCCAACTTTGAAACTCGCAAGGACCAAACCATGCGACAATCAGTCTGTTCCGCGGCCGAGCACGGCATTTCGCGACGACGCGTACTTGGCACGCTGGCCGGCACCGGAGCCGGACTTGGACTCGGTGCTCTCGGCGGGCTTGTACAGCCAGCAGTCGGCGAAGAGCTGAAGCAGAAGGAGCGGCAGGTTGTGCTACTCTGGCTGGATGGAGGCATGAGTCAGCTTGAGAGCTGGGATCCAAAACCAAATACACGCTTCGGCGGTCCATTCCGCTCGATCGAGACTTTGATACCCGGCGTGCAGATCAGCGAACTGATGCCGAACACAGCAAAGCTGATGGACCGCCTGGCGATCGTGCGGACGATGAAAACTGAGGATCCGAATCACTCGTCCGGCGTCCCGAAGATTCTCCGCGGACACCCGAAGAATCGCGGCGTCGTGTATCCGTATTTCGGTTCGGCCGTCGCGAAGCTGATGGGGCCGACATCGAGCGGTCTACCACCGTACCTGTGGGTCAAGCCCGGCAGCGGCGGGTTCATCTCGAAGTACGCAGGTTTTCTCGGAGCAAAGTACGGAGCCCTTGCACTGGGTGACGGTCAGCCGCCGGAAAACATGCTGCCGCCGGAAACACTTTCCGAACGCAACGCTCTGGAACGCCGCGATCTGCAGAAGCTGTTCAATCAGCGTTACGCGGCGACGCACCGCCGCGAGTGGAACGAGGCCAACAGTTATGTCTACGACGTCGCTGATAAACTGATGCAGCACTCGAAGCTGTTCGACGAATCGCTGCTGCCAGACAGGGACCATGAGCGATACGGCCGGCACGACTTCGGCCGGCACACGCTGCTCGCCCGCAACCTGGTCGAGGCCGGCGTGCGGTTCGTCCAGGTCACTTCGTACGGCTGGGACAGTCACGGTGACAACTTCAACGCGCACGCCAGCCGTGTTCCGAAAGTTGACCAGGCGTTCTCAGCACTGGTCAGCGACCTCGACGACCGCGGAATGCTCGACAACGTCCTCGTCGTGATGATGGCCGAGTTCGGTCGGACGCCGCGTATCAACGGCTCGGTCGGACGCGATCACTGGCCGAACGCTTGGTCGCTGGCAATGGCTGGCTGCGGCATCAAGGCCGGACAGGTCGTCGGCAAAACGCTCGACGACGGCACGGACGTCGCCACCGAGCCGTACGATATCGGCCACATGTTCCACACCTGGTATCAGGCACTGGGTGTCGATTCGCAGAAGACCGAGTTCATGAACGGCACGCAGCCGCTGCCGATCGCCCACGACGAAATGGAGCCGGTCGCCGAACTGCTGGCGTGAGTCCTCTTGAAAGCAGGAACTGCCGAATGTCAGCCGGTCATTGCAGCGCAAAGGCTCGAAGACGCAAAGGTTCGCCGAAGCGTCAGCGTCGAACAGGATTTGTCTTCTCTCACTTTACGCGACTTCGCGTCTCAGCGCCTTTGCGCTGAGGTCTGCCTGAATCTGCCTTGACGGCAATATCCATCACCATTGAGTGAGACAGAAAAATGACGGTCGCTACTCCTGACACTGACCAAGCCGCTGTTGAGCCGCGGGAAATTCAGAAGATCGAACCGACACAGCAGGTCTGCCGCATCCGCTTCAGCCCGGATGGCAAACTACTGGTCGGTGGCGGGTACGACGCGAAGATTCATCGCTGGGATTTGAGCGGCGAGGAACCCGTCGAACTGCCAACGATCACCGGCCATCGCGGCTGGGTGCAGTGCGTCGAATTCGGTCCGCAGGACGGCCCGCTGTTTTCCGCTGACTCGTGGGGACAGCTTGCGGCCCGCCGGGTCGAGGGACAGGGAAATGGGAATCCGATGGTCGAACTTCTGTGGAGTAACGAGGCCGCTCACGACGGCTGGATCCACGATGTCTCAATCAGTGCTGATGGGACGCGGATTGCGACGGTCGGGCGGGACCGATTCGCCCGGGTCTGGTCAGCGGGCGATGGCTCGCGGCTGTTTGAACTGCCGCAGCAGGAGCACGATCTGAGCCGCGTCGCTCTGCACCCGGACGGCAAGTCGCTCGTCACTGGCAATCTGTTCGGCACGCTGCGGCACTGGGAGCTGGCGACCGGCAAACTGATCCGCGAACTGACGCTCGAAAAGCTGCACTTTTACGACCGCATTCAGGACGTGCCGGGCATCTTCGTGCTGGAGTTCGACAAGTCCGGCGAAACACTGTACTGTGGTGGAGGCGAGCCGGCCCGCATCCAGAATCACCAGGGCATCCCGACGCTGCATCAGATTGCCTGGCCGTCGTTCGAGGTCACTAAGACGCAGCACTTCGGGGAGGAAAAGGACGGCTTCGTCTTCGACTTCGCGCGGCATCCTGACGGCTACTTCCTGCTGGTGACGAGCGGAAATCCAGGCGCAGGCCAGTTTCTGCTCGCTCAACCGGACGCCGACGAGGCATTCTTCAAATACCCCAAACTCTCCAATTGCCACAGCGTCTCGCTGCATCCGGACGGGACGAAAGCGATCGTGTCGGCGACAAACCGAAACAGCCAGGGGAACGGCGCAGTCCGGGGCAAAGACGGCGGCTACGTCGGTAACTCATCGCCTCTTCACATCTTCGATCTGGCGGCCAAAGCCAAAGCGTAGGTACGAGGTCGGTCCGGGTTACCCGTTGCAGAACGCAGAACAACGATCGGTGCGGCTTCAAAGTGGCTCCGGACCCGAGGCGAAGGAAAACTCGCATCTTCTAAAGGGCTGACGCGACGGAATCGCGTCCGACGTTGAAAGAATTTCCTTCCTGTCGACTGGCCAGCCATCTGCTGTCACAGGTCGAACTCTCCCGCCGGGAAGCAGTTTTCGGTCGAATCTCTGCAGAAACTGCAAAGCAGCGTTCGCGTGGCGGCATCGCCATTGACCCTCTAAGTCGCTTTCTGCACCCTGCGAATTCGCTGGCTTGAGGGATTCTGAAAAAAGCGGTGAGTTAATCTGTAGCGGTTACGTCGAGCGTGCCGATAACTCCACGTGAGCTGGTTAAGCAGCTCGAAACAGCGTTCGGTTCGGCACCGGAAAATGCCGAATCAAACCAAACGGCACGATCGTGATGATCGTTCCAGGGCGAACCAGACCGGGAAGGAGACCAGCCGGTCTTGCCAGTTGACAGCTCGGGCAATCGTCTGGGTCAACCCGCCAGGCGGCGGTCGTCAACTGGAGCAGAGGCGATGTGGCCTCTCTGGGACAGAAGTTGCCGGCAACGTCATCCCTGGCGACTGAATCACTGAAGGATCAGGCTCAAGGAACAGGTACGGAAACCATGAAGCTGTATCGCAACTTCAAGACTGGACTCGCTGCTCTCGCCGTTGCTGGCACGCTGCTGCCGGTGGAAGCTCTGGAAGCGGCGCAGCCCGAAGCTCCCAGCCAGACGCAGGCGGCCAAAGTCGCCAGCCTGATTCGGGACGTCAAGCTGTCCGAAGGCGGTCTGTTTCGCGGTCAGGTGACCGATGCGAAGCAGGAAGCGGTCGGCAACGCGGTCGTCTCTGTTCGTCAGGCACGCAAGGAAATCGTCCGCACCAAAACAGATGCCAACGGCGTCTTTGAAGTGACCAGTCTGAAGCCCGGCGTTTACTACGTCGTCGCGGGAACGAGCCACGGCGTCTATCGCGTCTGGTCGAACCGGACAGCTCCGCCGAAATCGATGGACTCGGTCAAAATGGTCTCGGACATGTCGATTGTCCGTGCTCAAGGCCAGGTTCTGTATGACGAAAACGGCCAGGCATACGGCCAGGTCCGTATTGTTGATAACGGAGGACTGGTCCCCGTCGGTCCGGGAGCCGGCTTCGGCCCTGGTGGCAGCTTCATCGACAGCATTGGACTGTGGGACGTCCTGATGGTTGGCGGCGTGATCGGCGGTCTGACGACAGGTATCATCGCTCTGGACAAAGCCCACGATAACGAAAAGCGACTCGACGCTCTCAGCAACAGCAACTGATCGAACCTGATGCTTCAGACTCAAAGCCGCCGACGGGGCACGCGGCGGAGCAAAAGCGGTCTGATCAGCATCTGAAAAACTCCTTTCCGGCGACCGCGGTTGATCATCTGATCGGCCGCGGTTGTTTTTTTGCGTACCGAATGCTGAGCATGTCTGTAGTTCTCCCGCCGCGACCACAATTCTGCCTGACCCGGCTGTCATTCTTTCCGGCCGGGAGGAGCGTTCGTCGCTCGGTCAGCACCGCTCAAATCTCCAGAAAAAATCTTCAAGGCCGCACAGTCTGCCTGCCGATCCTGAATACACATTTGATGGCGTTCTTCGACGCAACTGAAGCTGTGCGGTTCGGCAGCAGTCACGGATGGCGAAGAACGCGACAATGCCAGCAGGAAAGGATTCGTGATGCAGCCTCGGCTTCGACTCTTCACCGGCGACAGCTCCGCAGAATCGACAATTCAGCCCAAAGTCGCCGTTCGGCTGCACGACATTCTGGAACCGCTGCGAGCGGCCCTGCTTGCCGACAGCACGTTTCTGACCGACTTCGGCGACGACGAAATCGAACTGTCCGCCGACCTGTACGACGTCCTGCTGTGCTTCCAGCGGCACCAGTTTTCAGCCTGATACCCCGCTGACAGTCACGCCTGCTGCGCATCCGGGAACCGCTTCTCAACCGGTGTCCCTGCCGCGTTTGATCCAGTAGAGTCTGCCGGCTCAATTCGGCTCCTCCTGAGATCAACCTGCGATGCGTATCGGCCTGTTTATTCCGTGCTATATCGACCAGTTTTATCCCCGCGTCGGGATGGCGACCGTCGAGCTGCTTGAGCACTTCGACGTCGAAACCGAGTTCCCCGAAGGTCAGACCTGCTGCGGCCAGCCAATGGCGAATACCGGGCTTGCCGAACAGACGCGGCCACTGGCACACCAGTTTCTGAAGGTCTTCCGCGGCTGCGAATACGTCGTTTGCCCATCAGGAAGCTGCACCTCGATGGTGCGGAATCATTACGACGACTACCTGACGGGCTGCGACGGCTTCGAGGAACTCAAAGCGAAGACGTTTGAGCTGACGGAGTTTCTCGTCGACGTGCTGAAAGTCGGTCCGATCTCTGGCAGCTTTCCGCACCAGGTCGGCCTGCATCAGAGCTGTCATGGTCTGCGGGAACTGCGACTGGGCAGTTGCAGCGAGCGAGTGTCCGAGTCTTTCAACAAGTCCCGCAGCCTGCTCGAAGCACTCGACGGGATTTCATTCAGCGAGCTGTCTCGCCCGGATGAGTGCTGCGGTTTCGGCGGCACGTTCGCCGTCGCTGAAGAAGCCGTCTCCTGCATGATGGGCCTCGACCGCGTCCACGATCACGAACGGGCTGGCACGGAAGTGCTCACCGCCAACGATATGTCCTGCCTGATGCACATGAGCGGTCTGATTCGCCGGCAGCGGAAGCCGATCCGCGTCCTGCACATCGCCGAACTTCTGATCGAAGCGATGGCAGGCAGTGAAGTTGTTTCGTGACCCACTCAGACGGCTGACGCAAAAAGGCTAAGCCGCAAAGATTCGCAAAGAGTGATAAGCATGATTGAGATGACGGATCAGAGTGCAGAGCTTCTCGACGGTCTCTTTTTCTTTGCATTCGCTTTGCGTCTTTGCGGCATTGCGTCAGCTTCAGACGCAATCTCAAACGCGACCCAGAATTAGCAGGGGCAATTCGACAATGGATCACGCAGTCGCCGCGGCGAAGTTTGTCGCTAACGACCAGCGCGCTCACTGGCACGATCAGGCATTGTGGTTTGTGCGTCAGAAACGCGACCGCATGGCAAACAGTCTGCCTGAATGGGAAACGCTGCGTGACACAGCGTCGGCCATCAAGGCGTACACGGTCACGCACCTTGCCGAACTCCTTGAGCAGTTTGAAGAGAACGCGACGCAACTCGGGGCAACGGTTCACTGGGCTCGTAACGCGGCTGAGCACAACGAAATCGTCCACGGTCTCCTGCACGACCACGGGGTGAAGAAGCTTGTCAAAAGCAAGTCGATGCTCACCGAGGAGTGTCACCTCAACCCCTTTCTCGAACGGCACGGAATCGAGGTCACAGACACAGATCTCGGCGAGTGGCTTGTCCAGCTACGCAGAGAACCACCGAGCCACATCGTGATGCCGGCGATCCATATCAAAAAGGAAGAAGTCGGCGAGCTGTTCCACAACATACTGGGGACTGACGAGGGAGCAACCGATCCAACGTACCTCGCCGAGGCCGCCCGGCACGCACTGCGGCAGAAATTCCTGGAAGCCGATGCCGGGCTGACCGGAGTGAACTTCGCGATTGCGGAGACCGGCGGCTTCGTCGTCTGCACCAACGAAGGCAACGCGGACCTGGGCGTCTCGCTGCCGAAGCTGCACATCGCCAGCATGGGGATCGAGAAGCTGATTCCGCAGGCCGCGCATCTCGGCGTCTTTCTGCGGCTGCTGGCCAGATCCGCGACCGGGCAGCCGATCACGACCTACAGCTCGCACTTCCACGGACCGCGGCCGGGGGGCGAGCTGCACATCGTGCTGGTCGATAACGGCCGCAGCGATCTGCTGGGCAGTGACCAGTTCCGCCGCTCGCTAAGCTGCATCCGTTGCGGCGCCTGCATGAATACGTGTCCGGTTTACCGCCGCTCGGGAGGGCACACCTACGGGACGACAGTGCCGGGGCCAATCGGCTCGATTCTCGCACCGGCCCGCGACGCAAAAGCACATCACACTCTGCCGTACGCCTGCAGTCTCTGCGGTTCCTGCACCGACGTCTGCCCGGTCAAAATTGACCTGCATCATCAACTGCTGAGCTGGCGTAAAGAGATTGGTGTCCGTGGGCTCGTGCCATTTACGAAGCGGTTTTCGATGGGCATCGCCAGCCGCGTTTTCCAGCATCCGGCGATCTATCGAATGAGTGGCTGGTTCGCCCGCAAGCTCGTTCCGAAGCTGCCGCGGTTCCTGATTTACAACCGCCTGAATACCTGGGGCCGACAGCGTGAGCTGCCCGATTTCCCAAAGCAGAGTTTCCGCGAGCAGTACAAACGCCGCCAGAAGAAGTGAGAAGTCAAAGCTCCCATTGCTGTGTGCCACTCGCTCTGTCAGTACCCTCACTACAGAATCACTGCCAAAGCCAGTCACACGCGGACAACGACTTGTTTCCAACAGAGTGTGACAGGTCCTCAGCATTCCGAGTCTCAACGCCATGTCTACAAGCCGCGACGCAATCCTCGCCGCCATCCGCAGCAAGACGCTCGAACCGACGCCGCTGCCGACGCTGGAGCAGGACTGGATTCGCTTTGACGATCCGATTGCCCAGTTCGGTTCGGTTCTCGAATTCGTTGGTGGCAAGTGCGTCCGCTGCGAGTCGCTGGCCGCTGTGCAGGAGACACTCGACACTGTTGTCGAGTGTCAGACAGCAGTCGTCCGCTGCTCGACGGTTAGTGGCGTTGGGAGGCCGACGCTGTCGATCGACGACATTGATGACCCTCACTCGCTCGACACTGTCGACTTCGCTGTGCTGCGTGGCCAGTTTGCCGTCGCGGAAAACGGAGCCGTCTGGGTGACGGACGCTGGATTGCGACACCGCGTACCGTTTTTTCTTTCGCAGCATCTGGCACTGATCGTTCCGTCGTCCGAAGTCGTGCCGAACATGCACGAGGCTTTTCAACGGCTGACGTTCAAGGATCGTGGCTTCGGCTGCTTTATTTCCGGGCCAAGCAAGACAGCGGATATCGAACAGTCGCTCGTCATCGGTGCTCACGGACCGCGGTCGCACATCGTCTTTCTGGTCGACTCGATCGACGCCTGACCGCACAATCAATTGTCAGCGTGTCGTCGAATTAAGGTCTCAAGCAGAGGCACTGAGTCACAGAGAAGGCAAGGCATCGCCAGGCAAACTCTGCGACTCAGCGCCTCTGCGTGAGACAATCTTCCCGTTCTTCAGCGAGGAGTCTTCTCATGTCGGAAAGCCACGAGTCAAATCCGTTTCTGCATCAGGCTGAAAGGTTCCGCGGCGAAGTCGAACGGCTGATCGAACGGCTGAAGGATCAGGGCGAACGGGCTCTTGACTCAATCGGCGTGCGCCCCTTCGGCGTCTGGCACCCGGCGGCGGATATCGTCGAAACGCCCGAGCATGTGATCGTCGCGCTCGATGTTCCCGGCGTCGCCAGCGAATCGCTCGATGTCCAGATCGCCGGGAACATGTTGACGATTTCCGGCTCGCGACCGCTACTTGATGCGGCCGCCGGCAACATCGTACACGCGCAGGATCGACCGACGGGCGAGTTCGCTCGGTCGTTTCCGATGCCCGTCGCCGTCGAACACGACGCGGTTGAAGCGGAAGTCGCGGACGGCGTTCTGACAGTCAAACTCGCGAAAGCGGCTCAGGCCCGCTCGCACTCGATCCCCGTTGGATCGAAGCCGAAGCCTGCGACTGAATAGAGTGCCAACTTCGCCGCATCGTGGGGCAGGCATCCTGCCTGTCAGGTTGACCAGACGACAGGCAGGATGCCGGTCCCACGTTCTGCGACCGTGGGTATGCCGCGCCTGACGTCATCTGCCCTGATTTCCGATCGCCAGCCGACGTTATCTGTCGGCATTCTGGAGAGCCTGATGCCTCGTCTTATCCGCCTGTTTGTTTTCGGTCTCTCACTCTGCTTCCTGTCCAGTGTGCTCTCTGCCGCCGAGCGGCCAAACGTGCTGCTGATCACGCTCGATGATATGAACTGGGATTCGGTCGGCGTCTTTGGCTGCAAGGTGCCGGGGATTTCACCGAACATCGATCGGCTGGCCAGCGAAGGGATGCGCTTCGAGCACTCGCACGTCACTGTCGCGATTTGCCAGCCGACTCGGGCTGTGTGGATGACCGGGCGGTACCCGCACAACAGCGGAGCCTTCGGGTTCGATCGAATCCGGCCGGGCGTTCCGACGCTCGTCGAAGCGCTCCGCGACGCCGGTTTCTACACTGGTCTGTTTGCCAAGACCGGCCACGTTGTTCCGACGCGAGCGAAAGCATGGAACGAAATCGTTCAGGCCAGCCAACTCCGCAACGGCCGCGATCCAGAGAAGTATTACGAGCACACACGCGACTTCCTCGCCGCCGCAAAGCAGTCCGGCAAGCCGTTCTTCCTGATGGCGAATTCGCAGGATCCGCATCGTCCGTTTGCCGGCAGTCAGCAGGAAGCCGGACGCAGGAAGAACGACCGGAAGTCACAGAGTGATCAGTACGGCGGTGGTTTTCCCGGCGTCAGTCGCACTTACCTGGCCGACGAAGTCACGGTGCCGAAGTTCCTGCCAGACATCCCGGACGTGCGGAAAGAGATCGCCGAATACTTCACTTCGGTGCATCGAGCTGACGAGATTACTGGAGCCGTGCTGCGGGCTCTGGACCAGGCCGGTCTGCGTGAGAGCACGCTCGTCATGTTTCTATCCGATCACGGCATGCCGCTGCCGTTTGCCAAAACGAACTGCTGGCGGAACTCGACCCGCACGCCGTGGATCGTCCGCTGGCCGGGAGTCGTCAAGCCGAACGCCTTCGACCGGCTACACATGATTTCGGGAATCGATCTGTCCCCGACAATCCTCGACGCAGTCGGTCTCAAGGCGCTGGACGGCACCGATGGCCGCTCGTTTCTTGACGTGCTGCAGGGCAAAACGGACGAATCCCGCAACTTTGTTTTCACTCACATCAACACGATCGCCAGCCGCAAAGACTACTCGATGCGCAGCCTGCAGGACCGCCGCTTCGGGTACATCTACAATGCCTGGAGCGACGGTGAGACGAAGTTCCGCAATGAATCGCAGAGTGGCCTGACGTTCAACGCAATGGTTAAGGCCGCCGCCAGCGACCCGGCTATCGCCGCACGCGTCAACCACTTCGTTTATCGCACAAAGGAAGAGTTCTACGACTACGAAGCCGACCCCGACGCGCTGCACAATCTGATCGACGACCCCGCTCACGCAGAGAAGATCTCCGACTTCCGACGTCGGATGCGTGGCGCAATGTCCGACTCGAACGACCCGCTGCTGAAGAAGTTCGAGGCTGAGATCAAACTTCAGTAGCGTGAATTTCGGCAACAGCGCCGGGGAGACTGGCTGCTACAACAGGCCAGCCTTTTTCAGTTTGCTGAAGAAGGTGCTGCGTGGCATTCCGAGATGGCGAGCGGCTCGCGATTTGTTCCCTCCGCACTGCCGCAGCACGCGTTTGAGCAGCTCAACATCAGACTCGTCGACGGCCTGACCGACGGATGTGAAATCACGGACCGTCGACGTCACTGGTTCGTCAGCAGCAGAGTGCCGATCCGATTCAGCAGCCCCTGGATGCGGAGTCACGGCAGCCAGAGGTGGAGTGACCGCAACGCGACGCGGCGGAACAATGTCGACACGCTCCTGAAGAGGTCTCGGCGGCGTCCATGCCGAAGCTGGAGTCTGCGACACCGCCTGCACAACTTCGGGTGGCAATTCCTGAATCGAAATGTCTTCGCTTTCAGCCATGACGACCGCGCGCTCGATGACGTTCTCAAGCTCGCGGATATTGCCCGGCCATGAATAACGATTCAGCACTTCCAGCGCGTCGGGATCGATATGTGTGATCGCCTTGCCGGATCTCTCAGCAGCCTTTTTGAGAAAATGAACCGCCAGTTCAAAGATGTCCTCCCGCCGCTGGCTGAGCGTCGGCAGCGTAATGTTCACAACGTTGAGCCGGTAAAACAGATCGTCGCGGAACCGGCCTTCGCGGATCAGCTTCTGCAGGTCCTGATGCGTCGCGGTGATCAGACGCACGTCAACTTCGACCGTTCGCGTCCCACCTACCGGCTCGAACGAACGCGTCTGCAGCACACGCAGCAGCTTGATCTGGGTTTCGAGCGAGATGTCGCCGATCTCGTCGAGAAACAGCGTGCCGCCATTCGCCATTTCAAATCGCCCAATGCGATCGCGGTGCGCACCGGTAAACGCGCCCTTCACGTGCCCAAAGAGTTCACTTTCAAGCAGGCTCGGCGACAGCGCCGCGCAGTGAACACGAACAAGCGGCCCGCCGCGACGCGGGCTGTTTTCGTGCAGCGCCTGAGCGAGCAGTTCCTTACCAGTACCGCTCGCCCCCTGAAGCAGTACGGTCGACTCACTGACCGCGACCTTCTTAACCGTCCTCAGCACTTCGAGAATGGCCGGACTGTGCCCTTTGATCATGTCACGACGCAGTTCTTCCTGTGGCATCTCCGGACGAACAGTTACGTTGGCACCGGTCAGTTCGGCCTGAAGCAACGCGATCTGCCGTTTCTGCTCATCAATTCGGCTGGCCTTGTGCTGCAGCTCTTCGTTCAGCCGGGCAAAGTCCTGATGCGCTCGCGCGCTGCGCAACGCGACCGTCGTAAACTGAATCAGCGTGCTGAGAAATGTCAGGTCTTCGGCCGAGTAAGCGGTTCCGTCACGACGACGGCCCAACACGACGACATCGTCAATCTCCCCGTCCGCTTCGACGGGATAGATGAGTTCACCTTTCAGTTGCCTCAGCAGATTCCGCATCGCCGTATCGAGAGGCCCGCCAGATTTCTGGATGGGACTGGTACCCGATAGCTTTTCAGCCAGCTCGACTGGCATCGTGAACTGGTCGGGCAACAGTTCTTCTCCATTGAACGCGACCAACTGAAACGCACCATCCGACGACGCACGTGAGTACAGCGCGGCGTTCTCAGCCCCGAGCACTTCGCAGCAGGACGTCAGCATTCGCTGCCCCAGAGTGTGCCGGTCTTCCAGACGACCGAGTGCCAGGTTGACTCGCTGCAGCGCTTTGTCGAGCTGATATTTTTCCCGATAGAACCGCCGGTCGATGCTCTTCTGCAGCCGGTCCCGGCTAAGCGTCAGGATCAGCACGCTGAGTGTCACGACAGCTCCGATCGACAGAATCTGCTGCAGCATCCCGGTTGCCATTCCAGTGACGTGCAGATCGAACGCCAGTGACGCAACGAGCGCGACGCAGATGCCGTAACCGATCGTCAGACCGAGACTTGTCGCGTGATACTGCATTCCTCGCGTGACAAGCTGGTCAACCAGCATCAGCTTGAACCGCGCAATGCCGACCGCATACGCGAGCGTAAATGAGAGGCTCGCCAGGAACATCGGCAGCCTCGCTTTACCCAGCGCCAGGCCAGTCCGGTCAAACAGTGCCAGCCCCAGCGTATAGACCACCGGAAGCAGCGAGAACAGCCCCGCCCGCAGCATCCACTTCATCTGGTTCCGCTCAGAGACACTCGACGTCGCCAGATACTCACTGGTCAGCGCCACAAGCATCGCGAAGTAGCACACGGCTGCAAACGACAGATAGAGATAGATGCAGGCCCGCAGCGTCCGCAGACACCATTCGACAGCCGCCACTGTACCAGCCGTCATCTCGCCGCCACTCAAGGCCCACGCAACGACAAACAGCCCAATCATGACGAGAGCCGAAATCGACGGGACAAGATACAGCGCGAGGACCGTCTGCTGAGGTGCTCGGTCCAGCGGCGGCAGTGGTCGCGGATAGCTCAGAAAAAAGTGCAGTGAGACGGCCGGAACAAGCACTGCACAAACAACGAACGGCACATTGAGCAATGGATTCGACGAAATCACCCACCAGTGGAAACCACCGATGAAGCCACCCATAGCAACGCCGCACATCCCGAAAAACAGCCGCGCCGACCGATCGAACGGTCGATGCCAGGCGGAAAAGGCGCTGATCCCGAACAGGCTGGCCTGAATCAGCAGCCAGACAAACGAAACCAGAATCTCAGAAAACGGCAGCGACTGCACGAGCAGCCATCCACGCATTGATTCACCATTGCGGTCGAATTCAATCTCGACCCAGCGATCCGTGCCGATCTCGACGAGCGAATCAAAGTAGTTCGGGCCATACTCCTTGAGATCCGTGTTCAGATCGAGTTTGCCGTTGGGTTTGATTGGAACCGAGCGGAGGTACTGAATCGCCAGGCAGTAGTCCATAAATGTCCGGATCGGACGATCGTGCATACGACGCAGCACGTCGCCCTCTTTCGGCTCGGGGAAGTGCGGAAAGCTGACCGGGCTGACAGTTTTGCGGATGACCATACCCTGCACGTCGTCCGGGTAGTCGGTATCTGCCAGCAGGCCTCGAAGGCCGATGTCGGGAGATGTACCGACGTATCCGAGGACCAGCATTGAAAAGATCGTAACGCTGATCCCAAGCCCGAGAACGAGGAGCTTCGGCTTGTGAAACTGTTCCTGCATGAATTCGTCACCTGGTTTCGGCGCTTTTTCGGCGCTTGGTCAATGGACGGGCTTCAGCGCCGAAGGAAGCAGATTACGCACGGAAATAGATCGAATTGCAATCAACTTGAGCGAAAACAGAGACATTTTCGGCGCCTGCGGGTGTCGAAATTGTCAATGGCACGTTTCATGCTTTTGGGTGCGACCACCCAGCAAGGCCCTCGAAGACCCAGCAGCGGGCGAATCAATCCGGTGAAGATGCGAAGCTGACCCACTCGCATCTTTCAGCTCGACCCAGCTCGCCGGACCGCTCCCTTCCGAGGGCCTTTCTTTTGCGCTGAGAGAATTTCGGCCACATCATCGCCCCGAACGTTGCAGATGGGCATTCCTTGCGACCCGTGAATTCTGCCTGACCGCTCGATGTAGACGTTCAGTTGGCAGGCCGAAGCCTGCAACCGTTGCGTGCCGAAGTACAGGTCGATTCCGGAGTTCGCACACAACCGGCAGGTCAGTCGCCGCAGTTAAAGCTGTCTTGACCGATTCTCGCAGGTTCCGGGATAAATCGCGGCACTGTAACTCGCGAGGCCTGTTGGACTTATCGCTCCAGACAGGGCTTGCCGCCGCGGTGCCGACCAATCTCCCCGCCCCCCCGATTCCGCGAGACTGGCGACTCTGCAGACACCGTGACGGTTTTCCTGCTCCGACTGCCTCGCCGTAGAAGCCCCGATGCCCGGACGATCCCGCAGCCAGTTCGGTCGAGCGATCAGCGTGTGCCTCACACTGATTCTGGTGACCCGCTGCGCAGTAGTTGACGCCCAGTGGGTCAAAACCGCGGGACGGCCAACCGTGCCGGAAACGGTGGCAAAAACTCTGACGCCACCACCTGCGACCGATCCGTCCCTGCCCGCGTACGCGCTGGGAATTGACCTCAACCCGGAGAACCATCGCGTCACCGTCGAGCAGGTCGTTCGCTGGACGAACCCCGGCCCTGCCCCCACAGATCGCCTTGTCTTTCAAGTCGTGTCCAATAACCGCCCCGATGCAAAGACGATCGAGATCGGAAAACGGACTCTGGAATCTTTGCGGGTTGATCCGCGAACGGCGCTGGACGAACAAGGCGGACGGTTCCATCTCGACTCAGCCCGGCTCGACGACCAGACGTTGAACTGGAGCTTTGACCCGGAAGAAGACACGCACCTGACAGTCATGCTGCCCATTCCTGTGCAGCCCGGTCAGGCGGTCAGCGTTACGCTCCACTACTGGATTGACCTGCCGGAGGTCCAAGGTCGGCTCGGGACTCACAAAGGAGTCACCAACCTTCTCAACTGGTATCCGGTTCTGACGGTTTATGGAACGGACGGCTGGGGGCCGGTCCCCTACGTCGCTTGGCATCAACCCTGGCTGAACGAAGCCGGCAATTACCGCGTTCGACTGCGGGTACCGGGCGATCACAAAGTGGCCTCGGGAGGCCGCATCACCTCAGAGACGGCAGACGACACCGGCCATCGCCTGCTTGAGATCCGCGGTGATGGGCTGCGCGACTTCACCATCGTCACCAGCAACCGGTTCGAGGTTTACGAAACTGACATTGAAGGCATCCCGGTTCGCGTTCTTGCGTTACCCGAACATCAGGGTCAGGCACGGCTGGTCCTGCAGGTTGCAACGGACTGTATCCGTACCTACTCAGACTGGTTCGGTCCGTATGCCTACGATGAGTTTGAAATCGTCGAGTCGTACTTCGGGTGGAACGGCAACGAGTCGTCGGGCCTGGTCATGATCGATGAGCGCATCCTGGACACGCCGCGAATCGCGTCCCGCTATATCGAACATCTTGTCAGCCACGAAATCTGCCACCAGTGGTGGTACTCGGCAGTTGGTACTGACGGCTATCGCGAACCGTGGGTCGACGAGGGACTGGTTGGCTGGTTCACTCAGGTCCGGTTTGAAGACCGTTATGGCGACGGCGATCCGGAAATCCTTGACCTGCCCGGGGGGAATCTCTGGGGCCTGCCGAACATCCATTACAACAGCCTGCTGCATAACGGGTACTCGCTTTATCAGCACCGCGGCGGTCACGGGCAGTCTCTGGCCTCGCTCGATGACCTGGGACATCTCTACAACCTGTTCTTTCTCGTCTATGACAAGGGAGCACGGGTTACTGGAATGATTCAACACCGCATGGGACGCGAGCGGTTCTTCGCGTTCATGCGGCATCTGTATGAACAATACCGCTTCCGCATCATGCGCGCAGCCGACATCGAGCGTGAACTGGAAGCTTTCACGGGTGAAAGCTGGAAACAGTTCTTCGACGACTGGCTGCGATCGGATCGGAGCGTCGACTGGGATATTGGCAAAGTGACGTCGACGCGCAGCGAATCGGGCGTCCGCACGGTTGCGAGGATCCGTCAGGGTGGTGAGATCGCAGAACCGGTTGAAATCGCATTCCGCTATCCCGTCGAGGGCGGCCAGGAGTCTGAACTGACACTGTCGCTCGATCCGTCTGATCCATCACTGGCGACACGTCGTGACGTGCGAGTCGACGTGCAGCAGGTTTCGGCCGACGAGTGGGATGTCAGTGTTGAGCTGCCGTCCACACCGCGGCAGATTGAAATCGATCCCGATCACTGGGTACTCGACAGCAATCCGCGAAACAACCGCTGGCACCCGGAAGTCGCTGTTCGTTACAGCCCGCTGTATACGCCGCTCGACGAGGCCGCGATTGTTCAGCCGTGGCAGCAGCAGTCGATCGTCTTTGGACCGGGAATCGATAAAGAGGCGCGAGTCGGACTGTTCGCGTCATTGATCGAAGCCAATAACTATCGCGTCACGCCGTTCCTCGCCTACACGGCGGGCAGCAACAAGGATCACGTTTCGGCCGGCATTGAGGCGATCTTCTACAATCTTCCAGCGCCGAACTGGAATCTCGGTGCGAGGTACGAGTATTCGCTGCTCACAACACTGCAGAACACACCGGGCAGCCAGGCAACGTTCTTTGCCCGGAAAATCCTCGCATACACAACGAGTCTGATTTACGACAACCTGAGCTATTTCGAGTTTTACTCGCGGATCGGCGACAACTTTTTCCCGGATCAGGACTCGTCGCCTCCGTCAGTTCCGGGAGCGGTCAAATACAACAACGTCCGCGCCCTTGGTGTCCATTTTCACGCCGACACTCGGATGCCGTACTGGAATCCGGAATCGGGCTACCTTTTCGACGCCAGCTACGAGCACGGCTTTGAAGCGTTCGGAAACGGGGCAGACTACAACCGGACCGAAGCACAGCTCTCGGGAGTCAATCGTCTGCCCGACGGACTTGGCTGGCTGTCAGACACGCGTATCGCCGGCCGATTGGGCGGCGGTTACGGATTCGAGACGAACGGCGAGCACTTCCGTTTCGGTGGGCCAGGGCGGTTTCGAGGCCGGCACCCCAGTTCATTGCTTGGCAACGCCTTCTGGGTCGGCAGTGTCGAATGGCGTTATCCACTGACCGGAGAACTCGATGCGGAAGTGCTCGACAATCTGGCCGCTCTACGTTCGGTCTGGGGCTCGGTGTTCTATGACGTGGGCGAGTCGTACCTCTTTAACCAGTCTCAGGGCGGCGTCGACCAGGCCATTGGAACCGGTCTCTATTTCGACCTCCCGCTGCTGAGTTTTGTCGAAGCTCTGACGGTCCGCATCGAATATGCCCGCTCAGTAGTGAATCACACCGATGCGTTCTGGTTTGGCCTGTATCGGGCGTTCTGAACGACTACAGTTCCAGCGTCCTCAGGTCAGATGCGCGTTGTTTTCCCGCATCGTTTCGATGAATGGATGAGTTCGATGTCCGATGAACCCGTGATTGCCGGCCGTGCTCCGGTCAAAGTCGAGCTGGAAGCCGGGAAGAAATACGCCTTCTGCACCTGCGGCCGGTCAGAATCACAGCCGTTCTGCGATGGAAGCCACAAGGGAACATCGTTTGCGCCGAACGTGTTTACGGCCGACGAAACCGGTGACGCCTGGTTCTGCATGTGCAAGCACACTGGCAACGCTCCGAAGTGCGACGGCACTCACAAGACGCTGAACTGAGCCGGATGACATCGTGCGTATCGCCCTGACAGGACCGACGGGACAGCTTGGCACCGACTTCTGCGCTGCGCTCGGTGCTGCCGTGATTCCACTGTCTCGGCCAGACTTCGATCTGACCGATGACGTGGCGATACGCTACTGCCTGGACGCTGCGCAGCCGGACCTTGTCGTCAACACGGCAGCTTACAATCTGGTCGATCGTGCGGAAGACGAGCCGGAACTGGCGTTTCGAGTGAACTCGCTGGGACCGCGAACACTGGCCACCTGGTGCGCCGATCGCAGCATCCCGCTGGTGCATTTCAGCTCGGACTACGTGTTTGGACTCGATGTCGATCGACTGGTCCCGTACTCGGAAGAAGACGCACCTGGCCCGCTGAGTGTGTATGCGGCAAGCAAGCTGCAGGGAGAGTACTTCGTTCGCAGCCTCTGTCCCCAGCACTTTGTGATTCGAACGTGTGGCCTGTTCGGTATCGCTGCAGTGCGCGGTGCCGGCAAGGGCAACTTCATCGAGACCATGCTGCGTCTCGGTACCGCACGCGATGAGCTGACCGTCGTCAACGATCAACACTGCACTCCGACATCAACGGCAGATCTCGTCTCCGCGACCATCGAACTGATTCAGACATCACAATTCGGCCTCTATCACGCAACGAATTCCGGCGCGACAACCTGGTGCGAATTCGCCACGGAAACCCTGAGACGCAGTGGGCTGACGACTCCTGTCCGACCGGTCTCGTCTGACCAGTTTGGAGCGAAAGCCCGGCGTCCTGGTTATTCCGTGCTTAATAGCGGCAAGCTGGAGTCGGCGATTGGACGGCCGATGCCTGGCTGGCAGAACGCTCTGGAGCGATATCTTGATGAACGGACGAGGGTCCAGCAGCCAGAGTCCAGAGCAGCGAACTGAGCGCCGAACAGACACTCGTTTCTTACTCGCAATCGTTCCCGCAACTCTAAGAGGCTGACAAAGAACTGGTCTGGCACTCCGGGAAGTCCCGCAGAATTCGCCATAGTCGTGAGGTTCTTTGTCAGCCTCTTAGCAGTTTACCTTTTTCCGCAGCGAACGTCGCGCAGACTTTCAGCGTGAGTTCAAGTTGAGACTCCTGGTAAGTTTCCGGGTTTCACTGTGACAACTGCGGCTTTCAGTAAACTGCTCTCATCGTAATCCCCTCGTCCACCGGACAAAGCAGTCCAAAATGCCGAGCGACGCAGCTCCCGTTGTCTATCTCCGCAAACGGCGGGCTCAGCCATTTCTGAACCGGCATCCCTGGGTCTTTGCGGGAGCGATCCAGCGTATTGATGGCGAACCGGCAGACGGCGATGAGGTGATTGTTCGCAGCGACGACGGACATTTCGTCGCTCTCGGACTGTTCAACGCGCAGAGCAATATCCGCGTGCGGCTTTACTCGTGGCACGAAGATCAGCCAATCGATGAGTCACTGCTGCGACAGCGAATCGACGACGCTGTCACGCTTCGAGACGGGCTCTTCGACACGGAGCAGAACTCAGCCTGCCGTCTGATCTTCAGCGAGGCAGACGGACTGTCTGGGCTGACCGTCGATCGCTACAGCGACTGGCTGCTCGTCCAACTGACAAGTCTGGCTCTGGCCACTCGCAGTGACCTGTTGTTTGATCTGCTGGAAGAACGCTGCCAGCCGCGGGGCATCTGGCTGCGGACGGAAAAAGGGATCCGCAAACTGGAAGGGCTCGAGCAATCGGACGGCCTGATTCGCGGGGAAGAACCACCACGCCCCCTCCACATGCGCGAGAACGGTCTGATGTTTCTGGTCGACGTGGCCGAAGGCCAGAAAACCGGCAGCTATCTTGATCAGCGGGACAATCGCCGGGCAGCCGCTGCTTACGTGCGCGGTGGCCAGGTGCTCGACCTGTTCTGTTATGCGGGTGGTTTTGGAATCACCGCAGCGAAGCTCGGCAATGCTCAATCCGTTGTCTGTGTCGACTCGTCAGAGCCGGCCCTTGAAACCGCTCGACAAAACGCGGCAGAAAACGGCGTTGGTGATCGCGTCGAGTTTGTCCGTTCCGACGTGTTCCGCTTTCTGGAAGCCGCAGTCGAAAACGACCAGCAGTTCGATACGGTGATTCTCGATCCGCCGAAACTGGCCCGGCATCAGAAGGGTGTCGACAGTGCGCTGCGTGGTTATCGTAGCCTCAACGAACTGGCGGCACAGGTTGTTCGTCCCGGCGGAACGCTCGTCACGTGCAGTTGCTCAGGACAGGTCGGACGTGCCGAGTTTCAGGCTGTACTGGCTCGAGTATCGACAACACTCGACCGCCCGATTCAGATTCTGGAAGTTCGCGGCCACGCACCCGATCATCCGGTTTCGCCAAACTGCCCGGAGAATGAGTACCTCAAATGTCTGATCTGCCGGATCGTCTGACACTGCAGCGTGACGCAGAGACGCGGGACGGTGACGCACCAGGTACAAAGATGCGCGACGCTGATGACAGCCGGAATGCAAACAGCACAACAGTGACGATCGGCGGGCAGACAATTGCTGCTCAGACTGCAGCGTCGAGTATCCCGATCACCGTCCGAATTTACGGCATTAAAGACGTCACGCTGGCCGGTTATCTGCTGATGTGGGCTGCTGGGGTTTTAGTCGGCCTGGGGCTGATCGCGTTGAGCTACGAGACACAGGCTCCGACAACGGAATTCGGCGAGCGACTGGCGGCTGAGGTCCGCCGCGAACCGCGACTGCTGACCGTCGCTATCTGGAGCCCGCCGGTCCTGCTGGCCGGGATCGGCTTTGAGCTGATCGAAGGCGTTGTCGTGCTCTCAGCCTTTCGACGCGCCGCGAGCGGCCTGCTCGGTCACACTCCTTCAATCGAATGAACAGGGACGTGAAACTGCCTGCCTGAACCCGCTGGGTTGATGCCGTGCAGAAATCGGAAGAGAGTCCGCCGTTCGGACAATCGTTCTCACTGGTGAGGTTGCCATCGATGGCTGAAAAGAGGGCAGGGAAGGCGTCGAATCAGAAGGCTGCCAAACCACACACCGTGAACAGCACGGCCGCCGCGGCAAGCGGGGAAGGCGATACCCCTGCCAGAACGAAACGAAAGCCGGTGCCACACTGCAACGAACTCGGCGGCAAACGCTGGCTGCAGAATTCGATCAGTGTCTGGAGCGATATCCGTAAGACGCCGGACGAAGCGAAGCTCAAACACCCGGCGATGTTTCCGGGAATGCTCGTCGAACGGCTGATCGAAACGTTTCTGCGTCCCGAAGCCGACCGCATTCTCGACCCGTTCTGCGGTTCCGGCAGTACGATCGTCTGCGCAGAACGACTCGGCAAGACGGGAATCGGGCTCGAACTCGCAGCCGACTATGTCGAGATGGCTCAGACGCGACTCGTCGACGCAGCGGCTGGTTCGAGGCCTCGATCAAAGATTCATCAGGCGTCAGTCGTTGATCTTCCGTCGCTTGTCGAACCCGAATCGGTTGACCTGTGCATCACATCGCCGCCCTACTGGAATATCCTCAACCAGAAACGCACAGCCGATTACAAGCAGGTGCGGCACTATGGAAACCTGAACGGTGACCTGGGCACGATCGACGACTATGAGCAGTTTCTCGACGCGTTGAAAACTGTCTTCACCGACGTGTTTGTAACTCTCAAACCCGGTGCCTACTGCTGCATCATCGTGATGGACCTGCGGAAGAAGAACCGCTTCTTCCCGTTCCACAGCGACCTTGCCGCACGGCTGACCGAGGTCGGATACATCTTCGACGATCTAATCATCTGGAACCGACAGAGCGAGTACAACAATCTTCGCCCACTCGGCTATCCGTCTGTATTCCGCGTCAACAAGGTGCATGAGTTCGTCGTGCTGATGCAGAAGCCGAGAGAGACGGGATGACTGCGGAATGCAGAATGAGACTCAGCCGGCGTCGACGGTCTGGTGGTCGACATCCATTGTGGCGAGGTCGACAATCGCGATCGTGTGTTGTCTGGCTCTGTGTAAGGCGCCGGGATTGAGAATCGTCGTTCCGTTGCATCGCTGCAGTTTTCGCTCGTGCGTATGGCCTGAGCAGACAAGATCGTAGTTGCCACACGATATCAATTCGGACAGTCGCCACGTTTCGTGGCCATGCAGCAGGGCGATACGACGACCGGCGAGTTCAAAATCGCCAAAGAGGTGGTGGCACGTATGTCCGAGTTCGCTCATCGCGTCGATCAGAGATTCCCGCCGGTCGTCCGTGTTTCCGAAAACGAAATGCGTCGGCCAGTCTGCGAACAGACGGACGATCCCCGTCGAACCGATGTCGCCACAGTGCAACACCTGCTCGACGTCCTCCTGCCGCAGAAGTTCGACCGCGGGCAACGCAAACTCCACATGCCCGTGTGTGTCGCTGACGACGCCAATACGCATCCAACTGTGCCTCGCTTGAAAGGATTTCCGGGCTCTGCCTGCGACTACAACGACAGCCTCAGCGCGTCGAAGTCGGGAAGTTGCGGCTTTCCGGCCTCAGGGTCGAGCGCCTGCGTCAATCCAAACGCCACTTTGGCTGGCATCATTGACGACGTCTGCTCAACAACCGATCTGACAATCCTGCCGGTAATCGATTCATGGACGATCGGCCTCAGTCCGTCAAACATGACAGCGATAAAACAGGTTGCAACCACGACAACAATTGCTCCCTTGATCAGGCCGAGAATTGCTCCCCAGTGCCGGTCGTATTCAGTGAACTTGACCTTTTCGAGCCAGCCGCGAACGGTGCGGGCAACCAGAAACGCGATCAGAGACATGAGAGCGTAGATCACCCCCAGCGTTGCCCAGTGCCGCACAGGTTCCTGGATCGGAATATGGGGTTCGATATGCGGCGAAAGTTGACTGGCGAACAGAACGCACAGCCCAACCGATCCCAGCACCGCCAGTTGCCAGACCGCGCCGCGATCCGCTCCTCGCCACGCAGCGATGATCAGAACGGCCAGACAAACGATGTCGTACCACATTGCGGAGACTCGGGAGTGACGCTCTATGCTGAATTGGAAGGCGGCGGACAATAACGTGGTCGGGGACAGTAGTCCGAGCGACCAACCGGCGTCCACGTCGAGTCTCGCATCACCCGGGAAGGGCGCGCTCAGGGATTTCGGGGGGGGGGGCAGGTGGCGAGGTGGTTCCAGGTGTTGCTGTACATGACAGAGCAGAGGCCGGCCATGCGGTTGACTCGGGGGACTTTCCAGCGGGCGCCGGTCTGTTTCAGAAGCTGGCCGATCAGGTTTTTGCAGACACCTTCGATCAGGCCGCTGCCGATCGAACGGCCTGACGAGAGCCGCTGCGCGTAGTTCATGTGGTGCGTGTGCGGTAGCAGGTAGTTCAGCAGCTCATCCAGCGACTCCTGTTTGGCTGGAGCACCCGAGAAGGACTCACGGGTGGCAGTGAGGTGTCGCTCGATCCCGGACCAGTCGCTCTGCAGCACAATCTGGCGGCTGGTCTCCAGCCAGTCCGTGGCGGCGCCTATGCCATCGCCGTAGAGACTCCGGGACACGGCAGCGAGCGGGTCGCCCATTCTTCCGGCGTGGCCGGTTCGCCTGCGGGACGCTTCGCAAACACGCCGACCTTCATTTCCCGCCCGCCGGCCGTCGTGTTGACGCTCGTGAACTCCGCCTCACCGGCAGCCGCACGGAATTCGCGAGCCGCCTGGGGATCGGTGTTCTGCCAGGCGTTCATCGCGGCACCGTGTGTCTGAGCGATCTCGCGAATCGTGTTCTCACTGATCTGCAGGCCGCACAGCTCGGCCAGACGCTGCGACGAGATGTCGTACGACCAGCTCGCTGCCGCCAGAGACGCCAGTGCCACTCGGCCCGCCCAATCACCGACGACACTCACGAACTCGGCGCATCGTTCCTGTCCGGCTCGCTGGATAGAGAGTTGTCCGTACTGTGCCGCTCAAACTCGACATCGATCGCTTCGTCATCGGTTGACTGCGAATGGCGGGAAACAGAACTGCCGAAGGACTGCACATGGATACCTGTCTGGACGCGAAATGATCCCCTCAAACGCCACCGAAGGCCGCGACGGACCAACGGAATCAGCAGCGAAAAGCCGACGATGTCGGTCAAAATGCCCGGCGTAATCAGCAGCAGCCCGGCGATAAAGATCATCAAACCGTCAAGCAGGTCGTCGGTCGGCAGCTTCCCCTGTTGCAACTGCTCTTGAATCGCCCCCCAGGTCCGCAGCCCCTGACGTCGAGACAGTGTTGCTCCTATTGTTCCCGTGACGAGCACAATGGCAATCGTCGCAGTGGCCCCGACTTGCTCGCCGACAAGGATCAGCAACCATAGCTCGACGAGCGGAGTCACAATAAACAGCAGCAGCAGCCAGCCAAGCACAGACACGCTCCAGAATCAGCGACACTGACGCACGCACACATGGCGCAGAACTCATTGCATGGCGACCGGTTCACCGAGTGTCGCGGAGCAGGCGGCGGGTGTCCAGCGGCACACCGAAAGATGCCTGCCCGGGGCCGCGGCGGTCGCACCACCGCGCAAGAAAAAACGCCCGTCAGCGGATGATTGCTGTCGGGCGTTTGTGTGTCGAGCACACGGTGTATCAACAAGGCTGGAGACGGAAATGAGTGAGTGTTCTTAAGCGG
>WGMU01000089.1 GCA_016124895.1 bacterium
CAAAGCTGCCGTTGACGATGTACTTTCCGTCCGCCTGCTTTTTGCCGGTCGCATCGTTCGTGATCATGAACTGCCGGACTTTGGTTTCCAGCGGCATTCCGGCGAGCGTCAGTGTCTGATCGGAAGTGACTTCAATCGTCGTCCGTGACTTCGAGTTCTCTGTGATTTGTGGTTTCAACAGAACCTGCGCGGATGTCGTGGTGACCGGGACAGAGGCAACCGCGAACGCGACCAAAATGGATCGAAGCATGACGGACTCCCAGAAGTGAAAACTGAAAAACCGGCGAATACCGGAGGAGGGGAACTGGCGGACCAGACGTCGCGCAGAACGCAGCGACGCCGGGTGGATCACTCACTGACGGGTTTTCTCGACGAGACTTCAGCATTTCATCCAAAGACTGAAGTATTGACATGTACCGCACTACCTCAAACGAATTCGGCGGGTTTCGCGTCTGTCTTAATTCGAGGTGGTCGCGGACGCAGAACGGGCGGCACGTCGCGGCGGGAGATTGTCGGCACTGCCACTCGACGACGTGACTGAAGAATCGACTCCCGACGCGAGTGGCGGCCCCATGACCCGCGACGGGCAGATCAACGTCAGCAGGATGACAGCCGACAGTGGCAGCAGGCCGATGATTGTCGGCCCTCGACCATTCAGCTCCAGAGAATTCCCGGAAGGTGCCAACCCACGGTCTGGTGATTGAGCCCCGACAACGCGCAGCACGGTCCCGGCCAGCAGAACGACAACAGTCAGAACCAGCAGTGTCAGCATTGCGCTGTGACGAAGATAGCCGTGCGCAACGATCAGCAGCCCCCAGAACGTTCCGCTCAGCGGTGCCGCGACAAGTCCGCACACGGCCAGCCACATCAGGCAACGAGTGGCACGAGCAGTTCGATTGTCGGCAACGTTCCGCTCAGTCGCTGGCGGCAGCAGCCAGAAGGCGAGCCCCGCGGAGGCGGACGCGGATACGGCCATCAGCAGGCCCCCACGGATCGCGAGCGACTCGCCGGTGATCAATGCTCCAAACGCGAGCGTGAGGCAGACAATCAGCGCAATGCCGATCAGCCGCGAGAGTCGATCGCCAACCGAAGCTCTGCCTGAACGCCCCGACGACGACATCGTGTCCGGTCGGTCGGCGGCCAGTTTCAGTCCCGACAGCGCGAGTAATGCCGCAGCGACCAGTGCCCAGGTCATCAGACGCGGCGCCAGTCTGACTGATTGCTCGGGAAACAATGGTCCAATGATTCGCGCGACTCCATACAGCCCGGCGGGAAGAAAGCCGCACGCCATCAGGGCCGACGTGCAACGGTCCGACTGTTCGACGGCGTGCAGCCACCAGTGATGCAGCGGCGGGATCGGCACGCGCAGAACGAACGCTCCGCAGAGCAGCACGAAGAGCCACGGCGACGCGTCGTTCCAGAACACCCGGCCAGACTCTGTCGTCATCGCCAGATCAGGAACCTGTGCGATGATCTGATTCAGAGAAAAGGAAATCGGCGACGCAACCTCGGCAGCCAGAGTCATCCACCAGTGACTGACTGCAGCGCCGATCAGGCCGATGCTCAGCAGCAACGCGCCGCCAGACTGCACGCGGAAGAACTGTCGTGCCACAATTCGACGACCGTTGCTCGACGAATGTCCGATCAGAAAAAACAGGCCCAGCACCGACAGCAGATTGAATCCACTGAGCAGAATAACGTCCTGCGCAACCAGCGTTCCCACCAGCGCGGCTTCAGTCAGCAGCAGCCATGACAGCCGGGCGGCGAGGAAATCGCGTTCGAGATCGATCGAACGCACGGCAGCCGTCGTCGCCGCAACGGTAAGCGCAACGAGCCACAGATTCAGACCGTTCATCGCAACAGACAGACGAGGACACGGAAAGCGGACGCGCCGCGAAGCATCGCTTCCGGAAGGGCCTGCATCTCCCTCAGAAGCGTCACCTCGCTGCTGCCTCGCGGCCTTTGCAGAGCCGGAGCGGTCAGCTTTCGCCGGTGCCGAATCCGGCAGACCAGGCCAGTCGAGCGACGTCAGCATCTGCGGTCGAAACAGCGATTCGAAATCAGACCCAGTCTCAAACTGCTGGACCGCGACGACAATCAGACCGCAGCACAGCCAGACGTTCGTCAGCGCAGTGAAGTAAACCGGTTCCCGGCCGGAGCGACTCATCAGCCGTACCAGCGCGGCTCCGATCAACGGCATGGCGACAAGCAGCAACGCGACGTTGCGCGCCAGACTGTTAAAGAAATCGGTCATTGCATCCATGAGTCACCTGCCGAACCCAGCCAGAGCGAGCAGCAGCCCGGCGATGGCGAGCAGCGCGGCGAGTCCTGGATACGCAGTACCATTCGCTTCAAGATCCTCGATCGACCGACCGACCCGATCCGCCCCCGGTCGCCACGAATCCTCGCGACTGCCGCCGAGAATCCTCCGATCGACGGCCTCTGCAGTCCACGCCGCCCAACTGAGTGGCAGGCGCAACCTCGCAGCAATGTCTCCCGAGTAAAACCAGTTTTGTGCCAGGCGTTCGGGCGTCGCCCATGCACGTTGCAGTCGAGCACGGATCGCCACCGGCGCCCGCTGAAACAGCCAGACACAGACACCTCCCAGGAGTCCGGCCGGCGTCGCCGCATTAAACGACAGTAACTGCCGCAACGCTCCACCACTGATACGGCCCGCAGCACCGAGCGTCTCCAATCCCACGCTGAAAGACTCAATCCACGCCAGCCCGAAACACGCACCAGACGCCAGGATGAAAACCGTCGACGCCACGAAGTCAGGACCGATTCCGCCAGCGCCGCTAGAGCGGTTCTCCGAGCTGAGCAATCGACGTCGTTTGTCGTTCGCTGACAGCGGAACATCGGCCAGCAGTCGGCGAACGACGATGGCTCCAATCAGAAACTGCGTCGCGCAAACAGCACACCAGAGGACGGCGATCATTCCTGAATCGATCAGCGGCCCGGACGCGTTTGCCAGGTCGCCGGAGCCCGCCGGTTCAGCGGCCATCGACACATTGCGTCGCAGCGCCTGCAATGTGTCGAGCAGTGCATTCGGACCACCAAGCCCGCTGCTCAGAAACAACGCAGCAATGATCATGCCGGTACGGCTTCGACCAGGGCCAGTCATTAAACAAACGGCAGCCGAACCGCTGAGCAGTGTCAGCAGCGCGAGGAGTGCGGCGTCAGTCATCAAGGTCCTGGCCGACAGGGCTGAAACGGAAACACTCAACAGGGCAAGAGACGCCACCATCGCAAGTAGCAACAGCGGAGTGCCTTCGGTATTCGCGGCTGGCAATGCAATGGCAATCGCTCCGAGCATAACGCCACTGAGCCCGCTCAACGCCGCGATCAGCAGACAGCTCTCCACTCCGAAGGGCAGCAACGGCGTCAGCGACAGCCAGAGTCCAACAGCGGGCAGCAGCGTTGCCCACACGACAACGGGCAACGTTTCGCGAGACGGCGAATCTGTCAGCGATCGCAGCCACACACTGGCAGGAAACAACGCCGCTCGTCCGGCAACGGCCAGAGCAAACCAGACGAGAATCCCATTGCGGATGATCGCCGCGTCGGTGTGTGCGTCCGTCGCGGCGGCTTCGACAAACTGCGGCAGCGACGTCGTGTGGTAACGCGTCGCCGCGAGCAGAATCGCGGCGAGCAACGTGACACTCGACAGCCGCAGCAGATTCAGCAGAGGAGCGCGCCGCGCCGGTTGACCTGTCCGATTCGATGCGTCTGAATCTGCACTGCGCGGCGCCGCAACCTGCAGATCGGCAAACCGGATCAACAGCGTATCGAGTAGCAGCCAGGCCGCAGCAAGCACGACCAGATCGCCACTCAACATGGCGACAGACCCCGCCGATAAAACGCCCAGCGACAGTCGCAGTTCGTCCCCGGCGACCGTCGCCGCAGTTGCGTCATTTCCACGCTGTGCATCCGAAGCGAAAACCGGCCGCGGCAGAACTTCAGCAACCGACAGGGAACTCAACGCAGGCGGCAGCAGAGTCAGCAGACCGCAGACCAGCAACCCCATGCGAACCGACGAAACGACAACCGAGAGCGACAGCTCTGCTCTGCCGGTTTCGAGTTCGACCAGCGGCGCGATCTCAATCAATGCTTTCGCGGGAAAAAAGCCAAACGCAACACTCACGATCCAACCCAGGCTGAGGCAAAGCCCGAGAAGCACGGCCGCTTGCCGCAATCGTTGCAGTGTATCGATCGACCGATCCGGCAACGCCAGCGCACCGGTGGCGGGAACGGCAATCAATACTGCCAGAAGAATGCCAGTCACGAAGTCTCTCGCAGAAAGCAGTTGATTCAGGCGCGGAAGAATACTGCATCGCAGATGGCACGGCGCGGCTTCAGTATTTGTCGGAGTCGAGGGAGAGAGACTGCCGCTGCCGAATCCCCGCAAATCCGCTCCACGCGCCCGTGAAAACTGCCGCAGTCAGTGCGCCAGCACCGTCAGCCAGCGCATCCCACACATCGGCGTGACGATTGATTCCCGGCACGAGCTGCAGCAGTTCATCGACCGCCGCATAAACGCCGACGAGAATCAACAGCCGGCTCAGTTGCCGCGGAGTCGGCCACTGCGAGGCCAGGAGGCGGCGGCGTCCAATCAGCAGACTTGCCAGCCCGAAATACGCGACGAAGTGCAGCAGTTTGTCGGACACTTCCGGACCGATGATTGCTTCCGGATTCGGAATGTGCGTTCCGACAAACATCGCGATCCAGTAGGCAGCGACAAAGCCGTTGATCGCTCGCTGCCATTTCCCGGAAGCTCCCTTCGCCGATTCTGCCGGATCATTTGTCTGAATCATTGTCACGACTCTCGGTCCACTGTCCCGCTTCGCTGCCATCTGAGGGCTCGATCTCTCGCCACTTGCCCACCCCGGACGGCTTGCTGACTTGCCAGTCGGACCGTAGCTTAACCGGATCAATTCCGTTCCGCCGCGACCGCGGTTTTCGGTCACAGCACAAAGATCAGTCGATCACCGTTCGCGAATCCACGTCTCAAGTCGTCACATATCCTCCTCTGGCTGCCCATGATGGATTTGTACGCCGGCCTCGCCATCATGGCGATCGGGACGCTCGTCGTTCTGGCGCTGACAATCCGTTTGACACGAACGATCACGAAACGCGAGGCAACGGGCACCGGCGTCGTTGTCGCGCTGCTGATCCTGCTTTACTTCAAGTATGTGTGGAACAAAACGCTGATTGCGGAGCTGATGCCGGTTTCAAACCTCATTGTCCTCAGCAACTGGTTTCCGCTGCTCGCGGCCTTTCTGGCGGGCATTACCTGGACTCACGGGTACGGTTCGCGAGTTCGACGTCTTGTGTTTGGCGGTGTGCTGTTTGCCTTCGCCACCTGGTCGCTGCTGCTGCCGCTGCTCGGCTCACCGCCACCATGCGACAACAAATGGGACGAGTTCGGAGTCTGCCGCCAGACGTCGCGGTTTACATGCACGGCCGCCGCCGCCGCCACGTTGCTCAAGCACTACGGCATCGAGACTCAGGAATCAGAAATGGCGGAGCTGTGCCTGACGCGCCGTGGAACCACGTGGCTCGGTCTGTATCGCGGCCTGCAGTTGAAGACCGCTGGAAAGCCGCTGAAGGTCGAAGTCATCGAATGCGACCTCGACACGATGCAGAAGCTCGATAGTCCATTGATCCTGTCTGTTGGAATCGACTCTGACAAGCCCTACCGACCGGTCTACGTTGAGAAGTGGGGCTGGGAACCGGGGCAGTTACACACGGTCGTTCTGTTCGATCAGTTGATCGCCGGGCGACGACTCGTTGCTGATCCGGCTGTCGGACTCGAAACCTGGAATCGCGAGGATTTCGAGACGCTGTACCGTGGCCGCGTTGTCCGTCTGGTCAAAACAAACGCGGACACGCAGTAGTCGCGCCGCTGCCGGCAGCCTGCCTGGAAAACGCCGATCCCCGCGTCAGAAGCGACTTCCGACGCGGGGACGGTTTCAGGGTTCCGTGCATTATTCCGTGACCGGTGTTGAAAACGCAGTCAGCGGCTTCTGAACTCAGAAATTGAACATGTCGAAGACGGCCGGATCGAGGATGAAGGCGTTGTCGACTTCATTCGCATCCGCTGGATGGAAGAAGTCACCCGGATCCGGCGTGTCACCGCCATTTTCACCGACCAGCGTATCGTGGCTCGACCCGTTGCCTCGCAGGAAGTCAGCACCGTAACCACCGACCAGCAGGTCTTCGTTTGCTCCACCGATCAGAGTGTCGTTGCCATCGCCGCCGAGAATCAGATCGCGGCCGGCGTTTCCAATCAGCCGGTCGTTTTCAGTCCCGCCGCTGATGGCATCGTTGCCGTCACCACCGAGCACGTAGTCCTCGCCGGTGCCGCAATTGATGGTATCGTTGCCGTCGCCGCCGAAGATGTTGTCGTTGCCGCCGCCGCCGTCGATCTTGTCGCGTCCGGCGCCGCCATAAATGTCGTCGCCGGAACCGTCACCTCGCAGCGTGTCATCGCCGTCGCCGCCGTCAATCGTGTCGAAGCCGCCGTTGCCGCGGATCGAATCGTTGCCGTCGCCACCGTTGATGATGTCCAGACCGGCACTGCCCAGCAGCGTGTCGTTGTCTTCGTCGCCCGAGATGACGTCGTCACCCGCGAAGCCGACGATGTAGTCCGTGCCCAGGCCACCGCTCAACGTATCGTTACCGCCGCGACCATGAATCAGGTCGTTGCCGGCATCACCATTCAATACGTCAGCACCTTCGCCACCGAACAGCGAGTCATTGCCGGCTCCGCCCGAGACAGCGAACGCGAACAGAGTGTTGAGATTCGCCGCAGCGGACAGCACGTCATCGCCGGTTCCCAGATCAATAAAGAACGTCGAATAGCCGTCTGCTCCGGTCAGATCTCCGACAGTAACCGAGTCGTTGCCGTCCAGGGTGTTGAGCTTGACCTGCTCAGTTCGCCGGATGATGGTCGAGTACGGCGTGCCGCTGGTCTTCTGCAGCAGCACCAGGGCATCGCTGCGGTTAATCGTGAACGTGTCGTCGAGCGTCGTGCCCGGCAGTGTGATGACGTCATTTGACGAGCCCTGTCCGTCGAGCAGGTCGTTCCCCTGCCCGCCGATCAGCAGGTCATCACCTGCACCACCCAGTCCGGTGTCCTCACCCGCTCCACCGTCGAGCGTGTCCGATCCACTATTGCCGATCAGCTTGTCATCGCCCGCCTGGCCAAGCAGGTTGTCATCGCCATTGCCGCCCTGCAGCAGGTCTTCGTCCTCGCCCCCGAGCAGTTGATCGTTGCCATCGTCGCCGTTCAGTGTGTCGTTGCCAATGCCTCCGTCGATCGTGTCGTTGCCGGTGCCGCCAGACGCGAGGTCCGCACCGTCGCCGCCCAGAATCGAGTCCGGATCGTCACCGCCGTCGAGCGTGTCATCGCCCGTGCCACCGATCAGCGTGTCGGCACCTGACTGACCACTGACGTTGTCGTTGCCGGAACCGCCATCGACCGAATCCTTGCCGGCACCGCCCAGCAGCGTGTCGTTACCGGCTCCGCCACTGACGATGTCGTTACCGCCTTCGCCGATGATCGAGTCGTTCCCCGAACCGCCGGTCAGCGTATCGTTACCGTCGCCGCCAAAGATCGTCACATTGCCGGAGTAACCCGATGCGTTGATATTGTTGGCCTGGCTGCTGCCGTTGAGGATGAACTGTTCGACGCTCGTGTAGGTGACGACTTCGCCGCCAACAGTCAGGCTCGCATTCGTCAGCGTGATGTTCTGTGTGCCGGTAGCGGTGACGCTGATCGTGTCCGTATCCGCACCGCCATCCAGCGAGTTGCTGCCGGTTCCGCCGTCGAGCGTATCGTTGCCGGTGCCGCCCTGAACGTCGTCGTTGCCGTCATTGCCGTTGACGGCGTCGTTGCCCGAACCGCCAAGTACGGTGTCGTTATCAGCTCCGCCGCTCACAACATCGTCGTCCGCTCCGCCATCGACCGTATCCTGACCCGCTTCTCCGTCGAGCGTGTCGTTACCGGCGTCGCCCAGCAGACTGTCATTGCCGCTGCCGCCGAGAATGTTGTCGTTACCGTCGCCGCCGGACACCGTGTCGTTGCCACTGCCACCGTTGATCTGATCGTTGCCGGCACCGCCGCTGATCAGGTCTCCGGACAGACCACCGTCGATAACGTCATCGCCGCCTTCGCCGTCCAGCGAATCAATCCCGCTGTTTCCGAACAGTGTGTCGCTGGCGTTGTCGTCGGCATTGACACCGTCGTTTCCGCGAATCAGGTCGGCTCCGTCACCACCGCTCAGCAGGTCTGCGCCCAGACCGCCGGAAATCGTGTCGTTAAAGGCCGACCCGGTGACTGTATCGTTGCCGGCTTCACCATTGAGCGCCGCAGCGAAGTTAAAGACCGTCGCATCGATCGTGTCGTCGCCGCCGCCCGCGTTCAGAGTGAACGACGCCGCGAAGGCCGCGTCAATCGCGTTGAGCGTGATCGTGTTGTTGCCGTCGCCCGTGTTGACGGTCAGTGACGTCGTCGGATTCTGGAAAGCGATGTTTTCAAACGCCGACGTACCGTTGTCGCTGATGACAGTCCGACCGCCGGCGTTCGTCACGTCGACATCGTGATCCGACGAGATGCTCGTCGAATCGAACGTCCGGTTCACCGCAGCCAGATCGTCCGTGACCGGTTCGAGCCCCATGTAGTTGATAATCGAACCGTCGATATTAACCGTGCCCGAATGCGCGTCGGTCGCTGTGTAGATAATGTTCGTCGCCATGAACGTCGACGAGCTGTCCTGAATCTGCAGTCCGTCGCTCGACGTCTGCCCCATTCCGTCGATGAACAGGCCACCGGTCGGAATCGGATTGCCGTTGACGAAGTCGACGATGAAGAGATCGTTCAGCGCTCCGCCATTCACGGTCAGCGGCGACACGAGGTCCATCGTGGACGTCATCGTCGGCGGATTCACTCCGTCATCAACGGTCACGAGAATCGTGTCCATCGCCGCGTTCAACTGAATCACGTACTGAATCGGCCGCGGTTCGTCGTCTTCGATCTGGCCGGTCGCCGCACCGCCGAGCACGGCATTCGTATTGACGGCGCCGTTTCGCGTCACAGTGCCCGGGACCAGTTCGACATCGAACGACTCAAACACGCCGGGACCACCTTCAAAGGTCCCGTCGCTGATAACCACGACGTTCTGAGTCACGCTCGTCTGCCCGGCAGGAATCATCACCGTGACGTTGTTCAGCGCGGTGTAGTCGAGGCCGCTGGTCGCGGTGCCATCGACCGTCCGGACATTGACCGTCACGGCATAAGCGTTCGGCTGGCTGAGTGAGACCGTGAACGGATAGTTGACTGTGCCGCCGGTGCCTTCCACGAGACTGGCCACGCCGGGCGTGACGCTGATCACGATGTCATCGTTCTCAATCGTTCCGAGGCCCTGCCCGTCGAGTACCGTCAGATTGTCGCCACTGTCGCCGACTGCGCTCGTCAGGTTCAGGAAGAATGTCTCGAATGGTTCGACAATCAGGTCGCCGTTGATCGGAACGGAAACCGTCATTGACGTTTCACCCGGAGCGAACACCAGAGTCCCGGTCGTCAAGACGTAGTCGTTCCCGACGTTCGCCGTGCCGTCTGCGGTCGAGTACGTAATCGTGGCCGTTTCCTGCAGCGGAGCCGACAGTGACACCGTGAAGATGGCATTCGTCTGCCCGCTGTCGCCTTCCGCGATGTTGACGTCGTCGACGCGGACGAAGGCATCGTCGTTCAGAATTGTGCCCGTCGCAGACAGCGTCGATACGATGCCGCCAGAGCTGTTCACGAGGACGCCGTTAATCGGGTTCGACAGAATCACCTGGAAGGTTTCGTTGTCTTCCGGAGTCGTATCGCCGAAGACTTCGACGGTGATTGTTCGTGTCAGATCGCCGGGCGAGAAGAACAGCGTCCCGGAGACCGGCTGGAAATCACTGCCCGAACGTGCCGTTCCCTGGAATGTCGTGAAGTCGACAGAAATCGGTTCCGCGGTCGTCTGTTCGAGAATCACCGAGAAGACGAACAGCGTCGATCCACCAGGTCCTTCCAGCTTCTGGATGTCCGCGATACTGATCCGGTTTTCCTGAATCTCAAACGCACCGATGTCTGCGGTATTGTCGGTCGGACGGCGTCCGCCACGCTGGTCAACGGGATCTCCGCCCGAGTTATCACCGGCATTGATCGCCGGGCTGCCGGGCTGCAGAGCGTGAGTTTTCGTCGGCCCACCGTTATCCGCCAGCGGTCCGAGAACCGGGTCAAACGGGCTGGATGCCGAGCCAACCTGATCCCCCATGACACCGTTGACCAGTCCGCTCACCTGCGCTGCCTGGCCGATGAAGTTCGTTCCGAGCGTCGTAAACACACCACTCAAGTCGACGTTCGATTTCGTCGCCGAGTTTGACGCGACAATCGTGTTACGCAGCGAGGTCGTGGCTCCTGTTACATTAACGAGTCCGCCGCCAACACCGTCTGTCGAGTTACGGACAACCGTCACATTGGTCAGCGTCACGTCGCCAGCAGCGAGCACGGTGACTCCGTCCGTCGGATCCAGCAGTACCGTGTTGTAAATACCGCCACCGGTCGAGTTGGCCGAATTTCCGCTGATGGTTGAATTCAGCAGCGTGACGATTTCGTTGTTATAGATCGCTCCGCCGCGGACGCCAGCCCGGTTATTCGACAGCGTCGAACCGGTGAAGTTGATCCGTCCGCGATTGGCTCCCTGGGCACTGTTATTGTAAACGCCGCCGCCCGCGACTGTCGCGACGTTACTGTCGAACGTCGAGTCCACAATATTGGTCGCCGCGGCGACACTCGATTCGTTGTACAGACCGCCGCCCTTCGAGTTCGCGCTGTTCCCCGAGAAGACGCTGCTGGTAATGGTCAGTTCGTTGCGATTGAACAAGCCGCCACCCTGAATCCGTGCCGCGTTGTTCACGACAGACGTATTCAGCAGGTCCATGCTCTGAACCAGTGTGATCAGCTCGCCCATCGCGTGAGCAACCGGAGTCGTGCCATTGACACCGCGCGTCACCGAGTAGGTATTGCCACTGACCGCGGTCACTCGGATTTCTTCGGCGCCGATCCGGACATCAAAGACACCTTGAACCGGGAAGGCAGAGCTATCGGTGACGGTCAGCGTCGTTGTCGTCGCCGTCATCGCGGCTGAGAGATTCGTGGTCACCAGATCGTTCAACAGGCCGGCTCCAAAGTCGGCGGTGTTGTCGCGGATGACGACGTTTTCCAGCGACACAAATCCCTGATTGAGCAGGCCACCGCCTTCGAGCGCGTTACCACCCTGAATCGTCAGATTCTTCAGACTCAGTCGGGCTCCAGGCAGAACATGAAACACGCGGTCAAGCTGAGCCGCGTCAATAAACGTCTGGTCGGTCCCGGCCCCGATAATCGTCAGATTGTCGCTGATGTCGAGGTCGCCGCTCGCCGCACCGTCTTCATCACGTCCAGCAATTGTCAGCGTATACGTGCCGGGAATCAGCAGGATCGTATCGTCGCCGGGCAGCGCGTTCGCTTCCATCACGGCAGCTCGCAGACTGCTGTTTCCGTCGCGGTCGGCACTCGCCTGATCGCCGGGCAGTACGTCGATTGTGTCGGCAAACGTGTTGACTACAAAGCCGGATTCAAACGCACCGATATCCACGGTGGCCAGACCGTCGCCATCGCCGTCGAAGATACGCGCGAAACCACGCTGATCAGTCGTCAGCACGCCAACGTTCGTTCCCGCATCCCGGGCCGGACTGCCGAACAGCAGAGCGTGCGTCAGCGTCGGGCCACCGTTGTCCTGCAGTGGGCCGAGCAGCGGGTCAACTTCATTTCCGGCAACTCCAACAATACTGCCGTTCGCTCCGTCGACAAACGACGTCACACTGCCGCGGTTGCCAATAAGGTTGTTGCCCACATTGCTGTATTTGACCCCGGAGACGTCGACATCGGCGTTCGGTGGGTTGCCGTCGATCATGTTGCGGGCCACGATCGTGTTCTTCAGGCTGAATGTGCCGAAGACGCTTTCGTTGATGATGCCGCCGCCTGCAACTCCGGCCGTGTTTCCGAACACCGTCGCGCTGGCGAACGAAACTGCGCCGCCGTTGTTGTCGATACCGCCGCCGTTATTAGTTGCGACATTGGTCGACAGCGTGCTGTTCTGGAAGCTCAGAGCGTGCGTGCTGTAAATACCGCCGCCATCCGTCGCAGTGTTGGTCGCGATTGTCGAATTGACGATCGAAACCATCCCCAGCGAACTCTGATAGAGGCCTCCGCCTTTCTCGCCCGCCGTGCCACCCGAAATCGACGAACCGCTGAACGACAGAGTGGCCGAACCGGAGTTGTGAATCCCGCCGCCGTCCCGACCGGCGGTGTTCTGGTCAATCGTCGTGTCCGTTGCGGTTACGCTGCCGATTCCTGAGTTCCACAAAGCACCGCCGTCCTGACCTGCGTCGTTCTGTGTCAGCGTTACCTGCTGCAGCGTCAGGCTGCGTGTGTTGCTGATACCGGCTCCATTCTGCCCGGCGGTGTTGTCAATCACTCGGACATTGTCGAGTGCCACTGTGCCGCTTGACTGCAGAGCACCGCCGTCACTGTCGGCCATATTCCCCGAGAACGAACTGTTACTGACGTTGAACACAGCATTCGACGTGATGAATGCACCACCGCCGTCACCTGTCGCCGAGTTCGCTGAGAAGGCCGAAATCGACACCGTCACCGTACCGTCGTCGTTGTAGACACCGGCACCATCGAGCGCCTGATTAAACGCAATCGTGCTGTTGGTAATCGTGGCCGTGGCCACAAGTTCGTTGAACAGACCGCCGCCGCCGATGCCGGCCGCGTTCGACGTCAACGTGCTGTCCGAGATCGAGACCGCTGCCAGGTCGTTGTTGTAGAACCCGCCGCCGTCCCGGCCCGCTGTGTTGCCGGCGATCGTCGTCCCGGTGATCGTCATCACGGCTGTTCGGTCGTTGTACACACCACCGCCGTCAATCGCGGCAGAGTTCGATCGAACAGCCGTATCAGCAATCGTCGACGCGTCCTGGTTATTGTTCAGCAGGCCACCGCCGAACTGGGCTGTGTTGTTTTCGACGACTGAGTCAAACAGCCGGACTCCCTGAACCAACTGCACAGTGTCACTGGAAACGTGATTCGAGGCGACGGTTCCATTGACTCCACGATTGACCCGGAAGGTGTTTCCAGTGACCGATATGACTCGCAGTTCTTCGTTGCCGATCCGAATGTCGAAGCCCGGATTGATCGGAAAATCGCTCGGCGTGACAACCGCCAGCAGAGGTCCGGCTGTCCCCATGTCAAGTGATGCCTGGTTGCCGCCCGCATGAACCTGCGCGGCCGTCCCGCGGACCGCGCGAACGACTGTGTAATCGCTGAACGGTCCCGTGATCTGCGTCACGGTCATCAGTTCTGTGCCGACCAGAATGTCAAAGCCGGGCTGATTCGGCAGGCGACCGGCATTGGCGACGCGAAACACGGTTGCCGTGCTGTCGTCAATCCAGGTCACGGCAGTGTTGGCAGCCGGGCTACCCACAGCAGTGCCGTTGAATCCGCGGATCACAGTGAAGGCGACGCCGTTAACCGCGACCACGCGCATCTGTTCGCCGCCGACCTGAATCGTGAAGCCCGGAACCGTTGGGAAGGCGGCCGCATTCGTGACCGTCACGACGGTTGCCGTATTGTTGATGCTCGCCGCCAGCGTACTGCCACCGAAAACAAGCGTCGTCGACGGAGTAATCGCGCCAATGACAAGCTCTGACTGCGAGTAAATCCCGCCGCCGTCGCCTTCCGCCACATTCCCGGAAATGCTCGCGTTGTTTGTCTGCAGGAATCCCTGGCTGCGGATACCGCCACCGTTCCGGTCATCCAGAACAAGGCCGTCCACAATGCCGGCATCCTGAATGACGAGACTGCCGCCGAACGAATTGTCGAACACGCGGTCAATCATGCCGCCACTGATAATCGAAACGCCGGAACCGTTGCCGACCACTGTCAATCGTCCGCCCGGCAGATCCAGGTCGCCGAATGCAGAAGGATTGAACTGGAACGCTCCACCGTCCGTCACCTGCGTCTGGCCAAGATTGGCCGGGTCGGCGACCGGAGTCAGGCTGTCGCCAATCGTAAACTGTTCGATGGCCGCAATGCCCGAGCGACCAAACTGGGCCACGAGAGTCGGATCCTCGGCCAGGGCGTTCGGCATCAGTGCCAGATCGGTAATAGCACCGTCCGTGCTCAGTTCGAGACGATAAGCACCGTCGAGCGTCGTGACGCTCGACAGATCGAACGTGTACTGCAACTCGGACAACTGAGTGATCGTGATCCCGCTGAGGTCGAGCTGGACTTCCGGAATCGGTCCAGCCGCGCCGTCCTCATCGAAGTACAGGTTGAAGTCGGTTTCTGCATTCGACAGATCAATGCCGGTCACAGCCTCATCAAAATCAACGGTCACCGTACCGACAGTGCCAAGGCGCGGGTCCGGAGTAATTTCACTGATTGTCGGGACCGGCGGGAACGTATCCGGCGCAACCGTCCAGGCGGTGACCAGCGTCTGACCAAACAGATTGCCGGCCTGATCGGCGACTGTCGCACCGTTGAAAGTCAGGACGTAGTTACCGGTATCCGTCAGGCCATTGGCGTCAAAGACGGACGTCAGATCCAGCACGAAATCAGTCAGTCCAACCTGCTGCGGGCTGATTGACGAAATATCAATCGCGACCGGGCCGGCACCGCTGCCATCGTCATACGTCAGGCTGAACGTTGTACTGCTGACTCCAGTCACTGACTCGTTAAAGCTGACCGTGATCGCTCCAGGGTTGGTCGTTCGTGGAGTCGTCACCTGGTCGATCGTGCCGACCGGAGGAAAGACGTCGTCACCGCGGATGAACGTTTCCGTCGCCGCCACGCCTGTGCCCAGCGTTTCTTCCGCCAGAGGATTCGGTGCCAGTGCAAAGTCGCCGAGACTCTTGCTCGGGTCCACCGGGTCGTTAGTCAGCAGTTCGAGCGTGTACATCCCGTCGAGCGACAGCGTGCTTTCAAGACCGCTGATCGTATAGACGGTCTCTCCCGTCGCCTGATTCTGCGATGTCAGATCAATCGTCACTCCCGTGATGGTATCGAGTGTCCGGACCTGTACGTTGCCGGCTCCGTCGTCGTAGGTCAGCCGGAAGCTGCTCAGCGAAATCGGCGTCGCGACGCCGCCGAGCCCGTGAACCGGCTCAGAAAACGTCACGACGATTGAATCGACCGGATCCAGAACAGGATCGCCCATCATCGTGGGTGCCGCCTGCAGCGGATCAGGTGTCACTTCAGTAAACGTTGCCGTCGGAGCCGTCCGGTCAATCTCCGTGATCGACAGTGTGTAGACCTGGTCGCCCAGAATGATCGCGTTCTGAGTCGAACGGCCACTCGCCGCCAGCGCGTTGGCTTCCATGACAGCCGCTCGCAGCGTCGTTCGGCCAAAGACGTCGAGTGGCAGGCCGTCGCCGGGATTGATGTCAATGCCGAACGTGTTGCCATCCGCGGTCAGGGTTTCGTCCACGGTGCTGACAAAGAAGCCACCGAATTCGTACGCACCGATATCCACGACACCGTTACCCAGTACGCGCGGGACACCACGCTGATCGGTTGCGTCGGACACGAGCTGGCCACCATCAATGGCAGCGTTAATGTTCAGCAGACTGACGACATCGCCCAGAACATGAGCGGATGCAGTGGTATTGTTGATTCCTCGTACGACCTTTAGCGTCGAACCCGTAATTCCGATGACCAGCATCTCTTCGGTGCCGACCTGTACCACAAACGGCAGCGGCGACTGGAAGACACCCGCGTTGGCAACGGCGAAGGTCGTCACGACGTTATTGATGGCTGCCACCAGCGGCGTTTCGATGACCTGGCTGACGGTCTCTCCGATGGCATGAGCGGCAGCAGTCGTCATGTTGAAACCACGCGTCACCGTCAGCGTCGTTCCGTTGACGGCGGTGACCTGCATCTGCTCGGTGCCGATCTCAATGACGAACGGCGTCTGAGCCGGGAAGACTGACGGATCAACCACATCCACCGTCGTGGCACCGACCGTCACGTCAGCCTTCAGAGTTGTATCGACGAACAGACGCAGAGCGTGAGTCAGTGTCGGGCCGCCGTTGCTCGTCAGCGGGGTGATCGCTGTCGGTTGGTTCGGACGGTCACTCACTTGATTAAAGATGGCAGCACCGACCGTATCGGAAACCAGATTGTTTCCAGCCGAGAGCATCGAGTTCGGGTCGGTGAAGTTCGATACGTCATTGCCACCAATTACCGCGTGGTTACGCGCAATCAGATTGTTGGCCAGAACTGCCAGACCACTGGCCGTCGACAGACCGCCACCGCGATTACCAGCTGAGTTATCAGCGATCGTCGTATTGAACAGAGTGAGTGTTGAAGCCTGTGAGACGACCGACAGCGCCGTATGCGCGCTGGCCGCTGTCCCGTTGAAACCGCGCGTGACCGTCAGCGTGTTACTGTTCACGGCGGTCACGAGCATGTCTTCCGAGTTGACGCGGATGACGAAGCCTTCGTGGGCCGGGAAGACGGTGGCGTCACTGACGGTCAGCGTTGTCTGAGTCGCCGTGATATCGCTGGCCAGTGAGGTCGTCACGGCGGTCGTGACCGAGTTATTACGCACGCCACCACCGCTGCCACCGGCCACGTTTCCGGAAATCGTCGTGCCGATCAGCGTCGCTGTGCCACCACCGATATTGATCAGACCGCCGCCGTTCAGCCCGGCCTGGTTTCGTTCGTCAATCGGATTAAGCGGATCACTGATGTCATAACGACCGCCGATCGTGCTGTTGATCACGGTCAGTTTGCCGACGTTGCGGATTGCACCACCGTTGTTCGTCGCTGTGTTCAGATCCAGCGTGCTGTTGATGATCGTCATCGAGCCGGCGTTGTTGATCCCGCCACCGTCGTCCAGCGACCGGTTTCCGGTGATGCGGACATTGTTCAGCGTGACAGTTCCGCCGTCGTTGCGCAGACCAGCTCCGTCGTCACTGCCTGTGACCAGACCGCCGCGGACCGTCAGGTTTTCGAGGATCAGCGTCGCACCATCGAGTACATGGAAGACGCGGAACAGCCCGCCCGCGTCAATGATCGTCTCGTTGACGCCCTGACCGCGGATGATCAGCGTGCCGGTCGTATCCGTGATGTCCAGGTCGCCCGACGCGGCCGCGTTTTCGCCCACCGGCCCGTTGAGCGTCAGCGAGTACGTCCCGGCTGCCAGCAGAATCGTATCGTCGCCGGTCAGTGCATTCGCCGTCTGCACGGCCGCGCGCAGAGACCGCTGCTCACCATCAGCCGTACTGGCGTTCGTATCGACGCGTCCATCATTCGGATTGGCGTCCGCGGCATCTGAGAACGAGACCACAACTTTCGGAGTCGTCAGCGGCCTCGTCAGGTCAATGACGTCGAACGTCGTCCACGTTTCGTTCGCGTCGGTTCTCAGCGGCGACTGTGTCGCGATGGCCTCAATGCCCGAGCCGGCTGACACCAGAGTCAGCGTGTAAGTACCCGGTGCTCCCGTCACGCTGGTCAGGTCCAGCGTGTACTGGTCTGGTCCCTGAGCACTCATCACAACGTCGACGCTCTGCAGAGACACCGGCAGCGAGGTTGTCGAGCCTTCAGGCACGCGCGTCAGACGGAAGTCCGAGATGTCAACACCCGACACGTCGTCCGAGAAGTTCACCGTGACAACGCCTGCCGGGCGGAGTCGTGGATCCGGAGACACGGGAACGATCGTCGCATTCGGTACGCCAATCTGGAATTCCCAACGGGCCTCGGACGCGACGCCAGCAGGCGTCAGAATGTTGCTGTCGTCAGCCAGAAGGTTCCCGTTGAGATCCATCACGCGCGAGACGCTGCTGTCGCCACGAATCTGCAGCACATACGAACCGGGAGTCGTCGTCACACTGGTCAGGTCCAGCAGATACGTCGCTTTCGAGCCCAGGTACTGCGTCACCGCTCCGGCCGGAAGCGTCACTGCCGCGCCGTTGAGCGTCAGACGGACATCGTCAACTCCGAAGTTGGTGACTTCCTCGGTAAACGTCACCGTCAGCACACCGACCGAGTTGAAGACCGTCGCCGGAATCGCCTGGCCGGACGCATCGAGAACGCTCACGACCGCTGGTGGCGTCACGTCGGCACCGGCCTGCCACTGATCTGCTGCCGCAACGTTCGCCGTCGGGCTGATCAGCGTCAGCAGCCGGCCCTCGTCATCACGGAATTCCAGCGGATTCGGCGGCAGCAGATCGTTACCAGCGAGATCCTGAATCCCGCCAGCCATCACGCGCAGTTCGTACAAACCATCGGTACCAGTCAGGCTCGACAGATCGATTGTGTAGCGCCGCGCCGGTGCGCCGGCCGTTGGCGGCTCGGCTTTGACCGTCAGCGAGGCGAGCCCCGGTTCCAGCACGCCGTTGTGGTACAGCTCGAAGTCCGAAATATCGACGTTCTGAACCGGCTCGTTGAACAGGATGTTGACAATGCCGGCGCTCGGCATCGCCGGGCTGAACTGAATCGGATCGGGCAGGATGTCGACAATGTTCGCCGTCGGCGCTGTGCGATCGAGCTGCCAGGTTGCCGTGACATCGGACGAAAGTTCAATGCCCGAAAGGTCGACGATGCCGGAATCAGTCGCCACCAGCGTCAACCGGTACGTCGCTTCCGTAACGTCGATCAGCCCCGTACCGGACAGGTCAAGCACGAACGTATCATCGTACGTCAGCGACACGCTCGACCCGTTGCTGTGAGCGACCGCCCCTGCACCGCGTGAAACCGTCAGCGTATTGCCGACGCGGTTCGTCACCGTCATCACTTCCGATCCGACACGGATCTCAAAACCCGGAGTCGACGGGAAGACCGAACCGTCTACAACAGTCAGCGTCGTCGTCACTGCGGTAATGTTTCCGACCAGCGTCGACGAGCCCTGTGCCTTGATGAGTGCGCTCGACAGAACAACCGAGGCGCCGCTGGCATGAGTCGCTGCCGTCGAGCCTTCAGCCCCGCGTTCAACCGTCAGCACGTTGCCACTGACAGCCGTGACGTTCAGCAGTTCGGAACCGATCGCTACGCGGAAACCACCGGCTGCCGGGAACACGCTGCCGTTCGCGACCGTGATCGTTGTCTGCGTCGCATTGATCATTCCCGTCAGCGTCGACGAAGCACCAGCCAGCGAGTTCGTCACGACAATAAAACCAGAGCCGTCATTGCGTTCAAGACGGAAGTCGGTCGGATCAACCTGCGAGACACCAACGTCCTTCGAGAACGTGACAACAATTGGATCACCGTCCGTCGCGATATTGCGGAACTCGGGCGTGACCGTAATCGTTGCCGACGGCCCCGTGTTCTCCACGACCCAGGTATCGAGTGGAATCAGCCCGGTCTGAATGGGATTGCCCGCCAGATCCAGGATCAGTGACGCCGTTCCCTGGATGCTCAGCGAGTACGTCCCAGGCGCGCCCGTCTTCAGATTCAGGTCGATCGTGTATTCGGACGGCGAAACCTGAATCAGCGACAGCCCCGTGAGCGACACCATCTGCGGGCCGTTGCCATCGTTCGCGTCACGCGTCAGCACCAGGTCCGTCAGGTTGAATCCGGTCACCGCTTCAGTGAACTCGATGGTCACAACACCGGCGGCCGTGCTACGCGGATCGGGTGTCACGTTCACAGTACCCGGCACAACGCCCGGCGGAGTTGCATCGACAAAGAACGTATCAGTCGCGTCGTTGACGACCGGGTTCGGTTGCTCATACGACGATGGCTGCTGACCGCCGTAGGGTGGAATCGGCGTGCCGGGGAAGACCGCGTCAATAATGCGGTCGTTGCCTGTTGTTCTGACACGCTTCCACGAGTCAACGGAGTCAGCGGTCGCCACGAACGTATTACCCGTCCGGTCCGTGATCGCCCCCAGATCAGTCAGTGACAGAACGTACGTGCCGAACGTGTCCGTGATCGATCCATTCAGATCGATCACATATGTGTCCGTAAAGATTGTGGCCGACGGATTGAATGGATCAGCCACCGGAATGCCGTTGAAATCAACCGGATTAATCGCGCGAACGCGCATCGCGGCAAGCGAAACCGGCTGCGGCCCGTTGCCGTCGCCAATGTCGCGCGTCAGCGTGAAGTCCGTCGCTGCATTAAAGCGATCGATCCCGGTCACTGGCTCACTGAATTTGATCGTGACAATTCCCGCAGAAGCGACGCGTGGATCCGGATCAATGTCGAGGATCGTGCCTGTCGGCGCCGTGCTGTCCTGAACCCAGGAATCCGTCGCGTCAACGGAAAGCGGCTCACTGTCGCCCGTCGCGAAGATGCCCGAGCCACGGTTCAGCGTCAGACGGTACGTGCCGTCGATCGAATTCCCCATGCCGTCGCTGGTCACGGGAGTCAGGTCAATCTGCAGGCTTGAGCTGCTGATGACCGTAATCGGCAGTGGCGTATTCCCATTGTTCGGGTCAACCAGCGGCACGATCTGCGGACCATTACCGTCGCCAATGTCGCGCGTCAGTGTGAAGTGCGTCCCGGCGTCGTTGACATCGACTCCGCTCACGGGTTCGTTGAACACGATGTTCACGACACCGGCTGAAGCCATCCGTGGATCCGGGAAGACGCTGGAAATCGACGGAGCCGGTCCGACCGTCGTCACCCGCCATTCGTCAATCGCCGGGAAGACAAGGAACGACCCTTGCTGGTCTGTAATCCGGCTCGGGTCAGTTGTCCGCAAAGTCAGCCGGTACAGACCATCCTGCAGCGTGAGTGCATTCAGGTTCGGCAACTGAAAACGCGTCGCATACCCGGAGCCTGTCGTATCGTCGAGCGGAATCGGCGCGTTGATACTTGGATCAAGTGGCACCGTGACCGGACCAAATCCGACATCACGCGTCAGAATAAAGTCCGTCGAATTCACCTGTGTGGACCGCACCGGCTCGCTGAACTGAATGAAAATGCTGTTCACGCCGGTATTGCGCGGATCGGGCGACACATCAATGATATCTGCCGAAGGCGCGGTATTACTGCGTGCCCACACATCGGTCGCATCCGCGATCACACCGAACCGGTCAACACTGTAGGGCCGCCCGACACGGTCGATGATGCCAGGATCGAACGACCAGGTGCCGATATTCCCGGCCGAGAAGTATCCCGAATCATCCGGACTGATTGGTGTCGTCAGAGTGTCGTCATAGAGCTGGAAGTGGTCATTATCGGTCACGACGATCCGGTACGTGCCGTTGACCGCTGTGTTTGCCCCCAGAGTAAAGCCACGCACTCCATCAAGCGTCACTCGCTGACCGGTCGCCAGACCGTGAGCCTGCGACGTGATCGTGATGACACCGCCGGTACTTGAGATGCCATCAAGAGCGACCGCCGATGCTCCGCTGCGCTGAGCAAGCAGTGTCAGCCGGTACGTGCCAACACCGTCCGTCACAGAGGACAGATCAATGGTGTACTGCAGCGGGCTAACCTGTGTGACTGCCAGATTGGCGCCGATTTCGCTCAGGTCAATCGCCCGAAATCCTCCGCTGCTGCCGTTATCGTAAGACAGCACAAAGTCGCTGATATCAACGCCCGTCACGGGTTCGGTGAAGTTGATCGTGACAATCCCCGCTGGCCCGGTCGCCGGATCAGGTGAGATCGGAACAATCGTCGCTTCAGGATTGGCATTGTCGACAATCAGCTCATATTGCCCTTCGACCGCACCTGTCGCCGTCAGGTCAATCGTGTACTGAGAAGGCCCAACCTGCTGCACGATCACACTGGCCATGTCGACCGGCACACCGTCCCGAGTCAGATACAGGTCGTTGACGTCGATCCCCGTCACTGGCTCGGAAAACGTCACCGTAACCACTCCCGGTGTCGCTGAGCGAGGATCGGGAGTCACATTGATCACGTCGCCAATCGGGAACGTCGGAGCCAGGGGGCTTGGAAAACTGTCATCTCGCGTTTTCCACTCACCGCCATCGATATACGTTCCGTTATTGATTGCACCTGTCACTTGGAACGTATTTGCGTCGATCACCTGAATTCGAAACACGCCGTTCAGCGAAGGCAGTCCATTGATGCCCGAGATTTCGATCAACCGTCTGTCGGTCAGACCGTGATTCGGTGACGTGATGAGCAGTGTGTTTCCACCACCGCTGGCCACGCCGGTGACGACTCCGTTCAATGATGGATTCGGCGTCCAGATCCCCCAGTCCGTCAGGCCGTTCACATTATCGCCATCTGAGCCACCATTGAAGTTGTCGCCCTGTGTGAATTCGTTCTGGGGCGACGCCCCGGACGTGTCAAATCCCTGCGCCACTCGAAACGTGGTCGGCCCCATACCCGGATACTGGTATGGTGCCTCTGCAGTGGGCAGGGTATTGTTAATGTTGACGGTCAGGATGCCGCCAAAATCGTAGGCAGGACCGTCTTCGCCAGCCGTATTCTGCAGAATCAGTGTGTGGTTGATGACGTCAATTTGCGACGCCTGATACACGCCATTCGCTGAGTGCAGCTCACCATTCACCCCCTGGACACCCGTAATTTCGACAGTTGTTCCTTCAGCCAGATTCAGCGGCACAGGATTCAAACCTGAATAGACGCCAAAGAAATCATTTCCAAACGTCACCATCAGCTCGGTTATGCCATTGCCGACATCGACAGGCTGAATATCAAGAATTGGAAATACGGCGTCAGGCGCACCATTCTCAGGCTGATTGAATGCCGGTATAAGACCAATTCCTGTGCTTACTCGTGAGGGAACACGCGTCGCGTCGCGCACTCGCGTGGCCACAAATGGACCACCTGGAGTCGGAGCCCCACCACCACTGATGCGTGACTTGAAGACAGGTTCGGCATTCGAGTAACCCACAGTGCCGGTTCGCACATCCAGCCCGTTTCCGCTGTTCCCATCGAATACAAGGTTCAACCTTGCCAACGGATCCGTGAAATATTGAGACAGTGAATATCCCGGTGTCGTCGACAAATTCCAGTCATTAGGGGAAGTGACCTGGGTGACCGGAGGGTCAACCGTTGAGATAAACGGTCGAATGCTGAAGTCATCGCCGAAGTTACCTTCAAAGATATTATTGACAATTCGTGCGTTAGTACGACTATTGACTTCCGTCTGCGATGTGGGATTGCTTGCTGTGATCCCCGAGTTCAGGTTTTCAGCAGTCTGAGTAACGTCCGCGACTCCACCGACCGTACCGAGACCTGTCTCCAGACCAAGCCAGTTGTTGTATCCCCAGACGTTTCCGTCTCCCAGCGTTCCACCGGTCGTTCCGATCCACATCACGAATCCGGTCGCACTCAACGCGCTGTTCACGCCATTGTCGCTGATCAGGTTCGTGTCGACCTGAAGAATGGCCGCCGGAGCCGCATTGAATGCGCCATTATTCCGGCGGGAATTCGGATCGGTACTCAGCAGGTTCGAGTCCTGAATTTCTGCAGTGTGGACGTAGTAGATACCTTCCTGGCGGTTACCAACCACAACGTTTCCACCGGTCAGAGTTCCGTCACCGATCAGGTAGTTCGACTGCCGGACCCTCTCGGGCGGCGTGTCGTTCGGCGTCCCGAAACTCATCAGGTCGATGCCGCGACCGGTGTTGCGGTCGATGAAGTTCCCCAGGATCGTCGCCTGAACAGGACCGGAGAGGGCGATACCATCGTTGAAGTTTTGAGTAATCAGGTTGTCTCGAATGGTCAGGCGAACGCCTGGATCGCCGTTGGACGACCCCAGAGTCATATCAGCGACATCAACGCGTGAATGGACATCAACACCCATTCCCGCGTTCCCTTCTATATTGTTGGCCTTGATCGCGAGACTGACCTGCGGGTCCTGGTTGCCACCACCGGAACCCGGCGCGGTGCCATCGGCCAATCCGGCTTTCGGACCGGTACCATCGACATTGCCATTCTGCACATCGATGCCGCTGCCGAGAATTTCCGTGCCGAGGGCCGCTGCACCGACGGCCGTAAATTGAGCGCTTCCCTGGGCTGGTCCGTTAAAGTTGATCTGATTGTTAATGATCGTTGCGTTACCACCACGGCGAACCGTGATGCCGTGCAGTCCGTTACTGACGATCGTGTTGCCGAGGCTGACGCCCGTCACCTGATCCGTGCCTTCGCGACCGATTTCGAGAATGTTGAACGCTCCAAAGCGACCGGACAGTTCGATGCCGTTCTGGTCGTTGCTGCTGATCGTGTTGCCAACAAACAGGCCACCCAGGTCACGCTTGTCCGTCGAACTGTTTTCGCGGCTGGTATAGTTGACGCCATCGCCTTCGTTGAACATGACAACGTTATTCAGCACGTCAGCGAGAATCTGTGCATCGGCTTCGGTTCGGAACTGGATGCCATTTGTGGCCGATGCCGCGGCGGCACCGGGGGCACGTCGATTCGTCAGGATGGCGTTGTCATGAATCTCAACATCAACGGAGTCGAGACTGCCGTTGAGTGCCACCACCTCAATACCGGCACCGAACTGGCGGGTCGTACCAGTATCAAGCTGCTCGGTGACGGGGTTAATCGCGTTGTTACTGACTGTGTTGCCGGCGATCGTGATGGCTCGCGTCTGTCCCGGTGCCGGGTCAACCGTCCGCGTAATGGCGTCGTCTTCGCGCCGGATACGAATACCGTCATCAAGATTATTCGCGATGATATTGTTTGTGATCTGCAGGTCTTCAACGGCCGTCTGCTCGTCAAAGTAGACATCGATTGCCCGGCCGTCGTTGCGACCGGTATTGCGGATCATCAGCGCGCCTTTAGCGTGCGCCGAGGCGGTCGCTGTTGTGAGCGTAACCGTGTTCCCAGAAACCGAGCTGATCGTCAGGACTTCGCCGTCAATCCGCACCGTATTGCCAGCGGCGAACTGGGAACCGTCGGCGACGAGAAATACCTGCGTACCGGCGGTAATCGCATTCCTGAGCGACGAGACGGCATCAGTACCGATCACATTCTGAGAGATTTCTGAATGCCGCAGAACGGCGGTCGCCTGCAGATTGACGTTCGTCCCAGAGAGCACCACCTGAAGACCGTGATCATTGGTGGCAACGTTGCTGTTCGCGTTGGAATCGGTGTTGATGACGGTGTTGCCAATGAAGTCGAAAGATCCCGCTGCTTTGTCCTGCAACTGGAGTCGCACGGCGCCTTGCTGATTGCCATCGAACAGGTTGGCAGCCGTGCTGCTCGTACCACCGATTTTCAGGTTCAGCGCATCTCCAGTCGACGCCGTCACAGTCGCGTTCGTCACATGGCCTGCCGCCTGTGTACCATTGACGCCGCGAATCACGGTCAGCGTATTCTCAGTGACATCAGTCACCGTCAGCACTTCGCCGTCGATCTGCACGTTAAACGGAGTCGCAAAGCCAGCGAACGGCGATGCGTCGGTGACGTTCAATGTCGTCCCGGTCCGCGAGATGCCGCCGCGGGCAACAGCAGTTGCCTGAGCGTGAGTGTCCTGCACCGTGAAGTCGATGCCGCGGGCCTGATTGCCGGTAAAAGTATTCCCGGTAATATCTGCCGTGATCGCGGCATTCACGGTCAGCGAGCCGCCAATTCCCGCAAAGCGGTTATTACTGAAGGTGTTACCGGAAATGGCTCGGACCGTACCGGAAGCCGATGACGAAACCGAACGGACAGTCGCACCGGCGGCATGGGTCAGAGCCAGCGTGCCGCGTTCACCGCGGAGCACCGTGAGCGTGTTGCCGTCGATTGCCTGAATCAGCATCTGCTCGCTGTCGACCAGGATGACCTGCTGCGTCTGAAACGCGCGGCCATCGACCACTTGCAGCGTTGCAGCGAGTGAATCAACTCCGGAGGTCAGTGTCGTATCGGCCGAAAAGCCGGTGAATTCGAAGACGGCCGGGCCTCGGTTCTGAGCGACAAAGTCGGCACTGGCGGTCGCGTTGAAAAGCAGACCGTTGCCGAGAGTATTGTCGATCGTGTTGTTCGTAAACGTGCCGTAGACGTTGCTATCGAAGGCATTAAAGACGACGCCTTCACCACCCGCCGCACCGTTACGGCGGATCGTGTTCTGATCGATGATCAGGTTAGTCAGAGTCGACTCGGTCAGGTCGAAGTTAATCGCGTCGACCTGTGGACGATCCGCGTTGATGGCTGCGTTATTGCGAATGGTCAGATCGTCGAGCGGTGACCGGTTCAGAGTGACATCAATGCTGTCGATCCGGACGTTGTTTTCGATCACGACGTGAGGAGCACGGGCATCGGTGAAGTCGATCGACAGTCCGTCGTCACCCGAGGATCCACCGATGGAACTGTCCGTGATGCTCAGGCAGCCAACGTCGGTGAAGACTGTCAGCGTACCGCCACCCAGATAGGGAAGCTGTCCGGTGCCATCCGTGTTCTGCAGGACGATCAGGTTCTCATCGGCAGGAGACGTGAAGCCGATGACGTCTTCCGTGTTGGCTGCCGTCAACCCCTGAACGCCGTTGACGGTCGCCAGCGTGCCTTCCTGCAGGCCGTGATCGACAACCGTCAGTTCCAGCGGATTGGTCGGCTGAGCGGAAAAGATGGACTTCTGCAGTCCATTCGCGGTGATGGCAACGCCATCGACCTGCGTCTCCGAAATATCGAATTCGCCGATCACGCTGTTGGTCGTCTGGCTGACAATATTGACATTCAGACCCGCCGAAAGACCGCCGGAGATCGTCGTCTGCGCAATCGTCAGTTCGGGCAGATGTACGTCTATCAGATTGATATCAACGCCGCCGCCGACGGCACTGGTAATCGAAGACCGCTCGATATTCAGTGAATCGATGCTGACATTATTCAGCGTGATATTGACACCGCTGCCCTGCGTGCCGGAAATCGTCGTGTCGTGAACGGCGATCTGCGTCAGCACGAGGTCTGACAGATTGATGTTGATGCCGCGTCCGCCGATCCCATCGAACGAGACCGCGTCGACGATGATCGAGTCAAACTCGGGAGTTCCGTCGCTGTCGATGTCGATCGTCGTGTTCGTAATGCTGATCGGGCCGGAAGTCGCGTTCACCATCTGCTGGTCGACGACAAACGCCGTCAGCAGCATCCGGTCTTCCAGCAGTTCGGAGAATCGGAAGCGGCGGCCCGAGTGGCCGTGCAGAGCCTGTCGCTGCCAGTCCGTTCCGCGGCGGCGTCCGCGACGACGCGTTTGCAGTGACTGACGAAAGTTCCGCACCCACGATGTCAACAACATGTGACGTTCTCCCGAAAATGCGTCGGTCCGGTTGACCCGGATTCGAGAACCGATGATGGTGTCGCTGGTCGCTCGGTCAGAGGTTACGCTCGGCCTGATCATTACTGGTCTGGCGTACTCATCCCGGAAGTCGCAGTCGAGTCACCGCTCTCAGTTGCCAATTGAGTTAAGTACCGATGGCCGCGCGTCCGCAGTCATCACCATTCGGGTCGACTCGGAAGCAGTCCTCATGACGCTGCCAGGCTTCCCCGTTTATTTCCGTCGCAGGCTGACGGGCAGCCTCACGAGACTCGCAAATCAATCAACGCGTCGCAGGAATCCCTGCTGCGACCGGCTCGAGCCAGTATCGAACTCAAGCCTCCCGGCACTCGCGACCGCGACGAAAGCTCGCCGCGCATGGTCCTCGCGCACCGGGTAGACAGATTCTCGATCTGTTTCGGCCCTGCCCGGTCTGAAACATTGCGACAACTGCCGACGGAGATGCAGTCGGAATCGCCGCCGTGAATGTTGCAGAGCATCGATTCCCGTGATCCGTTTCAGCCGGAAGTGCCGGCGCAACCGCTCCTGACCGGAGAAATGCTTATGGACGCGACCAGATGGGATTCAGTTCCCGCCGGACGAAGCTCTTGAGGACGGTGCCCGTTTTGAGCAGCCGGAAGCCGCATTTCACGACACGGCATCCAGGTTGCAGGGCAGAAACCTCGCGAATTCCCAGCGTTCGGACGCGACGGTCACGCCGGGCGGGGAAACGCGGCCTGGCGAGCAGGAAATTCGAGCTGGCACGCTGACGCTGATGGAAACCAGATGGTCCGATCGGCCGAGTGTGTTCAGCAGGTCGCGGAGAGTCGGCAGTCGTCCGAACTTCCGCTCCGCCAGAGTTTTCCGCTCAAGCAGTACAGCCAGAACAGTCGATACGACCAGCGAGGTGCCCGGCGTTCCGTGCGCGGCCGTAGCGGCTGCGCGGAATGCGACGGCATCTGTTCATGAAAGTCGGGCAGATTTTCCAGAGCGTTCGTTCTGACAACTTCCAGGCGGTGACGACCGGCTGGGAGAATTCTGCCGGACGCATGTTCTGTTCGGAATCCGACGAACACGTCAACTGGAGCCGGAGGCCGTCCTGCATTTACGAATTCTGTCGCAGACGCCACGGAACGGGTCTCGGACAAACCTGCAGGCTGGACACGGAGGGTCGACATGAAACTGTACCTGTCACTGCTGTGTGGCGTCCTGCTGCTGAGTGCAGAATCCGTGACGCGGGCTCAGAACTATGGCACTCCGTATGGAGGCAGTTCGCTTGCCGGCAGCGGCGCCGTCTCAGGCGGCGGCATGACAGCTCCACAGGCGGGCTTCCCGACCCCGGTGCAGACGAGTCGGCGAGCGTTTCGGATTCCCTACCAGTACGACCCGCATGAGATCAGCCGGCTCGGTGCCCGCGAGATTCGTCTGTTCGTCTCGTACGACCGCGGCGCAACCTGGACACATTCGCAATCGGTCCAGCCCGCGGCAGGACGGTTCGATTTTCAGGCTCCGACAGATGGCGAGTTCTGGTTCACGGTCCAGACCGTCGACCGCAATGGTCAGCTTCATCCCGGCGGACGGAACCTTCAGCCAGGGCTGATCGTTATCGTTGATTCCGTCAAGCCGACCATTGAGATCGATCTGCGTGAAGCGGCCCCTGGACGAGTCGCCCTCGACTGGACGATCATCGACGCTTCCATCGATCCACAGTCAATCGTGCTTGAATTTACCCAGTCAGGACAGTCGGACTGGCAGAAGCTGGGCGTCAATCCCAGTGCGACCGGCACGACAACTTGGTCGGTTCCGGGCGGCGGACTGGTCGCCGTCCGCGGCCGGGCTCGCGACCGAGCCGGCAACGAAGCCCAGTCGCAGTATCAGATTCAGGTCAGTCCGGTGACGGCAACTCCGCAGTCGTCGCCGCTGGTTCCCGACAACTCGGTTGCCGGCGTTCCGCCATACGGTCAGTTGATGACGCAACCGCTGCCGCCTCCGGGACCATCTCCGTATTCACTGCCGCAGGTACCGCCTGGAGGTCCGGCTCCGTTGCCAGCGATGGGATCAGAACCGCAAACCGGCATGGCCTCGGCACCGCAGCCAGGAGTTGGATTCTCTCCGCAGCCGTACGCCGGTGTGCCGTCGTATGGCCAGGGTCTGCCGCCGACCGCCAGAACAACACCGTCGTCGATCCCGCAGTTCGGGTCGACGCCTCCTGCGCTCGGAACTCTGTCGAACAGAAACCCACTTGCCGGCACAGACAGGCCCGGCCGCGCGACATCGGAAACGCCGTCCGCACCCCCAGCTCAGAACAACTGGAATGAACAGTTCGTCTCGACGGTCCCCGGGGCCGTTGGCACGAATGAACTGCCGGCCTACCAGCAGCCGCAGGAAGCTCCTGGTCACCGCATTGTGCGGGAGCGATCGTTCAAGATTGATTACCGGGTCGATGACATTGGACCGTCCGGTATCAGCGCAATCGAGCTGTACGTGACTCAGAACGGCGGCGAAAAGTGGTATCGGTACGGCGTCGACGAAGATCGCAGGAGTCCGTTTGACGTCGAGGTTCCCATGGATGGCGTCTTTGGCTTCTCGATCCGCGTTGTCAGCGGAGCTGGACTATCGGATCCACCGCCGCGTTCGGGCGAGGAACCGGACATCGTCATCGAAGTCGACGCCTCGCCGCCGGTGGTCGAACTGCACCCCCTGCGTCAGGGAACGGGCGACAAACGAAATCGCATCCTGATCACCTGGCAGGCCGAGGATCAGCGCCTTGCCGACAACCCGATTGCGATTTCATACGCAACAAGCCCCGGCGGCCCGTGGACGCAGATCACCGACTGGCGAGAGAACACGGGAGAGTTCATCTGGACTGTCAACGCCGAGATTCCTCCGCGGCTTTATGTGCGGATTGTCGCCCGCGACGCCGCCGGCAACATCGCGAAGGTCGATACACCGCAGCCCGTTCTGGTCGACATCTCGAAGCCCACGGCCCGGATCGTCAACGTCGACCCCGCCGCGCGCCGCCAGGGCAACTTCTGACAGACGCCAGGGAGCGCGTTGGGCACTACATCACGGCAGTGGTCCCACACGTCAGCGGAAAGCTCACACCGACCGACGGCTGCTCACCGACGCTCTCACTTCCGGCCATTCCGCCACCATCCGCGGCTGCGTGGATGACGAACAGCTCGTCACGGGTCATGATGCGCCCGTTGGATTGGAATCGTCTGAGTCCGACGGTTGAAAGCGTTCTGCCCGCCGCGTCCTGTTGAACACCGGAGCCCCCCCGATGCCGGAAGCCCTGCCCATCGAATTCATTCACCACGTGTCTCGTCTGACGCGCGATCTCGACCGCAGTCAGAAATTCTACTGCGACGTGCTCGGCTTTGAGCCCATCCCGCGACCGAACTTCAACTTCCGCGGCGCGTGGCTGTTCAACTACGGCCTGCAGATTCATCTGATTGAGGCGACCGAAGCGCTCGACGCCCCGCTCACCGAAGTCGGCACCCGCGTCGATCATATTGCGTTTCGAGTCAGCGACATCGACGCCGTCGAACGACTGCTCAACCAGAACAGCATCGCGTTCCGCACCAGCATCGTTCCGCAGACCGGCGTCAAACAGATCTTCTTTCTGGACCCCGACGGCAATCACATCGAGTGCGGCATGTATCCGCCGACTCCGACCGCCGGGTAAACCGGTCGGGCACTGTCACGGACAGTCTGTCGAATCCAGGCCAGCAATTGAAAACAGGTTTGATCATGGCTCGAAGACGTTTTGTAAGTCGTGTTCTCTCCGGTCCGGCTGTTGTTCTGAGTGGCCTCGGCGTTCTGCTGGCCACGTCGGTTCTCCTCGGCGAGCCGCAGAAAACACCGCCGTCCGCGAACGAAGCTGCGAAGACACAGACAGCGGAATCACAGGCTGATAATGAACAGCCAGAAGAAAATCAGCGAGTGACCGTCCCGGAAGCGCGACGTCAGGCAAAGCTGCTGCACGACACGTACGTCGCGACGCTGCACACAGTCCATCGCACCTATTTCGATGAGAATTCGCGTGACGTGATTCCCGCGCGGGCTCTTGAAAGCGTATTCCGCGAAATTGACCACGAGACCGGCGGCCAGACACGCTGGATCGCGGTCAACACGCCGGCAATGAACATCGACCACAAACCGAAACCAGGCTTTGAAAAAGACGCCGCACGACAACTGGCCAAAGGCGACCGGGAATTCGAGCGGATTGAAAACGGCGTCTATCACCGCGCCGGAGCTGTCTCGCTGTTTGCCGGTTGCACGAAGTGCCATCTCTCCGGAATCCGCCCGCAGCAGGGCGTCCGCAGCGTTGCCGGACTGGTCATCAGCGTGCCCGTCAAAGCCGAGTGAACTCCGACAGCGAACCTGAACCAGAGCCGGAGTTCACCGCAGCACCCATCGGGATATCCTGAGGTGTCACCGCCACGTGCCCGGACACCTTTTCGCACTGATTGCAAACCATGAGGCAGCGTCGCAGAATCCAGCCAGCCGCTGCACAACGCCACGAGGTGTGACGTCGCTCGCCGCCCGCCTCCGCTACAGGATGCCTCGCATGAAGCTGCCCAGTCCGTCTTACAGCCTGACAATCCGCCTCAGTTATCCAGACAGTCCGGGCCTGCTCGGGAGGATCACGTCGGCAATCGGCGAAGCCAACGGCTACATCGGCGCTGTCGATATCGTCGATGTCCGTGGCTCGCATATCACTCGCGACTTTACGGTGAACGCGTCGGACGTCGCGCATGGAGAAGCGATCACGGCGGCCCTGCGAAGCATCCCCGATATTGAAGTCGTCAAGGTTTCAGACCGGACGTTCCTGATGCACCTGGGTGGGAAAATCGAGGTCAACTCGAAAATCCCGGTCAAGACGCGCGACGACCTGTCGATGGCTTATACACCTGGCGTCGCCCGCGTCTGCATGGCGATACACGATGATCCTGAAGCTGCCTTTAACCTGACGATTCGGCGCAACACGGTTGCGGTGGTGACCGACGGCTCGGCAGTCCTCGGACTGGGGAACATCGGGCCAAAAGCCGCGATGCCGGTGATGGAAGGTAAGGCGCTGCTGTTTAAGGAGTTCGCTGGCGTCGACGCGTTTCCGATTTGCCTCGACACGCAGGATCCCGAACAGATCATCGAAACCGTCCGGCAGATCGCACCGACGTTTGGCGGCATCAATCTCGAAGATATTTCGTCGCCGCGCTGCGTCGAGATCGAACAGAGACTCGACGACCTGATCGACATTCCCGTCTTCCACGACGATCAGCACGGAACGGCAATCGTCGTCACGGCGGCACTGACCAACGCACTGAAGATCGTCAACAAGACACCAGAGAACATTCGCGTGACGATGAGCGGTGCCGGAGCGGCTGGCATGGCCATCGCGCGGCTGCTCAAGCTGATTGGCGTGCAGCAGCTCATCGTGACGGATCGTCGCGGCGCGATTTATCGCGGCCGGACCGAAAGTATGAATCCGGTGAAGGACTGGCTCGCTGAGAATACGAATCCCGATGCCGAATCCGGCTCGCTGAGCGACGTGATGAAAGGCGCCGATGTCTTCATTGGTGTCTCCGCCGCGGGACTGGTTTCGGTCGACGATGTGAAATCGATGGCTCCCGACCCGATAGTCTTCGCGCTGGCCAATCCTGATCCGGAAATCTCACCGGAAGATGCGGGGCCGTTCGTCAAAGTGATGGCGACTGGTCGTTCGGACTACGCCAACCAGTGCAACAACGTGCTCTGTTTTCCGGGCATGTTCCGCGGCCTGCTCGACGTCCGGGCTCACACCGTGACCGACAAAATGAAGATGGCGGCGGCGCTGGCAATCGCGAACGTCATCGGCGAGAACGAACTGCTGCCCTCGTACATTATTCCGAGCGTATTCAATCGTCGCGTCGCACCGGCGGTCGCTCAGGCCGTTGCCCAGGCGGCGATTGACGAAGGCGTTGCCCGCAAGACGACGTTGCCTGGCACATCAACGCACGACGAGCCGCACTGATGAATCTCGACCGCTACAGTCGCCAGATCCGCTTTCCGCAACTGGGCGAGGACGGTCAGCGCAGGCTGCTGCAGAGCCGCGTGCTGCTGTGTGGCTGCGGAGCGCTCGGCACCGTACTCGCCGAGACGCTGACACGAGCGGGGATCGGCTTGCTGCGCGTCGTCGATCGCGACTTTGTCGAAGCGAGCAATCTGCAGAGGCAGGTTCTGTTCGATGAGGAAGACATCCGGCAGCAGCTTCCGAAATCCGTCGCCGCCGCGCGCAAACTGAACGTCATCAACAGCGACGTGACGATCGAGCCGGTCGTTGCCGACGTCGACTACTCAAACATCCGGCAGTTCGCCGACGGCGTCGATCTGATCCTCGACGGCACGGACAACTTCGAGATTCGGTTTCTGATCAACGACCTGTCTCTGGAGATCGGCATTCCGTGGGTTTACGCCGGCTGCATTTCGAGTCACGGGCAGACAATGCCCATCTTCCCGAACGAATCCGCGTGCCTGCGCTGCCTGATCGAATCGCCTCCGGAGCCAGGCACGACCGAGACCTGCGACACCGCCGGCATCCTCGGCCCGACGGTCAATGTGATCTCGTCCCTCCAGGCGATGACCGCAATCAAGATCCTTGCAGGTCGGCGCGAAGACGTTTCGCTGTCACTGACGATGATCGACGTCTGGGACTTCTCGCTGCGGCAGATGAGCGTTGCCGATCTGCGTGACCGCGCTGACTGCCCGGCATGTAAACACGGTGAGCGTTTGTGGCTGTCAGGCCAGCAGGGCTCACAGTCGACGGTGCTGTGTGGCCGCAACGCGGTGCAGATTCGGCCGCAGAAAAAGGCGAACGTCGCACTCAACGAGATGGCGGCAAAGCTTGGCAGTGCTGGCGAGGTCACCGCGAACGCCTTCCTCCTGCGGCTGAAGCTGTCCGATCCCGACTACGAAATCACGCTGTTTCAGGACGGCCGCGCAATCATCAAAGGCACTGATGACCCCGGCGTCGCGCGAGCGGTCTACTCACGCTACGTCGGCCTGTGACTCAGTCTTCGGTCGGCGGCTGCGGAACTTCGTAACCGTCTTCCATGACCTGTGGAACGCTCGGTGCGAGATACTCATTGTCTTCCGGCGAACGGTACTGGTCAGCCGCGGCCTGCGGAGCGGAATCGCCGAGATCGCCACCCGTCAGGACGTCCTGCAGTGTCTGCAGTTTGAAGCCCGATGAGTCACTGGCTGGCAGTGACTCATCAGTTTTCGTCCCGGTCTGCAGAGCTGCTTCCGGCGTTGGTGGCACTGCCGGCGATTCAACGGTCTTTGACTGCGGTGCCGGTTTCGGCAGGGACTCTGATTCCGGCTGCGGCTTTTTAATTGCGGCAACCGGCGGGTCAGGCAGAACGGGCTTCGCCACCGTCTGAGTTTCTTCGACGCGAGTCGGTTCGGCTGGAGTCACCGCGGTCGGCGTACCAGTCACCGCTTTCGCGGCGGTCGGTTGTGCGAGACGCTGCGGTTCCGCCGCCTGCTTCGCAAGCTGCGCTTCGACAGCAACGGTATCAACCGGTTCGAACTGCAGCCGCTGACGGTACAGCACCAGCGCGTGCAGCGCGTGATACAGGGGTCCGCAGTCGGCGGCGGCTTTCCGGTTGTCGATCAGATCACGAGCGACAGCACGGACCGCGTTTCGCAGCCACTGGCTTTCGAGGTCCTTCTGATCGGCGCCGACCATCAGGAACTCAAGCACATGACCGCTGGTCGCGATGCGTTCGCCGAATTCTGTGCTGAAACCGGGACCGCGGAAGTGCTGCGCTGAGAGTGAGCCATCGTGATTCTGCAGCGACCGCGCCATCTGGACATAGCGTTTGATCTTCTGGTCGGCTTCGACCCAGATGCCCCGCAGCGGTTTGTCTGTCGCCATGTACGAGTTGCGGGCGAGGCTCAATGCGAACAACCCGTGCGTCCCACCGCAGGCCGCATCGGTCACGTTGGCGTACGTCTGGATCTGAACCAGCCGTTCCATGCCCCAGGCTTCACCTTCCGCGCTGACCCACTCCGCGTCAGGCGGCAGGTAACGTGACAGAGCCCACAGCGTCCAGGTGATTTCCTCACGATCGTTCACGGTCATCTGCGCGTTGCGGACCATGTCTTCAATCGTGACCTCATGGCCGTCCGCAGTCCTGAACGCAAACGTCTCCGGGTACTCGGACATTGTGAGAATGGCCAGGAACTGATTCGGATGCCCCTCGAAGGCGTAGGGCACTGTGAAGGGATGGAAGCGTCCTCCCCACTGCGTGCGTTCGACAACCGGCAGACCTGTGAATGTCGTGCCTGACGTCAGCCACTCGACCGCCGGTCGCTTTTCGTTTCCGATTTTGATGATGAAGTTCGACCGCAGTGCCAGGATGCCGTGCATGATCTGCCACGGCGTGTGGACGTCCGCCGTCAGATAGCGTCGCGACGTAATCGAGATCGCTTCGTTCACCAGCGACTGCAGTTCGTCCTGCTGCGATTCGGCGACTCCGGCAACCGGCTGAATGGCAGCCGGCTCGGCAGCGATGGTGAGCGCGGGTGCAGACGCTGCGAGAACTCCAGCGGACAGAGCGGCGAGCCAGCGACGACGGAGCGAAATCATGGTTGTCGATCTCCTGCACGCAGGGAAAGTGCTCGCCTCTCAACGCTCGGTCAGACACTCCGTCTGACGGACAGGTCGAATGCGCGAGCGAGGTTCATCTCAGCAGATTGAATCGAACTCCGCACAGGCAAACCACCAGGCCACCTCGGCGGAAAATCAGACTCGACGAATGATGCACAGACCGGCCGATCCCTTCGCACAGGGCAATCTGTCTGCACAACGCAACCTTTGTATTCGGAGACGTCGAACCGGTTGCTTCAAGCCAATCGACCGGATTCGTCCCGGTCCGTCAACCGGCGCTGCCCAGTCAGACTGACCGTCTCCGGCGGCAGAATCGGCAAGTTTTGACATGCGAGTCCGGGACGCCAGGAAGCTTGTCTGAAAGCCAGCAGTCCAGGGAGCCTCTGCAGGCCCCATCCGAGCCTGGAGAACTGACAGCGACTACTTGTTTTCGAGCTTCCACTGCACGGCGTGGCGGTTCAGTTCGGTCGCGTTCTTCAGATTGAGCTTGCGTTTGAGATTCTCTTTGTAGGTCTCGATCGTTTTATGGCTCAGATCAAGCCGGTCGGCAATCTGACGCGTCGTCTGTCCGTCGCCGATCAACTCGAAGACTTCCAGTTCCCGATCTGTCAGCGAGTCCATCGGCAGACGGCCGGAAGCGTCCTCGCCGCCGACCATCCGATAGAGGACCTGATCCAGCAGTTCAGGGCTGAGAAAGACCTTTCCTGCCATGATTTCGCGAATCGCGTCGACAATTTTTTCAGCCGCCTCTTCCTTGTTGATATAGCCACGGGCTCCGGCTCTCAGACACCGCTCGGCGTACAGCGTTTCGTCCTGCATTGAGGACACCAGCATTCGCACGTGAGGACAGCGGGCCTTGATCTCTTTGATGAATTCGAGTCCGTTTCCATCCTTCAGAGTGATATCGACGATGACGAAGCTCGGCTGCGTTTCGTTAAAGACGCGAAATGCCTCGGTAAGCCCTTCAGCTTCTCCCGAAACCCGCATATCGGGTTCACGGGAAATGAGGTCGACCAGCCCTCGCCGGATCAGCGGATGATCGTCGATCACCAGAACTCTCACCGGACTGTCCATCGCTGTACTTCCTCAATGCTCTGCAGGCGTTTCGGATTGTCAGAATGCCGACTGCATTCCGGAATTGTCATCGTCCAGGCTGATTCGGCAGCATACAAGCGTGCCTCCACCATTGCCGCGGCCGATCTGCACTTCGCCACCAATCAAACTCGTTCGATGTTTCATAATGCCCAGACCCAGGCCATCGACAGAATCATTCTTCAGTTCGATGCCGATTCCGTTGTCGCGGATAGACAGCACAATCAGCCGGGCGTCGACGTCCAGACTGATATCAATCTGCGACGCCTTCGCATGTTTCACGGCGTTGTTCACTGCTTCCTGAGCAATGCGGTAAAGCTGCGTGGCAATCGTTCGATTGGGAAGTTCAATGCCCCGTGAAGTCTGCACAACGCACGCCAGCCCAACGCGTTTTTCAACCTGGGCAGCCAGTTCCGACAGTGCAGCAGGCAGTCCGTCTTCCGCGATATCGGCCGCCGCCAGCCCTTTCAGCACAGCCCGCAGTTCTTTCATCGCGCTGCGGATTCCTGTCAGAATTTCCTGCGCGTCGCTGACGTGTGGCGATTTTTCGTCCTGTAGTTTCAGTAAAAAACTGTTGGCATAGAACGCCAGACCGGACAGCTCATGGCCGATTCCGTCATGCAGTTCCGAGTTAATTCGCCGCTGCTCTTCGACAGTCAGTTCTTCGAGCGCGTGTTCGAGTTCACGCCGTTCGACCACGCGACCCATTTGTGTTCCAATCCGGGCCATCACTTCAAACAGTGCGTCATCCGGACGGCGGTTGTCCGTCAGGAAGAACTCGAACATCGCGACAGTCCGATTGCGGACGAACACCGGAAACGCGAACGCGCTGCGGATATTGACCCGTGTAAATCGCCGAATGACGCGCAGGTCGTCGTCGCTCGCCAGGTTGCGAGTGAACTCCGGACGGCCGCTGATCAGCATCCGTTTGACCAGCTTGTGCCGCGTCGCGAGATCCGACGTCAGCAGCGGCTCGCCCAGTCCGCGCAGGCTCTTCTGATTCTGAAAGTACGACACACCCAGATTGATGCACTGCGCAGCGCCGCGTTCCTTGAGCATCAGTGCCTGCCCGATTTCCCACTCCATCTGCGTGCAGATGCGATTGAGCGCCTGCTGAAAGGCGACGCGCACATCGGCCGCCTCATTGGCAATCATCGCGACATCCTGCAGCAGCCAGACGTACTGAGTTCGCCGTTCGACTTCGCGTTCGAGTGATTCGTTGAGCGCCTTGAGCCGCATCTCGGTCCGTTTCCGCTCGATCGAATAGCGGATCACGCGGACAAGCAGCGCTCCAGAAAGCTGGGACTTCACCAGAAAGTCCTGAGCCCCAAGTTTTACTGCCCGCGCCGCGAATTCCATATGTTCGAGCGACGAGAGAACAACGATCGGCGTTTCCCTGGCAGCGGTGAGTACGGCAGCCAGCGTCGACGCCGGCTCGCTGCCAGGCAGACGCAGATCGCACAGCACCGCATCAAACGATCCTTCTTCAATTCGCTCCAGACCGAACTGCAGATCGGCGATGTGGACCAGTTCGATGCCCGCTGCCTCGTCTGTCCGCCGCAGATGTCGGCGAATCAGGTCTGCGTGATCGAGGTCATCTTCGATCAGCAGGATACGGAGAGACTGTTGGTGCGCCGTCATGTTGTCGGTCCCGCGGTTCCAGCGAGGCTCAGTGAGAGGTCCCGTCGCTCGCCATCATGGCATCGTACGACGACCACGGTCAGGTCATCCGCCCGCGGAGTCCCCGCGCAGAACTCGCGTACTGCCGCGAGCACGCCATCGATGATCACCGTCGGTTCTCCTCGAATTGCCGAGCGATCACACTCCACCACGTGGGACTGACCGAACATCTCACGGTGAGGTAATTCTGCTTCCGTCACCCCGTCCGTCAGCGGCGTGTCGTCGGAGTCAAGCTCGACACGATCCATCCGGACGGTTCCGACGGCAGCGAGCCCCAGTCGCCGGTCAATTAACTCAATGTGATCATCGCTGCCTTCGATCAGCTGCACATTGAGTGGATCACAGTTCCTCATTGCAGCGCTCTCGCAAAGGCTCCGAGAATCATGCGCGGCTGGCTGGCCTCGTTCGACGTCCCTCGATACGGACAGAAGCGTACAAATGCAGCCCCTGACCGGCCATCCGGAAAAACAACCGTGCTTAAGTCAGGGAATCCCCTGGCTATTTCGTCAGGATTTTCCGATGGGAGTTGTATGCGGCGATCCACCGGCGCCGTTCATGGCGGATAAAAGTGAGTCCCGGAAATCTCGAGTCACTTTGCCGACTCACCCGGCAGCCGGTTCCAGCAGCCCCAGTATTCGCTGACCGAAGCCAGCAGATCGCGGAACTGAGCGTAGTGCATCGGCTTGACGAGATAGCTGTTGACCTGCAGTTCATACGCGCGGTTTCGATCACAGTCCGCATCCGACGTCGTCAGAATCACGACCGGCAGATGCCGTAGAGACGCGTCGGCGCGAATCTGCTCAAGCACTTCGAGACCACTCATTCGAGGCAGTTTGACATCGAGAATGACGACGTTGGGAACTGGTGGCTCTGAGTCGTCAGCCGGCCTGCGGAGAAACTCCAGCGCGGCGACACCGTCACGAACACGCTCTACCTGACACGGCGTTTTTGAGCGGACGAGACACCGTTCGATCAACGTCGCGTGATCGTCGTCATCTTCGACAAGCAAGAACTGAATGATGGCCTGCTCCATCACAGTATTCGCCTTCACAGAACCGACAGAGTCAAACGTCGTACGAACTCAACGGTCCGCCAGACGCTCTGTAACCCAGACACGTGCCCGGAACTTCGGCCCGAAACAACACAGTTTTACGGATCTTTGCGAGCTGTATCGCAGTGGCGGTTCGGCTGGGATGTCGGTCGCGCCAGCAGTGATAGGGGAAAATGCAGCAGAATGGCCGTGCCACGACCGGGTGCCGAGTCAACATCGACGCGGCCGCCATTCAGGCCAACAAATCTTGAGACGATGGCGAGGCCAATTCCGGTTCCTTCAACGTCAGAATCCAGCCGCTCAAAAGGACGCAGAATCTGCTCATGGTACTGGGGCGGGATGCCCTCGCCGTTGTCGGCGACCCGGTAAACAATTTCGCTGTTTCGCTGCATTCCGGAAACTGTCAGGCTCGGCTGTGGAGCAGACGATCCGTACTTGACGGCGTTGCCGATCAGATTCTCAAAGACCTGCCCGAGCCGGATTCGGTCTGCAACCAGCGGCGGCATGTCTGGTTGAATGTTGACGCTCATGCCGACTCCATCCAGTCGTTCCTTCAAGTCGAGACAGACGTCCGCCACGAGATCGGACACGTTGATGGGCTCAGGATCGTTGCGGACTAACCCAACGCGGCTGAGTTCCAGGACATCCGAGATCAACTGGCCCATCCGTCCGGTCGAGCGTTCGATTCGTTCGGCACAGTGCAGCGCTTCGTCAAGATTGCCGTCACTCAATTCCTCGCGCAGCAGTCCGGCGAAACCTTCCAGCGTGACGAGTGGTGACTTGAGGTCATGTGAAACGGTGTAAACGAACTGCTGCATCTCCTCATTCTTTGAGAGCAACTCCGCATTCATTGCTTCGATCTTCTGCTGCGCGTCGCGGCGTTCGGTGATATCCACAATCGAACTGAGCACGAACAGCTCATCCTGAATTCGGACCGGATTCAGACCGATCTCGACAGGAAACTCGCTGCCGTCACGACGCAGTGCAAACAACTCCCGCCCACGCCCCATTGCCCGCACAGACGGATCCACAAAGAAGCTGTCGCGCTGTGCGGGGTGCTCGCTGCGATACCTCTGTGGAATCAGCACTTCAATCGGCTGGCCAATCAGCTCATGCCGTGAGTACTGAAACTGCCGCTCGGCTTCGGCGTTGACCAGTGTGATCCGTCCGGAACGGTCGATCATGATCATGCCGTTTGTCACCGATTCGACGATCTGGCGAAACCGCTGTTCATGCTCGGTGCTCTCGCGCAGCGTCGCTTCCAGTTCGACCTGATGCCCTTCGAGTTGCGCGACCAGTTTCAGACGGCGAATCTTCAACCACGCGACAAGGCACACGATCAGCATCGAAAGGGTCCGATTCGCGAGAATGACACCCTCCTCCGCGTGACTTCGAGGGGAAAATGCACCGCCAATCCAGATCAGCACGGACAGGGCGATGGCTGCAACAACCAGATCCCGCGGAACACGAGTCCCTACCACGATAAACAGAACAACGACGTATGCGGCCCCGACCACGACTCCCTGCGGGATCTGCAGATCGATGAGCAGCAACGCCAGGCTCACCAGCGCTGCAATACCGAGCTTCGTCCAACGTGGAGACGTCGCCTTTTCGATCATGCGGGCAATCCTGCAGAAACTGACTCGTCCCTCGATGCCGGAACAACGCTTGCCGCTTCCAGAACCTGACTCACTGATATCTCCGTTTCGCAATCAGAGCACAATCCTGTCGGCGTCAACTGACCACCAACGGGGAACTCGACTTCCGAAACCGCGGGTTTGTTCGACCGCCGTTAGCACAAATGTCGAGTCTACTCACTTGCTGCAGTTTCAGAACTAAGGGAATTCCCGATTGAACGAAGAGCGAAATTCCCGATCGTGCTGCAACTCGCCAGCGCTAGAATTCCTGAGTCGTCGTGGGAGAGAGTGCGACAGCTTCGGGAATCCGGGAGGGAGACAGATGCTGGTACTGACGCGAAAGCAGAGTGAGAGAATCCTGATTGGAGAAAGCGTTGTCCTGAAGGTCGTCGGGATCTCGGGACACCGGGTCCGGCTGGCAATCGATGCTCCGCCGGACGTGCGCATTGTGCGAGGGGAACTCGTTGTGACTGCACCGATCTCAAAGACCGCTGATAAAGTCACAAACCGTTGTGAGATTCCGCGAGTTCCCCTCGCCCACTAACGGCTGGGGCCGGGTGTTTGACTTTCAAGGTGAATTGAGCTGCTGAAAGCCCTATCGGCAGCTCAAACGGCCCGGCTCAGTTCGGCCCAACTGAGCCGGGTTTCTTGTTTTGCCGGGAGGCTCTGCCGGCTACTGCTCCTGGAATTCCGGAGTTTCAGCCCGTCGTGCGACTGCTCATTATTGATGATGATCCTGCTCTGCGCGACCTGCTGGCAAGACGTTGCCGTCGCCTGGCTCCTGATACGCGCGTCACAATGGCCAGTAACGGCAAACAGGCGCTGGCACTCGTTGAGTCCGTCCAGCCCCACCTGGTCATCTCGGACATCCGCATGCCGGTCCTTGACGGGCTGCACCTGGCCCACGAACTGCGGCAGCGGTTTCCATACCTGCCAGTCATTCTGATGTCTTCTCAGATTCCGCAGGACGTAGCGGATCATCTTGATCATTCCGGCGTTCGAGCGGTCATTTCGAAATCTGACCTGCGGCTTACTGTGCCGGAATGTATTGCCAGCCTGTTGAACGCAGTCCCTGCAGACATTTGATTCATGAGTTCGAATCATCTGGATTGCTGAAGTCTTCCTGACTGGACAAGCGACTGCAGATTCGGCTGACGTCCCGGATTCGTGATCCCGCGCCACTCGATTCACGCTTCCGGACGCGGCCAGTATCATCCGGCCGCGCCGACCGCTGCGGGGCTCGAAATCCGCAGACTTTCCGTGGAACCAGCCAGGTCATTGTCTATGAAGATTCACGAGTATCAGGCCAAACAACTTCTCAAAGCTGCCGGAGTCACCGTTCCGGAAGGCATTGTCGCGAAGACGCCCGACGAGGCAGCGGCAGCATTCGAGCAGCTCGGCGGTTCACTGGCCGTCGTCAAGTCACAGATTCACGCTGGCGGACGCGGCAAAGGCCGGTTTAAAGAGCATCCCGAGCAGGCCGGCGTCGTACTCGTTCGTTCGGCCGCCGAAGCCCGCGAGAACGCCGAACGAATGCTCGGCAGCACGCTGGTCACCATCCAGACCGGCGAAGAAGGCAAGCAGGTTAATACGCTGCTGATCGAAGAGGGCCTCGACATCGCCAGCGAACTGTATCTCGGCGTGATCGTCGACCGGGCAGCCGGAGGAGTCGTCGTGATGATGTCGTCTGAGGGCGGCACCGAAATCGAAAAGGTCGCGCACGAGACGCCGGAGAAGATTCTGACCGCGTCAGTTCTGCCCGGTTTCGGACTGCAGGCCGCGCAGGCCCGCCGGCTGGCTTACCAGCTCGGCCTCGACGCGAATGCCCTGGCGAGTGCTCAGGCCTTTCTGCCGAAGCTCGTTCAGTTCTTCGTCGACAACGATTGCACTCAGGTCGAAATCAACCCGCTGGTGGTCACCGGCGACGGCCAGTTCGTCGCACTCGATGCAAAGGTCGGCTTCGACGACAACGCCCTGTTCCGTCACAAGCAGTTCCTGGAACTGCGGGACCTGAACGAGGAAGACGAATCCGAAGTTCGCGCTGCGGACGCCGGCCTCAGTTACGTCAAGCTCGACGGAAGCATCGGCTGCCTGGTCAACGGCGCCGGACTCGCGATGAGCACGATGGACCTGATCAAGTACCACGGCGGCGAACCTGCCAACTTCCTCGACGTCGGCGGTGGCGCGAACGTCGAGCAGGTCACCGAAGCCTTCCGCATTATCCTGGCAGACGAAAATGTCAAAGCCGTCCTCGTCAACATTTTCGGCGGCATCATGAAGTGCGACGTCATCGTCGAAGCACTGCTGGCTGCATATGACCAGGTCGGCTTTACGGTCCCGCTGGTCGTTCGGCTTGAAGGGACCAATGTCGAAAAGGCCCGCGAGATGCTCTCAGCCAGCGGCAAGGACATCATCCCGGCTACCGACCTGACCGACGCCGCAAAGAAAGTCGTCGGCTCGATCAGCGCTTAGGCACATCGAAACATCGTAGGCCGGATCAGGCGCAGCGCCGCTCCGGCACCCATCCGCCGAAACCTGTAATTCGTTCCGGCCTGAAGAAAGCGATCAGCAAATCATGAGCATTCTGGTAACTGAAAAGACGCGTGTGATCACGCAGGGGATTACCGGCAAGGCCGGGCTCTTCCACTCGCAGAAATCGCGCGAGTACGCAAAAGAGTGTCAGCCGGACGTCGACGTCTTCGTCGGCGGAGTGACTCCAGGCAAAGGCGGTCAGGAAGCTGACGGCTTTCCGGTCTTCAACTCGGTCGCCGAAGCGGTCGACAAGGTCGGAGCGAATGCGTCAATGGTCTTTGTCCCGCCGCCGTTCTGTGCCGACGCAATCATTGAATCGATTGATGCCGGCATTGAACTGATCGTTGCGATTACCGAGGGTATCCCGACGCTCGATATGGTCCGCGTCGCCGAGTACCTCGAACGATCGAACTCGCGGCTGATCGGCCCGAACTGCCCCGGCGTGATCACTCCGGGTGTCGCCAAGATCGGCATCATGCCGGGCTATATTCACAAGCCGGGCGGCGTGGGCCTGATCAGCAAGAGCGGCACGCTGACCTACGAAGCGGCCTGGCAGCTTGGCAACCTGGGACTCGGCCAGTCGACGGCGGTCGGTATCGGCGGCGACCCAATCATCGGAACGTCATTCATCGACCTGCTTGAGATGTTTGAGAACGATCCCGGCACCGACGCCATCATGATGATCGGCGAAATCGGGGGGAACGCGGAGGTGCTTGCGGCCGAGTACATCAAGTCGCACGTGACGAAACCCGTCGCCGGATTTATTGCCGGTCAGACGGCGCCTCCTGGAAAACGCATGGGGCACGCCGGAGCGATCATTTCCGGTGGAAGCGGAACGGCTGCCGAGAAAATGGAAGCCCTGGAAGCCGCTGGCGTCGTCGTCGCGAAAAGTCCGGCCGACATGGGCAAGGCGATGCAGGAAGCGATCGCAAAACGCAAAGGCTGATCGCCGCAAGTCACGAACCCCCAGAAGGCAACGAAGAAAACGAAGGGGCGCTGACTGAAACTCCTTCGTTAACGTCGTTGCCTTCTGTTCTTCCAGTCGGAGAGCTTCTGATTTGAGAATCTCTGATCTGAAATCTGTCACCAGTCTGGACTGCCTGACGTGGCCCGTACACCGTTCGATGTTTCGTACAAACGCGCTTTGAAGCTGCATTGTCCCAGATGCGGAGAGGGACGGTTGTTTGCCGGCTGGTTCACGATGAACGAGCGGTGTCAGCACTGCGGCCTGAAGTATGAACGCGAACCCGGTTACTTCCTGGGATCGTCGTACATCAATTACGGCTGGACCTCGATGAGCATGATGTTCGCGTACCTGCTGCTGAGGTACGTCTTCAACTACCCCAACGCTTACGTGCTGCCGCCGCTCGTCGCGTACATCATCATCTTCCCGCTTGTCTTCTTCCGCTACGCTCGCGCACTGTGGCTGGCATTCGACATTTACTTCGATCATTCGTCGCTGAGCGATCTGCCAACGCATGGCCCCTCGGCTGCTGGCTCCGAGAGTTCTCCCAGCGGAAACAGCCACGCCGACGCCGACTAACACTGCTGGTGCGGCCGTCTTCGTTCACGCACTCAGCCCATTCCGAGCTGTCGTCAATGATCTGTCTGGCGATTCCACAGTGCCTGTTTTTTCGCCGCGAAAAGGTCTATACAACGTCGGCTTAGCTTTGATACGTTCCCGCCCTTCGAGGATTCCCGAAGTCAAAAGGCAGATGGCAAGGAGGCCATTATGACCGTTCGACAAAAGGAACAGCCCGGCCTTGCCGTTCAAATTCGCTGGCTGATCCGTCGTGACATGGCAGACGTCCTGAGCATCGAAAACGAAAGTTTCGAGTTCGCCTGGACTGAAGAAGATTTCCTCAGTTGCCTGCGGCAGCGCAACTGCATCGGCATGGTGGCCGAACACGATCAGCAGATCGTCGGCTTCATGATTTACGAGCTGCATAAGTCGCGGCTCAACATCCTGAATTTCGCTGTCGCTGCCGGTTCGCGCCGCAATCAGGTCGGCTCGCAGATGGTGCAGAAGCTGATCGACAAGCTTTCTCAGCAGCGGCGTCACGAAATCGTACTCGAAGTTCGTGAGACGAACGTCCCGGCGCAGCTCTTTTTCCGGACGCACGGATTCAAAGCCGTCAACATTCTACGCAGCCATTACGACGATACGACGGAAGACGCGTACGTCATGCGCTACCACCTGAGCGACCATTCGGACGAGCACCTGCCGGTCAAATTCCGCAACCGGATCAGTGAACTGACCGACCGCGAAGTCGCCTGACGGTTTGAGTGGCGATCCGGTCTGGGCGGGACATCTCGTCCGCAGATGATTTCAGACTGATCCCGAGCCGGCGTCCTGGCGTATCCTGACCCCGCTTTCGAGCGGGGTTTTCTATTGGGTTTGCGGAGTCGCCGGGAATGGCCGTCAGAAAACGACAGGCAGGCAATGTTCTGTGCGGAGTCGGGATCGCGGTCGCCCTTGTTTCGCTGTTCGCGACCGGCGGTCTGACGGCTGCCACCGGAATCACGCTCGGCGCTCTGACGGTTGCCGGGATCGGATTCGTTCTCGCACTTGAACGCCTCTCGCTGAGCCCCGCGCTCAACGCAGAGGAAGAGGCGGCATTCGACTCAGCGCTGTCGGATGTTGAAGCCGAACGAAAGTCGCTGCAGCAGCTCAGACGGGACCTCGAAGCCGAACTCGAACGACGGGCTGAGCAACTCGACCAGCGGGAATCGCAACTCGCCAACCGGCTGATCGCCTTTCAGGAGTGGCTCGAATACCCGCAGCCGGACGATTCATCAGAGAATGACGTGGCAGCCGCACTGTTTGTCGGGCCGGAACTTGAGATCAAAGACCACCGCGTCATCGAACTGCTCGAAACGGAAGCGACGTTTGTTTACGAACGCATTCGTGACGGGCGGTACCGTGAGGACGGGCAGCTCAAGATCGAGGCCATTCGCAACGACACGCTCGATTTGATTCAGCGCGTCGCCCGGATTTACCGGCCTGACAGTGACAACCCGCTGCTCGAAACCAGCGTCGAAAAACTGCTTCGCGCCGGCAGCCGCGTCTGCCTGCACCTGCTCGTCGTACTCGAACGCCTGCCGCTCGACCTGCATGAGGAGAGCTTCTCGACGCTGCATGAGTACGTTCGCAGAGCCGTTAAAGCCTACGACGTTTATACTGCTGCCGAACCGTACCTCGGTTACGCGTCAAAGGCGTTGTACGTCGGCCGGCTGGCGATGGGAGCGAACCCGCTGACGCTCGGAGTCACGTGGGCACTGACTGAACTCGGCCGTCGAGGCGTTAAAGCGGTCGGCCAGAAGTTTGTCGATCAGCAGGCCGTCGCGCTGCTCGGCGACCTGGTCCGCGTGATCGGCTTCGAGGTTGCCGGGATTTACGGCGGCGATTTCCGGCATCGCGATCCGAACTGGGTATACGGCAGCGAGCTGACGGACCTGATGAGCCGCTTCCCCGTCTCGCGTCAGAACCTCGCTCACGCTTTGCGGGAGATCGGCGCGCTGACATTCCGTAACGAGTACGATCGAGTGTTTCTGTATCGCTGCCTGTCGACTCACCGCTCGGCCGCACCGCCGCCCGCATCTCACGATTTTCTGCCATCCGACGCCCGGCAGGAGATCGCCCGGAAACTCGAATCATTCTTTCGCAACTTCGTGCATGGCAAAACGGAACGCGGCGTCACCGAGTGGCGGATCGGAGTCGAGAGTCGCCTCGGCCTGCGGTTGCGGCTCGATTCCGGATCGACCGACAGCCTGACACCGGTCAGCGCGGCGAGTCAGGACGCGGCGGCGGCAATCGCGTCGCTCATCGCGTTTGCGACAGCCGTCAAAGGTCGTGACCTGAGCCACCTCTCACCGGCGACACTCGCTCCAAAAACGTCAGTCGCTGCGGGCAGCAGTACGGTCAGCGTTGCGCTGCGGAGCGCCGTCGAGACCCCGCCGCAGTTTTTTGAGGGCGCCGACATCGACCCCGGCAGCGACCTGCTCGACGCCTACGTCGCCGATCTGATCCGACTGGCCGTGCGCAGCGAACCTCTCGACGTCCAGGCCGACGATCTGGTACTCGAAACCGCCGTCTGGCTCGGCCGCGACGCCGGGGCCGTTCGGAAACAGCTCGATGCCGAGTACTCCGAGTTTGCCCGTGACCTGCTGCCGCCCGACGCGCCGAACCGGAAGGTCAGCGCATCGGTGTCGCGCACTCTGCTCAGCGAATTGCTTCCCGACGAGTCCGCTCGCTTCGTCTATCCGGACGTGCGACTGCTCACTTCGACGACCGCGACTTCAAATCCGCCAGGCGAAGCGTCGCTGCCGAAACTGCCTCGCAATGAGAAGCTCTGGCTGAGCGGCACCGACCAGCGGCTGCTGCTGATTGCCGAGTCTCTCCCGCACGCGATCGCGACGTCGCCGCTCTACGGACTGTCTGCGACAAAAGGTGACGGACTGGTCGTCAGCGAGTGCAATCTGAGCGGTGGCCAGTGGACACTGCCCAGCGAAGAGACGTCATTTCCGCTCGACCTGGCCATCGCTGGCGGCGTCATGACTCGCTTCGATTCCTGGTTCCGGCCCCTGCTCGAAGTCGTCCGGTCAAGCGCGAAGTAGCCGATCGGCGCAAGCCGTCCAGGCCTTGCCCGAAAACGAGGGGCGCCAGATGGCTCGCAATCTCTTCAAACAGACAGCGTCACGGCACAAACAGGGGGCTGAATGCTGTGCCACTGGCTTTGCCAGTGTTTGAAGCATGAGGAAGGCGGGAACTCGGCACTGGCAGAGCCAGTGGCACACGTGTTGAATCGAGTTTTTAACAACCTGTTTGCACCGTGCCACTGCCTTTTCCAGCAGCCCGCTATACTGGCCGCCACTGCAAAGGCCCGCGAATGACGCAAGGACGCGAATCCAGCCAGCCGATGCCTGCCTTCGAGTCATTTGGCGGCCTCTCTAAGTTCGAGTTTGTCACTTTTGGATTGGTGAGGAGACAGATCGACGTCCCTGCGAGAATGAAGGGAGACAGTACTCACCCTTCGCTCGACAAGGACGTCGATCATGGAACTTTGTAACACCTTTCGAGGATTGTTCGAG
>WGMU01000130.1 GCA_016124895.1 bacterium
CTTCACGAGTCCGCATGGTGTGCCTATAAGTCCGGGCAGTTGCGGCCAGCCCTGCGGCTGGTGCAACAGTGTCTGAGTCGAGATTCCGATGACGGTCGAGCCTGGGAACTTTGCGGACTGATTCATTACGCCAGTGCGAATTACCGCCTGGCTGTGGCCTGTCTGGAGCGGGCATCGGTGTGTTTGCCGCTGCGGGCGCCGGGACGCGTCTGCCTGGGGCATGCCTATGCGAAGACAGGGCGGCTGGAACTCGCACGGGACCTCCTCCGGTTGTTTATCGATGACGGGTCGATGACAGTTTCGCTGTTGCTGCAGATTGCGGCAGCGCTGCGAAGCCTGAACCGTCCGGATCTGGCTGTGCTTGCCTGTCGCCGGGCGATCCGGCGTGACGATCAGGTCGCCCAGGCTCATTACGACCTGGCACTCAGTACCGGACTCTGTGGCTATCCGCCGGGTGTCGTCGAAGCGCTGGCACGCAAGGCGATCGACCTGGCTGCAGATGTCGTGCAGTTCCGCGTCGGCCTGGTCGGCTTTCTGGTGCGGAAGAATCAGCGGCAACAGGCCCACTCACTCGTCGCTGACCTGTCCAGCACGCAACTCGCTTCTCTTGGCTGTGAACGCTGTCTATCGCGGCTCAGTGATCTCTATCGTGACGCTGGCGACTGGTGTCGCGTTGTGATCTGTCAACAGCGGCGTCTGGAACTGGCGTCGAGGTCTGTAGATGCCGACTGCTGTGGTGGGACGAATCTGATGACGTCCTGAGTCGGTCATTTTCCATGATTCATTCGATGGCGGACTTGCATCCGCATTTCTGCCGGCTACGATTTTGTCTCGGATGTGAGATTGAGTCTCAGTAGCACTTCCCTGCCGTGGCTGATCGTGGCCGTGTTCGGTCTTGGCTCGGCAATTCAGGCTGTTTCTGAGTCGTGTTGATGTCAATGTGCTGCCTTTTGCGAGGCGTCCTGATCAGTCTCACTCCTCTCAATGTCGCTTAATACATCCCTCCCCGCCGCAGGAATTTCCTGCTCCCTCCGCCGAACGTCACCCGCCAGCCATCCGCCAGCCAGTCGTTCCGTCCGGCATGTTTCCCGTCACTTCAAGTGAAGGAAGGTGTCTCATGCGAAAGCGCGCTGGTTTCACGCTCATCGAACTGCTCGTCGTCATCGCGATCATCGCGATCATCGTGGCCCTGCTGCTGCCTGCGGTCCAGTCCGCCCGCGAGGCCGCCCGTCGGGCTCAATGCAAGAACAATCTCAAGCAGATCGGACTGGCTTTACATAACTATCTGGAGTCCTATTCGGTGCTGCCTCCCAGCCTCTGTCTGACATTCAAGCCCGGTGTGGACTACGGTGAATGGGGGCCGCAGGCGAGGTTACTGCCGTATCTCGATCAGGCTGGTATGGAGGCGCTGATTGATTTCTCGCAGACCTACAAGGTACAGCCTGCAGCGATTGCTACTCGGATTCCGACACTGATGTGCCCCAGCGAAACAAAGGATATGGCCAGTTCGGCTGACGGGCTGCAGCAGTACCCGCTCAACTACGGAGCCAACTTCGGAACGTGGGTGGTCTATAACCCTGTCACGGGACTTGGAGGGAACGGGGCCTTTGCTCCCAATTCGCGATACACGTCGGCGAGTTTCACGGACGGCACGAGCAGCACGCTGGCGTTCAGCGAGGTAAAAGCCTTCCAGCCGATTCTGAAAGAGGGTGGCAGTTTCAACGGGACGCCGCCGAACTCACCGACTGTCTTCAGCGGGATCACACCCGGCGAATTTGAAGCCGAGGATGGACACACGGAATGGGTTGAGGGGCGTGTTCATCAGAACGGATTTACGGCGACGTTTACGCCGAACTCACTGGTTCCTTACACCGACTCCGGAAAGACCTACTCGGTCGACTATACGTCGGTGGAAGAAGGCGACGACCCTGCAAGTCCCACATATGCCGCGGTCACATCGCGTAGCTACCACCTCGGAGTTGTCAATTCGGTGCTGATGGATGGTTCGGTTAAAACGATCTCTGACAACATCGATCTGCAGGTCTGGCGGAATCTTGGCAACCGGGAAGACGGTGAATCTGTCGGCGAATTCTGATTCCATTGGAAACCCGTTGAGAGCGGCCGGTCGTCTGTTTTTTCGGACAGGCGACCGGCTGTGGGCATTTCGGACGGGACCACCGACTGATAACCGCCCGAGCCGCTGCGGTTGTCCAGCTCTGCTGAGATCCTGGAGTTCCTATGCCCGCCGGCGCTTCCATAGCCAGGTGATGAAAGCGCTGGCCACCAGCAGCGCGGCCATGGACTGCCACAGCCAACGGTATGATCGGGGCGTCTCTGGTGGCAGATAGCGGGGGCGATAGAGTTGTGCGGTTCGCGATTGCTCGGAAGGAAGCTGTGGCAGTTCGGTCGCTTCAATCCGGATGCTGTGCAGGATGATCTCCGCTGCAGACTGAGGATCGCTCTGAGCGAGACCCACGCGGCACAGGGTAACGTCGGCATCGCTGACAGGTAGTGTGTCCAGCTCACGCAGAGCAGCTTCTCTGCTGTCGGCAATCGAGTACGTAATTTCGTTTTTCGTGCGTTTCAGGTGTAAGCGTCCTGTCCGGGAGGTCCTGTCGGGGACGTCGAACAGCCTGGCCTTCGGGAGACGCTTCCCGTCTTCGACACGAGCAGCGAAGACACCATACACATCGCGTCCGTCTGGACGCAGCGAGCGGCCCAGTGATGCCGCCGGGTCGTCTGTCGATCCCATCGACAGATAGATGTTCGGACCGCTGCCGTAACCGCTTTCCGGCTGAGTCCGTTTCAGCAGAGTGAAATCGATCTCGATCTCGAAATCTCCGCTGATACGAAAGCGTGGCGAGAAACCGACTGTCCGGATGGCATGACCTGCAGGAACGGAGATCCGCAGTCCGTCGCTTGTCGGTTTCAGCAGGTTCACGGCGCCGGCCCCAATCGGCACGAGTGAGAGATTGTCAAAATTGCCGTTGCGGAAATCCCACGAATAGGTGGCTGCGAGCAACGTCGAGGTTGCCGATGCGATCAGCCCTGCCAGACACACTGGGAGTAAGATTGAAGTTGTTCTCATGAGTGCCACTGCAGCGGAATCGCCGTTCAAAACTCTGTGATCGGTTCGTCACCGCTGATTGATCCCAGGCCCTGCCATGTCGGCTGGTCGACGGTTTCGCTGACAAAGCGGACGTGGCCATCGCCCAGCAGAACGTTGACTCCGCCAGAATGTCGACTGGACGCGGCCATCCCCACTCCATCCCACGTGAAACCGTTCTTGCAACTGGCATGATTGGGAGTCACCAGATGGTTGTACCGGGTCCAGTTGAAATTACCGGCAAGCCAGTTTTGACCCGCATCGACATTCTGCGGATAAGCAGCCGCTTCCTCAGGAGAAAGGCTCTGGCAGAACGTTTGAAATGTCTCTTCGTTCCAGATTCCAGCCATGTCGTAGATGTCGGACAGTGGGTCGAAGATGGCGTGGTCCCATGTTCCTTTACACCGTTCGCTGAACATGGCGGTGTTCGACAGGCCGTCTGAGACCATATTGAACGTGACACTGCTGTTCTGCCCGAACATGCCGTTGCCGTTGCGGCCTTCCCAGCCGCCACCATTGCAGGACCGGTAGTTGTTGTGCCCCCACATGTTCTTGAGACGATCGATGTCGGTGGGGCACAGAAATGTGCTGATTACCGTCACCGCGGCCTCACCGTTTTCAGCACTGAGACCACTGCTGGCGATGCAGGCTGGATCAGTGGCTCCCGAGTTGACATAGGGATGAAACGGAGCCACGTCGAAGGTGATTCTGTAGTAAACGTCTTCCTGATCCAGTTGCTGCAGAATCTGCGAGTGTGCTGAGTAGCGACGGTCGTTGAGCGTTCCCAGTGACGAGACAATGCCGTCGTAATCTGTCCCGCAGCCAAATGGCAGCACACCGTGGGCAGCGTGGTAGTTGTGCAGCGCCGTACCAATCTGCTTCAGGTTGTTAGCGCACGACATTTTCCGGGCGGATTCGCGGGCCATCTGGACCGCCGGCAGCAGCAGCGCAATCAGGATGGCAATCACTGCCAGCGTGATGAGTAGCTCTATTAGCGTGAAGCCGCGCCGGCTGTTTTTATTCATCTGCAATGTTCCAGACAAAGACGGGGCCTTCTGACGTTCCCGCAATGATCCGGTTGCTCTGGCCCGAGACATTCAGATCGGCAATGGACCTGGTCGGAACATTGAATTCGGACAGCCGGGTCAGTGACCCGGCCTTATCGATGAACACGCCATTTGAGTAGCGCATCATGACCAGAAGCTGACCCTGATGGATCAAGCCGGCATGAGCCAGACCGTCAGAACGGGCCAGGTCGCTGAGCCGCTCACCGGTCGCGGTCGCCCAGCGGCAGATTCGGCCGTCAGTTCCGAGGGAGGTGATTTCCGTTCCGTCATCGCTGAACACTGCACTGGCGACCGTGGAGCTGTGTCCTTTGAATTCAACACGGACCTTGCCGCTGGCCGTGTCCCATAACTGAAAGTGTGAAGGAACCTTCCAGCCACGCTCACTCGACGTGCTTGTCAGCAGAGACCGGCCATCCGGAGAAAATCTGACGAAGTGGACTGAGGCGCCGGGTGTCAGTTTGGTTTTCGTCTGACGAGTGGCAAAGTCCCAGATCCGGATGGTCTGATCCTCGCAGCCTGAGGCCACCGAATTTCCGTCCGGCGAAAAGGCCAGTGTCCAGACACGGGCCTGATGTCCATAACGTTTGTCGAGCCGCTGCATCTGATCCAGATCCCAGAACACGACCCCCGAACCATAACCGGCCGTGGCGGCGCGACGGCCGTCTGGTGAGAGCGCACCGGCTGTGACCGCTTCTCCGCCGTTTTCGAGCGACTGGATCAGTTTGCCGCTGTCGACATCCCAGACACAAAGCTGTTTGTCGACGCCACCCGTCACGGCCCGCTGACCTGTGGCATCCAGTGCCGCGAACCAGACCCGGCCTTCGTGGCCACGCAACATCTGCGGCGGATCGGGGGCTCTCCAGTAACGGACAACGTCCCCCTGCAAGGTCGCCGCCAGCAACGACGAACCGTCCTGCGCGAACATCAGGTCAGTGACGGGGCCGCCAACAAACACCGGGGACAGATCACGGAAATGGACCAGGTCGAATGTCTGCAGATACCCACTTGCCGTACCGACGGCCAGAATTCGCTGATCGGGACTGAACGCAGCAGAGATAATGCCCCCGTCCGTCATGTCGACAGGCATGGTGTCGGCGAGCTGGAGCATGAATTCCGTTGTCTGCGCCTGCAGCAGAGCTGCGGGCAACGTCGCTTCCCAAGCCTGATTGGCAAACGGGACATCCCACAGGATCCAGGTTCCCGTGAGGTCGCCGCTGATCAGCCAGCGGCCGTCCGGACTGAAGGACAGAGCGTGAACCGGAGCCTGGTGACCGTTCAGCACGACTCGCCTGGCCTGACGAGTGGCATCCCAGACGACGACTGAGTGATCATCGCTTGCCGTCGCGGCGATTTGTCCATCGACAGAAAAGACAGTCGTCCTGATTGTTCCGCTGTGTTCCTTCTGAGAAGTCGGTGCGATCTCCTGACGCGGATCAAGCCAGACGGTGTTTCCATCACTGTCTCCCGCCAACAGACGCTGCCCGTCTGCAGAGACAGCCAGTGCGGTGATCGAAGCTTCGGACGCGACGATCTCAACAGGCGCGGACGACGCATCTCCATTCAGAACCTGAATCGTTCCCGAGCTGGTTCCGCGATACACCTCATGACGAGGACCGGGCAGAAGCGATGTGGTGCTCGCGCCTCCTGCAGTGCTCGCTGCTGTTGTCGTGTTCCCGCCTGTTGTCTCCGCAGATTCAGTGACCTCGAACCTCCGCCGCACCAGACCGGACGCGATCTCGGAACAGACGACAGAATCACCCTGCAGAAAGGCAACTACCTCGCCGTCTGAACTGAACCGTGTCGGGACGATGTGTCCGATGAACTGACGCTGCTCCAGCCAGCGAGGCGTGTCCGGCGCTTCGCGGTCAATGACCATCAGGCCGCGAGAGGTTGCCGCGATCCAGTAACGGCCGAGGCTGTCAGTTGCGAGTGCCGAGATCATGTCGTCCAGTTTCAGTGTCTGTTCGGGCTCTGGGTTGTCTTCGGCCCACAGCCGTAGAGTCCCGTCTCTGGTCACAACGGCCAGTGTGTGCTGATTCGAGGCCACCGCTCCGGCCGCAAACTGGTGTGATGGCTGGGCCTGCTCGTCTGCGGGAGGTGCGGGCAGATCCGGCGCGGGCAGTTCCTGTCCCGTGGCTGTATCGACAATGCACAGACCGCGATCGAGATTTCGACCGTAGATCTTTTCATCGCTGTCGGCGAAGAAACCGGTCTTCTCTGGAAGCTTCAATTCCTGACTGACGGTCAGTGAATTACCAGTGAAGTTGTACCAGCGAAGCATCCCGTCACCGTCCCGGGTCCAGAGACGATCGGGAGTCACAAACCGAACCTGCGATTCAAACCGAGCTTCGCCGTTCGTCATCTGCGCGATCACCGTTCCGTGGCTGACATCCCAGATGACGAGCTGATTATCGTGTCCCAGGCTGGCCAGTTGACGTCCATCCGGAGAAAACGCCAGCCCGCCGATCGACAGATCGTGCCGCTTCCAGCGCACCGACTTCCCCTCAGGAAGGGTATGCAGCACGACGGAATGATCGCCTGCCCCGTAAGCCAGAATGCGACCACCGGGAGCGAACGCGACGTACGTGATTCCCAGCGGTTCGTGGTACTCAGTGACCACTTTGCCGGCCGGGACGTCCCACACCTGCAACAGGAAGCCTCGCTCACTGATCGGGCGGCCGACGGCAGCAAACGGGCCATCCGGCGACACCACCAGAGATCGCACACCAGGTGTGGAATAAAGAACAGCTTCCCGCTTCCCGTTGAAGTGTCCGGGGCCGATCTGCAGTGAAGTTGCCTTGTGCGCGACCACGATCGACGGCTTGTTTTTCTCTGCTGGCGCGGAATCAGGTACCCCGGCCGTGACTTCAGAGCCTGTCGGCGATCCAACCTCTGAAGGCTGGGCGGCGGGATCGACCACACTTTCAGTCACGGCGGCAGACGATTCCTCATCAGTCTCCGAGCCGTGGCATCCGGACAGAATGCTCGCCGTCAGGCTGATACATAAAACAAGGCCGCGGCAGAGGAATGGGCGTGTCATGGTTACCTCGCGCCTGCTGTGGTTCGAAGTTCGTCGCCGATCCTGGCAGTCGATCGATTGCTGAGATCGGCAGGGAGGCGATCAAACGAAACACGATCGACCGAGATGCGATCGATCGCGAAGCCACCGGATTCGCTTTCACCAGAGAAAAAGATCTGTACGGGGATGTGGCCCAGAGTTGGTTCATCCCGCTCAGGCTTCTGTCGTCGGAACTCGGACAGTGGAATGCTGACCGTTCGCCATTGTCCGGGCAGAGACTGCCAGAGATCCGGAGCCACGCAGCAGTAAAGCTGCGGAGGCTGTCGCTGATCGAAAGGTCTGGCGAACAGATAGATGTGAAACCAGCCCGGTGGCTGTGACTTGAACGTCACACGCAGAACGGAATCGTCGTGCCATGCAAACAGACCGGATTGCTGGAAGGGCGAGCGGACCTGCAGCTCCGGATTGTCGCCTCGCCGCGTACCCACTGCGGCAACTGCGCCGCGGGAACCTGGTGGAAGGCCGTCACGCACCAGATGCCCTGCCCAGCCCGATGGCAGACCTTCTTCAAAATCGATGCTCCAGTCATCCGCTGATTGCTTCCAGTCGATTACGGACAACGGTCCGGATTCGGTGATCGACAGAAACTGTCCCGCTGACACCTCGGAGCTTGAACCGTCTGACCGCCGCGTGACCAGGACGCGACCTTCCGTCACGGCGACTTCGCTGCGCCCTGCCGCCGAGAGCACTTCCAGTTCCGTCCCCACTACGCGTACTTCAGAGTCCTGAGTGACGAACGTCAGCGGTTGCTGAGGACTTTGCTGTGTGACCCTGGCACTGATACTTCCCGACACGAGATCGATTCCGTCGTGCGGATCCGGGAACAGAATCAGCTCGGTTTCCGGACGAAGGTGAATCTCGGTCTTGTCAGCCAGGGTCAGGATTGCGCGACTGCTCCGCCCGGTTTTCACGCGATCTCCTCGCCGCAGCGGTTGCGAGCGGTGTCGAATGTCGGTCGCGTCCAGCCAGACCGGCGTGTGCGAGCCACGAACGACGGCAACCTCGCCAGACACACTGACGACCTGCCCGGGGGCGGCCACCTCGACGATCTGCTTCGGTGGCATGTCCGCAGAGCGCCACCAGCTCAGCCAGCCAGCGAGGGCCACCAAGGCCACTGCTGTTACCGACCAGGTCAGCCAGCCAGCTCGCGTGCGGCGCGACCAAGTCTCTCGAACAGTCTGCTGTCCAGAACCAGTCGTCTGCGCGGGACCATTCGTCCGCACAGAACCGTCGTCGCAGGATGAATCTGTCTGCTCGACCGGTTGCGGCAGTGCCGCGGGTTCAGCGGACAGTTCCCAGTTCAATTGAGTCAACAACTGGCAGAAGCGGACGTACTCGCGGCGGAACTGCGGATTGTTCTGCAGCAGTTCGACCAGTCGCTGTTCCTGTTCGATGGACAGCACTTCATCAGCCATACCGTTGAGCAGAATCGACCATTCGTCAGGCTGAGCGGTCGCGTTCATAACGTGCCCTCTGCAGCCAGCGTTCGTTCGATGCACTGCCGCAGCTTCTCCCGGATGCGGCGTAACGATTCCGAGACTGCCCCGGCAGTCTTCCCGAGATCAGTCGCCAGCGAATTCACAGCCGCTTTCGGTTGATAGCGTTGCGTGATCAGCTCGCGCTGGGCGTCGGGCAGCTTCTGCAGACAGCGACGCAACACCGCTTCCCGCCGGTCGTAGTGTTCGGACTCAGCACTTGCCGCTTCGGCAATGTCATGAATCAACTCAGCGTCAAATGAAACAGTCGATCGCGCCTGCCGTGATCGATGTGCCAGAACCTGAAATCGAGCAATCTCAAAGGCCCAGGCATAGAAGTCTGTGCCCGGCCGGTAGGTGTCGCGCTTTCTCCACAGAATGACGTTCGTTTCCTGTAGAATGTCATCCGCATCTGATGGCCGCCGCACAAGTGCCAGAACAAAGGCATAAAGCCTGCGCTGAGACTGGCCGATCAACCGGACGTGCTCTTCGGAAACGTCTTTCTCTGTCCGCGTGTCGTCGTCACTCATGATGTGTGGCTTTCCTCGCAGGTAGATATCCGCAGCCGGAGCAATCCCACGAGCATTTCGTTGCAGATCACGAAAATCTCCGCATTTCTGCTTCGGCCATAAATGGATTCTGTCAGGAAACAGGTGGCTTCCGGCCGCTTGAATGTTCGGGCAGGCTGCGTGATTATGCCGCGCCCTGGACGGTCGGGAGTGTTACGGCCGTGCTGACGTTCCGCGGTCGCAGGCCGCTGACCGAACTCCACTTTGTCGCAGAATCCCGTTGCAGAAAGAGTCCCATGAGCGATCAGGCTTACCGTCTTGCCACTCAGTGTCTTCACGCCGGTCAGGTGCCGGATCCGACGACGAACGCTCGCGCCGTGCCCCTGTATCAGACGACGTCGTACGTGTTCAACGACACCGATCACGCCGCCAATCTGTTCGCGCTGGCCGAGTTCGGAAACATCTACACGCGGCTGATGAATCCGACGAATGACGTGCTCGAAAAGCGGCTGGCAGCGCTGGAAGGTGGCTCGGGAGGCCTCGCGACGGCGTCCGGTCAGGCGGCCGAGACACTGGCGATCCTGAATATCGCCTCGTGCGGCGACAACATCGTCTCAGGAACCAGCCTCTACGGGGGCACGTACAATCTGTTCCACTACACGCTGCCGAAGCTGGGCATCAACGTGAAGTTTGTAAATCAGGATGATCCGGAAGGCTTCCGCGCGGCGATCGACGACAAGACAAAAGCTGTCTATCTCGAAACGATCGGCAACCCCCGCTGTGATGTGCCGGACTTCGAGGCAATCTCCGGCATCGCTCACGCCTCCGGTGTGCCGGTCATCGTCGACAATACGCTGGCCTCGCCGTTCCTCTGCCGGCCGTTCGAGCACGGAGCCGACATCGTCGTTCACTCGACGACCAAATTCATCGGCGGGCACGGCACGAGCATCGGCGGGGCGATCATCGAGAAGGGCGACTTCCCATGGGATAACGGCCGCTTCCCAGAGATGACTGAGCCGGATCCGAGCTATCACGGCCTGAGGATATTCGAGGCCCTCGGTCCGATGAACATCGCCTATATCATCAAGGCCCGCGTGCAGGGGCTGCGTGACCTCGGTGCGGCGATGAGTCCGTTCAATGCCTGGATGTTTCTGCAGGGGCTGGAAACCCTGCACCTGCGCATGGAGCGGCACAGTGCCAACGCTCAGGCCGTCGCTGAGTTCCTCGCGTCACACGATAAGGTCTCGTGGGTCAACTACGCCGGGCTGGAGACGCACCCGTCGTATGCGCTGGCAAAGAAGTATCTGCCGAACGGTTGCGGCGCGGTCTTCGGCTTTGGTGTCGCTGGAGCAACTCCGGAAGAGCAGAAGGCGAACGGCATCAAGCTGATCAACTCGGTGAAGCTGTTCTCGCACCTGGCAAACGTCGGCGACAGCAAGTCGCTGATCATTCACCCGTCGAGCACGACGCACCAGCAGCTCTCACTGGAAGAGCAGCAGTCAACCGGCGTGACGCCCGACTTCGTACGCCTGTCGATCGGGACGGAAGACATCGACGACATCATCGGCGACCTGAAGCAGGCGCTGGATCAGATCTGATTGAATCAAGATTGCCGGCCAACCAGCAGATTGGCCTGTCGATTCTGTGCGTACTGAAAAGCAAACCCGCACGTTCTCCAGAGCGTGCGGGTTTTTGTTTGCCGGCGTCGTTCGACGTCTTGTCCAAAGCAGCCATCTCGACGGAACGAGATGGCTACTGTCTCGAAATCAGCAGTACGCCCGTCTGCGAGACTGTCGGCAGATGGTCGTCTTTGAGGACCGTTGCTCGGATAGTCAGCGAGCGCTCGGCGCCGGGCGGCAGTGTCGCAGGGACAGTCAGCGTGAACATGGCACGCTCCTGCTTCGCCTGGACTGTCAGTGATTCGGCAGTGACGCCGGACGCGTTCGGCAGAAGCTCGATCAGCGCGGGTTCGGTCAGCTCTTGCGCACGGCCGATCGACAGCGGGATGGTCAGTGACTGGCCGGGCTGGACAGCGAACTCGGCTTTGTCGGCACTGAGCTTCAGCAGAGCACCCGTCGGCAGGAATCCCATGCGCGTCTTCTGGCGGACGACCGAGTAGCGGACGTTGCCTTGCGGGTCCGGAACCTGAGTGACGCCGTTGACGACCATGCGCGACGTCCGTGTCGTTTCGAGCCACTCCGGCAGAAAGATCGGGTAGAGGATGCGCTGGACGCCCGGCAGAACGGTCAGCTCGGGGCCAGTGATCCCCTGCCGATGCCGGCCCTGCCGCGAGGTCATTTCGAGAACGATCTCGCCGTTGAACGATTCATTCCGTTCGATCAGGACCGGATAGGGAAACGTCGTGCCGCGCGGCCATTTGGCGACATCGTCTTTCCCCTCGGCATCGACTGAGAACGGCGGTGTGATCGTTGTCGCCAGAAGCAACGGTTCCGCGACCTGCGAGATTGGCGTCGCGTCCGACTGCCCCTCGACCGGCAGAGTCTCACCGCGGATCGTGATCAGTGTGGCGGTCGCGGCAGCATCTTCGGCGACAGTGAACTCGACACTCAGATCGTTCTTCTTCTCTGGAATAACCAGTTCGTCCGGCACCGTGACTCCGTTCGGCAGGCCGCTGATGGAAACTCGAATCGGCGCCGTCAGGCCGCCGCTGCGGACCACATTGACCGCCAGCTTCGTCGGTTTACCGATCGAAGCGTTGAGCAGCTCGGGCGTCGCAAACCGGAAGCCGGGTGTGGCCGCGTGGGCCTGCAGTCGATACGTGGCACTGCGGTCTCCGCTGCGTCCCGAAGTGTCGGCGACCACAAGGCGATACTCGCCGTCGGACGGGACGCGAAACTCAATCGCCGCGTCGGTCGTTCCGGACTCATCATCCGAACGCTGCAGTTCTTTGCCGGTTGAATCGAACACGGCAATGCTCACATCGAGCGGACTGCCGGTTCGAGCTGACGCGACCGAGATCGACCAGACGTCGCCTTTCGTTCCCGGTACGAGGAAACTGTCTTCGCCGTATCGCTGGTCGAGGGTCCCGGTTACCGACAACGGCAACGCAAGCGGAGCAGTCGGGTCGGGCTCAACGAGTTCCGCGATGTCACTCAGCGCGAACGTTACCGAGGTCGCTTCGCCCGTCGATGCTTCAAACGAGTACGCAAGCGAGTCGCCGTCGCTTCCCACCGGAAACGTCACGTCGCGGCGGACGGATTCGAGTGTCGCCGTTTTGCCGGTCAGCCCGTATCCGACGAACTCGACTGACCGTGTCTCGCCACGTCGTCCGGCGGCGGGAATCGTCGCGAGGATGCGCGGGCCGGTCGTCAGCGAGACCTGATAGACAAACGCGCGATTGCCGCGGAAATCGAGGTCGTAAATGCTGAGCGTGTAAGGGCGGCCTGCCTCGGCTGCAAACGTCAGACTCGTGTCAACTCCCGCGGTATCGGCGGCGTCAGCAATCAGTCGGCCGCTCTCATCACGAACTTCGATGACGGCGTTGAGATCGGAATTAAGGATCCGGGCGAGCGTCGAAATCGTCACGAGGTCCGACTTCTCGACTCGAAACTGATAACGGTCGACCTCTTCAATATGCTTGATCTGGCCGGAGACGGTGACGGGCAGTGCCGGCAGTTGAACAAGGTCGCCTCGCTGATCGGGCTCCACAAAGTGGGTGTGTTCAACGACGGCGAAGCGGCCCGTGGTAGAAGCTCCGTTGGCGTTCGCGACCTGCCATTTGTGGACGCCGGGAGGAACGTCGGACGGAATTGTCAGTCGAGCCCGCGTCTCACGCGGCAGCAGAAACGGCGGGCGGCGTGCCTTCTTGTCAAACCAGTACGGCGGCTCAGGCACGATGACCGGGCCGGGCGGGCCGACCGTTTCGAGTGTGACCTGTTGATCGAGCGGGAAGAGCTGCATGTCCGGCGTCCAGTCGTAACCACCGAGCACGACGTCGACCGTTTCGCCGGGACGACCACCGGGGGGAAACATGTAGCCAATGCCGGGGGCCAGTTGAGCGACTGTGGGCTGGCTGACAGCAAGCGTAGTCATGCCGGCGATAACGAGTCGGAGCAGCATGCCTCTGACGCAAAGACGCGGAGTCGCAAAGATTCGCAAAGAAAACGAACTGGAGACAGGCGGAGTGTCCATACCAGACCTTTGCGCTGCTTTGCGTCTTAGCGACTTTGCGTCAAACGGGCAGAATTCAGACAAGCTGCTCGATGAATTTGCCGCCGTCGACGATCGGGACCGGGCGGCCGAGCGGGCCGTAGTACGTTCGGTCTGCGTCGATGCCCATCAGTGTCGAGATCGTTCGCAACAGATCGCTGACTCCGATCGGCTCCGTCGTCGGGGCAGAGGCCGTCTTGTCGGTAGCGCCGATCACCTGGCCAGGTTTGATACCGCCGCCTGCGAAAATAATCGTCTGAGCCATCGACCAGTGATCGCGTCCCGCCTGAGCGTTCACACGCGGTGTGCGACCCATCTCGCCCATCATCACGACCAGCGTGTCGTCGAGCATTCCGCGTTCTTCGAGATCCGTGACCAGAGCACTGAAGGCGCGGTCGGCGTATGGAATCAGGTCGGTGCGCAGGCTCGGGAAGCAGTTGAAGTGGACGTCCCAGCCCGGAGCATCGACGCCGACGAAGCGGCTGCCGGCTTCTATCAGACGGCGAGCCAGTAACGCGCACTGCCCGATCTGTGTGCGTCCGTACTTGTCGCGAACGCTGTCCGGTTCGGCGTGAATGTCGAACGCCTTTCGGGCTTCTGGCGACGTGATCAGGCTGTATGCCTTTTCGTAGTAGGTCGACATCTCTCGCGCCCGGCCTCGATTCCGTGAGCGCTCAAGATCGTCGATACCGCTGAGCAGCTTCTGGCGAATGTCCAGCCGCTGTCTGCTGAGCCGGCCTGGCGGAGTGAGGTCCTTGACCTCGAAGTCCGGCTGCGTCGGGTCGGCGTCAATGACGAACGGTGCGTGCTCGGGCCCGTAAAAGCCGGGGCCACCGCCCGCCATCGGATGCGGCAGATTGATGTACGGTGGCAGGGCGCCCCGCTGGCCGAGTTCGCGTGAGATGACTGAGCCGATCGACGGATAAAACGCGTTGTTCGGGACAGGGTTGTCGCCGTCGGGGAAGTTGGCCCGGCGACCAGTCATCACATAGTGGTAACCCGTCGAATGCCCGTTATCACGGTGACTGTGACTGCGGACGATCGTGTATCTGTCGGCGATTTTCGCACACAGCGGCAACTGGTCGGTGACGAACGTACCGGCGACGTTGGTGGCGATCGGCGTGAATGGACCGCGGATTTCTTCCGGAGCTTCCGGTTTTGGATCCCACATGTCCTGGTGAGGAGGTCCTCCTTCCAGGAAGAGGAAGACGCAGGACTTCGCTCGCGGCTCGGCTGTGCCTGCCGCCTTCGCCTGCAGCTCAAGCACCCGCGGCAGCGTCAGGCCGCCGATCAGACCGGTCGAGCCGAGTCGCAGCGCGTGACGGCGGCTGACTCCGTCGCAGTTTGCGGGCGAATTGCGATCGAGCTTGAATTTCAGCATGACGAGTTCCGTTTGGTTTCTGCCGGGTGGTCGGGTCTCGACTGAGCGTGCGAAGGAAACCCTGGAAAGATGCCATTGGGGTTTTGTGCGTACCTCACTCCAACCCCAGCCACCCGAAAATTCGTCAGTGATTGAACACGAACTCTTTCGAGTTCATCAATGCCCACAGGATGTCTTCGGCTGCCGCGGCGCGGTCGCCTGAGGCGAACGCCTGTTGCATGAGTTGGCGTTCGGCCTGAGTCGGGAACCGCGAGAGCGTTGTCAGGTAAAGCTGTTCGATCATCGATTCCGCGGGAAGATCGGTTGCAGCGAGCGTTCGCGCGCGGCCATGGCGATGGGCGATCTTTTCGGCAATCTCGGGCGAGTTCAGCAGGTGCAGCGCCTGCGAGATGCCTGGTTCGCCACTGCGTTCGCATTCGCAGACGGACGCTCGCACCGGTCGGCCGAAGATGCGGAAGAAGTAGCTCGGCATCCGGTTATCCCAGATCTGAATCGCGCGATAACCTTCGGGCCAGCCGTTGAATTTCTCGGCGACGCCAGCGCTCTGCGAGATCGCATCGAGCAGCACTTCGGCAGGCATCGAGCGCCAGGCGGCATGTGAGAAGTTCTGCTGGTCGTCGTCATTTGCCGGGTTCGTTTCGGCACTGAGCTGGTAGACGCGCGAGTTGAGCAGCGTTCGCGTGAAAGCCTTCAGGTCGAACCGAACGTCTTTCATGTGCTGCGTCAGAGCCTGCATCAGCGGCTCGTTCGTCGCCGGGTTGGTTTCGCGCAGATCGTCAACGGGTTCGATGAGACCGCGACCGAAGTAGTGAGCCCACAGCCGGTTGGCGATGGCCCGCGCGAAGAACGGATTGTCCGGAGCGGTCATCCAGTTGGCGAGAATTCGGCGGCGATCACTGACGTTCGAGAAATCAGCGGGCTCGGCACCGAGCGCCTGCGCGGGGACAAGCTCACTCGTGCGCGGATGCGGCAGGTCTTTGCCGCCCAGCGAGACGATGGCCTGCTCGCCGTTGGGCAGCTTCTTCAGTTTGATGCCGGTGAAGAAGCCAGCGAGTGCCGTGTAGTCCGTCTGGCTCCAGCGTTCGGACGGATGATGGTGGCACTGAGCGCATTCGATGCGCACGCCCAGCAGCAACTGGCTGATCGAGCGTGCGGCTTCGTCGGGCTTCGTGAGGATTTTGTAAAATGAGCCTGGCCCTTCTTCGGCCGTGTTTCCCTGGACCGTCAGCAGGTCGTGGGCGAGTGCGTCGAATGGGCGGTTTTCTGTGAAGCTCTTATGCAGCCAGCGCTGCATCGCGACGGCGCCTTGCGGAGTGATGATGAGCTGGTCAGCTCGCAGAATGTCGAGCCACTGCATCGTCCAGTAATCGGCGTACTCGTCGCGGTCGAGCAGTTTGTCGATCAGCTTCGCTCGCTTGTCCGGCGATGGATCGGCGAGGAACGCGCGGGCTTCGTCCGCTGTCGGCAGTGTGCCGATCGTGTCGAGCGAGACGCGGCGGAGAAACGTGGCGTCGTCAGCGAGTTCGCTCGGCACAATGCCAAGTTCTGCCAGTCGGTTCCAGACAAGACCGTCGACGAAGTTGTGCTCGGCCGGACGCTCGAACGTCACACCTGGCCGCGGCAGCGTGATGCGACAGACCGCGACATGTCCGAGATAGCGAACGAGGATTGCGGCGGCGCCCGGAATATCGCTGGCTTGAACGAGTCCACGTTCGTCGACCTCGGCAATCGAGGCTGCGTTCGATTCAAACTCGGCTTCGGTAGTCACGTCGCGGCCTTTGCCGTCGGCGTTGATCGCGGTGACTCGAATCTGTTGCGACTCGCCTGCCAGCAGAATCTGCGCGGACGGTTCGATCTCGATGCGGACGACTCGAGCGACATCGCTGCCGGCGGCGTCGAGCATTGCGCCTTCGCGAATCCAGCGCATCAGGAGCCGGTCGCGGTAACTCTCCGGTTCGATGCGCCGTCCGCCGCCGTGCGGAATCCGCGCCGACCCTTTCAGGTAGAGCAGACTCTGTTCCGGGGTCAGCGGAGTGACCCGTCGGCCGCGGCTTTCCTGTGCGATCGCTTCGAAATCACTCTGCACGTCGAAGCCGAAGATGCTCAGTTTGAAGCCGTTCTGCCCCTCCGCCTTGCCGTGGCAGCCGCCGGTGTTGCAGCGGGCTTTGGTCAGAATCGCCATGACCTCGTTGCGAAATGAAACCGGCTGCGGATGCGTCATTCCGCTGACGTCGATCGGGACCGACTGTCGAGCACCAGCCGCGTTGCTGTCGATCAACAGTTGCGCGTGGCCGTCGGCGAGCGGCCGAACGAGGCCGCGGTCGTCGATCGTCGCGATACCTGGCGGTTCGATAAGAAACCGCGACTGACGCGTCACATCGCGCTGCCGGCTTTCGCCCGTCGAACTCTGCTCCGCCGGCGTCTGGACCAGCATCTGCTGCGACGCTTCCGGCCGATCGAGGATGATCCGCTCGGGCGACACGGTCTGGGCGCGAGCGTTCGAGGCCAGCGCGCCCAGCAGACCGGCAAGAGTCAGGATGTGACGGATTGCGGCGCAGTTCAACGGGCGGGAAAGCGACATAGGCAGGCTCGTTCAAGGCGAAGCAGAGAACGCGGACATCCAGCGACGCGCATCACGTTACCAAACCCGCCTGACGAAGCCAGCCGTAGTCCGGTTTCTCTGAAGCCGGAAGTTTGTCAGAACACGATGGGGATTGAGAGGGAGAAGAGAGGCGGCCGGTTGGTGTTGAGTCCCGCAGGCGCATGTCGCAGTCATTAAACCAACCGCCCGCTGCTTCCGCCTCAAACCGTCCTCTACGGATGATCGCGGCTTCGGCGTCGCTGCAGGTTTTGGAAAACCTGCCGACAGCTTTGTTCGACTGCCTGCTCCCGACTGCCTATTCCCTCGCCTGATACTTCACTGGATCAACGAGTCCTGCTTCCTCAAACCCTTTCAGTCGCAACAGGCAGGCGTCGCAGTGGCCGCAGGCGGTGCCGTCGGGTGCAGGTGAGTAGCAGGTACTCGACAGGCTGTAATCGACGCCCAGTCGCGTGCCCTCGGCGATGATCCGGGCTTTTGTCAGATGGATCAGCGGCGTGTGGATGCGCAGCCGCTGGTCCGACTCGATGACGTGCTTCGTGGCGAGGTTGGCCATTGTCTCGAACGCCGCGATGTACTCCGGTCGGCAGTCGGGATAGCCGCTGTAGTCGACCGCGTTGACGCCAATGAAGATGTCAAAGGCGCCGAGCACTTCCGCCCAGGCGAGTGCGTATGTCAGGAACACAGTGTTCCGCGCCGGCACGTAGGTGATCGGGATTCCGGAGGTCATCTCGTCGGGATTCCGGTCATGCGGTACCGGAATATCGGACGTCAGCGCCGAGCCGCCAAACTGACGCAGGTCGATTTCGATGATGCGATGTTCGGCAACGCCGGACTGTGCGGCGATTTCTCGGGCCGATTCAATTTCGGTCGAATGCCGCTGCCCGTAGCGGACAGTCAAGGCGTAGAGTTCAAAGCCTTCCGATCCGGCGATGGCCAGGCACGTCTCCGAATCCAGTCCACCACTCAGCAGGACGACAGCTTTCCTGGTTGTCATCGTTGTCTCCGACAGGACAGGGTGCTGGTTTTGAGAGCGACCGGCGGACGCTAGGCCGCTGGTTTGCGGGCGTCAACGGCCAGGGCTGCAGTCGCCCGACACATCAGAAAACGCCGCTGGAAAGCTGTTCGATCGAGGGAGCTTGACCGACTGACGAGGGCGACCTAACCTGGACATGGATGTCCACAAGTTGATTCTCTGCTCCATTAATCCCGAGGCGAATGGATTCATGATCTCGCAGACCGCCGAGTATGCGTTACGGGCTGTCGTTTTCCTGGCTGATCAGGAAGGCGAGCCGCGCACGACGGCAGTGATCTCAGAAGGGACTCAGTTGCCCGCCGGGTATCTCGCCAAGGTGATGCAGCTTCTGAGCCGCGGGCGCATCGTCAATTCGCAGCGCGGACTGCACGGCGGCTTTACGCTGATCAAGAATCCGGACGAGCTGAGCGTGCTGGAGGTCATTAACGCGGTCGACCCGATTCAACGATTCCACGAATGTCCGCTGAAGATACAGAATCACGGGCCGGAACTGTGCCCGCTGCACCGCAAGCTGGACGATGCCGGCCAACTGCTCGAAGAGTCGTTCAGCGATACGACCATTGCCTCGCTGCTGTCCGTACCAGCTCGGCGCAAGCCGCTGTGTCGTTTTCCGGCAGTACGCCCGGAGTCGAAACCGGGTCACTGAGTACACATTCCAAGGAGAACGGGTTGAACTCGGGTGGCCGGGGTTGGAGCGAGGCAGGAGCGAAACCCCGGTTTGAGTGGCTGTCTTTCCAGAGTCCGGGGCTTCCTTCGCAGGCTCAGTCCAGTCCAGTCCCGGCCACTCCAATATCAACTCCTGATTCGAGGGGGCGTGTACTGAGTGAGTACGTCGCAGAACCACGGCGCCGGCAGAGTCAGGAGCATTCGGTGATTTCTGATGAGTGGTGACTCGCGCCATCAGGAATTGTCACGGTTGGCGCCAGGTTGCCACAGGACGCTTGATCGGCCGTTGTCGTTGCAGTGCTGAGCAAGCACGAACAGCAGGTCGGACAGGCGGTTGAGATACCGTGAGACCTCGTCATTGACCGGCTCGACTTCCTTCAGCGTCCAGACAGCGACTTCAGCGCGGCGACAGGTCGTGCGGGCCAGATGCAGCCAGGCGGCGGTGGGGGAACCACCCGGCAGGACGAAACTGCGCAGCGGCTCAAGGTGCTGATTGATTTCGTCGATCCAGCCTTCCAGACGCTGAGTCTGTGCTGTCGTGACTCGCAGCGGCGGATGCTCGGGCGGCGGAGCGTCCGGTTCAGATTCCGGAACACAGAGGTCGGCTCCGACATCGAACAGATCGTTCTGAATTGCCTGCAGCCACCCATCGAGAGCGGCATCCAGCTCGACGGTGCGCAACAGTCCGATGACCGAATTCAGCTCGTCGACTGTGCCGAAGGCGGCGATCCGTGGATGCGTCTTCGGAACGCGGCGTCCGTCGCCCAGCGAAGTCAGACCGGCATCGCCGCCTTTCGTATAGATTCGGTCCAGAAAGACCATCTTTCCTCCTTGATTCTCCTGGACAGTGCGTGTCGCTCATTTCAGCCCGGCTGGCAGATCCGGCAGTTCGATCTTTTCTTCAAACAGCTTCTCGAATTCCGGCGACTGTCGTACCGACTTCAAATCCGGGTCCCGGCGCATCCACTCGCGATTGTATTCGTCGAGTCCCTTGTCGATCGACTGCCGCAGATCGGCCACAGCCTGTGCCCGGTATTTTTCAATGGAACTTCGAGTTTCTTCAGCGGGCGGAGACTGGGACTGGAGTTGCGATTCCAGCACTTCAATCGCCCGTCCGTAAATGCAGGCCGTGTTGTAGTGGTACAGCGCGTCGTCGACGAATCGTTCGCGGCTGGCCTCAACAAGTCGAACTCCCGTATCGACGGCACCGAGTCGGACTTCGGTCAGGCCCAGGCACGTCAACGCAAAGGCGGATGACGGATCGAACCGCACCGCAACGCGGAGGTCCTCGCGAGCGGTTTCCAGTTCAGCCTGCGACGGCCGCTCGTCTTTGAGTGCGATATCCGCGCGTGCTGTTCGTGCCGGCGGATGTTCGGGATCGGTCTCGACGGCCAGATTGAAATGCAGCATCGCGAGGGCTGAGTTGTTCTGCTGCTGAAGAAATGCCGATCCGCGAACCACAAACGGCATGGCTGGAGACCGCGCATAAAGCTGCTGCAGTCCTGCCGAAGCGGCGCTGCGCAGCCCGGCCTGCGTGCTCTTCGCGTGACTGATCAGGACGTCGCGGGCTGTCGGCGTCGCAATTTCCGCCAGTGTCTGGCAGACGGACAGCGCGCGACGCGCTGGTGTCGTTTCGTCGTCAATCGCTGCTGCGAGCAGTCCGACGGCGCGATCGCTGCCGTCGCGACGCAGCAGTTCCGTCACAGCGTCAATCAATCGTTCGCGATTCGACTGCAGTGCCGACGGAGCGAGTTTCCAGAACTGCGGGCTGCGCGCCTCAGACAGGCCACTGAGAATTGCGGCCTGCTCGTTCGCACTCAGCGAATCGAAGCGTGCGGCAAGTTCTTCGAGGACAGTTTGATCGCCGACCGTGAGCATTGCCTGAACGACCCGGCGGCGCACGCGCGGAGTGTCGACATCAAGCCAGTGGCGCAGCAGCGGAATCGCGCGCGTGTCACGCACGCGCTGCAGAAACCGGGCAGCGGTTCCCGTCGGTGGTGCTGTTTTCAGGTTGGCAAGGACCGCGTCGACGGCCAGACGTTCGTTCTCCGGATCGCGACTGGCCATCAGATAACGCAGCGATAAGTCGCGCAGTGCCGCGTCGTCACTCGTCAGGCCGTCACGCAGTAATCGATTGACCTGCGGATGCCCGAGTGCGACCAGTCCCATCAGAGCCGACCGACGGATTTCGGAATCTGAGTCGCTGGCCAGCTCGAACAGTCGCGGTGCCCAGTCCGAGTGCGGATAACGGCCAAGCGTTTCTGCGACTCGCTGCCGCAGCGTTCCTTCCGACGACTCCAGCAGTGTCAGCAGTTGGCTGCGGACGGCTCCATAACGCGACGTCGCCATCGTCGCGAGCGCCTCGCGGGACGTCGCCTCGTCGCCAGTTCTGGCGGCATTCGTCAGCGCAGCAATTGCCGATTGCGTTGCAAAATGTCGCAACGTCTCAAACGCTGCCAGACGCAGGTCTGTGTTCTCTGATTCCAGGAAACTGAGAATCAGCGGGAGGTCTTCGTCAAGCAGCCGCTCACCGCAGTGGCGCAGTACGGCCTGCTGCGAGACCGCGTCTCCCTCTCGCAGTTCACGCAGCAGCAGCTCACGCGGGAGGCGATCGCATAACGGAGCGACAGCGGCGTCGACGGCGTCCTGCAGCCGCGGATGCACGTTCTCATAGTTGTCGGCGAGCAGGCGGTCAGGTCGTTGCGCCAACTCATCCGCTGTGGATGCCTCGGTCAGATGCACGGCGACAATTCCCGATGGCAACGCCGCAAAGCGGTCATTGTAAAGTTCGCCGAGACCTGCCTGCGCGGCGACCTGCCGCAGCCATGTCAGCACGGCCGGATCGGGTACACGAAGTTCCGGTGCCAGGGCGATGACAAATCGAGCGACGCGGTCTTTATTCCTCAACTCGTCGATCCGCTGCACCAGCCGCCCGGCGTTGACGGAATTGAGTTCACCATCGAGCCGTAACAACGCGATCGCTCGTGCCGGTCCAATTCGCTGTGCTTCGATCGTCAGTTGGTCCGCGGCAAGCTGATCGAGGTCGAGTGTCCCGAGTCGCTGGTCCCCGACGGCCAATGTCAGAGAGAGAGCCGGCTGACGGAGATCGGTCGTCAGGGGTTGAAAGAACAGCCCGATGCGTGCCTTTGCCGCGGGAGCAACCGTCAGTTCGCGTGGCTGAAATTCGGTGAGCGAAACGGTTTCGTCACGATCGACAACGTCCAGCCAGTCGAACGTGTCAGTCACCGTTGCCGGAGCGTGTGCGTTTCTCGAATCCCGAAGCTGCCAGCCTGTCGCAGGAATCTGCAGCGGTGTGTCGGATCGGTTCTCAACCGTGACAAATACCGAGAGCCAGAGGATTTCGTCGCCATCGTCATTCGCTGACTGCCCGAGATACGGCGAGTCCATCGATAGTTGAACCGTGTTGCTGTCGGCCGCTGTGAGGATCGCCGGAGCCAGCAGGCACAGCAGTGCGAAGCCGGGAATGAGAAAGCGCTGCCAGTATCTGGAGCGCGAACGCGTCGCCGTCGCAATTGGGCTGCGACGGGGCGATCGGCTGTCTGTGAGTTCGAGATTCACCACTGGAATTCCCTGCTGCGGGCGCAACGTCAAACCTGACTGTTCGAGCTGAGTTTGAATCGCTGCGGGGACGTCGGGGAGTGTAACAGTGCAGTCAGCCATTGCCGCTGTGTGACTGCGAAGAATTCGTTCTCGACCGACGAGTCTGCGGAACATCTGGAACGACCCACAATCTCGACGGAGTTCAGAGTGTTCGAGTCACAGGAGCGCGGGTCTCTGGATTGACAATGACTGCGGCCCGAGACTCGCGGAGGATTTGCCGCGGGCCTTTTATTGCGCAAGGCCGGACAGCAGAATTCGGGTGGTGCTGATTTCGACTTTCCTCTGGCTGATGAGGTACCGCCATGAGTGGTCAGACAGCGTTGCTGCGAACGGTCGTCCTGGCGGCGGCGTTCGGATTGCAGACGACGGCGCTCCATGCCCTGGACGTTGAACTCGTTGCAGACGTCGACGGTCAGCCGCTCGGCGCGAACGTGATGCGCGTCGTTGAGACGCTGGCGTTTCTTGGGGCTCCGTTGCCCGAAACTCTGGCGGCGGATCTCAAACAGGCGGGTCAGAATCGCGATGCGGTCGCGCTGCAGAAACTGCTGGATTCACAAGCGGTCTTCGTGCTGTCTCTCAATCCGGAAGTCCGCGTCAAGGTGCAGCGCGGGCCGGGCCGGGCGACGCTGCAACAGGCGGCGTTTACTCCGCTGATTGTCAAAATCCTGAATGACAGTGAGGTCGCCAGCCGGCTGCGGATTCGCAGCCCGCAGGCCGGGCCAGTCTATTCCGGGCCGGCGATTTCGATCCTCAAACGCCAGGACCAGACGGAGCTGAAGGATGATGAGAATCTCGAACAGCGCACGGACCGGTTTCTCAGCGTCGAGATGTTCGATCGGGCTCCGCTGACTCCCAGCCTCAGCGGGCTGAAAGTTGAGTACGCGGTTGCGCTGATTTCGTCGAGCGAAGCCGGTCAGCGTGAAGCAACGGTTGAATTCGACGTGGGGGCCGGCACGCAGGACATCGGCTTTCGCGGCGAGGTGCCGGTTCTCTTCAACGTGCTGCCGGCGATCCGTGTGCCGCTGCAGATTCGCGATGTCGACGGGCAGTCCACGACGGCGCGGCTCACGATTCGCGATCGCGCCGGACGGATTTATCCGCCACAGGCCAAACGACTCGCCCCCGACTTCTTCTTCCAGCCGCACATTTACCGGGCCGATGGCGAGTCCGTGCTGCTGCCGCCTGGCGAGTTTGCCGTCGAATACTGCCGCGGTCCCGAGTACCGCGTGCTGCACAGGACGTTTGAGGTCGCTGCTGTGGACGAACAGCCGTCGCAGGACACGCGGTCTCCGCTGACGGCGAAACAGGCGGTCGCGCTGAAGCTCGCCCGCTGGGTTGATGCGCGTCAGTTCGGATTCTACAGCGGCGATCATCACATTCACGGAGCCGGCTGCTCGCACTACGACAGTCCGACGGAAGGCGTCACTCCGCAGGACATGTTCCGGCAGGTGAAAGGCGAGGGTCTTAACGTCGGCTGCGTGCTGACCTGGGGACCGTGCTACGACTTCCAGCGTAACTATTTCAGTCCCGGAGCAGACGAGGTCAGCGAACCGTTGACGCTGTTGAAGTACGACGTCGAGGTCAGCGGCTTCGGTTCTGCGGCACTCGGACACGTCTGCCTGTTGAATCTCAGAAATCAGACTTATCCCGCTTCTGAGGGGACGAAGGAGAAAGGCTGGCCGACGTGGACGGTTCCTGTTCTCAAGTGGTGCCGGGAACAGGGTGGGGTGACCGGCTATCCGCATTCAGCGATGCACGTTCAACCGCCCGCGGAAGCCAGCCGGCTGCTGGAAGCGCACGACTCTGACAGAGACGGCGGTCTGTCCCGGGAGGAAGCGTCCAGCGCATTACTTGCCGAACGGTTTGCGATCGTCGATGAGGACGGCAACGGCCAGTTATCGGCCGCCGAGCTGACTCGCAGTGCCGACCGTGCGGCGGATCGACTGCCGAATCTCGCGGTGCCTGCGCTGACCGGCGGCGGTGCAATGGAGATTTTCGTCAGTGTCCCGGAAGGCGTCTGCGACTTCATCAGCGCGATGGATACCGCGCGGATTCCCGAGTGGAACACCTGGTATCACCTGATGAACTGCGGCTTTCCCTTGAAGCTCAGCGGCGAGACGGACTTTCCCTGTATGAGCAGTCGTCGTGTCGGTCAGGGACGCGTTTACGTACAGCTTGGCGATGTCGATCCGCTTGACTTTACCGCCTGGTGCAACGGAATTGCGGCGGGACGATCGTACGTGTCAGACGGCTTCGCGCACGCACTGCGGTTTACGGTAGACGGCCAGTCGCCCGGCTTCGATGACGTCACGCTCGACAAACCTCAGTCGGTTCAAGTCAAAGCGACAGTCGCCTTCGCTCCGGAAACACCGATCGGGGTCGCTTACGGGAATCTACTGCCGACCGTCGGACGGCGGATGCTCGGCGACACAGTCAACCTGCACGCTCCGCGGTCGATGGAGTACCTCAGCGGCGGTCAACGCAAGGTTGAGATTGTTGTCAACGGTCAGACCGTTGCGACAGTCGACGTCCCGGCTGACGGCAAACCACACGATGTCGCATTTCCGGTTGAGATCACGCAGTCGAGCTGGGTCGCACTGCGTCAATTCCCACAGCTTCATACGAACCCGGTCAACGTCCTTGTCGCTGGCCGACCGATACGAGCCTCAAAGAGCAGTGCCCGCTGGTGCGCCGAATCCGTTCGCCTGCTGTGGAAAAACCGCAATCGTTTTATCGCCGACGAAGAGAAGTCCGCAGCCCGAGCCGCCTACGACCGGGCTCTCTCCGCTTACGAACGTATCGCGACCGAAGCCTCTGAGCCGTAGCCGGCAGCACAATCCCCGGACGGATTCATTCTGGTGACCGGTATTCGCGACTGACTCAAGACGCGTTTCGCAAATTCGCCACCACTATCTGCCAGATTTCAAATGCTGCACATCCCCGACGCATTCGCTGCAGACACATTGAGACGGCGTTGTCATGTTCGCTGTTTTCTGATCGGCGTCGTGTTCGCGATCGCTGGTAGCAGTGTGTTCGCCGCCGAGAGCCCGCGGCTGCTCGTGCTGACAGATATCGGCGGCGACCCGGACGATCAGCAGTCGATGATCCGGCTGATGGTCTACTCCAACGAGTTCGAGATCGAAGGTCTGATAGCGAGCGCGTCGGGCACTCGCGGCGAGCTGAAAGACGCGGTCACTCGTCCGGATCTGATTCGTGAAATCGTCAATGCGTACGGCAGGGTACGACCTGGCCTCGCCAGGCACGCCGACGGCTGGCCGGAAACCGAAGCCCTCTTGAGCCGCATCAAATCCGGCAACCTGCACCGCGGCCGTGAGTTCATCGGCGAGAGTCATGACACGGAGGGCTCACGCTGGATTGTGGACCGTGTTGATGCCGGCTCGCCCGAGCGACCGTTGAATATCGCGATCTGGGGCGGTCAGACCGATCTCGCTCAGGCACTGTGGCGGGTCCATGCTGACCGCGGTGCAGACGGGCTGGCAGACTTCGTCCAGCGGCTCCGCGTGTACGACATTAACGATCAGGACGGCATCGCCGACTGGATACGAACCGGGTTTCCGGGGTTGTTCTACATTTTGAGTCAGGCACCCGCCGGACGCGATAAACGTGAAGGGACCTATCGAGGCATGTATCTGACCGGTGACGAAGCACTGACCAGCCGTGACTGGATTGAACAGAACGTGCGCAGCACGGGGCCACTGGGAGCGCTCTATCCCACGAAAACCTGGACCGCTCCCAACCGTCACAGTTGCCTGAAAGAAGGCGACACGCCGTCGTGGTTTTTCTTTCTGCCGCGAGGTGGTAACGACCCTCACGACCCATCAAAGCCCGGCTGGGGTGGCCAGTATCGCAAATCCGACGAAGGCTGGTTTCGCGACATTCGATCGGCGGACAAGGACCCCCGCGAATCCGTCAGCCGCTGGCGGCCGGAGTTTCAACGCGATTTCGCGCTGCGCATGTCGTGGTGCCGCGACCGGTAGCGCAGAGCGATCATTTCCTTTTGAACGTAGCGAGTCTCGCTGGAAACCTGGCACACGTCAGGGAGGAGGGCAGAACCAGTTGCTGGTGAGACCGGCCACCTCCGGTTTCCTGTTTTATGGTCATCCGCGTGAGATAAAGCGGGGTAGCCCGATCGCTTGCGATTGGGTCGCTCAGCGACGGAAGGACTCATCCTCAGCGAGCAACACCGATGGCGGGTCCAAACGGGAGAGCAGTCACTGATCGGTGGTTAATCGGCGGGTTGACGATGACGAGAAACCAATCTCCTGCCGATCTGGTGGCTGCCGTGAATCGAGGGTGATGATGAATTCAACGTCGATTGACAGATTGAATACGGATGGTGAGTTTTCCTGTGCCTGCGGCACCCAGCCGCAAGCGGTCGGGCCACCCAGTGTCTGCACGAATTCTCAATCCGTCGCGGTTCCGGCGGAGCAGGGCAGCACCGAGGCGGCGACGGCATCGTTCGCCGCATCGAATTCCTCAAACCGCTGACAGTCTCCCCGCTGACCCAACGCCGAGGCGACTACGCCCCCTTCGGCCTGCAGGACGGAGCCAACGGAGCCATCGGCAACAACACCCTGCAACGCGCCGGCAGTGACGAGCCCGAACACCTCGCCGGCCGCGCCCGAGTCGACATCAACGCTGGCGACGTCCTCACCATCGAAACCCCCGGCGGCGGCGGCTGGGGCAGCGTTGAATCGAATTCGTAGGCCGGATCAAGCGCAGCGCCGCTCCGGCAATGCGTGTGGCCGGAACGTCGTCATTCCACACCTCAAGGCGGACTGCGGAAAATCTCGCGACGCGATTCATTTTCCTGAGATGTCCGGAAGCTACCGACGATAATAGAGGATGTAAGGGCAGCCGTTTTTGTTTGGCAGTCCCAATTTTCACCCGAATTTACGGGGGTATCCGCATGGCTGAGATTTCCAGAGAAACCCGCACCAACGCCTTTCACTGTCCACTCGCCGGAACAGTGGTCACTTTGTCGCGAGAGTTTCTGCTCATTCCCGGGCGGAGTCAGTGCGTCAGATTTGACTGTTCGATGAAGAATCAATGTGGCGTCGGAACACGTGATTCCTGTGGTAATATCGGTTACGACTGGGACGTGTGCGTCCATCCCGACAGCCAAACCAAGTGATCCACAGCCGTCATAGTTCTTGTTTGTCGCATCCTCAATTTACACCCACATTTACAAGGGCAATTGCATGTCGCACGCGACGGATAAAATGATTGAAAACCTCCGCTTTTACGTGAAAGAGCGTCAGCTCGGAATCGCTGAGAAACTGGCAGAGGACTTCACCAGAGACACACCGCCTTTTAATCACTCTGGGTTCGTCATTCTCTCGATCGTAGCTGCCTATTTTGAGATGATTCGGCAGTTCGATAAGGGAGAGAGTAGTTATGTGGAGAGGGAAAACGGCAAGGGGTATGACTCAAAGAGTCGAAAGTTCTTCATTGAAGGCTTCAAACTCGTATATGACAAAACGGAGCTTAGCGACAAGGAAATCGGGCAGATCTATTCTGTCGTGCGGTGCGGTATGTATCACGGCGGAATGCCGAAAGTTGGGTGTCATCTGTCTCGAAACTTCAGGTCAGGCATTCATCTGTGCAAAGGCGAGGTTCATATTAACCCCGCCGAGATGGTTAGGGAGGTCAAAGAGCACTTTGATCGGTATATCGCCTCACTCGTTCCAGAATCAGATTTGCTGACGAACTTCGAGAAAATGTGCGAGATCGTTGGACTGGACACCGAGCCTCAGCATGAAACCTGGTGCGATAAACTCTCTAATGTGACGACGACGAGTTCTAATCCGGCTGACAAAGGGAAAGAGCCCCAGAAGCATCGAACGGAGACGGAGCAGTAATTCGCAGAGGACTCACGCCGGGTGGCGCCCAGGGTCGGTGATCGAAGTGGTTGAGGCGCGTCGGCGTCACCTCGGCGCGTCTTGGAATGAAGATTTCCCGACTTCAGACGTCGTCCTTCGTGCTTCAGGGCGTGCGACCCGGCCACCACGGTGCGTGCTGCCGGGGTTTCGGTCGTGCCTCGCTCCAACCACCGGCCACCCTGTGAACTGCCCTATTCGCTCACGTTGCGGATTGCCGGAACGGCGCTTCGCTTGGTCGGCCTACGATCACGCGAGGATGTCCTGCAGGACTTCGCCGGCGACGTCGGTCAGGCGGAAGTCGCGGCCGTTGAAGCGGTAGGTCAGGTCGGTGTGGCGGATGCCCATCTGGTGCAGCACCGTCGCATGAATGTCATGCACGTTGACGCGGTTCTCGACGGACTTGTAGCCAAACTCGTCTGACGCTCCATACTGCGTGCCTCCCTTGAAGCCGCCGCCGGCGAACCAGGTGGTGAAGGCGTTCGGGTTGTGGTCTCGGCCGCCGGAACCCTGCGAGTCTGACGTGCGACCGAATTCACCGCCGTAGATGACGATCGTGTCGTCGAACAGGCCGCGTTGTTTCAGGTCGGCCAGCAGAGCGCCGGTCGGCTGGTCGACAGTTGCGCCGCAGGCTCGGTGGTTGCCGTTGATGTCGTTGTGGCCGTCCCACGGGACGTCGCTGACCGCGCCACCCGGAGTGTTCGGACACGAGGCGAAGATCTGGACGAACCGAACGCCGCGTTCGACGAGCCGGCGAGCGATCAGGCACTGGCGGCCATAGTCTTTCGATTCGTTGCGGTTCAGGCCGTAGGCCTCCTGAATGTGCTCAGGTTCCTGCGACAGGTCGAAGGCTTCAGGAGCGGCTGTCTGCATTCGGTAGGCGAGTTCAAACGACTCCAGCCGGGCGTTGAGGTCGCGGTCGAAGGGACGCTTCTCCGCGTGCTTCGCGTTGGCCGAGTTGAGAACGTCGAGCAGCGAGCGTTGCTGGCCGTCGGTCAGCTCGCCGGGCCGGGCGAGGTTGTCGATCGGTGTGCCGCTGCGTGGATCGAGTGACGTTGCCTGGTAGACCGACGGCAGGAAGCCGGATGACCAGATGGGATCACCGCCGCGCGGTTTCGTACCGTGCATGACGACGTAGGCTGGCAGGTTGGCGTTCTCACTGCCCAGACCGTACGTCAGCCACGAACCCATGCTCGGAAAGCCCTGGCGGATCATGCCCGAGTTGAACTCAAGCATTGCCGGTGTGTGATTGTTCGACTGCGAGTAGCACGAGTAGACGAACGCGATGTCGTCAACGTGCTTCGAGATTTCTGGGAAGATTTCCGACGTCCACGCACCGGATTCGCCGTGCTGAGTCCACTTGAACGGCGACTTCAGGCAGTTGCCGCTGGTCGTGAAGAAGCCGGTCTTCGGATCGGCTCCGGCGAGCGGCGTGCCGTCGCGTTTCTGCAGCTCCGGCTTGTAATCGAACGTGTCGACCTGGGAGGGGCTTCCGGTCTGAAAGAGCCAGATTACGGCCTTCGCCTTCGGTGCGAACTGCGAGGGCTTTTCAGCCAGCGGATTCGACGGCTTTGAGTCAGCAGCGAGGACGCCTTCCTGGTGCAGCAGGCTGGTCAGCGCGAGCGATCCGCAACCGAGGCCGGCCTTCTGCAGGAAGTCACGGCGGGAAGACGAGGTTTCAAAGGCGTGATGTGTCATTTGAGCTTCTTATCCTGGGGCTGCCAGATGTCTGGTAGATGTGTTGTGCGATTTGAACCGCAACGCGGTTCCAGAACGAAGCCTGGGGTCGCGGCGCAGCCGCGCACCCCAGGAACCAGATGAGGAAAACATCAACCCTGAAAGGGTTGCAGAGTCAGTCGTGTGGGTTCTGGAACCCTTTCAGGGTTCGGGTCTTTGTGGGCTGTGTTCCCGGGGTGGCGCCGCTGCGCGGCTGACCCCGGGCTTTGTTCTTTGACCCCGTTGGGGTCGTGTCGGCGTGTCTGTTGGCCAGGTTCAAGTAACGGGCGGCTGTGACGATTTGGGCGGCCGGGGCTGGACTGAGCCTGCGAAGGAAGCCCCGGCACTGTTTGAGTCTGGTTTTGGTTGTGTTCAGGTTCCGGGGCTTCGCTCGTGCCTCGCTCCAGCCCCGGCCACCCGTCAGGTTGCTTTGTCTTAATCGACGTAAACGAACTCGTTCGTGCATAGGAGCAGGTGGCAGAAGTCGCGGAAGGCGAGGGTTTCGGCGTTGGCGTCTCCGCCTCGCTGGGATTTCTGCTGCCCGATGAATTCGGCCATTGAAGTGCGTTCGGCATCCGTTGCCGGGCGGCTCAGGGCGAACTGGTAGGCCTGGTTGATTGCCTGATCGAGCGGGATGTCGGCAGCGGGTCCGACTCGCGCAGCGAGCTTGCCGGCCAGGTCGCGAACGATCGGCGAGTTCAGCAACGCGAGAGCCTGCGGCGCGACAGTGCTTTCTTCGCGGGAGCCGATGGCCTGCATCGTGCCGGGGGCGTCGAACAGTTGCAGCAGCGGGATGAGCTGGCTGCGTTTGACGGTGAAGTAGATGCTGCGTCGCGTGCTGCGCTGGTCGAGCGTGCCTTTGCCGAACTGCGTGCGATCGAGCGTTCCGCTCACGGCGAGCAGTTCGTCGCGGATGATTTCCGCTTCCAGTCGCCGGGACGCTCGTCGCCACAGCAGCAGGTTCTCGGGGTCGTGCTGTCGTCCGCTGTCGGTGACCTCGCCGGCCTGCATGTAGACAGCACTGGTCATGATCAGCTTGTGGATCGGCTTGAGCTTCCACTCCTGGCGGATCAGTTCGGCGGCCAGCCAGTCGAGCAGTTCCGGATGCGATGGCTCTTCGCCGCTGTTCCCGAAGTCGCTGGGCGTCGCCACGATGCCTCGTCCGAAGTGGTGGTGCCACAACCGGTTGACGATGACGCGAGCCAGCAGTTGGCCGCTGCCGTATTCGACGTCGGTCAGCCAGTCGGTCAGGCCCAGACGTCCGGCTCGCTGCTGTTGGGGGTTGGCGGGATCGGCGAGCCAGCGTTTCTCCTGATTCTCGCCCGTCATCAGCACCTGCAGAAAGCCGGGCTGAGCTTCGTCGAGTTTGTTGTCCGAGTTGCCTCGCCGCAGGTGGTAGACCTTGTAGGTGTCCTCGCCGAACTGGTACGTCGAGCCGCGAACTCGGGCGGCGAAGACGTTGGTCAGATCGGGCTTTGGCGTTTCGGTGTCGTCACGAAGCACGGTCTGGTTCAGGTGCAGCCATTCGAGGTCGAAGCCGCGATACCACTCGGACAGCCGGTTCTTCTGCGGATCGTTCCGCTGATCGGCGGCGACTTTGAGAATCGCGGTGACATCATCGGGCGTCTGTGCTGCCGAGGCCGCGAAGTAAAAGCCGGTCTTGCCGCCGCCGTTGACGATCTTCATCAGAATCTCGTTGCGGCCTTTGGCGAGCTGGATCGTGACGTTCTCCTGGCCGGCGGCCGCGGTGTTGCGACCGACCTTCTTCGAGAGAACCTCGCGACCATTGACCCACAGCTTGATGCCGTCGTCGCTGCCCAGTGACAGCGCGAGCACTCGCGGCTGGTCGACGTCGACGGTGCGGAACAGGTAGTTCGCGCAGTTCGTGCCCGTCAGGTGGTCGTTGTACGCGGTGCCGTCTTTCCAGTCGGGCTGCTCGGCCCACTTGAGCTTGCCGTCTTCAAACGTCTGATCGAGTCGCGTGTCGAGTTCCGGCGGAAAGACCTGGTCGAAGGCGACATCGAAGTTCGCGGCGGCGAACGGGCCGACGTGGTGCCAGGCGGCGAACCCCGGAACGTCGCCGGACTGCACCGGAGTCGCCGCGAAGTAGAAGCCCGACGGGCCGCCGCCGTTGACGATCTTCATCAGCAGTTCGTTGCGGCCGGGCTTCAGCTTGACCTGCACGGTGTCCTGTCCGGCGGCGACGTCTCCGGCGGTCAGATTCGAGAGCACGGACTCGCCGTTGACCCAGACTTTGATCGCGTCGTCGCGGCCCAGCGACAGCGAGACCGTCTGCTCCTGCTGCGTCTCGATCGTGCGGAACAGGTAGTTGGCCGCGTTGTCGGTCGAGAACGGGTTGTGAATCGTGGCGTCGGCCCATTCGGGGTGCGGTGTCCACTTGAGCTTGCCGTCCTCGTAGGTCGCCGCCAGATCGACGGACGCTTCCGGAGCGAACGTCTGCTCGAAAGCCTTTTCAAAGCTCTCGGCTTTGAACGGCCCGACGTGCTGCCACTCGCTGAGTTTCAGCGGCGAGGTCTGCGTTGGCGTCTCCGGCTGCAGTTCCGCCAGCCAGGCGTTGAGAGCTTCGGGCAACTGCTGCTGTTCGTACTCGGTGCGGGCGGCGACCAGCGGTGCGTGAGCGGCGTCGAAGGCGGCCTTGTCGGCGGCGAACTTCTCCGGCTGCATGTTGATGCCGGTGTCGGAGAAGCCGACGTCCGCGAAGTTCGAGATCAGCCGGTAGTAATCGAACTGCGGCAGCGGATCGAACTTGTGGCTGTGGCAGCGGCTGCAGCCGACGGTCATGCCGAGCAGCGAGGTGCCCAGCGTGCTGGCGATATCGTCGAGCTGTTCGTAGCGGCTGCGTTCGCGTTCCTTCTGAGTCTGCTGCGTGGTGTACGGGCCGGCGACGAGGAACCCGGTCGCGGCGATCCGGTCAACGGCCGTGCGAGCTTCGTCGGTCGTCTTGACGTTGGCGTCGGTCAGCAGGTCGCCCGCCAGCTGCAGGCGGACGAACTCGTCATACGGCATGTCCGCATTCAACGCCCGGATGACGAAGTCGCGGTAGTGCCAGGCGTTCGGGCGGTCGCCGTCGAAGGCGTACCCGTTGCTCTCGGCGAAGCGGACGATGTCCAGCCAGTGGCGAGCCCAGCGTTCGCCGTAATGCTCGCTCTGCAGCAGGCGGTCGATCAGAGCGGCGTAGGCGGCCGCGGCGTCAGTCTCGTAGTCGGCGACAAATCGCTCGACATCGTCCGGTTCCGGCGGCAGGCCGATCAGATCGAAATACGCGCGGCGGATGAGCGTTCGCGGCCCGGCGATCGCATTCGGAGTGACTCCGGCGGCTTCCTGTCGGTGGCGGATGTAGTTGTCGATCGGCGTCCGCAGCCAGGGCGAGTCAGCGACCTGCGGCGGCGGTGAGAGATTCAGCGGCTGAAACGACCAGTGCTCACGCCCGGCTTCGATATCGATCTCCGTGGTCGCGACGACGGCGGTCCCTTCACGCGGATCGGGGGCTCCCATTTCGATCCACTTGACGAAGTGCCCGATGATCTCGTCCGGCAGCTTGCCGGCAGGCGGCATCTTGAAGCTGTCCTGCTTGAGCGCCGAAATGAGCAGACTCTCGCCCGGCTTCCCCGGCACCACCGCCGCCCCGCTCTCGCCCCCTTTGCGGCTGCCCTCGCGCGAATCGAGGAACAGATTGCCCTTGAGCTTCTTCTTTGTGACGGCCTCGGCGGAATGGCACTCGTAACAGTGCTTCACCAGCATCGGGCGAATCTTCGCCTCAAAGAAGTCGAGCCCCTTGCGATCCGTCTCAGCAGCGCTGGCCGCTGAGGTGCTGATAAGAAGAGCCAGTGCAATCAACAGTCTGGTCATGAGGCGTTCCGTGAGAAAATTCGTCCGTTCGGCAATGCCGCCGTGTCGTCAGGAGTGAAGCCCGCGATGATGACAAACAGCCGCCCTCGATGCAAGGCAGCCACGCGTGGAGAGTCGAACCAGGGTGGCCGTGGCTGGACTGAGCCCGCGAAGGAAGCCCGGGTGTCTGAAGGGATTTGGGCTTAGAGGTGAAGACTTGATTTCGAGACATTCTCGACAACACTGCGGACATTCGTGGCCTGTGTAATCGACGCAGCCGTCGTTAGGTACGCCGATCGTAAATAACTCCGTGACCGCTTAAGAGTAGTCGTGTGGACTTACCAGCTTTACAGCCTCTGATTGTCACTCCGGATTGGTGCGTCAGGTACCATCAATTCTTTGCCATCGATCCAAGTCCTGAGCTCGTTGAAGACCTTTGGTTCAAAGAAGACATGTACCAAGGTTACAACGAGAAACGCGATCGTCTTCTCGATCTCGGTTGGTACCCCAGGGCCAGCGCGCACTTTGGGCAGGGGAGGCAGGCTGGATGGCTGGCGCATTTGTGTTTTGCCTGTTACAAGCTCGTGAGTGGTGCGGCAGCATGAGGC
>WGMU01000027.1 GCA_016124895.1 bacterium
CGATCGTGTGGAACTCGCCAGGTACGCCATCAGGGAAGGCCTGACGCTCGTCTGACACTGCCTTTGTCAGAGCAAACCTGTCAGATCAAGCACGACGGCTGCAGCGGCTGACTGCAAAAGACAGTCAGCCGCCGAGTCCAGAACTCGACCGACGCATCGGCGAAATCCAGGCTTCAAACGGACAAAGCGTTCTTGAATTGCTACGCTGTCCGGTCCCAACGCCGTTGAGTTCGCTCTGTATGCGGCTCGCCTGATCTGCATTCCGCCACTCTGATGCCATTCTCATGTTTCGATTTCGCTTGCTGGCCATCCTTCTCGCCTGCCTGTCAGTTAGCGCCGCTGGCTTCGATGGGACGCTCATGGCCGCCGCCGCGCCTTCGGACCGTTCGTTTGACTCGCCGACGACGTCTGTTGGCCGGAAGGGGAACGAATTCTTCGAGAAGTCCGTCCGACCGCTGCTTGTCAAGCACTGTTACGAGTGTCATTCCGACGGCAGGAAACAGAAAAAGGGCGGGCTGCAGCTTGATCTTCGCGCCGGCTGGGAGCAGGGAGGTGACAGCGGTCCGGCCATCGTGCCCGGTAAGCCGGACGAAAGTCTGCTGATCTCTTCGGTCCGGTACGAATCGTTCGAGATGCCACCGAAGGGAAAGCTCAGCGCCGCCGAGATCGCGATCCTCGAAAAGTGGGTGGCGATGGGCGCGCCCGACCCTCGCGACGGCAAACTCACCGCAACCGCCGAGTCGCTTGACGTTGCATCCGGTCGTGAGTTCTGGTCGTTCCAGTCGCCACAGAAGCACTCGGCACCGGCGACGCAGAACAAAAGCTGGGCGAAATCCGAGATCGACCGCTTCCTGCTCGCGAAGCTCGAAGCAGAACAACTGAGTCCCGTTGCCGACGCCGATCGCCGTGAATGGCTGCGACGGGTCACGTTTGATCTGACCGGCCTGCCGCCAACGGTTTCTGAGATCGATGCGTTTCTGAACGACTCATCTGCGATCGCGAAGGCCAATGTGATCGATCGGTTGCTCGCATCGACACAGTTCGGCGAGCAGTGGGGCCGTCACTGGCTTGACCTGGCCCGCTATGCGGACTCGAACGGCGGCGACATCAACCTCACGTACTACAACGCCTGGCGATACCGCGATTACGTTGTCAACGCGCTGAACGAGGACAAACCGTTCGACCAGTTTGCCCGCGAGCAACTGGCCGGAGATCTGCTGCCGGCCGACTCGGTCGAGCAGGCGGCGGAGCAACTGACAGCGACCGGCTTTCTGATCATCGGCCCGAAGATGCTCAGTGAGCGCAACAAGGAAAAGCTTCACATGGACGTCGTCGATGAGCAGCTCGACACGATCGGCCGTGTGTTTCTGGGCCTGACGCTCGGCTGTGCCCGCTGCCACGATCACAAGTTCGACCCGATTCCCGCGCAGGACTACTACGCGATGGCGGGCATACTGCGCAGCACAGAAACGGTCTTCGGCATCCGCATGAACAATGTGAATGTCTCTGGCTGGCTCGAACGTGCGATGCCGCTGCCCGAAGATGTCGAACAGCAGATCGCGAACGCGAACTCACAGATTGAGAAACTCGACACCGAACTGAAACAGCGGCGAGATGAGCTGAAGACGATCGAGAAGAACACGACACCGAAAGTCAGCGAGCTGGCGGGCATTGTCGTTGACGATTCGCAGGCGGAACTTGTCGGAGTGTGGACCAGTTCGACCTTCACAAAGCGATTCGTCGGTGACGGATACATTCACGACAACCGGGAAGATCGCGGTCAGAAGTCGGTTACGTTCCGTCCCGAGATTCCGGCCGACGGCGACTATGAAGTCCGCATCGCGTATGCGAGCGGTGGCGGCCGGGCAAAGAACGTCCCGGTCGTCGTCCGCAGCGCTGACGATGAAAAATCATTCATCGTCAATCAGGAACAACTGCCGGAACTCGCTGGTCTGTTCCATTCGCTGGGCCGCTTTCAGTTCACACAGGGGCACACCGGTTACGTGCGCATCTCAAATTCTTCCACTGACGGATATGTAATTGCCGACGCCGCGCAATTCATTCCCGTCGAACAACTCGATCCGTCGAAACCGGACGGCAAACTGGCCAGTGTCACGACGGAACGTGTGACAGAACTCAGTCAGCAGATCAAATCACTGGAAGCCCGGCAGAAGGAAATTCGTGACAGTGTTCCGGCTCAGCCGATGGTGATGGCTGCCCGCGATCGTGAAAAAACCGGAGACACGACGTTTCGCGTTCGTGGTCTGCCGGATCAGCATGGTGAGGTTGTTCCGCGCGGGTTCCTCTCACTGGCCAGTTTCGACGGACAGCCGGAACCAGACGCGTCGACAAGCGGCCGGGCCGAACTGGTCGAGTGGCTGACCGATAGCCGTAACCCACTCATCGCCCGCGTCATCGTCAACCGGGTCTGGATGCACCTGATGGGCGAAGGCATTGTCCGCTCGGTCGATAACTTCGGAACGCTTGGCGATGCGCCGACGCATCCGGAACTGCTCGACACGCTGGCCGTCGAATTTGTCGAGAGTGGCTGGTCGATCAAGCAGCTCGTCCGACGCATCTGTCTGACGCGAGCTTACGGACTCAGCACGGCGCTCGAAGAGCAGGCTGCCGCCACTGATCCGGAGAATCAGTTCTGGTGGCGACAGAACCGTCGCCGACTGACGGCCGAAGAGATTCGCGATGCGATGCTGGCCGTCAGCAACCGGTTGAATCTGGAAGGCGGTGGTTCTTCTGTGGCCGATTTCGGTGAGCAGGCCGTCAATAACGCGTCGGGAGCCCGATACGACAAGCGTGACGCCGCGACCGATCGCCGCAGTCTGTATCTGCCGATTGTCCGCAACGACCTGCCGGCCATGCTGACGGTCTTCGACTTCGCCGACCCGGATATGGTCACTGGCAAGCGAGCAGTCACTAACGTGCCCGCTCAGGCACTACTGATGCTCAACAGTCCGTTCGTCGCGGGTTGTGCCGAGTCAATGGCTGAGGAACTCGAAACCACGCTTCCGGACGCGTCACCAGCAGATCGGATCAACTGGCTCTACCTGAAAATGCTGGGCCGGCCGGCGACGCCGGAAGAGGTCGCCCTGGCGACAGAGTTCGTTGCTGCAATTTCGGCCCCGACTGCCGACGGACAATCCGAATCAGAACCGTCAAAGTCAACCGCCGCCTGGAAGCAACTGATCCACTCGATCTTTGCCTCCAGTGAATTCCGCATGCTCAACTGAAAACCGCGACGAACGGGAGGCGGTCGGGCGTCATTTTCGCACAACGCTTTTTAACATCCGCAAAGCTGACAACCAAAAAAGAATCCCGACTCCTCGCCTCGCAGTCATCCGTGAGAATCCGTGCCGATCCGTGTCTGAAACCGACTGCCAGGAACCATCAGGAAAACGAATCGATGCCTCTTCCTTTTGATCGTCGAGCGATGCTGCAGTCGGCTGGCTGCGGGTTTGGCTGGCTTGCATTTTCGTCACTCGCTCGGACTGCAGCCGCATCCGGAAACGCGTCCACGCAGCCGCCTGAAGGGCCGCTCGCACCGAAACAGCCGCATCATCCGCCGCGTGCAAAACGGGTTATCTTCCTGTTTATGCACGGTGGACCAAGCCAGGTCGACACGTTCGATTATAAGCCTCGGCTGGAAAAGGAAGACGGGCAGAAGCTGCCGTTCAAGGCGGCAGCCAACGTCGAGAAATCGACCGAGGACAACCTCCGCGTGATGAAATCTCCGTGGAAGTTCGCGCAGCACGGTGAGTCCGGCCGCTGGGTTTCGGAACTGTTTCCGCACGTCGCGAAACACGCCGACGATCTCTGCGTCATCAACTCAATGCACAGTAAAGGCCAGTCGCATGGACAGGCCGTCTGTATGTTGCACACCGGGACGGACAACCTCGTGCGGCCGTCTGTCGGGTCCTGGGTGTCGTACGGACTGGGAACAGAGAATTGCGATCTGCCGTCGTTTATCTCGATTACGCCACCAAAAGGTCACGGCGGTCCGCGCAACTACGGATCAGGCTTTCTGCCGGCGATTCATCAGGCAACGACGATCGGCAACTCGCTGCAGCCGGTGAATGACGCAAAAATCGCGTTCCTCGATCGGCAGGGCCAGACACTGGACGAGCAGCGGCGGCAGCTTGATCTATTGCAGGCAATGAACCGCCGGCACCTTGATCGTCTGGAGCAGGATCAGGTCATTGAGGGCATGATTCAGTCTTACGAGCTGGCCTTCCGGATGCAGGCCACCGTGCCGATAGTCATGGACATCGCAGGCGAGTCGGAAACGACTCACCAGGCGTACGGCATCGGCAGCGAGCCGACGGACAGCTTCGGCCGCTGCTGCCTGATGGCTCGCCGTTTTGCCGAAGCGGGCGTGCGTTACATTCAGGTGTCCGCAAAGCAGAACTCGTGGGACCAGCATAGCAATCTGAAGGCCGGGCACGAGAAGAACTGCGGCATCGTCGATCAGCCGATCGCGGCTTTGCTGAGCGACCTGAAGCAGCGCGGAATGCTCGACGATACGCTGGTTGTCTGGAGTGGCGAGTTCGGCCGGACACCGATCGCTCAGGGTTCAAACGGTCGCGACCATAACCCGCAGGGGTTTACGACCTGGCTGGCTGGCGGCGGCGTCAAACCTGGAATCACTCACGGCGCGACGGACGAATATGGCTATTACGCGCTGCACGACAAGGTCCACATGCACGATCTGCACGCGACCATGCTGCATCTGCTGGGCCTGAACCACGAACGTCTGACGTATCGTTACGCCGGCCGCGATTTCCGCCTGACCGACGTCGCTGGCCGCATCGTTGACGAGATCCTCGTATAGACGGTCCTTGTTTGACCCGCAGTCGCAGGCGACGGCGAGGTGACAGGACGGCAATAGAACTTTTTTTCAGAGGCGTCGGTGCCATGTCAGAAACGTTACTTACTGCCGTAAAAGCACTTACGGCGATAATGGCTTAAAATATCATCGGAAGCGAGCTCGACCTGACGCAAGAATGACCGGGGTCACTCAAGAGAAAAGCTATCCTCGCGGTTCAGCATTGGCGCTGCGTATTATTGGGAAACTTGGAATGGCGGTACCGTCGGATAATAGAGCCAATATTCAAGCTGTTCCGCTCATGTGCCGATAAAGCCGATAATGCAAACTCAATTTATCACAAACTGCCGCTGTTGTTGCCATCGGACGGCTTCCGTCCCGTGGGAAAGTTGCGTCATGCAGACTTGAGGTTAACCTCTAACATCACGCAGACAGTCCTCAAAGGGTTGGGAGCCACACGAGCTTCCAACCCTTTTTTCGTTGAACCATCGGAACTTCATCATGGATTTCTTTGGCTTCATGCCCATGCAAGCGTGGATCACGTTGGGCGTCGTCCTTCTTCTATTCGTCGCCCTGCTCAAGAATCTTGCGCCCCCGGACCTGCTGTTCTTGGGGGCGACGGCGACGTTGGCATTACTGGGCATCATCTCAACTGAGGATGCCTTCGCCGGATTCTCAAACAGCGGAATGCTCACCGTGGCGGTGCTGTTCGTCGTGGCAGCAGGGCTTCGGGAAACCGGCGTTTTGGACTTTCTCGGCCATCATGTGTTGGGCAGAGCAAGGACTGAAAAAGGAGTCTTGGCTCGGCTTGCAGGAGTCGTGTTGCCCATGTCCGCCTTCCTGAACAACACGCCCATCGTTGCCATGTTCATGCCGATTGCTTTGGACTGGAGCCGTCGAAATCAGGTTTCGCCATCGAAGCTTCTGATCCCTTTGTCCTACTTGGCAATCCTCGGTGGAACCTGCACCTTGATCGGTACGTCAACGAACCTCGTGGTCAATGGCCTAATGGTGAAGAGCGGACTACCAGGGATGCACTTGTTCGAGATTGGTTGGATTGGTCTGCCATATGCGCTCATTGGCATTGCGTACCTCGCTCTGGCTGGACGACTTCTGCCTGAACGAAAGGAATTGTTGGAGCAACTGGGGGAATCACGTCGGGAGTATCTCGCAGAAATGCTGGTTCATCCGGGGTGCCGACTGATTGGCCAATCGGTCGAAAAGGCTGGACTCAGGCAATTGCCAGGATTATTTCTCATCGAGATTGACCGAGAAGGCCAAATCATGGGCCCGGTCAGTCCTGACGATGTGATCCATGCCAATGACCGGCTGGTCTTCACGGGGATCGTCAGCAGCATCATCGAGTTGGAGAAGATTGTCGGTTTGGTGCCGATAGCCGATCCAGACTACGAAGTCTCACCGAAACAGCAACGCCGACGAAGATTGTGCGAAGCGGTCATCTCGGAAAACTCGCCTCTCGTCGGCAAGACGATCCGAGACGCCGAGTTCCGAGCCACCTACGGGGCGGCTGTTGTCGCTGTGCATCGAGGAGGCCATCGTGTCGAGAAGAAGTTGGGGGACGTGACGCTGAAGCCCGGTGACACGCTGTTATTGCAGGTTCGGTCTCATTTTCTCAGGGCGCACCGCAATGACCCCGCATTCTATCTTGTCAGCGACGTAGATGACTGGCGACCACTGCGACGTGACCGTGCGTGGATTGCAATGGGTTTGTTTCTCGTGCTGATCGTTTTGATGACGACCGGCTTCGTTCCTACGCTCGTAGCAGCGACATTATGCGCCGTGGCGATGGTAGCGATGGGCTGCATCTCTTCTGGGGACGCCCGCCGCAGTGTCGAGTGGCAGGTGTTGGTCACAATTGCTGCGGCGTTCGGTGTGGGAACTGCATTGGACAAGTCTGGAGCAGCGACGGCAATTGCGACGACCCTTGTGGATTCGACGCAGACATGGGGGCCGATTGCAGCATTGGCCGTAATTTATGTTCTCGGATCAATCCTGACCGAGCTGATTACCAACAATGCTGCGGCGGTCCTCATGTTTCCGTTCTGCTTGGAGACAGCACGCTTGTACGACGCCGACTCCCGCCCATTCCTGATCGCTTTGATTCTGTCTGCCTCGGCAAGCTTCATGACGCCTATCGGCTACCAGACGAACATGATGGTGTACGGGCCGGGTGGCTATCGGTTCAGCGACTTCCTAAAGATCGGTGGTCCGTTGAATCTTGTGTTGGCGATTGTCGCCGTCATGCTCATTCCGTGGATTTGGCCGTTCTAGCCGAACGACCGTTTGTGACCGCTCCATTTAAGTCTGGTGAGGACCTACACTGAAAACCTCCCACAGCCTGACATCTTGAATTGTAATAGATCGTAATCCATTGCGGTGAGACTGTTTATGAACGCGTGGCCGGCGTCCATAATGACCCCGGTCAGGCGAGGCCATCAGATTTGAACCGCCAGGATGTCGGACTCGGACAGGATCAGCAGAGTCTGGCCGTCAACGTCGATTTCCGTTCCGGCGTAGCTTGAAAAGATGACGCGATCGCCATCGTGAACCTGCAGTGGAGTTCGGGTTCCGTCTTTGCCGAGGCGGCCGTCGCCGACGCTCAGCACACGGCCTTCGGCTGGTTTTGACTTCGCCGAGTCAGGCAGCACGATGCCGCCGGCAGTGGTGTCTTCGGCTTCGGTGCGCTGCACCACAACTTTGTCGCCGAGCGGGGTGAGGGTCATAGGAAAGACTCCTGTTGAATTCGAGCGAACGCCGGGGTCGAACGGATTGAGTCGCCAGCCGCCTGCACGTTGCAGCCAGCGAGAGCGCACTGCCGGCAGACCATAAGCAAAAACGCAGGAGCCGGGTGGACTCCTGCGTGCAGGGTTTCTGTTTGAGTCGGGATCAACCCCAGAACTTCTCGCCGTGCCAGTTGCACGGTGCCTGAGTTTCGACCTTGATATCGCCAGTCACTTTGCACTGGCACGACAACCGCAGTTCGTTTTCGTGACCGATATAGGCGAACTGAGCTTCCGGGTTACCGATTTTTGTCGTGAACTTCTCAGGCAAGGTTGGCTTCGTGACGTTCTCGGCCCCTTCCTTGATGTAAACGCGGCAGGAACCGCACATCCCCATGCCGGGGCAGTGCAGGAACTTGTGAAGGCCTTTGTAAACCTCGACGCCAGCCTTTCGGGCGGCCGTGCGGAGATTCGTACCTTCCGGGACGTCGATTGTCTTTTTCTCTTTGACGAAAGTGACCGTCGGCATCGATGTCTGCCCTGCGTGCGAAACGGAATGAGTCAGTGTCGCGGCGACCGTTCAAATCGTGAATTCCGCGGCAAAAGGCCACCGGTCGCCAGCGGAAGCAGGGGATGATAGGCCCCGAAATCCGGAAATTCCACACCCGGCTGCCGCTTCCGGAATCCGGGAAAAACACGTTCCGAAGAGCGAAGCATCCTGAGCGGTCTTCAGTAACCTGCGGGACCGCGTTCAGGTATGACCTTTCCGCAGGGCGTCCGAAGTCTCCGGTGCGTACTGGCTCTGCTGAAACAGGCAGCATTTCCAGACTCCGTTCTGCCGTGACCAGACGGACGTCGCCCAGCGATCCACCGGTGAGATTTCGACTCCTCGACACCGACCCTGCAGCGTCAGGTGGTAGCTCAGGATCGCAGTGTCCGCATTGAGCGCGACGACTTTTTCCGAGTCGATTGCGTATCCCGTGATTTCGTCAACGACCGGCGACTGCTCGACGACCTCGGCCCGGACAATGCGTTTCCCGTCGAGCGTAATCTCAAGATAGTCGTCACTGAACAACTCGCCGAGAGCAATCCCGTCTTTGCGCACGACGGCCTCCCAGACTCGCTGCTCAGCCTCCAGCACTTCGCTCGTTAGTGGGGATTTTGGGCTCATCAGTGAGTCTCGCGCCTTGACAATGTCCGTCCACAGGTCGCACGCTCCGGCGACGTGACCCGTCAATGACCTGGCTGGCTGCTCTGAGATGTCGTTGCCTTTCCGGCCGCGAGTCAGGCGTTCTTCGGCTTTCCTGTTCTGATCCTGACACGCCACGGGCAGATTGAGAACCAATGACGGGATATTACCTCATCGGGATCGGCTCATTGATCGCCGGCCTCGGTCTCCTGCAGTTACTCAACAACCTGAAGTTGCTGTTCGCGGCCGAGCGGGTACGTGGCGTGATTGTTGGTGTTGCCGAACGATTGCGTCCCGGCGGAGGCCATCGGAGAGTGATCTACTTCCATCCGGTCATTGAATTCGCCACGGCTGACGGAGCGACGTTTCAATTCACAGCCAAAGTGGGATCGGGAAAGCGTCCGGAAGTCGGTCGCGAGGTCACCGTCATCTATCAGGCCGGCAAACCCGACGAAGCAACGCTGAAATCCTTCTCGGGCCTCTGGGAAGGCCCACTCGTGGCCCTTGTCCTGGGCGGCATTTCCCTCTTCGCCGGCGTCCGGAAAGTCTTCTTCGGCGGCTCGTGACCCGCGCGGCAACTGCGACCGTACGTCAGGACACACTCTTACGGTTGAAAACCAATGGGATATTACCTGCTGGGAATCGGTTCGTTGATCGTCGGCCTGGGTCTCTTCGGACTGTTCAATACCCTGAAGCGACTGATCGCGGGTGAGCGCGCACGAGGAGTGATTGTCGGTGTCAAGCAGCGCAAACGACAGGGCATCGGACGGAAGCAGGAAATCTATCTGTTTCCGGTGATCGAATTTGAAACAGCCCAGGGAGACGAGTTCCAATTCACGTTCGATTCAGGATCGTGGTCGCAGGATGCAGTCGGTCGCGAAGTCATCGTCATCTATGAATCGGGCAAACCGGACGAGGCGACCCTGCATTCCTTCATGGGCCTCTGGGCAGGCCCTCTGGGAGCCCTTTTTCTTGGTGGCGGCGCTGTCTACGGCGGCGTGCAGATTGTCTTTTTCGACGCTTCGTGAACCGCTCGGCAGCCTCCATCGAACTCAGCAATGTCCGCAGGGTGCTACGGCTGGCTTGCCCACCAGCAGTGGACTGGAGCAAACGACACTGACGGACAAGCCGGCAGTGGCACCCGAGTGGAAACCACTCTCTGTCCGCCGTCGTCAGTTTCGCTTTCTGGACCGCCTGTCGCATCTTTTAAAGACTCATGGCTCTCCCCGCCGGACAACGTGAACACTCGCTGCTGGCGCGGGTTATATCGGATTATCCAGAAATTGAACACTCCCGCAGTTGACGCTCGCTCTGAACCCGGGCATAAACCGCCATCCCGGTCTTATCCGGGTTCTTCACTGGATACAGACAAGTTAGCCATCACATTCATGCTTGATCTGTTCAACAAGGTGTTCGCCGAGAAACTGGCAGGGACGGCGCTGTCAGATGCGAAGCAGCAACTCGTCTCAAGCCTGCGTGAAGCGACTGGGTTGCCCCTATTGAGACGCGATGATAATAACGAGATTCACTGCACTGAGATCTACTGCAATTCGATTGATGGATCACCGTACAACCTCAGTTGGCGCGGATTCATTGGCACCTCAGACTATCGTGACGACGGGATGTTCGTGTATGGGGCACATCTTTTCCCGCTGCTTGACATGTTTCGAGTACACTTGTTGCGGGCTGATGAAAACGAGGACAGCCAACCCTACACATTCCGATATCTTATGTTGACTCCAGAGGACGGCTGGAAAGATCTCGGCTGGCAAGTGGACGAGTATGGTGAATTTGAGCATTGGTATCGCAAAGAAGCTGGCTAACCATTAAGGCTTTGACTTCGCGGCGGTGAAGCTTGAGGGTGGAATCGGGTGAGCGGTGGGGCAGGCGGGCGGCTTGGACGGCGCGGGAGGCGAGCCGAAGTTCAAGGCCTGTGTTCAAGGAGCCCGGTGGATTCGCTCC
>WGMU01000138.1 GCA_016124895.1 bacterium
CGCCTGGGTCTCACCGATCGAGTTCGAGGCGAACTATCACGACCGCCTCACAACCTCAGCAGCACTCACAGAAAACAGTACGACGGCAACCGCTGTCTAATCTCAAAGCCACACCTGTCCGTTTTTCATGGACTCCCGCAAATCACTCCTGCACGATCGCCCCGTGCAGGCGGTTGGAGAGGGAGACGAGCTGGTCGACTTCCATTTCTTCGGCGCGGCTTTCCGTGGTAAGGCCTTCCTCGGCCAGCAGGGCGTCGACGGCGGATTTGCTGAGCTGTTTGCGATACATGCCGCACACGACGCCGCGCAGCAGCTTGCGGCGCTGGTGGAAGACTCGGCGGACGAAGTCGTGGAAGAAGTCGCGGTCGCTGATCCGCTCACGCTTCTCCGGCTGCGGCGTGATCTTGACGATGGCGGAATCGACGGCCGGGCGAGGCCAGAAGACCTTCGGCGACATCCGCTTGATCAGCTTGACCTTCGCCTGAGCCTGCAGCCAGACGGACAGAGCGCTGTACTTGCCGCGGCCTGGCGTCGCGATCATCCGTTCGGCCAGTTCGAGCTGGATCGTCGCGACGATGCGTTCCCACGGCAGTTCGGTCGCGACCAGGTTCGAGATCAGCGGCGTTGCGATGTTGTACGGCAGGTTGGCGACCAGCTTCAGACCGCTGCCGGGAATCTCCTTCAGCCGCTTCTGCAGTTCCTCGATCACGACCGGCTGAATCCGGTTCTTGGTCTGCAGGGCGTCGACGTTCAGCAGCGTGACGTTGTCGAAGTTCCCCGTCTGCTCGCTGGCGAGTTCGTACATGTTGGTGTCGTACTCGACCGAGACCACGTGTCCGGACTGGACCGCCATGAACGTCGTCATCCCGCCCGTGCCCGAGCCAACTTCCAGTACGACGTCCTGCTTCGTCAGCTCGGCCTCGCGCACGACAAATTCGATAATGTTGAGATCGATCAGAAAGTTCTGGCCGAGATCGCCGCGCGGATTAAAGCCGTGCTTTTTAAAAAGCTCGATCAGGTGAGTACGGGTTTGCCGGACGGCTTCTTCCATTGAGAACTGTTTCTGAGGCTAATGGGCGGTCTGTTAAGTGAACATTTTCGGGTGGCCAATGCTGGAGCGACGTACGAGCGAAACCCCAGGGCTTCCTTCGCAGGCTCAGTCCAGCCCCGGCCACCCGGGCATTCAAGACGTGACAATCCATTGGCTGGATTGAAAAGGGCTCGTGCTGAGACGCAGAGTCTACAGCTTATGATCCTCAGCGTCTCAGCGCCTTGGCGCGCGAAATCCAGAGATTCCCTGGGGAGATCAGCTATCCGGCACTCACGCGGATTTCGAGCAATCTTTCGACGTACTTGCCGAGGATATCCGTCTCGATGTTGACCGGGTCGCCGATATTGCGGATGCCCAGCGTCGTGACTTCCAGCGTGTGCGGGATCAGCGCGACGCTGAAGCGATCGGCTTCGACGTTGACCACGGTCAGGCTGATCCCATCAACGGCGACCGAGCCTTTCGAGACCAGCAGGCGAGCCAGCTCGACCGGGACACGGAACCACATCGTCACCCACTCGCCGTCACGATCAATCGAGACGACCTCGCCGACGCCGTCAACGTGTCCCTGCACAAAGTGACCACCGAGCCGGCCGTCGACCGGCAGCGAACGTTCCAGATTGACCGGATGCCCTTTGCCCAGCCGTCCGAGATTTGTCTTCGAGAGTGTCTCCATACCGGCCTGAAAAGCGGCGACCGGTCCATCAAGCGTAACAACCGTCAGGCAGCAGCCATTGATCGCCACGCTGTCGCCAATGCCCAGCCCGTCGGTCATTGCAGCCGGCAGCGCAACGTCGAGTCGGATCGCATCACCCTCGGGAGTGATCGCGCGAATCGTGCCCTGACCTTCCACCAGTCCCGTAAACATTGGGTTTCCCGTAGCACCTGAATCAATCCTCGGTGCGTTGCGCTTCACGCACCTTACAAAACTCTCACAGAGTCTAACCGTGCGACTCGGTTGGCGTTGAGTGGCGAAACTTCGGCAGCACGACTCGCTGCCAGGCAGCTCGCAACGGAGACGCAAAGGCGAAGTAGCAGAAGATCAGCGGCACAGCCAGCTCACGCACGATAAAGATGACCGCGACCGTAAAGACGATCTGAATCAGATGCCCGCGGCTGCGTTTGCCGGTGAAAAGCTGATTGAAGACGTGCGAGTAGCGAATCCGCGAGACCATCAGGCAGGCGACTGCCAGCGTGGCAATCGGCAGCAGTTGATCGAGCCATTCGACAGCAGAACTGGCGAATCCTGCCACTGCTTCGCCGCCGGTTTCGACCAGTCGCCGGATTCCATACACAGCGACGGGAAACGATGCGACGACTCCGGCGGCGGCGGGCGACGGCAATCCGCTGAACTGGTTGTGCGAATCGTCCTCGTCGGTTTCCACATTAAAGCGTGCGAGGCGCAGGATGGCGCACACGACGTACAGCGCGCCGATCATCCACAGAATGCGCGGATGAAAAACGCTGGTTGCCGAAAACTGTCGCATGAGAAACGCCGGCGCGACGCCGAACGTAATCGCATCGCACAGGCTGTCGAGCTGTGCGCCGAATTCGCTGGACTGGTTCGCCCAGCGAGCTGCCCGGCCATCCAGCGCGTCGAAGAGCATTCCGAGAAAGATGCAGAAGGCCGCGGTCAGCAGATAAGGCTCAGACGGCAGAATCTCTTCCGGACCGAGCTTGGCGGCGTACGTGATTGCCCCGAAACCGCTGACGGCATTTCCCAGCGTCAGCAGCGTCGGCAGGACGGCAAATGCTCGTTCGCGTCGTTTCATGTTTTGTATCGGGCCATGATTGTCGAACCGGCTTTCTCGTCGTCGCTCACTCTGGTGACCAGTATCAGTCGAGCCGGTTCCCACCAGACGGTTGCTGCTGATTTTCGGGCCGCAGGAACCATCCCTGCGCGAAAGCTGCTCCCGGTCAAACAGCCGACGCCCTTCAGCGCCGGCTGACAGTCCGCGAATTCTCACCAGACAGGAATTCCGAAACAACCTCCCGGCCCGGCGGCATTCCGGATTGCGACCAGTTCGTTTGGCGAACGAGCGGTTTCGCGGACTGGAGCGACTCCGATCGGGGCGGCCTGAACGTCCCGTCCTGCTGAGGCTTCCCGACAGCGTCCCGCTCACCGGGTGGCAGTCGGACCAGACGCCGCGTTCCAGACGGCAGGCAGATCGTCTTTCGTCTCGCGAATGATTTCGTGGATGGTGCCCCGCTGCTCGCTGCTCAGATGCGTGAATTCGTCACTGCCTGCGTCGGCATTCAGAATTGTCCACAGCCGGCGGTAGACCTGCTCACGCAGAGCTGGCTCCAGCGTCGCGAACGCGTCCGAGTAGATCATGTAGCTGCAGGGGTACTCGAACAGGCGGCTTTGCAGGTTAAACGTTCTGAGTGATCGCCCCTGCTGGTCTTCGGGACCGCGGCGACTGAAGACCATCGTGAAGCGCGTCGACGGTTTGACCTCGCTGGTCAGCGGAGTCTCGTTCAGAAACAGCATGTACTCGACGATGTTCTGTGCCGCCTCGTCGATCGTCAGTTCGAGTTCCTGCCGTTCGTTGTCGGCGTTTACGGCATCCAGTTGCTGGTGTTCAAACAAGGCGCGGCGTACGAGGAAGTTGTTGCGGGTGAGCGTGTTGTGCATCTGCGTCTGATGTTCGAGCACCATCAGGGCGACGATGTCGCTGTACGACGACAGCCAGTCGAGCGTAAACAGTCGATCGCGGAGGTCTTCGAGGTTCGCGTTGCCGGTTGTCCGCAGGTTCGTCCCTGACAGAATCGCGTTGCCCATGTGCTGCATGTCGCCGTGATTTCCGGTGACGTACCAGCCGCCCCAGCGTTCCTTCAACGGGCTGGTGTGATCCGTCACGAAGGATTTGCGGCGGAAGTCGAAGCTGCCGTCGTGCTGAGGAAACACGCTGCGGACGGTGTGCCCTGGCACACCCTGCGTCATCGACGTCGCGTGACATGCCAGACAGTCGTAATCACGGCGACGAATTCGCAGCCGCTCACCGATTTGCTCGGCAGAGTAAAACACGGCGCCGAGCTTCGCGTCACTCGTCGAGAGTTCGATCAGGTTGCTTCCGCGGACCCAGCCCACGTAGACGTCATCGTTGAAGTAAATCGCCCGCGGATTCCGCGTCGAAATATGTTCGACCTGCAGGCTCGTCTTCGAGAACACGAGACCCTGCGAGGCGATCGGGACATCCAGTTCCTTCAGCAGTGGCCGCAGAAAGCCGAAGTGTGCATCCGGCCTGAGCGCCACCTCGCCGGATTCAAGCTGCGCGACCAGCTTCGTCACCCGATTGTCGTCCTGCGTTTTGCTGTACTCGATCGGCGGCTTTTCGATCTCGATCTGCGCGACACACTGTGCCCCGGTGGCAAATACGATCAGCAGTCCGCCGAGCAGATTCGATCTCTTACGTCGCGCGGTGCGGACCACATTCAACAGGTCAATCAGGTTCATGTCGTCCTGCGATGGTCGCCAGGTTGTGTGTTCGTTGGGCTGAACGCGGCCTGAGTATCGTCAGCCATTGTCGCTTCACGCCGCGAGCAAGGCCTGTGCCGCGGCCAGTGACCCCGCCGCTGTGACGGGATCGGTGAACCCGGCATTGTTGCGCTGTCGCTGCGTTCTGCCATTGGTCACTGCGTCGCGCGAGCCGAAATTCCACGTCAACACGGCCAGATGTGCGACGATCCGCTCGAAACCTGTGACGATCTGCACGCGCTCTGCAGCGACCAGTGCGGGCCGGGACCTGACGGTTCGAGCTGTCTCGCCCGGCCACGACCACGATAGTCAGCCATCGCCTTGTCAGCGACGAGGGCAGAATCGAACATGCTCTGCCGATGCGTTCGGCCGTGTCCCTGTTGACACCGTTTACCCCACTCCCTGCTGCACCTGGAAACGCCCCATGAAATGCCACCGTCGTCTGCTGCCGCTGTTTGTTCTGATCACGCTGCTGCCATTCGCCGCACAGGCTGCCGAGCCTCACGCTGCGATCAAGCCGGTGCCGCGCGAAGGCGGCTGGGTGAAGCGGCACGAGAGCTTTAACACCCGTGTCGCTCAGGGCAACGTCGACCTGATCTTTATCGGCGACTCGATCACGCAGGGCTGGGAGGGCCGCGGCAAGGCTGTCTGGGAGAAGTTCTACGGCAAGCGGAACGCCGTGAACCTGGGCATCGGTGGCGACCGGACGCAGCACGTCATCTGGCGGCTGGACAACGGCAACGTCAAAGACATCTCGCCGAAGGCTGCCGTCATCATGATCGGTACCAACAACTCGGGCAGTAACACGCCCGAGCAGATCGCCGAAGGCGTCACGGTCATCGTCAAGCAACTGCGCGAGAAGCTGCCGCAGACAAAGATCCTGCTGCTGGCCGTCTTCCCACGCGGGGAGAACAAGGCCGACAAACGCCGCCAGGTCAACGAAGCAGCCAACGCGATCTTCAGCAAACTCGACGACGGCGAGCACGTGTTCTACCTGGACATCGGCCAGAAATTCCTGCAGGACGACGGCACTCTGACGCGAGAAATCATGCCCGACCTGCTGCACCTCAGCGAAGACGGCTACACCATCTGGGCCGAGTCAATTGAACCCAAGCTGTCCGAGTTGCTGGGTGAGAAATAACCGCGAAGCAGTCCGTCGATTTCGGAATGGCATGGTGGGATCACCGGCTGCCAATAACCGGTGGTCCCATTCTGACGAACGCGAGAATGCCGGTCAGAAATCCCGGCGCGAGATCAGGAGGCAGCTGACCGTCAGCACGCACGCCAGGAAGGCGAGGTTGCTCCACAGGGGCGGCCAGATGGCGATGACGGTGCGGCGAGCGGAGAGACCTTCGCCCTGGCCGGTCTGAATCGTCTGCTCACGGGTCATCAGCCAGGCGACGAGGTTGTCCATCTCGCCGGGCTTTGGGAAGACGCGATGCAGTGGCTCGATGCCCCACTGATAAACGGATTCCAGCAGGTCGGGCGGCGTCTCGTAGCGGGCTTTGATTTCCAGCGAGCGACCGTCTGCGTACTCGACGACCTGCCCGAAACTGTATGCGACAAGCAGCGAGCCATCCGGGCCGTATGCCGCGGCGGAAATGTCTCCCTGGCTGGCGAGCGGCGGCTCGGTCACCTGGCCGGACGGCAGGTCGATCAGGCATAGTCGACGATGATGGAACACAACCGCCGCCTGGCGACCATCCGGTGAGACAGCGATCGACTTCGGATCGTTCTTCCCGAATGGTGAGGCACTCGCAATTTCTGACAGGTCATCGGCGTTGAGCACGCGCACCTGACCGCCTTCCTCAGCGATGACGATTCGGTCGGCAGCAAAACCAAGTACCACGTCGACTTCTGAGTCTCGCGTCGTTTGCCGCTCGATCGAGAACTGTCCGTTTGTGGAGCGATTCAGAATGGCGATCGTAGGACCGGTCACGACAACGCAGCGACTGCTTGCAGTCGCTGCGTCGCCTTCTCGCAGGCCGGACCGAGGAGCGGAGCGACGCTGTTCCGGCAGCTCAGAGTCCGGGGCAGTTCGGTCGAAATTCGCAACTGCCTCAGGGTTGCCGGAGCGGCGCTGCGCTTGATCCGGCCTACGGGACTGCGGCGTCTCAGCCGCGACCGCGACCGGGCTGCGCCATTGCAGATCGTCAATCGGAACACGTTCAAACCGGCCGATCGCCGGATCACTGTTCGACATGATCGGCACGGCGAGGCTCAACATGTCGAGCAGTCCGCGCGGCGCTTTCGGCTTCGCAAGCTGCGACAGACCGTCGGTGCCAGCCGTCAGGATCGTCCCGTCGGACAGGACGAGCAGGCTCTGCGAACCGGACGGCACGTTCAGCGGCGTTGAGAACTTCCAGTCGTCGTCGCGCGTGGCGAGTGCCAGCTTCGGAGCCTCGCGCATCCACGGCGGCCCTCCGGTTGAAGTCTTAATCGCGACGAGCCGATCGTTTTTCGCGTCGTACACCGGCCCGACAAACGGGTAGTCCTGCCCAGGACCTCGGCGGCGCGTTTCAAACACGGTCTGCCAGACCTTCGCATCGGGGTCCCACTCGAAGCCGTTGCCCTGCCGGTTGACGACCAGCAGCGCGTCGGTCAGCGGCAGAATCGCGGCCGGCCGGCGGGCACTCAGGAAGACATCGTCGACGATCCCCTTCGTCAGGCCGACGACGAAGCAGGCAACCCAGAAGACCAGCGAGACGATGATCGAGACGATCGGGTTACGCCACAGGACGCCCGCGAGTGCCGACACCGAAAAGTAAACCGCGAAGACGAACACGAAGACGGGAATTGTCCACAGCAGGCCAGCATTCCAGATGCCCAGCCGCGTGCCGACGATCAGCCACAGACCGCAGATCAGAACGCCAGTCACCAGCAGAATGAACGCGCAGCCGCCGGCGAACCGGCTGAGAAACAGGCCCCAGCGCGACACCGGCTTGCTCAGCAGCAGATCAATCGATCCCGGTTCGAGCATTCGCGGAACGATCGATGCCGTGACGACGATCGCCGCCAGCACTCCCGCAAAACCGATGAGCCAACTGACAACGAAAGCCAGTACGAGCTCGCCGATTTCATGCACGTACTCCGTTCGAAACGGCAGCTCGTCGCCGAGTTCGTAGCCGGCATACTCGAACTGCACCGCGTTCGTCGCCGCCGGTTCGAGGAACTGCGGCAGCGCCGCGTCGAGAGCCAGCCGGTTGAACCGCGCGAGATCGCCGTCGCTGAGATTCGCGACACCCTGCTTCAGCAGATCGCGGCCTTCGCGGTTCAGGCGCGAGCTCTTCCAGACCTCGTCGCGATAAAAGTCCCGCTCGCGCAGCAGCAAGTTCAGCCCACTGCGAAACCGGCCGAATGCCTCCATCCGCTCACGACGGTCCGAATCGACCGACAGCCCGGCGATGTCATCCTGCAGTGACTCTGACAAACGGCTCCACAGATAACCGGCCGGTGTGTCGGTCTTGTCTGCCTGTTCGCGCAGATGCAGCAGCACGCCGCGTGCGTCGCGAAAGTCTTCGTACCGAAGCGTGACGGCCACGGCGTCTCGAAACGTAAACGGTGCCAGCGCCGCCAGCAGCAGCCCGACAAGCAGCAGCACCACCCACAGGACGCGAGTCGCGAATGCCTCGCGGAACGAATCAACGATGACGGCAATGTAAGGTCGGAGTGCGTTCCTCATGCGCCGCCCTCCACGTCGCCGTTCGCGTTCTCGTCGATGACTTCTGACTCGTGCGCAATCTCCGTTTCCTCTGTTGTCTCCTGCAGGAAGTCCGTCGCTGTTGCCTGTGAGCCATCCGCCTCGTGCGCTTTCAGCAACTGCAGAAACGCCTGCTCCAGCGTCAGCCGTTCGCGTGACATCGACTCGATACTGACTCCGAGTTCGCGAAGTGCGTCGACAGCGGCATCGACATCCGCCTGCGAATGCGGCTGCTGAATCAGGGTGACCGAAACCGGAGCCGTCGAATGATCCGCGTCGCCCAACCCTGGCAGGTCTGAATCGGGTTCGCCGTCCGCGGTCATTGCCATCGTCCCGTCCGTCTCTTCTGTTGAGCCCGCGTCGTCACGCAGATTCTCGCCAAAGTCGAGCGTCGCATCCGATTCAACCAGCAGCTCAATGTCGGACAGCGGGCCGCGAACCTCGTACACGATGCAGTTCGACGTTGCGTCGGTCAGCTCCCGTACCGGACCGACATGCCGCACCAGACCAGCGTGCAGAATCGCGACGCGGTCGCAGACCAGCTCAATCTCCTGCAGCAGATGACTGTTGAGGAAGACCGTCTTCCCGCGATCTTTCAGTTGAAAGAGGACATCGCGAATCTCCGCCCGGCCGACCGGATCAACCCCGTCGGTCGGTTCGTCGAGGATCAGCAGATCCGGATCGTGCAGCATGGCCTGAGCCAGCCCGAGCCGCTGCTGCATCCCCTTCGAGTAGTTCCGCACCGGCGTCCGACCCCACTTACCGAGGCCGACTGTGTCGAGCAGCCCGTTGCGTTTCGCGTGAATTTCCGAGAGCGGCATCCCGCTGAGCTGTCCGTAATACTCGAGCGCTGTATTCCCCGTCAGATGATGCGGGATGCGGTGACTCTCGGGCAGGTATCCGATCGCACGCCGTCCGCGCCGGTCGCCCGCAACATGTCCGAGCACGCTCGCCGACCCCGCCGACTTCCGCACGATCCCCAGCAGAATCTTGATCAATGTCGTCTTGCCGGCCCCGTTCGGCCCGAGCAGCCCGAAGATTTCTCCGCGAGGCACGTCGAGCGAAACTCCATTCAACGCCTGCACTCGTCGCCGAAAGAACCCGCCGCGATAAACCTTCGCAAGGTCTCGAACAGTGACGGCAAGTGATTCGGACATTGAGACAGATCGAGCTTTGGTTTGAGATCGATACGGGACAGTTGCCGAACGGTAATGGCACGAGGCGGGCGGACGGAATCGGGATTTGAAGATGTGCGACAGGCATCCTGCCCGTCATGCAGCTTCGAATTTGCCTGGACAGACGACAGACAGGATGCCTGACCCACGGGGAAGTGGCTTTGCCCTGCGTTCCTGCCCGCCCGGGTCCTTGCGGGTTTCCGGACGGGAAAACATCATCCGGACTGTCGTTTGCCAAATGCCCACTTCTTCGGCTCAGCGAGGACGCTCGAATGAATCGCTCACACCTGCTGCAAATCCCGGCTGTCTGTGTTGTTTTGATCGGAACGGCGTCGCTCGCTGCGCATGCTGCGGACTGGCCGTCATTTCGCGGGCCGAACGGTAACGGGATGACTGCGGAAACCGGCTTCCCTCTTGAATGGTCGACGACGAAAAACGTCCGCTGGAAACTGGCCCTTCCGAATCGCGGCAATGAAAGCCCGATCGTCTCGAACGGCCGCGTCTTCGTCACCTCGGCGACGGACAAAGGCACCGAGCGGCGACTGCACTGCGTTGATCGCAAGACCGGCGACCTGCTGTGGACGAAAACCGTGACGTTTGAGGACGCCGAGCCGACGCATCAGACCAATCCCTTTGGTGCCGCGACACCGGCGGCCAACGGGCAGCGCGTCGTCGTCTGGCACGGTTCGGCCGGGCTGTTCTGTTACGACTTCGATGGCAACGAACTGTGGAAGCGTGACCTCGGCAAGGTCGGTCACATCTGGGGTTACGGATCCTCGCCGGTCATTCATGGCGATCGGGTGTTTCTGAACTTCGGCCCCGGCAAAGAGCAGTTCATCGTCGCGGTCAGCCTCAAAGACGGCGAAGTTCAGTGGCGCTACGACGAGCCCGGTGGCAACGACGATCGTCAGGGGCGGATGTCCGGTTCGTGGAGCACGCCGGTCATCGCTGACGTCGACGGTGCCGAGCAGGTTATCTGCAGTATGCCGACGCGAGTCATCTCACTGAGTCTGGACGCCGGCTCGCTGCTGTGGTCCTGCGACGGGATCAGTGGGAAGAACGGCGACCTCGTTTATACGTCGCCTCTGATCGGCAAGGGACTCGGCATCGCGATGGGCGGCTATACCGGCCCGGCCCTCGGTTTCCGTCTGGACCGCGCCGCAACCGGCGACGTCACTGAGTCTCACCGTCTGTGGCGCGACGAACAGAAGCAGCCGCAGCGGATCGGTTCCGGAGTGATCATCGGCGAGCACATCTTCATGGCGAACGCCGGCCCCGGAATCATTCAGTGCCTGGAAGCGAGTACCGGCAAGGAGCTGTGGAAAGACCGCGGTGACGGAGCCAACCACTGGGGGTCGATCGTCTCTGCCGACGGACGCCTGTACGTGACCAATCAGAAGGGCACGACCGTCGTCTTCGCGCCGAACGCCGAGAAGTACGAGTCACTCGCCGAGAACCCGCTGGGCGAACCGAGCAACTCGACGCCGGCGTTTTCCGACGGTCAGATTTTTATTCGGACGAACGGCCACCTGTGGTGCATCGCCGAGGAGTAATGGCGAAACCTGCGGCTGCGGAATCCCGGATTGGATTCCAGCATTCTGCCCGACGTCTGATGCAGTTACGGTCGGCAGGAGCCGTCTTACGTGACAACTGCGAAGAATCGCGGAATTCGTAGCGGCACTCGCTGGAATACAGGCCAGGCGGGCCTCATGCTTTTTTTCTGTGCCGTTCGCAGTCCTCGTACGGCATTCTGAAGCGGCTGGCTGTCGTGTGTCGCGCGAACTGTCGGCAGGCCAGGTCGGCCGCCCCCGATTTATGTCAGTCGTCTCAGCGGATTTTTCTCATGCGCAAGCGAGCTTTCGCCGGAATCACAGTCGTCCTGGCAGTTGCCATTGCCACAATTCTCAATGGCGGATTTCCAGGCTTCGGAACTCGTAACGGAAACGCGCATGAGGACGGTTCCACCGCGAAAGTTGTCGCGTCGACGGCACCCGCAACTCCACCAGCTACGGAAGTCCCTGCCGAGTCGAAGCCTGAAGCCGCGCCGAAGCCTGAAGAAAAACCGGCTCCGAAATCTGAACTGAAGGTGCTCGACATTCTGGTCGCCGGACACGATTACCAGATCTCAATTCGCGGCAAGGGTTACACAACATTCCCACTCAACCAGATTCTGACCGTGGCAAAGTCGACCACTGGCAATGAGGATGGAATCCGCGTGCGGATCCTGCGACGGGACTCCGCTCGCGTGGTCGCCTGGTCGCGGCTGTACGAAGCTCTCGAAGAAGCCGGGATCGGCAAAGACGCGATCATCATGCCCCACGAGCTGTACGAGGGCGAATAGTTGATTCGGTCTGCCGCTCTGCGGTTTTCCCCTGTCTGAGGCTGAGTGTCGAATCCCGCAACGGCTGCTACGCTTTCGAGCAACCAGTCAGCAGCCTGCCGAGCGGACTTCGTATGAATGCTTTAGACCGCCTGTTTCAGATTCGCCAGCGCGGATCCAGCGTCGCGACTGAGGTTCGTGGCGGCTTCGCAACGTTTCTGACGATGGCGTACATCCTCGTCGTCAATCCTGCCATTCTCAGCGATGCGGGCATCCCGTTTGAGCCAGCCGTCGCCTGTACCGCTCTGGCGGCCGGACTGTGCTGCCTGCTGATGGGCACGGTCGCGAACTTCCCGCTCGCTCTGGCCAGCGGGATGGGACTCAACGCGTTCGTCGTTCACGCGGCGACAATCACCGGTTCATGGCAGAGCGCGATGGGGCTTGTCGTTCTGGACGGTGTGATCGTGCTGACGCTGGTCGCTGCCGGTATCCGCGAAGCAATGGTCGATGCCATTCCCATTGATCTACGCCGTGGGATTTCGGCCGGCATTGGCCTGTTCATCGCCCTGATCGGCTGCGTCAGCGCAGGACTGGTTACGAAAAATGAGTTTCCAGGCCCGCCGCCCGTTGGTCCCGGATCGTTCCTGCAGCCGACGGTGCTGGTAACGGCCGCCGCCATTTGCGTGATTGCCGTGCTGCTGCAGCGGAAAACCGTCGGTGCAATTCTGATCGGTCTGGTTCTGGCCGCGATCGCGCTGCTCCTGAAGCAGGTCGGCGCGGAGGCGGCTGGCGGCACGGACTCCGGCACAACATCCTGGTTCCGTATGCCGTCTCTGGAAATCGCCGGCCAGGCGGACGTCCGCGGAGCGCTCTCGTTGAAGTACGCGCCGCTGTTGCTCTCACTGCTGATGGTCGACTTCTTTGACACACTGGGCACGGTCACATCGCTCGGTGAGCAGTCGCAGTTGCTCGATGATCGGTATCGCGTGATCGGGCTGCGCCGGATTCTGTATGTCGATTCGCTCAGCGCAGCGATTGGTGGCTTCTTCGGCGTCAGTTCTGTGACGAGCTATATCGAATCGGCGGCCGGCGTTGCCGAAGGAGCCCGCACAGGACTGCACTCGGTTGTCGTCGGCGTCCTGTTTCTGCTGGCGATGTTTGCCGCTCCGTTGATCGCGTGCCTGCCGCCCGCCGCGACGGCGTGTGCTCTGATTGTCGTCGGCTTTCTGATGGCTGAGCCTCTGACGCGGATTGATTTTTCGCAACCGGATACAGCGATTCCGACCTTCATCACGGCACTGCTGATCCCGTTGACGTATTCGATCTCGCACGGCATTGGCTACGGCGTACTGACATTCGTGGCGATTCGGCTGCTGACGCTCCGCTGGCTTGACGTCCATCCGCTGATGTACGGGGCGGCGATCGTCTTCGTCGCAGCGTTTACTGCTGGAAGCTGAGCAGTTGCGGGAGTTGATTCGCGAAAACGAACAGAACATCGACGGTCCCGGCTGAGTCCTGGTCCCGCGCATCAAGGACAGGTATTCGCGGGAGCGGGTGGGAAATTGAGAAGATGCCGGCTCATGGACGGGGAGTTTCGTGGTCGGGACAGGGACGTCCTGATGCGCAGTGGCTGTTTCGTGCCACGGCAGCCACTGCGCCCAGCTCACCAGGAACCAGCTCGCTGAATCTGGCCCGTGGACTCTTCCGGCGCTCGCACGAGGAAACCTGTTATCGAGATTCCGTGAAAGGGCTGCCGGTCAGACAGAGACGATCGGGCGCTTCACCATCACATAGACGCAGGGCACGACAAACAGCGTCAGCACAGTCGAGGTGACCATACCTCCGATGACGGCGCGGGCCAGCGGAATCATGGCTTCTCCACCGGGAGCCAGGTGCAGCGACAACGGAGCCATCGACGCGACAAGCGTCAGCGACGTCATCAGGATCGGCCGCAGGCGGATCTCGGCGGCGCGCTGCGCGGCTTCCCGCGGTGAGGCTCCTTCGCTGCGAAGGTGATTTGCAAACTCGACCAGCAGGATCGAGTTATTCACCACCACGCCGATCATCATCAGGGTTCCCATCAGTGACTGGATGTTGATCGTCGTCTGTGTCACGAACAAAGTCGCCAGCACGCCCGCCAGACCGAGCGGCACGGCCAGCATGATGATCAGCGGGTCGACCCACGATTTGAACTGTGCCAGCATGACCAGATAGACGAGAACCGCTGCCACAATCAGGCCAACGCCCAGCATCTGAACGCCTTCGTTCATCGTCGCGACCGGACCGTGGACCGTGACAGTGACGCCCTTGTCGAACTCCATGCCGTCAAGTGCGCGGTTCACATCAGCCGCAACGGAGCCGACGTCGCGGCCGTCGACATTCACGTATACGTCGTTCACGCGAGCGATGTTGTAGTGAGCGATCTCGCCGGGAATGTTGACGCGCCGGACTGTTGCGATATTGGAAAGTGGAATCGTCACTGGTCCGTTGACCGTGTTCAGTGAGATCGGAATGTTGTGAATCTCTTCGAGCGAATCGATTTCGTTGTTCTCGTACTGCACGCCCATGAAGAAGTCGGTCCCGGTCTTTGGGTCGATCCAGATCGTCGACGCGTACCCGACGCTGGAACCGAGTGCCGTCAGGATCGTCTGAGCGACTTCTTCCTGATCGATGCCCATGTACTTGGCCCGGATGCGGTCAACCTGAATGTCGAGCTGCGGGTAATCCAGTGCCTGAGCGATCTGCACGTCCGTGGCGCCAGGGACTGACCGCAGTCTGTCGACAATCTGCTCGGAGACTTCGCGGCACTTGCCGAGTGACCCGGCCGAGACCTGCACGTTGATCGGTACGGGCACGCCTTCATTCAGTGCCATGTTCACGATGCTGCCGTTGACGAACAGAAACCGCTCCTGTGGGTACTCGTCCGCCAGCAGTCTGCGCAGGCGCCGCACGTACGTCTGAGTGCTCGTTGTCCGCCCTTCGCTTTTGAGATTGACGATCAGATACGCCGTGTCCGGTCCCGAGTTGGAACTCAGAATCGTCGAGAAGCCGGCTCCTTTCCCGACGGGCAGACCGATGTTCGAGATGATCGTCTCAATCTCGCTCGACGGAATCACCCCGCTCTCACCACCGATCGTCTCTTCCAGTCGCGCGACGAGCTTCTCGGTTTCTTCGAGCCGCGTTCCCGGCCGCGTCTTCACGCGCAGTTCAAAGGTGCCGGCATCGACGGCCGGAAACAGTTCACTGCCAATCCCCGGCAGCAGCAGCACCGACCCGGCGACAAGCGCCGCCGCCGCGAGGGCGACGACATGCCGGGCCGAGAGCGCCACGCTGAGCAGGTGACCGTAGAGAGTTGATTGTTGATGGTTGATTGTTGACTGAAGTTCGGCCTGTTGTGAATTGCTATCAACTTTCAACGATCGACTATTAACTCTTTCCCGCACGAACCTCGCGCAGAACACGGGCACGACGCTCATTGCGATGACGTAGCTTGCTGCGATCGTCAGTGTGGCGGCGATCGACAGAGGCTCGAACAGGTAGCGGATCATCCCGCTCAGAAAGATCGCCGGGATGAAGACGGCGAGTGTGGTGACGGTTCCGGCCAGAACCGGCGTGGCGACTTCCAGTGCTCCATCGCGGGCGGCATCGATTCGCGACTTGCCCATCGCCTGATGCCGCATCACGTTTTCCACGACAACGATGCCCGCATCCACAACCGTCCCGATCGCCAGCGCGAGTCCGCCAAGCGTCATCACGTTGATCGTGTTCCCGGTAAACGTGAAGCCCAGTCCGCCAATCAGGATAGAAAGCAGAATCGTGCCGACAATCGCGAGCGTCGGCAACAGACGCCGCAGGAAGATCCACACGACCACAGCGACCAGGACTGCGCCGAGACTGACTTCGTACAGCAGGTTCCGCATCGCGTTGCGGATATAGCTCGACTGATCGTTGACCAGCGCAACTTCGGCAGCTTCGGGAATATCGCCGAGCGCCTTCATCTTCGGGATCTCAGTCGCGATGCCCTCATAAATGCGATCCACGACCGCGATCGTGTTCTCACCGGGCTCGCGCAGCAGCGGACAGTAGACGCTTCGCTTTCCGTTGACTCGCACAATGTTGTACTGAATGGCCGAGTCGTCCTGAGCAAAGCCGACATCGCGGATGAAGATCGGTTTGGCATCGCGGACGGCAACGACGATGTTCTCAATGTCGTCCGTCGTCGGCAGTGTGTTGAGCGGATGAATCTGATACTCGGTGTCGTCGAGCTTCGCCGTGCCGGATGCCAGGACCAGATTCGCTTTCCGCATGGCCTGCACAACATCCCGCGGACTGAGGGAATAAGCCCGCAGCCGATCAGGATCGACGTAGACCATCATCTGCCGGAACTTCCCGCCGAACGGATGCGGAATCTGCACTCCCTTCAGTCCGCCCATGCGGTTTCGCACGGCGTAATAGCCGATTGTGTAGAGGTCTTTTTCGCTGAGTCCTTCGCCGCTGATGGCCGCCAGCACGACCGGCAGGTTGGCCGGCTCGCTGCGCAGCGTGAACGGCCATTCGATCCCCGGCGGAAGATGAAACATGTCGGACGCTTCGAGATTGACGATGTCGTTCATCGCCGAACTCGGGTTCGTCCCCGGCTGAAAAAACACCTTGATGACCGCCGCTCCTGGAACGGTCCGCGACTCCTGATGCTCGATACGGCCTGCCAGAGTCAGTGCCCGTTCGACGCGCGACGCGACGCTCTTTTCCATGTCCAGCGTCGGCAGGCCGGGGTACGAGAAGAAGCTGACAATCACCGGTTTCTCGAAGTCCGGCAGAATGTCAATCGGAGTGGCCGGGATGACGGCTCCACCCAGCAGACACAGACCGATCGACAGCGCGACGACAGCGAACGGGTTACGCAGAGAAAACTGAATCAGATTCATAGCGAGCCGCAGGTCAGAGGTCAGGAATCCACGGTCAGCTCTCTGCAACAGATGAGCGACCGGCAGGACGGTACTGTGAGCATCACTTCACGCGGACCTGCTGTCCGTCTTTCAGGCTGCCGAGCTGCCCGGCGGCAACGCGAGCCGAGTCATCCAGGCCACTGAGAATCTCGATCTGCTTCCCGTCATCAAATCCGGTGACCACGGAAACGAGCTTGATCGCACTGTTGCCATCCACCAGGCAGACGGTGCTGTGACCGGTCTCGTCGAAGCGTACTGCTGTTGCCGGGAGCGCCAGAGCATTCGGAGTTTCCTGCAGAGTGATCGTGGCTTCGGCATACATCCCTGGCAGCAGCAGACCGTCCTCGTTCGGCAGGTCGACTTCCGCCAGCATCGCTCGCGTCGATTCGTCGAGACGCCGCGCGATCCGGCTGATCTTTCCGGTCAACGTGCGGCCGGGAAGAGACCTCACGTTCAGCGAGACTGGATCACCCACGTTCGCAATCGCCGCTTCATTTTCCGGCAGGTCGATATGGACGCGCATCCGGTCCACCTGAGCGACTGAAAACAAAGAGCTTCCAGCCACCGGTCCCGAGGTATCGTTCTTCCGGACCAGGTCGCCGGGATCGACGTTGCGCCGAGTGACAACGCCGTCGAATGGAGCAGTCAGCGCCGCGTAGCTCAGCATGGCCTGCTGTTCTTCGAGCGCCTTGCGGGCGACGTCAGTGTCGGCCTGAGCGGCAGTCAGACTGGCCTGAGCCACCGCGTAACGTTCGCGAGCGACCGTGACCGCGGCTTTGGCCGATTCGAGAGCGGCCTCTGCGGACGTCTTCTTTGACGTGGCCGACTCGAACTTCTGACGCGATTCATCGAGCAATCGTGCGGCGACGGACTTTGAATTCACGAGATCCGTCACACGGTCAAACTCAGCTTTGGCTGCCGTTAACTCGGCGACGGCAGAACCGACATCAGCCGCAGTCTCATTCGCCATCGCCTGAGCCGACTGGACATCAGCAGCAGCGAGCTTGACAGCGGCGACCGCCCGTTCGGCTTCCGCCTGCAGCCGACGAATCGTTGCCTCCTGTTTCTCATACGCCGCCTTCAGCTCGGGCACAGCGATCCGGCCCAACACGTCGCCACTCGACACCTTGTCGCCTATATCAACGTTGAGTTCCGCCAGGTAGCCAGCCACGCGGCCGTGGATTTCCGCCTCGTACCAGGCAAATACGGTCGCCGGCTGCGTCGTGATGCGAGTGATCGTCGCGCGTGTCGGCGTCACGACGTCAACGACCGGCTTCTGATCCGCAGCCGACTTCGCAACGGCTGTTGACTCAGCCTGATTGCAGCCACTGACGGAAACGGCCAGGACAATACCCAGCCCACCGGAGACGACGCGTGACACAACAGAAAATGAGTTCATCGATCACTCCTCTGCACAGACTGTGCAGTTTCAAGAGAGCTGCGGAGACTCCGCAGCCTGCTGTATCGCGAGCAGGATAAACAGTCTAGCTGTCTCAACTTCGCCCCAAAATCAACCGACCGCAATTGCCGCCGCAAAGCTGTTTCATTCGGACGGGATTGTCAGGGACTGTTTCGACGGCATTCACACGTTATCGTCGGCTTAATCGGAAAAATCGCTAAAGCCCACCCAGTCTCCCGGACGATCTCGAACTAACCGGGCTACTGCCCTTATGGCCGAGCCTGCGCTCAGGTCAATTCAGGTCAGGGAGAGTCGCATTGACTGATTCAATCGATCGCAGGCCGCGGCAAAGCATCCGCTGGCGAAGATTCCTGGCGGGCTGCATTCTGCCTGTGGCCACCGGCTGCTCGACGTTCGGCACGACGGCATCCATGCAGTCGCCTCAGCGAAAGACTCCTCTGGCCGTGCGGAAATTCACCGCAGTCAGTTCCTCAAAGACGCCCCGCGCCGGCGAGCCGGTCATCGCAGCCTCGACAACCAGCCTGACGACGATTCGTCCAGACGTGTTGCCGGCCGGCTTTGAAACGCCGCCCGTCGCAGTTGGCGACATTGTTGAACCCGGCAAGCTGACGGATATGGCGGCCCAGCCGATCGTGTCGCCGATGGCGGCCGGTTCCGCGACACAAAACCGTGGTGACAAGTCGACACAGAAGGCAGCCGACAGCGATGCGGTCAGACATCGAGAATACGTCGTCGCGCGCGTCGAGTATGTCGCGCTGACTCCGCCACCAGCTCCGGCAGTCGACGATGGCCGTGCCTCCGCTGCCAGCGCCGGCCGGACCGCCTCGGACGCAGATTCAGAGGAAGACTTCGTCGACACGCACGATCTGGATCTGTCGACAGCGCTGCAGCTTGTCGGCGGTCAGAATCCGCAGGTCGCTTTTGCTCATCAGCGAATCGTCGAAGCAGCCGTGCAGCGCGATGCCGCTCAGGCTCTGTGGCTGCCGTCGATCCGGGCAGGCGTCACCTACTACCGGCATGACGGCAACCTGCAGAATTCCAATGGATCCATCATCGACGCCAACCGCTCGTCGCTGCAGCTCGGGTTCGGAGCCCGCGCGATCGGAGCCGGCACGGCCTCAGTCCCAGGGCTCTCGGCGCAGTTTCACGTCAGTGACGCCGTCTTCCAGCCGCGTATTGCCGAACGAACTCTCGCTGCTCGCGAGTTCGGATCCTGGGTGACTTACCACGACCAGATGCTGCGCGCGGCCGAGAGCTACCTCGAACTGCTGCGTGCTCATCAGGAACTCGCGATCGCGTCCGAGACTCTGACAAACTCGAACGAGTTGCTGAGACTCACATCCGATTTTGCGCGGACCGGGCAGGGCGCACAGGCCGACGCCGACCGCGCGGCGACCGAGACAGCCATCCGACAGAACGACGTCTCGCGCGCCGAGGAAGCGGTCGCGGTCGCATCCGCTCGCCTGGCGGAAGTGCTGCATCTGGACGCTCCCCTGCAGGTCGTGCCAACCGAGCAGCAAATGGCACCCATCGAACTTGTCGCCTCCGAGCCGACACTTCAGTCTCTGGTGGCCACCGGCCTGTCGTCGCGTCCCGAAGTCGGCGAGCAGAGCGAACTGGTGGCGGCTGCCTGCGAGCGGCTGCAGCGCGAGCAGTTCGCACCATTGATGCCGAGCGTTCTGCTCGGACTGAGCTACGGCGGCTTCGGCGGTGGAACCGGCAGCACGATCAGCAGCTTCTCCAACAAGACCGATTTCGCTCTCTCGGCAGTCTGGGAGATTCGCAACCTGGGACTCGGCGACCGTGCCGCGCAGGCGGCAGCTCGGGCACAGATCGATCAGGAACGCTTCGCCGAGATTCAGCTTCTGGACCGCATCTCGCGGGAGATCGTTGAAGCCCGCACTCAGGTCCGATCACGTCATCGGCAGATTGAAACGGCAAGGCACGCCGTCGAAGCTGCTCAGCAGTCGTACTCTCGAAACCGTGAACGGGTCAACGAGGGACAGGGGCTGCCGATTGAATTTCTGCAGTCACTGCAGGCACTCGACCAGTCGCGTCGCGAGTACCTGCGATCGGTGACCGACTACAACGTCGCCCAGTTCCGCCTGCATCACGCACTCGGCTGGCCTGCCGACGCTGCCGAAGAAGTTCTGGCTGCGAAGAAGAGCTGAGTTATCCTGGCGCGGAAGAGGCGGGCCTGCACAATCGGCAGAACAGACAATGCCCCTGTATTTCGATGGTCAACCGCAAGCATACCGTCCGGGCTGGCGCGTCCCGTGCAGATGCGTCGGACTCCTTCGTAATCGCATGGTCCAGGTGAATGCCGTGAGGAACGCGCCACAGGATCCGGCCCGGCGATTCCGACCGGATTTCGATCCAGCCCTGTGAACAACAACCTCATCAGGTCAGCACATGTGATGAAGATTCGCGTTCAATGCTGGCAGTTGAATCTGCTGATCTGCATCAGCGTGATGTCCAGCGGCTGTACGCTGGGGCCGACCCTGATGCGCAGCAGTCGAACGAATTACAACGACGCACTGCAGCGAACGGCCAGTGAGGAGATGCTGCTCAACCTGGTCCGAGCGCGGTATGGTGAACCGCCAGAATTCCTGGCGGTCAGCGGCATCACATCGCAATTTGAGATCGACGGTGGACTGAGTTTCGGGACCGAGTTCGGTCTCGGAAGTGGTCGCTGGGCCGGAAATCTGAACGCCGCCGACAGGCCCACAATTTCTCTGTCGCCGATCCAGGACGAGCAGTTCACGCGGCGTTTTCTGTCGCCCATCGGGCTGGACACGATCTACCTCTTTTCGCGCAACGGCCAGCGTCTGGAACGCGTGTTACGACTGACCGTCGACCAGATCAACGGCGTCCGGAACGGGACCGACTCCAGTCAGTCGGCCGGAGCGGCTGATGCGTTTGAGTGGCTGGCAGCAACGCTTGGCGAACTCGCCAGGATGCAGCAGATCGAACTGGCTTATCAGGAAACGACGGAGCAACTTTCGCCACCACTGCGTACCGGCACGCTCACGCCATCCGACGCTGTCGCGGCTCTGGAAAAGGGGTATCGCTTCTCGCCAGCGGAGGAAAACCAGTCGGTCGTGCTGACGAAACGCGGACAGGAACTCGTGCTGCGCTTCTCGCCGGACACGATGGTGTCTGCAGAGGCCGCGGCGATCACGGACCTCCTGCAGCTTGAACCGGGACAGGCAGCGTACCCATTGGAGCCGGCCGCAGAAGGACAGCTCAAGGCGGTCACCGCGTTTCACAGTGATCTGCATGTCAGCACGCGGTCGGTCGAAGAGGTTCTGCATTTCCTGTCGCGGGGCGTCGAAGTTCCTGAACAGCATCTGACCCGTGGGCTGGCCGAGGCATTGCCGGAAGACGTCACTCCTGCCTGTGACCTGTTGCAGATCGGCTGCTCAAAACGGGCACCTCGCGACAGCAGCGCCGCAGTATTCTGGCGTGGTTACTGGTTCTCCCTCGACGCGGCCGACGGCCGTTCCAGGGAGACGTTTGAGCTGCTGCTGGAACTCTACAATCTGGAAATCCGCGGCGGCGGCGCATCGACATTTCCATTGCTCACGCTGCCAGTCGGACGCTGATGGTCAGCCGCGCGTCACCCGCGGGACGGAGGTCGTCGCGAGCGTCTGGACTTTGATGTTCTCGCTGCCGTTGCTGACGTGTCCAGGTCGTTGATCAGTTCGGAAAACAGTTCCCGCAATCGTGACCGTGCTTCCGTCAGCAGTTCACTTCCTTCCGGAGTGATCCGATAGTTCTTGCGCCGACGCCCGCTGACCAGCGCTGTTTCGCAGGAGACCAGTCCGTTCGTCTCCAGCGAATGCAGGATGGGATAGAGCGTCCCTGGGCTCAGGCGATATCCGTGACGCTGCAGTTCTTCAATCATCTCTACACCGCAGACGGGGCCTTTCTCTGCGTGGTAGAGAATGTGCAGACGGACAAAACCTCCAAAGAAGTGCTTCATCACATGCTCGCTGGCCATGATTTCTGGCTCCACCCTGATATCGAGTTCCGATATTGACGATCGATATGGGCGAGATTAGCGTGACCCGGCGGTGAGGTTGAGAGCAATTCCAGCAGCGTGAGGATTCCCATGGCTGGTCACAAACGTCACGCGTTTCTGTTGTCCATCGTCGGACTTGGGGCAGCATGCCTCGGTCGCTGGAGCACTGACCTCAGTCCTCCTGACAGCGTGCTGGCTCAGGAAGCTTCTGGAAAGCTGCCGGACGAACTGATGCAGCTCCGGGCGGAAGTCGAGCGTCTGAAGAAGGTCGTTCCGGATCAGGCTCACGCGATGCACGATGTGGATTACCACTTCACGAATCTGTGGTTCGCCGGGACGCAGGGAAACTGGCCGCTGGCCCAGTTCTACCTGAATGAGAGCAGATCGCATCTGCGCTGGGCCGTGCGGATCATCCCGGTCAGAAAGGACAGCAACGGCCAGGAGATCAAGCTGGAAGACATTCTGCAGGCCGTTGAGAACAGTCCGCTGAAGCAGCTTGATGACGCCGTGAAGGCGACGGATCGTGAGAAGTTCGTCGCGGCTTACGAGTTCACGCTGACGGCCTGCTACGCCTGTCACAAGGCGGCGGACAAGCCGTATCTGCGACCGGGAATCCCGGAACATCCGGCGACGGGCATGATCAATCTCGATCCCAGAGCGACCTGGCCGCAGTAAGGGGCGTCGACGTGACTGACCAGCCTGCCCCGGACGATGCCGACGCCGGCAGTAATCCGGCATCGCGACAGCCGCGTCTGCCACGGAATGTCCGACTCCTCGGCTGGACAAGTTGCCTGAACGACGTGGCCAGCGAGATGATTTATCCGCTGCTGCCGCAGTTTCTGATCACCGTGCTCGGCGGAAACCGGTTCACGCTGGGAATCATTGAGGGCGTCGCCGAGTCCGTTGCCAGTCTGCTGAAGCTGTGGTCTGGCGCGTGGTCGGACCGGGCTGGACGACGCAAGGGGTTTGTCCTGTTCGGTTATGGCCTGGCCGCGGTCGCTCGTCCCGTGATGTCCCTGATCGGCGTCCCGTGGCAGTTATTTGCCGCACGGATAGCCGATCGGACCGGCAAGGGGATTCGGACTGCACCACGAGATGCGCTGATCGCCGATTCGACACCGGAGCAGTTCCACGGTCGCGCATTCGGTTTTCACCGGGCGATGGATCACGGCGGCGCGGCGGCCGGACCTGTGCTGGCGACCGCGTTTCTGTGGTTCTGTCCGAATGAATTGCGACTGCTGTTCGCCCTGACGCTGCTGCCCGGTCTGGCTGTTCTGCTGTTGCTGGTCTTTGGTCTGAAAGAGACACCCGCGAAAGCCGTCGCTGATGCTCACCCGTCACGAGGCCGACTGACAATGCAGCCGTTTGGCCGGGACTTCCGGCTGTTTCTTGCCGCGCTGGTTCTGTTCACTCTGGGGAATTCGACGGACGCCTTTCTGCTGGTGCGTGCCAGTGAGCTGGGAGTTTCAACCACGCTGCTGCCGTTGCTGTGGTTTGTGTTTCACGTCGCCAAGAGTGGCGGCAATCTGCTGGCCGGAAAGTTCGTCGATGCCAGCGGGCCACTGCGTCCGCTGCGAGCCGGCTGGCTGCTGTACGCTCTGGTGTATCTGCTGTTTGGTCTGGCCTGGGAAGCGTGGCATGTGTGGACGTTGTTTCTCGTCTATGCCGGTTACTACGCACTGACAGAGCCCGCTGAGAAAACGCTGGTCAGCCGACTGGCAGGAGATGAGTTCAAAGGACTGGCGTTCGGCTGGTTTAACTGTGCGATCGGCGTGGCGGCGCTGCCCTCGAGTCTGCTGTTCGGCCTGATTTACGACCGCTTTGGTGCGCTGGCTGCCTTCGGCTGGGGAGCCGCTCTGGCGATGCTGGCCCTCGCACTTCTGGGGGCTGTCCGGATGCCGGATCATTCCAGTACAGCGGACAGCGACAGTACGAGCGAATCGAATGTTGATTTCCCGATCGACCCTTGAGGCAACGCAGGCAACATTGACGTCGCGAAATCACCGGCAGACCACGATCAACTCGCTCTATTCTGTGTGACCGTGTGGGTGTTTCCGCGGACTCACGTCGATACGCGATGTGTCGAGACACAGAAGTCGAGCCTGAAGATGTCACATGCTGCAGGATGAAGCCTCGTTGACTGCTCTGATCAGCGGATATGCGTCAACACAGACTGCGTACCGCGATGCCGTTTCGCCATCTGTTCATGAGGTGAATGCAGCGAGACCTGGCTCACGCCCTCGAATCGGGCGGCCTCAAAGAATTCCGGTGAGGCGCAGGCGGAGATGGCGGTCGTCATCGAGTGTCGCAGTCGTTCAAGCTGCTGGCTCGGGTTCGTCGCAGGCTGAGCCGTTTCATCCGGCCATTGAAGTCGACGCGGATGGGAGTTTCCGCCGGTTGCATCCGCCCGACATTCAGGGTAGTGGGTACGTGGTCAGCAGTCGCGAAGCCGCACTCCGGCCGTTCCATGACGCAGCGGGTTTCTCGGACGCCGTGCTCAGGGCCATGAGCCTCGGCGACGATGCCGACACCATCGGTGCCGTCTGCGGCCGGTTCTCCGGCGCCTGCCGGGACGAGTCTGGCATCCCACCGGAATGGCTGTCGGAATTTGCCTCGTGCCAGTTGATCGACGGCGCTCTGTCTGGTCTGCTCAAATTCTGATTGCGATGACTTCAATCGACATGACTGAACCCGTCTGCGGCAGCGGTCTCAGTCAAGTCTGGCTTCGCCCATTCGCTTCACGTCTCAAAGTCTCAAAGGCAGAGGACTGACCATGATGCCTCGATTCCTTTTCGTGCTGTCCGGGATCCTGTGCTTCCAGCCTGTCCTTGCAGCGGATGAGCAGGTCGACGAGCACGTTGAGGTGTCACCATTCCTTGACAACGGAGTGACGGCACACCGGGGAAACTCTGGCGAATTCCCCGAAAACACAATCCCTGCGTTTCAGAGCGGGATCGATCTGGGAGCCGACTGGATCGAACTCGATATCTTTCGCACAAAGGACGGCCAGCTTGTCGTCACTCACGATCACACGACAAAGCGTGTGGGCGATCATGATCTTCTAGTCGCCAAATCCACCTTTGACGAGCTGTCAAAGGTCGACGTTGCAGCCAACTTCAGGCGGCGGATGAACAGGACCGTCGATGAATGTCCGGCACAGCGAATCCCGCTGCTGAGGGACGTTCTGCTGCTGGTCATGAAGCAGAATCGAACCCGAGTTTCGATCCAGCCGAAGATGGCCTGTGTCCCCGACGCGGTCGCTCTTGTTCGATCTCTGAAAGCCGAACGCTGGGTTGGATTCAATGACGGCGATCTGCAGTACATGACAGAGGTGAAGCGGCTGGCGCCGGATGTTCCCATATTCTGGGATCGGGGAACCGACACGGACATCGACGAAGACATCCGCATCGCCAGACAGCACGGATTTGAATCGCTTGTGCTGCATCACAGTGGTGTCACGCCGGAGAAGGTTCGGAAGATCAGGTCTGCCGGGATCGAGGTCGGAGCATGGACCGTCAATGACCGGGAGTTGATGGTGAAACTGCTCGACATGGGCGTGCAGCGGCTTTACACGGATCATCCCGCAGTGCTTCTCGAGTTGAAGACCGAACGGCAGTTCCGCAACGTGACCTGCGAAGGAACGTACCCGCATCACCTGCAGGGGATCTGTGCCGGCACCAACGCCCTGTACTGGTCCTTCACAACGACGCTCGTAAAGACCGACCTGAACGGCAGGCTGCTGAAAAAGGTCCCGGTCGCCAACCATCATGGCGATCTCTGCTGTCACACTGGAAAACTCTATGTCGCTGTCAATCTCGGCAGATTCAACGATCCGCAGGGAAACGCTGATTCATGGGTCTACGTCTACGATGCCGCAACGCTGAAAGAACTGGCCCGCCACGAAACGCAGGAAGTCTTTCACGGGGCAGGCGGCATTGGCTTTCGTGACGGCCACTTCTTCGTTGTTGGCGGGCTGCCGGACGGCGTCGAAGAAAACTACGTCTACGAGTACGACGGCGAGTTCAGGTTCCTGAAAAAGCATGTCATCAGGAGCGGACACACGCATCTGGGAATTCAGACGGCTGCCTTTGCACACAACCGCTGGTGGTTTGGATGCTACGGCGACCCGAAAATCCTGCTGGTGACCGACGCCAGTTTCCAGATGCAGGGCCGGTATGAGTTCGACTGCTCGCTGGGGATTGAGGGGCTGGCCGCTGGCCGCCTGCTGTCGGCAACCGGCCGGTGCGAAAAGGACAAAGGCTGCAGCGGGAGCGTTCGAGTGGTGACTCCTGACGAGAAGATGGGCCTCAAGTATCTGCCATCGGAACAAGGCGACCCGAAATGACGATTGACAACGACCACGTCCGCCTGGGACGACGAGCCTTCATGAAGCACGGCACGCTCGTGCTGTCCGCCGCTTCGCTCAGTACATCGAAACTGCTGGCCGCTGACGGCGCTGCCGGTCTGCGTGTGGGGCTCGTGACCGACCTGCATTACGCCGACAAAGCACCGGCGGGAACCCGGCACTACCGGGAGACACTGGCCAAGCTCGAAGAAGCAGCCACGCAGTTCGAGCAGGACAAGCCAGCGTTTCTGGTGGAACTGGGCGACCTTATTGACGCCGCCGACTCGGTGGATGTGGAGCAGCGTTATCTCAAGACAGTTAATCGAGAGTTCTCAGCGATCTGCAGGGACCGGCACTACGTCCTGGGCAACCACTGCGTAGATACGCTGAAGAAGGATGAGTTTCTGGGCAGCGTCGAACAGCAGAAGTCGTACTACTCGTTCGACCGGGGCGGCTTTCATTTCATCGTGCTGGATTCCTGTTTCCGCAGCGATGGTGAGCCTTACGGTCGGAAGAACTTCCACTGGACTGACACCAGTATTCCTGCTGCTGAACTCGAATGGCTGGAAGCTGATCTCAAGGCCAGCAACAAGTTGGTGATCGTGCTCGCTCACCAGCGACTGGACGTGAGTAACAATCACGGCGTGAAAAACAACACCGACGTCCGGAAGACTCTTGAATCCTCGGGGAAGGTGTTGGCTGTCTTGCAGGGGCACAGCCACCGGAACGACTTGAAAGAGATCGGCGGCATCCACTACTGCACGCTGGTCGCAATGGTGGAAGGCTCAGGAGTTGGGAACAACGGCTACTCGCTCATGGACATCATGCCAGATGGCACCATCGAGCTAACCGGGTTCCGCAGGCAGAAAAGCTATCGCTGGAAGTGACAGGGATCACCATTCGAGCGGGCCGGCATCGCCATGACAAAGGCAGGGACGACTTCGTTTTCGGAATCGACCGGCGCAGCGAGACCGGCAGGTAAAGGCTGTTCGACCGCCGGCAGGCATGGTGTGCCGTGCTTAAACTTCAAGTCTTTCACGATGGAGCAGGACAATGGCGAAAACCATTCTGGGAATCGGTGCTCACTACGATGACTGCGTTTTTGGAATTCCGGGGATTCTCCTGCAGGCCATCCGTAAGAATCATCGTGTCGTGATTCTGTCGCTGATTGGAGACTACTCCAACTGGCGGCCCGTGAAAGGACGAGAGCGGGCACTGATCGACGGAACGAAGCGACTGTGTGGCGATTTCGGCGTCGAGATGAAGTTCCTGAACTTCGCCGAAATGTCGTTCGATGTCGAAGTCGAGGCAAAGAAGCGGGTCGCCGAGGCTGTCGCCCAGATTCAGCCAGACGTCGCATTCATGCTGTGGCCACACGATCGCCATTCCGATCATGAAGTTGCTTCGCGGTTGTCGAGCATCGCGCTGAAACACGCCGACCGATTGATCGACGAGTCCATCCCGTACCGCGGACCTCGCCAGGTCTACTGGTACGACAACGGCCCGAGACACACGATCGGCTTCGAGCCGAATACCTTTGTGGACGTGACCGACGACTGGCCACGCGCGACAGAATGGCTGGGCCGACTGATGGCTCTGGCGCGAAACACGGACTACGACCCGCTGCGGCGTGACGGAGCCGTGCGTGCCAAGGAAACGCTGGCGAAATATCGGGGAGCCACCTGCGGCGTCGAGTATGCAGAGGCACTTCAATCGTTCAACGAGTATCCCCAGGAAATCCTTTGACCGCGGTGCGTGCCGATCCCGCCGCAGGCCCGTCTGTCTGCTGAGCGGCCGGCTCAGAACAGTTCGGGAATCGGTTCGCCTTCGGGCAGGATATGGATCGGCCGGCCAGCGTTGTTCAGAAAGGTCTCAGTCGGGTCGATGCCGAAGCGACTGTAGATCGAGGCGAGCAGGCAGTTGCTGTTCATGATCCTGCTGACAGGCTCTTCGGCTTTGGGATTCGTCGCTCCGATGACCTGCCCGGTGCGGAATCCGCCGCCGGCCAGAAAAACACTCATCGCGCGCGGCCAGTGGTCTCGACCGGGGCGACCGCTGGAATCCTGGTTCCCGATTCGCGGAGTACGACCGAATTCTCCGCAGAAGATAAAGAGGACATTTCGATCGAGACCGCGCTGATAGATGTCCTCGACAATCGCGGAAACTGACTGGTCGAACGACGGCAGCTTTTCCCGGTAGGCTTTGAAGATGTCTGAGTTCACGGAGTGGTCGTCCCAGTTACTGGTCCGGCCTGTTTCCGGACGCAGGCGGAAGGTCGCCTGGCACTGCACAAACCGGGCACCCGCTTCAACCAGTCGGCGACAGGTCAGCAGGCTCTTGCCCCAGTGAGTCTCGCCGTAGCGTCGCCGAGTCGCCTCACTTTCCTGCGAGAGATCGAACGCCGACCTCATCCGGTTGCCGGCCAGCATCTCGATGGCCTGTCTCTGAAAGGTGTCGACGGCGGGAATCGTTCCCGACTGGTCAATCGACCTCGGCAGAGCATCGAGAGCACTCAGCAGATTCCGTCGACGGCGCAGCGTCAGAATTCCGTCCGCGGTCAGGTTGAGCGTGTCGGTGGCCTCACTGCTGCCTTCCGTTTGATAGATCGGAACCGGGTCGTAAGTGTTGTTGCCGCTGGAACTCAGCGGATTCGGAGTCGGCATGAACGGAGCATAAGCCGGCCCCAGATAGGCCGGTCCACTGCCGTAAGCCTTGGTGTTGGCGATGTAAGGCGGTACGCCGGGGGCGCGGTTACCGCGCAGCTTCGAAATGACTGAGCCGATATCGGGAAACTCAGAGTCGGCCAGGTTGGCGGCTTTCGAAGCGTGGCCAGTCAGAAACCGGTTCGTTCCGCCCGAATGCTCGCCGCGTTCGTGATGCAGACTGCGGATCAGCGTGAAGCGGTCCGCCATTCCCGCCAGCAGGGGCAGCTCTTCCGTGATCGCAATGCCCGGCACACTTGTGGCGATCGGGCGGAACGGGCCACGGTATTCGGCCGGTGCCTGCGGTTTCAAATCGAACAGGTCGAGATGACTCGGTCCGCCATTCGCCCAGAACAGAATTACGGAGAATTCGGGATCGATCTCGCGCGTTCCCCGTGTCGCATTTTCCGCCGCCAGCAGACGTGCCAGACTGGGGGACGTTCCCGTTGTCAATGCCCCGAGACTGAGTCCACCCACCGTCAGCCAGGTGCGGCGATTCTGCGGACCAGGGCAGTAGCAGGCGGCTGGAAGTGTCATCGGAGGTTCCGTGCTGACAGGGAAACCAGGCGTTCGGTTGCGAGTCTACCGTCCCGCCGTGGCCGATGATCAGCCAGAAATCCGCGGCCCGGCGAGCCCTTCGGGCTGGTCACTGTTCGCGTGCATCCAGTTGCCGCTGCAGCCAATCCTGCAGAATGGTTGCCGCATCCGCTGTGCTGCCGGCCTCCCGGTCGATCAGCGTCAGATCCTGTGCGTGGACAAGGCGACGGACCAGATCGTCCTGTGCCTTATCCGCCGTTCCCGAGTCGAAGAGCGACGGATGAGCAACGATGCAGTCCCAGGTTGGCGAGCCGAAGTTCAGAGACCAGTTCATCACCCACGCGTACGAACCCGCAAATGACTCGTCCTTCCTGTCCGAGGCCGACCGCGGAATCGCGATCAGGACGAGGTCCGGTTTGAACGCTCGTACGCGCGACTTCGCGTCCTGTTCCAGGCTGGCCAGCGACAGCCCCTCGGTCGACCAGGCACTCACTTCGACCCTGGCATTCGGGAACGGCTTGTGAAGTGCCTCTTCAATCAGCTTGTCGAATGGTGGCATGGCCAGTACGCGAACTGGCTCGTTTCCGCGGAGCCGTGCGAGCGTGTGACTGATGACCGGTTCCGTCGGCATCACGTCATCGAGTGCCACTCGCTGCCCCGTAATGCTCTGTGCGAGGCTGATCGCGATGCGTTTGTGGCCATCCATGTTGGGGTGAATGGCGTCGCTCATCAGCAGTCGCCAGTCAAACACGTCGTGGCTGCGAGTCGCCTCCAGTTCTCGGTAGCAGTCGCAGATGGCGACGTTGAGTTCCCGCCCGACGTCGCGGACCACGTCACAGTATTCAATCAGCCTTGTCGTCGGGCGGCCTGACGAGTCAACGACTGCGTTCGGCGTGGCGAGGACAACCTCGGCACCCCCCTCGCGACATTTGCGGACGATCGTCACGAGGTTCGCACGGTAGTCGTCGATCGGCACGCGCGTCATATCGTTCAGACCGAACATGACTGTGACCAGATCCGGCTGCTGGCTGAGAACGTCGCGGTCAATACGGGCCAGAGCATTGACTGTCGTATGCCCACTGATGCCCGCGTTGGTCATCTGCACTTGAGCGTTCGGCACGCTGCGACGCAGAGCGATCTCCAGCATGTCCGTGTACGCTCGCCGGCTGCCAGTGTGGTAGTAGACTCCGGTCACGCTGTCTCCAAAACAGACAATGCGAACCGGCTCTCCCGAAACCAGTTTCTCCCGTGTCGTCAGGGCCGGCCCCATTGCCTGACGCAGTTCCGGCAGCATCAGCGTTGCCAGTTCGCGATGTCCGGCCGGGTTGGGATGACAACCGTCGGTCGTCCAGTCGTGCAGCTCGACGCCGTCCGCCCGGGAGGCTGTCCACTTTGCAAAGTGATCAACCAGCGGAACACGCCATTCGTGAGCAATCTGTCGGCACGCTTCGACGTAAGGCTCCAGCCGGACATTCGGGTTTTCGCCGACTCCGTTAGGCCCGGCCTTGTCGGACCAGCGAGGTTCGGTCATCAGCACGGGAGTGATCCCGCGCCGCAGCAACTCGGAGACGATCATCGTCAGGTTCGCGCGGTAGGCGTCGAGCGTGATGCGTGTGTCTGACTTGCCGCGGTCAATGTAACTGTCGTTGGTGCCGTACATCACCGTGACGATGTCCGGCTTGAGTTCGATCACTTGATCCAGGCGGCGGAGCGCCTGATCCGTGCGTTCGCCGCCGATCCCGACGTTGATCACACGCGACTCGACGCCTGCCTCACTCAGGTCGTGTCCGACCAGCGAGGCAAACGTCTGCTCGGGGGTGACGCCCGAGCGGACACCTTTCGTGATCGAGTCTCCCAGAGTCACGATGGTCCACGAACGCGGTCCACGCTGGGCGGACGGCATGTCGTCCGCCACTGCCAGCGACGTGGCAAGACACAACAGCGTGGCGGCCAGATAAAGCGGAATTGCCCGCAAACATGATTGACGCCGTTGAGTCATCGAGAGAGTTCTCCATTTCGCAGAGGTGGGCTGCGAGGCTCCAAGTGATTCCGTGGTGGCTGAAGTGATTCAGACAAAACGATGAAGACTTCAGCCAGAGATTTCAGCAGTGCGCTGTCGTACTCACTGTCGGCAAGCCAGCTCGTTCCGGAAGAGCAGAGACGCAGTTCCTTCCGTTTCGAGTGTTGGCCGGAGTGTCTGGCGCCGTCCTGTAAATCATCTGGATGCTCAACGACCGGCCGTTGAAGCGGCGAATTTCCATTGTTCGTTGAAGTAGCCGGCGCGAAGAACCTGTTCCGAGACGGTAGCGGATCCATCAACGGGGAAAGCTGGTTTCAGGACGGCCCAGTCGCCCCAGCGAGGAAACAGCAGGTAGTTGAGGCTGGCCAGTTCCGACTCGTGAAACGTGTGGCCGCAGTTCACCACGAGGTAGCGGTCTTCCGCGCCAGGCAACGGATTCGGAACAATGAATGCGGGCACGTGGCCTGCAGCGGAATAGTCCTGACCATCCATGTGCAGCACTTCACTGGACCAGGTCAGCGGGAGATTCGGGAGCGACCTGGCGATCAGGCGGTTACTGCCGGGGTCGCCGAACAGGATCAGGTTGCGGGTGCGAATATCGTCCTCGGTCACGTCCACGTCGTCTTTGATGGGCAGCTCGCCGCGAAAATACTGATGCCATTCACTGGCGAAGCGGCGGAGGCTCGCGTCCGCGTACTTCTGCACGTCGGCGTTCCAGGGCTGGCCGGTTCCACGGACGCACAGGAAGGACGTCGTAAAGGCGTCGTCGATCGGTCCCTGTTGGCCCGGGTGTTTGCCGATCAGCTTTGAATGACTTCCCTGGGCCAGGAGCTGCCATTTGCCGTCGATGAGTGCCAGCTCGACGTGGCCGGCGGGGAAGGGAAACTCGCTGCCGGACTCACCGATTTGAATTCGCCGCGGTCGCTCGGGCAGCTCGCCTGATCTGATCGCAAACCGAGTGATGTTCTGCGGCTCGGCCACGACGAGAACACCATCAGCCAGCTTTGCGGAGAGTTCCGCGCGAGCGTAGTGCTGCTTTAGGCCGAGAATTTCCAGCCAGTGGCAGCGGCTGTACTTGAGCGTCCAGGTGACAAAGCGGAGATCGCGCGGACGGCGCCGTGCGGCAGCGACGTGCTCAGCGATGCGCCGCATCTGTTTGGCGTGCGTCACCGGGTCGATGACGTGCCCGGTTCCGGGCGAGATGAGATTGATCATCTGCAGGCCTTCGCGCCGCATCGCCTCGCCCATGATGACGTGGGCCTGAAAGAAGACGTCTTTCTCGCCGATGCACGCGATGGCCGGAACGACTCCGGCGTTGGCCGCGTAGTCGACCGAGTCGAGCATGTGCAGGCCGGCTTCCTGATGATCCGGCAGCGGCCCGACGCGGACAAAGTTCTTCAGCGGAGTTTCCGAGAACCGGTGCGTGTCCACGTAGCCACAGTACGGACCGAGCGCGACGAACCGGTCTGGGTGCTTCAGGCCCAGGTGCCAGGTTCCGGACGCACCCATCGACATCCCGCGCAGCACGATGCGGTCGCGGTCGATGCTGTACCGCCGGCAGACGTCTTCAATGGCTTCAAAGACGTCGGTCTCGCCCGACCAGCGATAGCAGTTTTCAACGCGTCCCAGCGGATGCAGTTCGATAAAGGGCTGTTCCGGCGCCGAGGAAGCCACTCCGTCACCCTCATCGAAACGCGCAATGAACTTCAACTCGCTCATGCCGACCGGTCGAGTGCTGCCGTGCAGAACAACGTCGAGCCGTATGGGAGTCGACGGGTCATAGGTCTGCGGAACGATCACGCCGTAAGGCTGCACCGAACCGTCAACGGCCGACACGTAACCCAGCGCGAGTCTTCCTTGCCGCTCCTTCCACGACGACGTTCTCTCGGACAGCGCGGCCAGCCGTTCCTCTGTCCGAGTCACCGCCTGCTCCAGCAATCGGACGTTTGCGGAAGTGAACTCACGGTCGTACTTCAACGCCCACGTCAGACCTTTCGTGAAGATTGCAGCATCGGCCCATGCTGGCGATACACGATCCGCGTGCCTGTCGAGAATCGTCTGGAGTCTTTGCACATTCTGTTCCAGTGAATCCCGCTGAGTTTCCGACAGCGGATCACTCTGCCCCAGCGCAGCCACAGGCCACACGCCGACAATCAGGCTCACCACCAGCCACACAGAAAAGTTTCCAGCCACGACGGAACCTCCGCGGAAAGCTGCATTCAATGACGCGTCAAATTATAGGCTGGCCGACTTCCGCCTCACACGCCTGCAAGCCATCATGAATGAGCCAGGCTGATGCGTTGTCCGTTGTAACATCTCAGGCTCACGGGATGACGATCCGACTCGGACAAAGCGCGGCCGGGCCTTTCACAACACTGCTCTCATCGCTTGTCGCCTCTCGAAACATCTCTGCATCGAGGATTTCACCATGCTCCGACTGATGTGCGTTTCGTCGATTCTCATTGCCGGCGCGCTGGCAGCCGTTCCGGACCCGGTCTCACCTGATCCGGAAAGTGTCCGGCCCATCGACGCCGTCGACACGGTCTTCATCGAAGACATGACGTGGATGGAAGTCCGGGATGCGATGCGAGCCGGTAAAAAGACCGTCATCGTTGCGACGGGGGGCGTCGAGCAGAACGGGCCGTATCTGGTGACCGGAAAGCACAACGTCGTCCTGCGCGGGACGACCGAAGCCATTGCCAGAAAACTTGGCAATGCACTGGTTGCTCCCATCGTGCCGTTCGTCCCCGAAGGTGACTTCGCTCCGCCAACAATTCATATGAAGTATCCCGGGACGGTCAGCGTGACAGAGGAGACCTACCACGCCCTGCTCAGTGATATCTGTCTCTCGTTGAAGACTCACGGCTTTGAACACATCGTGCTGATCGGTGACAGCGGTGGAAATCAGGCCGGTCTCAAGGCCGTCGCCGAAACGCTCAACAGCAGGTGGGCTGGAACCAGCACGCATCTCCATTTCATTCCGGAATACTATGATTTCCCATCCGTCGCCGACTGGCTCAGGAAACAGGGAATCGAGCAGGCTCCGGAAGGACTTCACGATGACTTTGCGATGACGGCCATGATGATGGCTGTTGACCCAGCGAGCGTTCGGACGCAGCAGCGAATCAAGGCCGGCTGCTTCCGGATCAATGGAGTCGATCTTGCTCCCGCCGAGAAGACAATTGAGTGGGGTCGGCGCATCATCAACTTTCGTGCTGACGCGACCGTCGCCGCGATTCAGAAGTCAATCGGCAGAGAATGACGACATTCCGGACCGCACGTTGCACCACGCCGCCTTTCGTTCAGACGATAAGACGAGTCTGTCAACGTACCGACACGCTTTGACATGGTCAGGCTTCAGCGTCTCGACTTTCTCAGGAACTTAACGATTCCTGTCGCTGTCGCTGGTGATGGTCCTGATGACGGCGGAACCTTCAACACGCCTGGCGCGGATGTTGATCAGCCGGCAGGTTCGCTGGCCTGATCGGCAGTTATCGGCCGTGGCAATTCCAGCATCCGACGTGAATCAGCTCCGGAGTTTCGGGATGATGCGCGTGCCCGCGCATACTGGTGTCGAAGTTGAATTCCAAACCCCTGCTTCCCTCTGGAGAACAACAGTGATGAGATTATTCCGTCGATTGCTGCCGATCGCGTTTGTCGTCCTGCAGGCTGCAAACTCCTGGCAGTCTGTCGCTGTGGCGGACGACAAAGCAGGGATCAGTCCAGTCCAGGTCGTGAAGGGCGTTGATTATCTGGGGGAAGATCGCGCGGAAAAAATGGATTTCTACCTGCCGGCAAAGAGCGATGGCTCACGCCGTCCAGCGGTGCTGATCATTCATGGCGGCGGATGGCAGGGCGGAGACAAGGCTGCAGCACGGGAACAGAACATCGGCAACACGCTGGCCGCTGCCGGATACGTCTGCGCCAGCATCAATTATCGTCTGGCGCAAAAAAATGATCATGTGCCTTCGCGTCTGCGCGAGGTGTGGCCCGGAATGCTGTACGATTGCAAGACGGCTGTGCGGTTCCTGCGCAGGTACGCGGATCGGTATCAGATCGATCTGGATCACATCGGCGCCATCGGTGGATCAGCCGGCGGCCATCTGGCATCGATCCTGGCGACAACAGATGCAGACGACGGACTCGACCCGGAAGGGCCGAATGGTGATTACTCCTGCCGCGTTCAGGCGGTCGTCCCGATGTATGGCGTCCACGATGTCCTGAAACAGGCGCGGCTTCGCGACAACGTGCTGACCGAAGACGAGGAAAAACTGTGCGTGCAGGCGTCTGCGGTCACGTATGTGACGGCCGACGATCCGCCCGCGCTGATCCTGCACGGGACAATGGATGCCCTGGTGCCTGTCGAGCAGTCACAGTTCCTGAAGGCTCGCCTTGATGCGGTCGGAGTGCCGGCCGAACTGCTGGTCATTGAAGGGGCGCCGCACAGCTTTCATCTTCAGCCACAGCAACGAGACCTGCGGGCTACGGTGATCGACTTTTTTGACCGCCATCTGAAGCAAGTTGCTCCACCGCGTTGATTCGCTGTGGGGAACTGATGGTGCGCAATCGCGGTATTGTATTTCGGAGCGGAGTTGTCAGATGTCTGTCGTCACATTCTCTGGTCGGTGCAGGGCAGTGTTCGCTGCAAACGCGATGATCTGCCTCGCGTCATTCTACCCGCTGAGCGTCCGGGCTGCCGACACGGCGAGTCAGGTGCGTGTACTGTGCTACAATATTCACTACGGGCAGGGCACAGACGGGCAATACGACATCGCTCGTCTGGCGGAAGTGATCCGCGGCACAAAACCGGACCTGGTCGCGCTGCAGGAAGTGGACGCTGGCGTGAAACGCTCCGGTCGGGTCCATGAGGCTCAACGACTGGCTGATCTCACGGGAATGGCGGTGCGTTTCGGTCCGACGCAGCACTATGAAGGAGGCCTGTTCGGCAACGCTGTGCTTTCCCGTCTGCCGATTCTGGATGTGGCGATTCATCCCCTGCCATCCACCGAGAGTACGGCCGCACGAACGACGTACCCGCGTGGAGCCATTGCCGTCATCGTCAAGGGTCCGCAGGGAACCCCTCTGCGAATCATCAGTACCCACTTTCAGCACAACGTTCCCGAAGATCGACTTGCTGAAGCACAGGCAATCAATCAACTCTTCGCCGACGACGAAAACGACATCCCGACAATTCTGGCTGGCGACATGAATGCCGTGCCTGATTCCGAGCCGATTGCCGAGTTACTCAAACACTGGTCCAGTACGGCAGACGAACCAGCCACGCCAACGGCGCCCTCCACAAACCCGCGTTCACGAATCGACTATGTGTTTTACCGACCCGCGTCGAAGTTCCGGTTGATCGAATCACAGGTGATTCCCGAAGCAGTGGCCTCTGATCACCGGCCGGTTTTCGCCATTCTGAAACTCGAACACGAGGTTCCGCAGCAGGTGATCAATCGACCGGATTCCAGCATCAGGATCGACGGGCGACTTGATGAGCCCGCCTGGCGAAACGCGACGGAATTCGGCGACTTTTCATTTCCGTGGTGGACGTCAGGCAAGCGTGAGCAGACCGCCGCCCGGATGCTGTGGGACGACGAATTCCTGTATGTGTCGTTTCAGTGTGACGATGCCTACGTTTCGGCGGAGCAGACCGGGCACGACAGCCGGGTCTACCTGGATGACTGCGTCGAGCTGTTTACAGCACCGAATCCTCTGCGACCTGGTGACTACTTCAATATCGAAATGAATGTGAACGGGACCATTCTCGATCGCCATCATCCGGATGGCCCCGGCGCACCGGAAGTTCCGAACTGGAATACACAGGGCGTGCAGATCGCGACGACAGTCAACGGCACTCTGAATGACGACAGTGACACCGATCGTGGCTGGATTCTGGAAGTCGCGATTCCGTTCGCCAACTTTGCCCAGGTGACCGGTCGAGCGCATCCGCAGGATGGCGATATCTGGCATCTCAATCTGAACCGGCTTGGCGGACGAACGAATCCGCAGCACAGTCAGTGGTCGCCTGGTCGAACGGAGAAGCCGGCATTTCACCATCCCGAGTTCTTCGGAGGCGTGACATTCTCGACGCACTCGTCGACGCAACAGGCACTGCACTCACTCATGACCGCCGGGTACAGGCCATCGCTTGACTTCCTGGAGATTCCAGACGGCCTCACGCTCGGACCATGTTCCGCGGTGGACACTGATCGGGACGGTAATCTCTACCTGTGCCATCGCGGTCCGCAACCGGTTCTCTGTTTCACCGCGTCGGGCAGGTTCGTCCGGTCATGGGGAGACGGCGTTATCGGCAAACCTCACGGGCTGCGGGTCGACCCCGAAGGAAATGTGTGGGTGACTGACCTGGCACACCACATGGTCTTCAAGTTCTGTCGCGATGGAGAACTTCAACTGGCTCTTGGGACGCAGGACAGGCCAGGCGACGGTCCTGGGCAGTTCAACCAGCCGACGGATATCGCGTTCGCGCCGAATGGTGATGTCTATGTGACGGACGGGTATGGAAACAACCGCGTTGTCAGGTTCGACCGGCAGGGCAAACGACTTTCCGAATGGGGCACGGCGGGAACCGGCCCCGGTGAATTCGATCTGCCGCACAGCATCGTGATTGACGCCGAGCAACGAATTCTTGTCGGCGATCGTGAGAATGACCGCATTCAGGTGTTTGACCTGAATGGTCGCCTGCTTGATATCTGGAACGGCTTTGCACCGTACGGCATCGACATCGATACGGAGCACCGCTTCTTCATTGCCGATGCCCGCGCCAGTCAGGTCCTGCAGTTGGATCGGAATGGGGTCGCAACCAGGCGGCTTGGTGGTAAGGGCCACGCTCCCGGACAGTTCGAACTGCCACATATGCTCTGCGTCGACACCAGCGGCAGTATTCTCGTCGCCGAAGTCGGAGGTATACGATTCCAGAAGCTCGAAATGTGCTCCGTCATAACTCCGTCGAAAGATTGAGTGTTGCCTGGATTATGATTCACAGGACTTCCGGCCATTGGCTTCAGGACAGACACACCCTCGCCGCCCACTCGTTCTCCGCAGCCAGCTCTCGTCTGGCCAGCACAGGCAGAGCACCCAGTTATCGAACTGTTGCGGAAGGCGCCGGAAGTCGTAAGGTTCTGTGAGAGTGCTGAGGCCCGGCTCGCTACCGGGACTCACCCGCCTTGGCCGCACTTGAATCTGTCCCGAAGCAAGAATCTTCTGGCTGGAATTGACGTAAGTCGTTTCTGTGTAAAGTACGCCCGGAGGGATTCGAACCCCCGACCGTCGGATTAGAAATCCGACTTCATCGACGGATGAAAACGCCACAAGCAGCGAACACACGGACGCTTACAGCGACAGCGAACCGAACACCGATTACGGCGCGCAGCAGAAAGCGCAGCACTTTGGCGACGGTGACGCAGCACTGCACGACGACAGCGGGCATTCCGGACGAACGGCAGAATCTTCGGATCAAAGCGGAAACGACGCCGCGTTGCGGTTGCTGGCCGAAGTCTGGAGCGAGCGGCCGGACGGAGTGCGGGATCAGATTCTGCGGCTCGCTGACGACGCTCTGGACGCTATGAGGTGTCAGGACTGAACTCAGCCGGCATCCGTGATGCGCCGGAACGCTGACAGCCGCCGCAGAGCCCGGCAAGACGACGCAGCAGGCAGCAGAAAACCGGCAGGGGGTGGGGGGACCTGGAAAGAAAGAGTGTCCCCACAGGCCACTGTTCGGCTGGAAGTCTCCGGGATAAAGGCCAGGAAGGACCCGCGGCCGTGGCGGTTGCCCTGTCGGGTCCTCCGGATTCTGCAGTCCGTCCGCGGTTCTGATATCGCGCCGTTTTGGTGCAAACCCAGCTTTCAAAACTCACTTTCTTTCTTTCCTCCCGTTCCGCTGCCGTCCTGCCGGTGCTCGCCGTTCACGGCGCCGGGTCCTCCTGCGGGTGCCGGCGCGCCGCGGTTAACGCATCGCGCCGCATCCACACGCTCGGAGTTTCTGAGGGGGGGCAGCATCATCAGGTTGCGTCGGTCGGTCTGCCGATTGCTTCGATGCGGCTGGAAGTGAACGTAGACTGCCGGTTCGGGTTGCCGGTTGTGGCTGATCACCGCACTGGCCGAAGCGGACCGGGTGAGCTGTCGTGTTTGTTTCCTTCGCGCGATGGCTGCCCGGACCGGCCCGACACAGAAGGAAACCGGCGATGCACGTAACGCAGCCAGATGCCGCCGCCATGCAGTTGGTGCGGGATGAGTTCAAGGCTCTCTGGGCTCAGGTCGCGTCTGAGATCGACAAGGCATTCCAGCGAGCGGATCCAAGTCGGCATTCAGCCATCGAAGCGGTCAAACAAACCGCCCTCAGTCTCAAGTGCTCCATCGAACAAATCCACATTGCCCGGACGGCGCCCATCGAAGGCGGCGACAGGATGGGGTGGAGATCGCAGCACTTCGCGAGTTCTCAGACGCAGGCCGATTTGCTGGAGCACTACCGAAAGCAGCAGGAAGGCAGCGACGAAGAAAACCCGTTTCTGCACCAGACCTACTACACCGAGACGGAACCGTGGCGCGAGACTTCGGCCTGGTATCTCACGAAGCACGTCATCCGACTGCTTTTCCGGGCTCGATTCGCGCACGAGAAACTGCTCAAGGATTCGGCGCTTTCGGCGTTGTTCTCAGTTCACAAACGCCCGCACGAAACAGTCCGATTCGGTGGCGTCTGGGGCAATCCATCGTGGGTCCGTCTGCTCAAGGATCTGGCAATCGACCAGTGCTACCGGCTGGCCGGGAATCGGTTTTACGAAGACGTGGTCATCACGGCAGATGACTACGACGCGATCAACGCCGCGTTCGACGAAGTGCCGGAACTCAACTACGCAGCAAAGCTGGCCGGAACCGATGCTGAAAATGTGCCTGCGAGTCTGCAATCTGTCGAATTGCATGACTCTGACGGCATCGCTTTCCCGGATTTCTACCCCGACGGATCAGATACTGAAACATTGCACGTTTTCACTGTTCGACTGCGTGAGTTCTCCAGGACCGCGCTCTCGCTTTTCACCGGAAGACGTGATGATGATCGGGGCGAATGCCTCCGCGAACTGTCAGCGTTGCATCGCGATATTCAGTCCCGCATTGATACGGGAATTGAGCGACTGCTGAGCCCAGATATCGACAATCCGGCTGCCTGGCTTGTCAGTGTCACCGAAGCCGTCGCAACGATTCAATCCGATGCGACACGTGGCCGTCGACCCGATGATGTGGTCGATCGTATCAAGGCCATTGATCGGGCTGTCGATCAGTTGGGTGTCATTGAACGGCTGCAGAAGACTCGCCGCAGTCTTGTTCCGGAAGTTCAAGACCGCGAGTTGCGTCCGATTGACCTGGAAGCGTTGCGCGACGACTGGCGAGCGTTTCTCGACTGCGGCGATTTGCTGGCCGGGTCCGTCGAACGCCTGTTTCAGGCCGGAATGGAAGTAGCGGGAACGGAGAAACGCTCTGACTCGCTGGTTCTGGAAGTGCTCGCGCAGCGATGCGCACCGCGCGTCTGCGAATGCTGGCAGCCTGTGTTCGATGCGTTCGACCGAATGCGACAGGCACTGGAAACCGTGCGAGCCCGTCTCCGTTTCGGGCACGTCGAATACATCAATGCGAAGCCGGAAGTCCGGGACCGGCTGCGACGCCGCTGGAACGAAGTCCAGCAGTGCTGGCGGAACAACTTCGCAGACGATCGGATGCGCGGCGACGCTCAGTCGCTACTGCACTGGTGCAACGGCATCCGCCCGTATCTGCGTCGCACGCTCCTGTCAGCCGATGAGGCTGCTGAGTCGCCCATCAAGCGGAATGCGCTGTCTCCGCCACAGTGGACATTAAGTGTCAGCCCCGAAGAACTGACACGTTTGGAAAACCATCCCTACGCCAAACATCTCGCGAAGCAAATGCAGGAGAGTTCGTTGGACTCAACACCGGAATGGCAACAGCTAAAACACTTCCTCCATTTCTACGTTGGCACGGCTCACGAAGTTCCTGTCTGGACCAAGTGGATTGAGATTCGTAGTTGCACGGAATCGGAACGTGCGACTCTGAAGCGTCAGGCCGAAGAGGAAGGACTGACTTGGGATAATGTATTCCCGCGGCAACGATTAAAGATTCTCCGTGCCTTTGTTGCCGTGAACGGAATCGAATCTCCGCCGGATGAAAGTGACAGTTTCCAGTCAGACGGCGTGCCGCTCGGAATTCCGGAAACCGGCCAGCCGCCGACCGATTTCGATGACAAACTCGACTCTGTTCGACAACTCCCCGAACGGATTCAGCTTGCGTACGGGCAGTGGCTCTATGCAAAACAAGAGCTGACGACAGAAGACGGCGGGCAGCCTGAAGACCGCGAAGCGTATTCGTTCCTGCAGGAAGAACGGCCGGAGCATCTTGGCGACTTGAAGCCGTTCGACACTTGGACGCGCTACATCCGCATGGCGCGAAAGACACTTGGAACAAACAAGCATCACGCGCGAGCTGGGCGTTCCGGGCGGAGCGTGATTCCGTCAGATGAGACCTGAGCGGGCATCCGGTCTGACATCCGCTTTGCTGCACCGGATTTTCTGAGATTCTTTCCGGCACAGAAACTCCGTGGATCATCGCAGATTCCGGTGAAATCAGTCGGCATCCGGTGCATCCGGTCTGTGGATATTGACGCTCACGCGACACACCACACACCGATGCAGGGGATTGCGATGACAACGGAACTGCTGACGCCCGCACAACTCGCCGAACGCCTGCAGGTGCGACGCTCGACGGTGATTCACTGGGCACGGACCGGACGCATTCCAGAAGTGCGCATCACGTCGAAGGTGAGACGATTTGATTTCGGCGAAGTCGTGGCCGCGCTACGTGACCGACAGCGGGGAATTCAGCCAGCCTGAGTGGTCAGCGCATGAAAACGGCCAGCCGAGGCTGGCCGCTTTGGGAACTCACACGCCCGACGCCGCTTCTCACACGATGCGTCGGGCACGGAGGTTAGTCAGGTGGCACATTCTAACTCTGTCAGCTCGCGGCCGGGAGTGGCTGCTACGCAAAAACGCGGCGCCGCGTACCCGAAACGGACGCCGTTCTTCTTTCACCGTTACACGCGGTGGCTGATCAAGACCTGCGCCGCAAATCTGATAACGGCCGACGGTTGCTGGTTGCTGGCGACGATCGCAGCGACTGAGGACAGCCGTCGGTATCGATCGGCCGTCAGCTTCTACAACGCTCAGCTTGCCGCGATGTGTGGCTGGTCGGTCGACAAGTTGGACCGTGTCCGCCGCCGCTGCATTGATGAGGGGTACCTCCACTATGAGCCCGGAGGGAACCGCACTCCCGGCCTGTATTGGGCACTCGTCAGCGACGGGCTCTCTGACCTGGCGGACGCTGGACCGATCGGCGAACTCGAAACGGATTTCAGTCCGCAATCTGCGGAACATCCTGCGGACGATTCCACGACCGAACCGCGGACAACCTGCGGAGAGAACCGCGACGAAACCGCCGATCTATCGTACCTGTCCCCTTCCCGGAATCCTTCCCCTCCCCTCCGGGAACATTCTGAGACTCTGATATCTGGAACTTCGCACGCTACCGGCATCGAATGGCAGGAGGTGGAGGGGGCTCTTGTTGAGACAGGACTGGCGGACGCAGCCGGGACGGCTCGCGCCGCCCGTGACCGCGGGTACTCGCCGGGGCAGGTTCTGGAACTGGTCGCAGAGTTCGACCGTCGACGGTCCGAGTTTGCCAGCGAGGGCGCGCTTGCCTGGCGGATCGTGAAGTCGCCACCAACGCGACCAGTGGCTGACGGCTGGCCGGGGCAGGCATCAACGAAGCCGCCGGTTGATGAGCAAAGCCGCGAAGCTGATCGGCTGGAGCGGCTGTTCGGGGCAGACCTCGCGAGGCTGTCACCGACTCGACTCAAAGAACTGGCCGCGCAGGCCGGACTCAAACCCGCTGACGAAATTGACCGCACGGTGCGGTCGGTCCGGATCCCGCTGTTGCGGCAACTGGCGCGGAATGCGTCCGAAGCCGCCTGACTGATGAGGTTGTGAAATGAATCACAGACCGCTTTTCCCTGACGAGTCAGACGGGCAGCCAGCCGGCAGTCCGTCGGAAGCATCGAAGCCGCCGAAGTCGAAGCCGTATGGCGTGCCGCACAACGGCAGCCAGACGAGCCGCGACGCGGCCGAACGCATCGCGCCCGTGGCGTCGGCTCAGGCCGCTCGCGTGCTGGTGTTCATCGCTCAGCAAGGCGACGACGGCGCGACGGATCACGAAGTGCAGAACGCACTCGGTATGACGGGTGACAGCGAGCGCCCGCGGCGCTGGTCGCTGCAGCGTGCCGGGCTGATTCGAGACTCAGGCCAGCGTCGCCAGTCGCCCGCGGGGCGAGCTGCCATCGTCTGGATAGCAACAGACGCCGCACTGCTGGCTGGGGCATCGCCGAAACAACGGCAGGCCAGTTGATAGGAGGTCATCTTGAGAACGGAATCTCACAACCAGCCAATCCGCGGACCGCCGCCTATCGCGTTCGCACTAAGCATCGAACCGGGCAGACAGTCGGCACGGTGCCGGCGCCCGAAAAGCAAACCGGCCGATGAGAGCTCAATCCTCATCGACCGGCGAACCACTGAGCCCGATTGAACGGGCTCCCTTTTCACGGAGGGCAGTTTCATGCCTTTGACCATTTCGCGAAAGCCCGGTGAAACAATCCGGGTTTCTGATTCTGTTGTGATCACGGTTCTCGAATGCCGCCGGGGGCGGGCTCGGCTCAGTATCGACGCTCCGGACGGTTTCACGATCGTCCGCGGTGAACTCGACAGCGAGCCCGATGACTCGGACGCGGGAGACTCCGGCGCCGGTCACTCCAGCCGGGGCGGTTTGACTCCGCGGGATGGCCGTTCGACGCGTCGCCAGCGACGCGGGCGGCCGAAGCCGGGACGCGCCCGGATGCGATCGGCTCTGGCCGTGATGCCGACAGCCCTGCCGCCGCTGGCGGAACGCTGCGACGCACTCGCCCGCTGGGTTCTGCGCCGCCGTGCCGCTCGACGCGGTGACGACTTCGGACTGTCCGGCGCTCTGGCTGCCTGACGGTTTCGAGCTGTTGTGACTCTGCCCGCGCCGGCATCGTGTGCGGCGCTGGCTCTTCTCTCAAACCTCATTCGGATTGGAAACCGATCGATGATCAGTCAGACCGAAGAACCCCGCACGTTGCAGCCGCTGCTGACGACTCAGGAAGCGGCCGATGTGCTCCGCATTTCGCTGCGAACGCTCTGGACACTGACGCAGGAGGGCGAGATCCCATCCGTCCGAGTCGGGCGGAGTGTGCGCTACGATCAGACAGACCTGGCCGACTGGATCGCGTCCCGCAAGACGGCGTGAACGCAGAAAGCAACTGGAAGAACGTACGTTGCTGCGTTTGCAGGATGCTGCGACGCATTGCCCGAAATGAAACTGCCGCTCTCAGCCGGCAAGTGCCGGCTGGCGTGCATCATCGGTCGTCTGAGGACTCTCAGCCGGGGCAATCGATGCTTCGCGTTGCGGTGGATTGCTGGAGTGAGGTATCAAAACGCGAGCCGCCGGGAAGTGTGGAAGCCCCGACGGCTCGCTCAGGTAACACCAACCGAAAGGTAACACCGGTGGCGAGCATCACAAAACTCGGCAGTGGCAAGCAGCCACCCCGCGCAATCGACTTTGTCGACGCAGACGAAAACGGACGCCGGAAGCGGAAACGGGTTCGTCTCGGCATCGTGACGCATCGCGAAGCTCTGGAAGCGAAGCTGCGGATTGAGAAGCTGTTGACCGCCAAGCGGCTGAATCAGTCGATCGACGCGGAAACCGCCGCCTGGCTCGCAGGCGTGTCTGATGACATCCACGAGAAGATTGCCCGTCACGGGCTCTGTGAACCTCGCGTGCCGGAACCGACCTGCCCGACGCTGCGGGAGTGGATCGATACGTTTCTCGACGAAAAGCAGCACACAGTGAAGGCATCCAGCCTGCTGCGTCTGCGACAGACAGCGGAACGGCTGGCCGGCTCGCTGGGTGAGCAATCCCGGCTGAATGAGATCACGACAGCCGAAACTGCTGCCTGGCGGGCGTCGATGCTGGCTGAGGAACTGGCGGAAGCGACCGTCCGTCTGCACTGCCGCAACGCGAAGACCATTTTCGCCGAAGCCGTCGACCGGGAACTGATCGCTCGAAACCCGTGCGGGAAACTGAAGAGCGCGACCATCGCCGCGAACCGGGACCGGTTCATCACGGCGGAAGAAACGGTGGCACTGCTGGACGCGGCGCCGAATCTTCAATGGAGACTGCTGATCGCTCTCGGAAGGCTCGCCGGTCTGCGGGTTCCGTCCGAGTCGCATCTCCTGAAGTGGGGGCACGTTGATTGGGAACGGTCACGATTGCAGGTCTACGCTCCGAAGACTGATCAGACGCGGTTCGTTCCGGCCGTTCCCGAACTACTGGAACTGCTGCGCGAGGGATACGACAGAGCCGCCGACGGCGAGTCTGACATCATCACACTGAGCCGCCGCAACCTGCAGCGGAATCTGAACGTGATTGCGAGGCGGGCAGGCGTGGCGCCATGGCCGGCGCCTTGGCAGACGCTGCGACGGTCTGCTGAGACAATGTTCGCGATGAAGTACCCGCAGCACGCTGTCAGTGGGTGGATCGGTCACAGCGTCGCGGTCAGCTTGAAGCACTACGTTCAGACGCCTGAATCAGTCGTCGCTCAGGCGTCGTCTGAGCACGCGCTAAGCGCAGCAGAAAGCGCAGCAGAAACCCGCGGCAACGGCTCGAAATCGCCTGAAACGAGTTCCGGGGCGAAAGTGACGGTCAGAGCCGGGGCGAACGAAAAAGCCGCAGAATGCTGGGGAAAACAGCACTCTGCGGCGGATTGCGAAGGCACGCCCGGAGGGATTCGAACCCCCGACCGTCGGATTAGAAATCCGCTGCAACGCTCCCGTGGGATTTGTCGAAACCGATTTCTGTTCCGCGACTTACGTCGACGCGACGCCTCGATTCAACCTGCGAAACTTTCGATCTTTTACACGCATTTTGCGGCGATTGGAAGGTTTCTGTACCCGATTCTGTACCGGCAAACGAGTCTGAAACGGGTGATGCAATGCGTTTGACGAACCGGTCAATGATGCAACCATCGCCAATCAGAAGACCGTCGGTTCCGAAGACCGACTTCGACTGGCGGAAGTCTGAGATGAAGGTTTTCGAATTCTGCGGATGACACGGTTCCTGATCGCCGGAAAAACGA
>WGMU01000050.1 GCA_016124895.1 bacterium
CCCGAGAGTCGCCCGGCCGTCTGCAGCGCACCTGCCAGTCCGAGAATCCCGAACCCCGCACCCGCCCGCTGCAGCATGTCTCGTCGTGAAAGGAACATCGTTATCTGTCTTTCTAACTCAATCCACAATCAGCAGCTCGTTCGATGCCAGCAGGATCTGAGCAAACTGGTTCCATCGCTCGCTGCGGTCTTCCCTGTCCTCTCCGATAAACGACGCAGCGAGTGCCGCTTCTTCCTGGTCCGGTTTCCGACCGAACACGATTCCCCACGCGGCGACAATCTGATCCTCAACGTTCTCCGCCGAAGCCTGAATTCGCTGCGACAGTGCCTGTGCCTGACGCACCATGAACGGGCTGTTGAGCACAAACATCTTCTGCAACGGCGTCGTCGTTTCGACACGTCGCGCCGCGTGGGCATTCGGGTCGGGGAAGTCGAACTTTGCGAGCATCGGGTTCAGATCGAGCCGGCTGATCTCGGCATACACGGATCGTCGAGTTTCTTCCGGTTTCTGCGGATCGATCGACTCGCCGCCAACAGTTCGGTCGAGCCGGCCTGCGACTTCGAGAATCGTGTCTCGCCACGATTCGATATCCAGCCGCCGCCGGTTGGCCCGCCACAGCAGTCGATTGGCCGGATCGATCTTCTGCTTCGCGACGTCGAGGTCGCTGCTCTGCTGCCAGGTCGCCGAGAGCAGAATCTCACGCGACAGCCACTTCAGCGACCAGCCGTTCTCCATGAAGCGAACGGCCAGATCGTCGAGCAGTTCCGGGTGCGTGGGTGCTTCGCCGAGGGCTCCGAAGTTGCTCGGCGTGCCGACCAGCGGCGACCCGACCAGCGTTGCCCAGACGCGGTTGACTATGACGCGCGCCGTCAGCGGGTTGTCACGCGACGCGACGGCCTCGGCGAGCTGCTTCCGACCGCTGCCCTCATTGAAGTGCGGACGTTCGCTCGGGCTGAGCACGCTGAGAAAAGCCCGCTCGACCACCGGGCCTTTCGTTTTGACGTTTCCACGAATCTGAATCTCGATGTCGTGCGGGTTCTGATCGCGGACGATGTGCCGTGCTTCTTCCGGTTTCTTTGCGTGCCCGTTCTTCTCTTTTTCCCGTTCGTCGTCGAGCGGTTCGTTGAACATCTCGGTGCTCGCGAAGATTCCCGCCAGCGAGTAGTAATCGGTCGACGGAATCGGATCGAACTTGTGATCGTGGCAACGGGCGCAACCAACCGTTAGCCCCTGCAGTCCGCGCATGACCGTATCAATCTGGCTCTCCCACTCGTCAGCCATAACTTCGGCATCGCCACGGCGGTAATACTTCGGACCGAGCCCCAGGAAACCGAGCGCGACCTGCGCGTCATGGTCGTCGGCCGCGAACTGATCGGCGGCAAGCTGCAGCCGGACGAACTCGTCATAGGCAATGTCTGCATTGAGTGCCTCGATCACCCAGTCGCGATACATCCAGGCGTTCGGGTAACACAGCGAGCGATTGTTGCCGACGATGTGCGCCTGGTCCTCGGCATACCGCGCCACGTCGAGCCACAGCCGCGCGAGCCGCTCGCCATACTGCGGTGCTGCGAGAACCTGATCGACGAGATTGCTCCACGCGTTCGGTGACTCGTCTGCCAGAAACGCGTCGACCTGCTCGGGAGTCGGCGGCAAACCATGAACGGTCAGGTACAGACGCCGAACGAGCGTGCGTTTTTCTGCCCGCGGATTCGGCGTGAGCCCGGCCTGGTCCTGTCGTGCAAGGACGAAGGCATCGACCGGCCGCCGCACCCACTCGGCATTCTGCACGGCCGGAGCCTCGTAGCGCGTTGGCCGCTGAAACGACCAGAACTCGCGACCGGCGTCGATGTCGATCCCAGCAGCAGCTTTCGGGCGAGTCACTTCATCGCGTGGATCCGGGGCACCGAGTCTGATCCACTGCTCAAAGTCAGCCACGACCTTCTCAGGTAAACGCTGCGAAGGCGGCATTTCGAACGACTCGTACCGCAACGCTTCGAGCAGCAGACTCTCGCCCGGCTGGCCCGGAACGACCGCCGGACCGGACTCACCGCCAGCCCGCGTCGCCATGCGCGAATCGAGCAGCAGTCCGCCTTTCGCCTCTTTCGAGTCCGCCGAGTGGCACTCGTAACAGTGCTTGACGAGGACCGGCCGAATCTTCTTCTCGAAGAATTCGATCCCGGCTGCCTTGTCCGGGCCAGCAGTGGCAGCGGGTTCTTCAGCATCCGCAACGAGGCTTACGCCAACTGGCAAAATCAGCAGCAAGCCGAACGCAGCAACAGAACGATACAGAGTCTTCATGGCGAACAACGAACTGGCGGGAAAGAACAGGTGGGTGAGTCTGCGTTAGCCGCAGGCAGCGGCAGGAGTGCCAGGCTGGAAAACGAGCACTCGGGAAGGCTCAGGAGTCTACCAGGTAACTCAGCCCGTCGCACCTTCATATCACTTCCGGCAAATTGGATGTTCCTGAGCGACGTGGACTGTAAAGTGAAACAGGCATCCTGGCGGTCATCAGAGATGCTGCAGGCCCGTCAACCTCAACAGGCAGAATCTCTGCCTCTCGTTCAGGCAATTGTGAGAGATGTCCGAGTCCGCATTTGACTGGTTTGTGCAGATGACGAGTGGCGTCGCGCTCGGCCCCATGCCACGTGAAGACCTCGTTGAACTGGCTCAGTCGGGCGGGCTGCTGCAGCATGATCTGGTCCGCGAAGGTGAAGACGGTGACTGGCGACCTGCGAGCGAAGTTCCCGGATTGCTGAGTGTCGATTTTGACGACTCAGAATCGCTCGGCGAGACCGACGAAGCCACCGCCTCCATCGAGACCGACAGCATCCTGGCGATCGACGGTCCACTCGAACTCGACGTGCCCATTGCAGGCAATTCGGTGCCGACGTTGCCGCCCCGGCCGACTCCGCCGAAACGACCAGGCTCACCTCCGCAGCCGGTATCACCCGCGCCGCCGAGGCAAGCGCCAACGCAACCTGCAGAATCCACGCCACAACAGCGGGAACAAACGGCGACAACAAACCATCCAGTAACCGCAGCGCCTCCGCCGCCATCAAAACAGACACCGCCCGAGCCTCCGGACTGGCTGGCCAATGCTTCGTCACTGGATGACCCGCCGTCACTGCCGGACCACTTCGATCTGTCACGGCTGGAAGACGAGAACTTTGACGACGATGATGACTGGGAGGACAGCTCCCCGTACGCTCTGAAGGCCGAGAACGAGCCAGTCCCGCTGGTCCGGATTGGAAAAAAGACTCCGTCGTCGCCAGGAACGCAAACTCCGTCCACACCGCCGCGGCGTCGAACATCAACCCGACGTGCGATTTCGGATCGTGTTGCGGAAGGCTGGTCCTGGGTGCCCCGGTCACTGCGGCGAAAGCTGATCTGGGCAGTGGTCGGTGCCGTCGCGCTGGCGATTTTCGAATTCGCGGCTCCGTCACTGCTGCCGGGCAACGCTCGGTACATTTACGAAGAATTTGTTTCAATTCACGACGAGATGCAGGCCTTTGATGATGGAACCCTCGACGCTGCTGGATGGAACGAGTTCACTCAATCGGCCAGCGAGGAGCTTGACGCCGCGCTGCCGTGGCTTGAGGAAAACGCGGTGCCAGGCGACCGTGTGACGTCGCTGCTGCTTTATGTCGGTCGCGATCTGCAGGAAATGATCCGGCTGCCACCAGGATCCGAACGTCCGCATCAGCAGCGGGTCGACGGCTTCTTCGATCAGCTCGACGAGTTCTACGCATCCAATAATGACTGACATCGTCCTGACGACGCTCAACGCCCGCTACTGGCACAGCGCCTTTGGCCTCCGTTATCTGCTGTCGAATCTCGGCAATCTGAGCGAACAGACGACGCTGCTTGAGTTCGGTATCAACGACAATTCGCTCGACGTACTGGCAGCGATCCTCGACCGGCAACCGCGGATTGTCGGCCTGGGTGTTTACATCTGGAATGTCGAACCGGCCACGCGGCTTGTTGCCGACCTCAAACGAGTCCGCCCGGACATTCAGATCGTGCTCGGCGGACCGGAAGTCAGTTACGAACTCGAAGGCCAGCGTATCGTCGAGCTGGCTGATTACGTCATCACCGGTGAGGGTGATCTCGCGTTTGCCGAACTGTGCCGGCAATTGCTCGCGGGAACGCCGCCGCTGCACAAAGTCATCAGCGCGCCGCTGCCGCAGTTCGATCAGTTGCGTCTGCCGTACGAACTTTACACCGACGATGACATCGCTCATCGCGTGCTGTATGTCGAAGCGTCGCGCGGCTGTCCCTTCACGTGCGAATTCTGCCTGTCGGCGCTGGACATCCCCGTGCGGCAGGTCGATCTCGATCAGTTTCTCGCCGCGATGCAGACGCTGCTTGATCGCGGCGCGCGGCAGTTCAAATTCGTCGACCGCACGTTCAACCTCAATCTCAGAGCCAGCCGCGCGATCCTGGAGTTCTTTCTCGATCGCTGTGAACCGGGACTGTTTCTGCATTTCGAGATGGTTCCCGATCGCCTGCCCGACGCGCTGCGCGAACTCATCGCCCGCTTCCCCGACGGCACGCTGCAGTTCGAGATCGGCGTGCAGACCTTCAACCCGCGCGTCGGTGAACTGATCTCGCGACGGCAGGACAACGAAAAGCTCGCAGAAAATTTCCGCTTCCTGCGCGAACAGACCGGTGTGCATCTTCACGCGGATCTGATCGTCGGCCTGCCCGGCGAAACCGTCGAAAGTTTCGCCGCAGGTTTCGACCGACTCGTCGCGCTTCGGCCGCAGGAGATTCAGGTCGGTATCCTGAAACGCCTGCGTGGAACGCCGATCACGCGGCACGACGAAACGTGGCTGATGACCTACAGCGCCGCGCCGCCCTACGAAATCCTCAGCAATCGCCTGATCGACTTCCCGGCAATGCAGCGTCTGCGACGTTTCGCCCGCTTCTGGGATCTGATCGGCAACAGTGGCAATTTCAGCGAGTCACTCGACCTGCTGTTCGCCTCCGCCGGTTCGGCGTTCGCAACCTTCACCGCGCTAAGCGACGCGGTCTTCGATCATGAGCAGCAGGCTCACGGCATTCCGCTGCAGCGTCTCGCCGAGTACGTCTTTCGTTTCCTGATCGACGAGCTGGCGATCCTACCGCAAATGGCCGCGGCTACTTTGTGGAACGACTACACCCGCGCGGGTCGCCACGATCGTCCGCACTTTCTGCGCGAGTTCGACCTGCCTCATCCCACCAGACCAGCACGCGACGCAGCGACGATTCCGCCGCGTCAGGCAAGACACGTGCGATAACAATCCGTTGAAACACGAAACGGAAACCTCTCGCATCTGGCAGGAAACGCTACGCCAGAATGCCTTCGACGGGACCGTTGTCTTCGACTCCAGTCAGGCGGACGTCGAGGCCCTGGAACTTGACGCTCAGGCGGCGGTGGTCGATGCCCAGGCACTTCAGAATCGTCGCGTTCATGTCGTGGATGTGGACGGGGTTCTCGACGATGTTGTAGCTGAAGTCGTCAGTCTCGCCGTACACGACGCCTGGCTTGATGCCGCCGCCGGCCATCCAGATCGAGAAGCAGCGCGGGTGATGATCGCGGCCGTAGTTCTCACGCGTCAGATTGCCCTGGCAGTAGACCGTGCGTCCGAACTCGCCGCCCCAGACAACCAGCGTGTCTTTCAGCATGTCGCGCTGTTTGAGATCCTGAATCAGTGCCCACGAAGCCTGATCGACGTCCATCGCCTGTTTCGGCAGGTCGCCGCCGACGTTGCCGTGCTGGTCCCACCCGCGGTGGAAAATCTGCACAAAGCGCACATCGCGTTCGACCATCCGTCGAGCCAGCAGCGCTGAGTACGCAAACGTGCCAGGTTTTGTCGCGTCGGGACCGTACGTCTCCAGCGTCTCTTTGGTTTCGCCGCTGATGTCCATCAGGTCGGGAACCGACGTCTGCATCCGGAACGCCATCTCGTACTGAGCGATCCGCGACTGCGTTTCCGGATCACCGACACGGTCGAGCGTCTGCTGATTGAGCTTTGCCAGCGAGTCGAGCATCCGGCGCCGGACTTCGCGGCTGACGCCGTCCGGGTTCGAGAGAAACAGCACGGGATCGCCGTCTCGACGCAGCGCGACACCAGCGTGCTTTGCGGGCAGAAATCCTGCTCCCCACAGTCGGTTGTAGAGTGCCTGGGCCTGGCGTCCGGAACTCCAGGTCGGAGTCATCACGATGAACTCAGGCAGGTCCTGGTTGAGCGACCCGAGCCCGTAGCTCAGCCACGAACCGAGACTTGGCCGGCCGGGAAGCTGGGCTCCGGTGCAGATGTAGGTGATCGCCGGGTCGTGGTTGATCGCCTCTGTGTGCAGCGTTTTGACAATCGCGATGTCGTCGACCATTTTCGCGGTATGCGGCAGCAGTTCGCTGATCCAGGTTCCGTTTTCGCCGTGCTGCGAGAACTTGAACTTCGACGGCGCAATCGGAAACCGTTTCTGGCCGGAGGTCATCGTCGTCAGCCGTTGTCCCTGGCGAATGGAATCCGGCAGGTCCGTATCAAACAGCTCGTCCATCTTCGGCTTGTAATCGAGCAGGTCAATCTGGCACGGCGCTCCGGCCATGAAGAGATAGATCGCCCGCTTCGCCTTCGGTGCGAAGTGCGGCAGTTCCGGCAGCCCGCCGTAATGCTGAGGCTTACTTTCCGGTGTCGCAGCCTGAGTCCTGCTCAGCAGCGAAGCCAGCGCCGCCGTGCCGAGTCCCATCGACGCCCCACTGAAGAAATGCCGCCGCGTGATGGCCTGACCGTAATCATGAAATGGGTGCATGGTAGAACCTCGTGGGATTCAGGTTTCCGGCCGGTTCCCACCAGCCGATTGTCGCTAGTTACAAAAACGGCCGGCGGGAACCGGCCCTACGTCAAAACTCGTCGGCCGTGCCGGGCCGTTCGGGGAGTGACCAGGTGAGTTCGAGTTGTTCGTTGCTGATCCGGAACTGGAAGTCGACGTGCCCGCGGCCGTCGCGACAGATGTCGCTGCAGCCGTCCTGTTGAAGCCAGTCGAAGTTCAGTGACAACGAACCTTCCGTTTCCGACCGGAAGCTGATGTCGCGAATGCTCAGGGAGTTTTCGACGTACGCCGCATGTTCGTAGTGCAGTCGTGCCCAGAGCGACGCGGCGGTTGCGCAGGCGTCGAAGTTTCGCTCGACGCAGGCAGCGATGCCGGATCGGTCCGGTGAAGAATCGCCCAGCGGCAGTTGAATCAGTCGGTCGGTCGAGACAGTCATCAGTTTTTCGTCAGCACTTCGTCGAGATTGAGAACCAGATTGGCGACCATCGTCCAGGCCGCCAGGTCAGTCTGGTCCATACTGTCGGTGACTGGAGCTTCGCCGATTGCGAGCAGTTTGCCGGCCGCTTCGGGATCGGAAGCGAAGTCTTTTTTCAAATCGTTGAAGACGGACACCAGTTCGGCGATCTCGGCATCCGTTGGCTGTCGTGCGGTGGCAAGGTTCAGCATCCGGGCGGCGCGGGCTTCGGGAGAGTCTCCGGCTTCGATGGCAACGCGCTGCGCCAGGCCGCGGGCACATTCGACGTACTGCGGATCGTTCAGCAGCAGCAGCGCCTGCAGTGGCGTGTTGGTGCGTTCGCGGCGGACGGTGCAGGCTTCGCGTGACGGCGCGTCAAACGTACTCATCTCCGGCGCGACCGCCGTTCGCTTCAGGAAGGTGTACAGCGTCCGGCGATGGACCTTGTCGTCTCCCTTGTCGGCCACAAAGCGGACCGTGTTCGATCCGCTGTAACCGACGGCAAACCACAGGCCGTCGGGTTGCGGCGGCTTGACACTCGGGCCGCCGATCTTTTCGTTGAGCAGTCCGCTGACCACGAGTGCCTGGTCGCGGAGCATTTCGGCATCGAGCCGGAAACGCGGACCGCGGGCGAGGAGTCGGTTCGTCGGGTCGGCTTCCAGCACTTCCGGAGGAACGTCCGACGTCTGCCGGTAAGTCGCCGACAGCACCAGCCGCTTCATGAATGCCTTAACGTCCCAGCCGTCATCCTCGAACTGCACCGCGAGCCAGTCGAGCAGTTGTGGATGGCTCGGCGGTTCGCCCTGCGAGCCAAAGTCTTCGGTCGTTTTGACAATCCCCGTCCCGAAAACCTGCTGCCACAGCCGGTTGACAGTGACCCGGGCGGTCAGCGGGTGCGAGCGATCGACGAGCCATTCGGCAAATCCGAGCCGGTTGAGCGGTGCGCCTTCCGGGAGCGGCGGCAGCACTCCGGGAACGGCGCGCTGCACTTGTTCTTTCTGCTGGTCGTACTCACCGCGGTTCAACACGTACGCGGGCTTCTGATCTTTCTTCTCACGGAAGATCAGCGTCGTCGGTGCGCTGTTTTTCGTGTCAGTGATCTGCTTTTCGGCGTCGGCGATCGCCGCGTGCAGCGGATCGAACGTCTTCTGCGTGCTGGCGAGAACGTTCTCGACAAAGTAGTCGAGCAACTGCTTCTGCTGAGCGTCGCTGCGTTTGTCGGCATCGAGTAGAACGATCGGCTTAATCGAGTCAGGCAGCGAGCCTGCGTTGGCTGCTTTCTGATCGCGTTCCCAGACGAGCAGCGAGTCATACAGCGGGTTCTGGTCCGACTTGCTGACGATGCCAGCCTTATCCCACGAGACCTTGCCGTCGAACTGCGTGAATGCCCAGCCGTTGACCTGCGAGCCCTCTCTGAGACCGACCTGATCGACAGGGACTTCCAGACGCACCCACTCGCCAGCCTTCGGCAGATCTCCGATACGTCGGCGGCTGGGACTGTCGGCCTTACCCCAGTCGATATGGTCGCCACCCCAGACGGCGCGATGCTCCCACGAGCCATCGTTCCACTGCAGCATGATCTCCTTCGGTGGATTCTTCTCATCGAGCCAGACGTAGCAGAAGAACTGATCGCCGTCGGCGACGCGCAGCGGATTCTTCGCTCCGGTAAAGAAGTGCTGACTGAGGCCGGCAGCGGTGCGCGTCGAGACCTTACTGCCACTGACCGGTTTTGGATCATCGACGAACTGCCACGGGCTGTTGCCCTGAGCGTTCGCACCTTCCGGAACGGCGTCGTCGATCCAGACGAACTCTTTCGGTTCGGGGAGCTTCGCTTCGGCTGGCTGCTCCGGTTCGGTGTAGACGTACGCGGCAAGCTGTTTCGTGATCTCATTCCGCGTGCTGGCGATCTTCGCTTCGAGTTCGGCCACACGCGACCTCTGTTCGTCAGTCATGACTTTGATGACCGGATCCGGATCCTTCTTGTTGCCGTCGAGCGGTGCGCCGTCGATTGAGTTGAAAAAGGCGAACATCGAATAGAAATCGCGTTGCGTGAACGGGTCGTACTTGTGGTTGTGGCAGCGCGAGCAGTCGAACGTCATGCCCATGAACACGGTGCCGGTCGTCACGACCCGGTCGACGACGTTGCGGACATAAACCTCTTCGGCGATCGACCCGCCCTCGGAAGTTGTCACATGGCAGCGGTTGAAACCGGTCGCGATCAGGTCGTCTTCAGTTGGGTTTTCCAGCAGGTCACCGGCGAGCTGTTTGATGACGAACTGGTTGAACGGCAGGTTCTGATTGAACGCGTTGATGACCCAGTCACGGTAGAGCCACATCTCGCGGTAGTTGTCGAGATGCAGGCCATGAGTGTCGCCGTAGCGCGCGGCATCGAGCCAGAAGCGGGTCATGTGTTCGCCATAGTGCGGCGATTCCAGCAGTCGGTCGACGACCTTCTCGTACGCGTCCGGCGATTCATCTTTGACAAAGGCGATGACGTCTTCAGGTTTCGGTGGCAGGCCGGTCAGGTCGAACGAAACGCGTCGGATCAGGGTTTCGCGCGAGGCTTCGCGCGACGGATTGATGCGTTTCTCATCGAGACGCTTGCGAATGAACGCGTCGATCGGATTGCGGACCCAGGCGGGCTGCGACACGGTCGGCGGGGCGGGTTTCTGCGGAGCGATGAATGCCCAGTGTTCGTGCCAGGCAGCTCCGCTTGCAACCCAGCGTTTCAGCAGATCGATCTCCTCAGGCGAGAGCTTCTTCGTCGAATCGGCCGGCGGCATGACGAGGTCAGCGTCACCGGTCGAGATGCGGGCGACGAGTTCACTGGCCTCGGGCTGGCCGGGCACGATGACGATCTCTCCGGACTCGGCTGCTCCGTATGCGCTGTCCTTGCGGTCGAGTCGAAATCCTCCCTGGCGTTTGTTCTCATCCGGGCCGTGGCAGGCATAGCACTTGTCGGACAGAATCGGTCGAATGTCGCGGTTGAAGTCGATTTCGTCGGCCGCAAAGGACGTGGAGGGCAGGACGATGAGCAGGGCAGCAACGAGTCGATACGCAGTCACTTGAGTCCCCTCGGGCTGAGGTTGTCGATGTCGGAGTGAAAGACGTTGGCAAGCAAACAGGCAGGATGCCAGGGTGGGCTCTATTGTGGAGGGCGAGGTCCATTATCCACAGACTCCGATGCGACGTCGAGTGATCTCGCGGATTTGCAGTCGGACGGTTGATTGGACGGGCGAATCGCGCCGTCGTCCATCGTGTCGAAAGAAAGGTCCGTTGAAAATGGATGACGTCGCTCTCGAAGCTCATGAGCAGGGAACTGTGCTGCCGGTGCAGGCTCAGCCGCGGGCGAAGAAGAACGGCATTGCGGGTTGCCACGATGGAGCGCTCAAGGTGCAGGTGACGCAGGCTCCAGAGAAGGGCAAGGCCAACGACGCTCTGGTCAAGGTCATCGCGAAAGAGCTGGGACTGAGGAAGTCGCAGCTTCAGTTGCTCAGCGGCGCGACGTCGACACGCAAAAAGTTTCTGGTGGCCGGTGTCAGCGCCGCGGCACTCCGAAATCAGATCGAAACAGTCCTGAAATCCCGGCCATAGATCCCGTCGTGGAGAGGCGACGGATGCTTGTTTCGAGAGTTGTCTGCAACAGGCTCAGCGTCTGTCCAGACAGGCAGTTGCCGCGGTTTTCGGCTCGTTGACAGTAGATCCGGCGCGACCTAGCATGGCCGACCAACTCCTTGCCAGGCGGCGAATTCAGGCTGACCCGTTCGAGACATTCAGCCTGCTGCCGACTGAATCCGCGTTTTCCCGTCTGATCGATCTCCAGCGAACCCGGCCCGGTACTCCCGTCTCACGCGAGTGGTTTCCGGCTTCGGTAAAGGCCTGACTGTGTCCGTCTCCGAACCTCGTCCGCAGAACGATTACCGTCAGAAGCCAGTGATGAAAGTCACAGGCTATGACAAGTCGTCGGCGGGGATGATCGCCGCGGTACTGACACTGCTGGGCATTACGGCGCTGCTGGTCGCGGTTTACTTCACGAATTACCGCCCGCCGAAAATCGACGCAGTCCCGGTCGAACTGGTCGATATGCCGGGCGGCTATGAAGACGGCAGCCCGGACGAAACGCCGAACCTTGAATCTCCGGAAGAAGAAGTTCCAGACCCGGCCATCGCGGAGACGACGGACGAGGCTCAGGTGCAGGAGATGCTGGAGACAATCGTCGAACTGTCCGACGCGGCAACGCAGCAGGTCGAGATGGTCATTCAGTCGGAGTCGTCACAGAATTCCGGCCAGAAGGGCAGTGCAACCGGCACCGGAGGCCGGCCGCTGGGAACGGGAGGCGGCGGCAAGGGCGGGTTTCCGGCCGAGCAGCGCTGGTTCATCAAGTTCGACGACGACACGATCGACGTTTACGCGCGGCAGCTTGATTTCTTCGGCATTGAACTGGCCGCGTTTTATCAGTCTGAAGCGAAGCTGGTTTACATCAGTGATATGGCAAAGCCGAAGCCGACGGTGCGCGAAGTCAAAACCGGTGGCGACAACCGGCTGTTCATGACCTGGCGCGGCGGCACCCGGCGGCAGGCGGATGAATCGCTGTTCAAGAAGGCCGGCTACGAAGCGAAGGGCATCCCGATTATGCACATGTATCCGAAGGCGACCGAGCAGTTGCTGGCCGAAGTCGAGGTCGCCTATCGCAACCGCAAGCCCACCGAGATTCGCCGGACTTATTTCAGCGTCCGCCAGGATGGAGCCGGCTTCAAGTTTGTCGTAACCAGCCAGTCCTACCTGCGGTAGGCAGCGCGCGGCCGGCTGGTTTCGTTTCTCTCAGATTTCCCGCACCTTCTCTGACTGAACCCACAATGGACCTGACGCTCATTCTTGAATGGATCGGCAACGGGATTTACGCCGCGATGGCGGCCGTTGCGATTTACGGTGTGTTTACCGCGATTCTGATTGCCCGACGAATCACTCAGAAACGATTCCGCAGTCATGCGGGCGCGGAGGAGTTTCTCGACGAGGTGCGTGACAATCTGGACAAGCAGCAGTACGAAGGCGTCGCCGATCTGTGCGACACGCCAGCGTACTGGGCGAAAGCCGTCCCGCAGCTTCTGCTGGTCGCGGTCGCCAACCGCAATCGGCCTGTCGCCAAGATTCGCAAGCTGATGGGCGAGCACTTTGACCGCGAGATTCTGGCCGATCTGGATTACCGGATGTCGTGGATCAATACCGTGGTCAAGACAGCGCCGATGCTCGGGCTGCTGGGAACCGTGACCGGCATGATCGCGGCCTTCGGCAAGATCGCCGGTGCGTCAAAGACGGGTGCCGATCCGAGCGCCCTCGCCGGGGACATCAGCTTCGCGCTGTTCACGACGGCTATGGGCCTGATGATTGCCATTCCGCTGGTCATGCTCGGTGCATGGCTGCAGGTTCGGGTTGGCAAGCTGCAGGACGAAGTGCAGCAGTATCTGGGTGTCTTTCTGGAAGACCTTGAGAACGCGGTCATGAAAGCCGGGAGGCGTTAGTCATGGCCAGACGCTCGATGTCGGGCAAAAAGAAGAAGGCGGACGAAGCGGACCTCGACATCACGCCGATGATCGACGTCACGTTTCTGCTGCTGATCTTCTTTATGGTCGCGTCCAAAATGGACCCGCAGAAGCAGGCGAACGTACCGCCGGCAGTGCATGGCGCTGGTGTCGATGCAAACGCTGCGACAATTGTCTCCGTGTTCGCCGACCCGGGAGGCGGTCCCGCGCGAGTCGTGCTCGGCGACGGTCCGGACGGCGAAGAAGCGCCCAGTATGGAACTCGTCAAACGCTATGTGCAGACCGGACTGCAGGACGGCAAAGAGATCTGCATTGTCAAAGCTGACCGTGACGTGAACGAGGGCAAGGTTCAGGAAGTACTGAAAGTGCTTGGTGAGCTGGAGGGCCTGCAGTTCGCCGTCGGCGTCAAGGATCCACAATAGAGAGGATCAGATGCCGATCAGATTCCGCTGCCCGAAGTGCTCTCAGACTTACAGCATTTCGTCGAAAAAGGCCGGTACGAAAATCCGCTGCCAGAAGTGCGGCGCGAAAATGCGCATCCCGTCACTCGAACCGAAGGACGCGGCGGATGATGAGCAGCCGGCTGGCGAGCTGGACGAAGCGGAAGAGAACCCGGCGCTGACGCCGGAACTCAAAAATGCGTTCGATAACCTGTTCAATGACGATGACTTCGCGGACGACGGTCAGGATGTCGATTTCGCCGAAGCGTCAGAACCGGCTGACGCGACTGCGCGTGCGGCTGAATCGACAGAAGCGGCGACGACCGAACGGGGGTTCGAGGATGTTGATGCCGTTCTGGAGTTCGAGCGGGAACTCGAAGAAGCCGGTCACGAGGCCGCTGCGCCAGCGCCCGTTTATATCCCGGACGAACTGTTTGCTGGCGAGGATGACGATGACGACGAGGAAGACGTTCTCTTCGGTGGCGGACGCGGCGGCGATGACGAGGAAATGGACCTGACGCCGATGGTCGACGTTACGTTCCTGCTGCTGATCTTTTTCATGATCACTGCGTCGTTCAGCATCCAGAAGACGCTGGAAGTGCCCGCTCCCGACCCGGATGAAGAAGGGGCTTCGACGTCGATTTCAATTCAGGAAATGGAAGAGACCTCGGTCACCGTGCATATCGATTCGCGCAACGTCATGTACGTTGACGACGAACCGGTCAGCGACCCGACCCGCCTGCCGGACATGCTGCGGGCCAGCCGGATGAATGAGGTGTTGATTACATCTCACGAAGACGCGCTGCACGAGATGGTCGTCAAGGCGATCGACGCAGCGAACGAGGTTCAGATGCAGAAGATACGGCTCGGCGTGACGCGCGGGGCGGAGTAGCGAACAGTTAAGCCAGACACGGAACGCGGTTTCGGACGATTCAGACAACCCATAACGCCTTCGGCGTACGTCTCAATTGACCTCTGCAGAAACAAGTGATTGCCTGAGTCGACGCGGAACGTCGGAACAGAACTCTGACGCACTCGATGATCTCGATGATAAAGACAACCTGACCTGCCGGTTCGCTGAGCCGGCTCGCAGGAAGGACTGATTGCGATGGCGAAAAAAGACGGGACACCCGACTGGCTCGACGAAGAGGATCTCTTCGACGACGACGAGGGCGATGTCTTCGACGAAGATTCCGGTCCGCAAAAGCCGCCTGTGCTGAAACGCGGCGGGGGCACCGTCGACGAAAAGCAGTCGGCACAAACAGCGGTCGACGACGATGATTCGGACGCCGGCAAAGAGAAGACAAAGAAGGAGCCATCGGCGCTCGCACGCATGGCGCTGAAGCACCAGAAGCGGCCGGGCGAGCAGGAATCGGTCAAGTCGCCACTGGTGCTTTCGCTCGCCGGTCTGGCAGTGGCACTCGCCGTCGCCGCTGGCGCGTACTGGTTCATCATCGGACGAAAAGCGACCGAACAGGAACTCGCTGCGATCGACGGAGCGATCTCTGAGCAGCGGTACTCGCAAGCCATTGCGTCGCTGGACGATTTTCTGCTGCGACATGGCCGCGACAGCTACACGTATCCGGCAACCGTGAAGCGGGCGAAGGCACGCATCGATAAGGAGATCGCCGGCTCGGCGCCCGCCTGGGAAAACGGTCTGAAGGAACTGAATCAGTACAACGAAGATGTCCGCGACTTCGAGGAATACAAGGAAGAGTATCCGGCTCTGGCAGAGTACTCCGAAAAGATCGCCCTGGGCTCGCTGGAGAGTGCCGCGAAGCTGAAACGTGAAGAATTACTCACTGTGTCGAAAGATGCGGAGTTGCTGATCGATCGGTTCAGCGATCCGGAGAATCCGCCGACCGAGCTGCACGACCAGATCAAGCTCGCGCGCGAGAAGGCGGAAGCGGCGATTACGAAACACAAAGCGACTCAGGCGACTTATGCGGAGATCGCGAAGTTTCTCGAACGCAGGACGCCACTGGAAGCGCTCAAGTCGCGTCGTCGACTGCTGGATCGCTACTCCGAACTCGCGACCGATAAGAAGCTGAACGAACTGCTGGAGCAGACGCTCGAAACCGAACGCGATCTCGTCAAACGCGAGGACCTGAAACAGGAAGCGTCGACGGAAGATCGACCGCTGCCGGTTCCGCCGCCACTGTCGCTGACGTTGCACACGCGGGCGCGTACCGACGAAATGGCTTCCGGCCGGACCGTCTTCGCAGTGGCTCAAGGCTGTGTGTACGGCATCGATACAGCGACCGGAGATCCGGTCTGGCGTCGTTCGATTGGGCCGGACACGCCGTTCTTTCCCGTCGAGGTCAACACGTTCGTCGACGGTCTGCTCTGCTTCGACACGACCTGGCGGGAACTGGTGCTGCTCAATCGGCTGACGGGTGAACTGGCCTGGCGGCAGACGCTCGATGAACCCGTCTCGGGCGAACCTCTTGTTCACAGCGGTCAGGTTTATCTGCCGACGCTGGGCAACCATCTCTACAAGATCGAACTCGAATCCGGAACCGCCACTGCACGGCTGACGTTTTCGCAACCCGTCTATTCGCCGCCGGTGCTGACTCGCGATCAGGAACACCTGGTCATCGCAGGTGACGAAGCCGTCTGCTATTCGGTCAGCACACGTGAAATGCAGTGCGAAGTCGTCTCGTTTATCGGCCAGCGTCCGGGAACAATTGACGTGCCTCTGCTGTCGATGGGCGAGCTGGTACTGATGGTCGAGAACGATCAGACCAATTCGGCACTGCTTCGCGTGCTGGACGCATCGGCCGCGGGTGACGGTCTGACCGAACGCGGGAGAATCCGCGTCGAAAAGCATGTACGAGATCGGCCGGTTCTGCGCGGCAATCAACTGTTCGTGCCGGCGGAAGGTGAGCAGTTCAACGTGTTCACGGTCAGCGACGATCCGGACAAGCAGCCGCTGAGTCCGATCGCCAAACCGCCGAAGCTGTCCGACTACGCCGGGCCGGTGCATCTGCTGGCCGGAGCGGACGGCATGGTCTGGTCGGCCAGCGACAACCTGCGTCTGTTTCAGTTGAACCAGGACTCAATGCTCGAAGACCAGCAGAAGCGGGTCTTCATCGGCGCGGCGGCTCAGCCGCTGCAGAGTATCGGGCGGACGCTGTTCGTCGGCTGGCATCAGCTCGAAAGTGATTCCGTCGCGCTGTACCAGTACGACGGCGAAACAATGACCGACCAGTGGAAGACGGTCGTCGGCAGTGGTCTGCTTCAGATCATGCCGAGCGGTGACAGCAGCGCGGTCTGTCTGACGAAATCAGGTGAGCTGTTTCAGGTGACGGAAAAGGATCTCGAAGCGGGTGGCTTCCGGTTCCAGCCGAATGGAACGCTCGAACTCCCGGCTGAACTCGAAGAACCGCTGCACGCCGGGCTGCTGCCGAATCAGCAGATGGCCGTTTCGATGGGCGGCCAGAGTGCGCGGCTGTGGATCGTCAATCAGGCTGGAAAAATCGGCCAGGACTTTCCGATGGAAGCCGGCGCGGTGCTCGATCCGGTTCCCGTGGCTGGCGGAGCCGTCGTGCCACTCGCGGCAAAACTGCGCGTCGTTGGAGTGCCTGGTTCGCTGGTCGAAGATTATCTCGGCACGATCGAACAGGCGGAAGGCGTGCAGTGGGTCGCGCTGCAGCCGATCGACGACAACGACGTGCTGATTGTTGATCGTGCAGGCCGCGTCAGTCGGCTGCAGTATCGAACGTCGCCGTCGCCGCACCTGCAGCAGGTCGACACCCTGGAACTCGGTCAGCCCGTCGATGTGCAGCCGGTTGTCAACAACGGCCGTGTGGTGCTCGCCGATTCCGGAGGCACACTGCGGGCGCTCAACGCAGCCGGGTTCGAGCGGCTGGCGGAAACGAAACTCGGTTCACCGGTCGTCGGGAAGCTGGTCGTCGCCGGCGATCTGGTTCTCGCCGAGGATGCGAAAGGCTCGTTGCACTGCCTCGATCTGACGCAGGATCTCAAGGATCGCTGGACAACGCCGTTGCAGGGTGATCATCTCAGTGGGACGCCGCTGTTGAAAAACGGTCGCCTGGTTGTCGCGACAATGAACGGAACGGTTCGTGTCTTTGATGCCGGGTCGGGTGAGGCCGTCCGGTCGTCGCAGCTCGACCAGCCAATCGAGCACGGACCGATACAGATCGGGAAATTCCTCGTGGTGGCGTCGATCGACGGCAGCCTGTACCGCATCGACAGCCTGCTGGGAGGTGAGCAATGAGCGATGTTCGCCTGCCTGGCCGGTTTCGTCGACGTACCACTATTGCGGTGCTGCCGGTGTCGGTACGTCATCCCGCACTGACCGCTCTGCTCACGCTGCTGTTCACGTTGCCGCTGTCGAGTTCGACGGTCGTCCATGCTCAGAATCAGACCACTCCGAATACCGAGCCCGCTCAGCCTGCCGCCGAAGCAGAGAAACCGAAGCTGCCGCTGGTCTCGGAGATGAAACTTCCGTCAGCGGAAGAACTACTGACGGGCGATCCGCTCGACTGGATCGTTCTGCAGAAGGAAGAAGTGCTCGTCACTCAGCCGGTCTATCCGCGTCCGGCAACGCTGGAAAAACTCGCGAAGCAGAACGAGGACCTGCGGAGTGCGAAAACCCGTCCGCCGCGCGATCCGGGTGAAACTCAGGAAGAGTATCAGGAGCGGATGGCCCGGCTGATTGACGAGACGCTCAATCTGACGGTCATCCTGCCGGACACGGTGAAGGTCGACGCGGTCAATCAGGCAGCCGAATACAAGTTGAACATCGCGCGCAACATTGATCGGATCATCTATCACGAAGACCTGATGCTCCGGCGGACGGACATTCTGATCAACGAGGGAAAGCTCGATACCGCGTTTGAGATGCTGCTGGCGCTTGATCGTACTGCGAAGGGCTGGCCGGGTTTTGAAGAGCGGCGCAACCGGCTGATCTTCGAGGAGGCTCAGGTTCGTCTGCGTGAGGATGATCTCGAATCCGCACTGGCGTTCTTTGAAGAGCTTTACACGCTGGCACCGCAGTACGCCGGATTACGTGAAGGGATCGGCCGGACGATCGAACGACTGGTCCTCAGCGCTCGGGAAAAGAATGATCTGCGGCAGGCACGTTATTACATCACGCGGCTGCAGCAGTCTGATCCGCAGCACCCGATCGCGGTCTCTCTGACGAAGCAGTTCACTCAGGAAGCGGCTGACCTGCTGCAGCAGGCGTCGGCGCAGTTCGGTCGAGGCGAGTTTCCCGAAGCAGTGGCCTCCGCTCAGCAGGCTGCCCGTGTCTGGCCGGTGCATCCACAGTTGCGGAATGTCTTTCGCATGGTGGCTTCGCGTTATCAGGTGCTGTCGGTCGGCGTCCAGCGTCTGCCCGGCGATCCGACACCGTTCTTCCTGCCGACCGCCGCTGATCAACGGCACCTGTCACTGCTGGCCGCTGACCTGTTCGAGATCCGCAGCTTCGACCGGGCACCGGCTTATCAGTCACGTTTCTTTGAAGAGTGGACGCCGACGGATCTCGGGCGGCAGATTGTGTTCTCACTGCAGCCGCGTCGCGCGGCGTGGGAGTCGATTCCCGTACTGACCGCTCCGCAGATCGTCCGTTCGATTGGGGATCGACTGCGTCCCGACTCGCCGTGGTACGACGAACGGCTCGCGACGTTCGTGCATTCGATCGATGTCCGATCGCCGTACGAATTCGAGATGAACTTCCTGAACGTTCCGGTTCGGCCGCAGGCGCTGTTCCGGTTTCCGGTACGCGGCCTCTCGCACGACCGGTCTCCTTCTCTTGAGGATGGAACCACCGCAGGCAATAGCGTCACTGCGGAAAGCAATGCGGTGGGGGACGGCGTTGCGACTTCGGCCGAGCCTGACTTCCTGGCGAATCTGCTTTCGTCGCGGTTTCAGGTTCATGATCAGACAGAAGAGCGAGTGGTCTTCCGCCGGATGATTCCGCAGAGCGAACGGCTGTCGTCGTTTGCCGTTGCCGAGATCATTGAAACGAAATACGGCAACGATGAATCCTGCGTCAAAGGTCTGCTCAGCGGCGACGTTTCCGTCGTGCCGCATCTTCCGATCTGGCTGGCGGAACAGTTTGACTCGGATGAGCGTTTCTTCGTCGAACCGTACGGCGTGCCGACAACGCACGTGCTGCAGTTCAATCCGGAAAGCAAAGCGCTGCAGAATTCCGAATTCCGCCGGGCACTGGCGACGTCGCTTGACCGGCAGAAGATTCTCAGCGAGACCGTGCTGCGGAATCCGAACTCGACCCGCGGTCGCATCGTGTCGGCTCCGTTCCCCAGTCGCAGTTACGCGTACGACCCGACGATCGAACCGCGTGAACGCGACCTGCCGCTGTCGATTTCTCTGCTGACGTTTGCGAAGAAGCGTTTCGGCGGCGAACTCCCGGAACTCACGATGGTCTGCGAACCCGACGACACGGTACGACAGGCCGCCGAAGAGATCGCTCAGCAATGGCAGCGATTCGGGTTAAAAGTCGACGTGGTCTCGGACAACGGTGCGCCGACACCGAAGAAATGGGACATCGTTTACCGGACCGTCAGCATGGCCGAACCGGTCACGGACCTGTGGCCGTTCCTCACGATGAAACCGGACGCCCGCGTCGCAGACCTCGAATATCTTCCGGACTGGTTGCGACAGTCGATGATCGAACTGGAGCAGTCCGTCGACTTCAACGGCTCGGTTGCGAAACTGAAGGAACTGCACTTCCGGCTGCGCGAACTCGCTCTGGTCATCCCGCTGTGGGAAATCGACGACGTGATCGTCATACGAAAAAACATTCAGGGCTTCTCGCAGCGACCGACGCAGCCGTACCAGAACGTCGAACGCTGGACGGTGCAGCCGTTTTACCCGCAGGATGGCATCTGAAATCCAATTCGGCGTTTGACCGAGGTTCGTTCGAGCTGATCGCCAACAGGAATGATGGAAATGCGATTGCCCCGGATTCTGATCACACTGCTGTTCGGCGCTGTTCTGGCGCTGCTGGCTGGTGATCGCTGGCTCGTCGACCTGTCGGCGCAGGAGGCTGCTCAGCAACAGGCAATGAAGACGCCGGCGGCTCAGGACGCTCCGTCGACAACCGCGGCTGCGCAGCCTGCCGCACCAGAAGCCGGGTCAAACGCCGCTGCCGCGGACACAGAAACGGAAGTCGAACCGCCGCCGGTGAAGATTCCGCCACCGCCCCCGGTCCGGCCGGACAAAGTCGATATCGATCTTGAGCGTTACCGCGTCGAGATCCCGATCGTGTTTCAGCCGCATCCACGCATGGGACCGGAATTCCGGCAGGGGATCATAGACGAACTGAAGACCATCGCGGATCGATCGATTGGTCCCATGTGGGATCTCTCAATCACCACCGCCGACTGGATCACGCCGCAGGCCGAACAGGGGATCGAGCGGCTGACTCTGGAGCAGATCAAAAGGCGGCAGACGGAAGAGGCGTACTACCTCGCGATTCACGAACAGATTGCGGCGCAGAGCGACGGCAAGTTTCCGTCCGTGCCGCTCAAACCGCTCGACGACTCAACGCGCAGCCGGCTGCGTATGGTTCTTGACACGCCGGAAGACGCCAGGCAGGAAGCGTTACTGCGTGAATTTGTTGACGCCGTCGCCGGGGGCGAAATTCCGGAAGAGAAGCTCGATACCGCCAGCGAAGTCGTGTTTCTGTATCTCACTCCGCCGGAGATGACGCTCGACAAGCTGTACCCTGTGTCGGTGGAACTCGACGGTTCAGAGTATTCAGTCGCATCGCGTGAATGGGATCGAGCATCGGAACTCATCACGCCGGTGCGTCGCCGGTCGACAATCGACCGCCGCGCTGTTGCGACAGAAATCGCACGGCTGCTGACCGAACTCTTCCGTCCGCTGGTGCAGATCGAATCGGCCGATCCGGTATCAGCCCGCGTGCGAACGATGGCCAGCGAGTATGTGCCCGCGGATCCCGGCTTCCGCCAGGTCAGGGAGGGCACGATGTTCATTCCGCTGTTCCGCTATCTCGACCGCAACCGCGTGGTGCAGAAGATTCAGTTTCTGCCCTGGACGTATCTGACGGCGGAGCAACTCGAACGGACGCGGGCCAACTGCCGCGTCGACACCGGTGTCAAAACGCCGCTGGGAGCTTTCCGTCGGCGTCGTATGGAACTGCGGGCACTGCGCATCAACCCGGAACTCGATGCGAGCACACTGACGCTGGTGCCGCGTCGCAATCAGTCGAAACCGCTCGTCGGATACCTCGTCGCCGTCTACAACGACCCGCCGCCACCGCCACCGAAAGAAGACGAAAAGAAATCCTCTGAGGAAGTGGCCGAGGCAGAAAAGGCCGACGAGGAACGTGAAAAGCCGGACGTCTATCGCAGCGATCGACTGGGGCAGGTGACGATCCCCGTCGATCCGGAAGACGCTCTGCAGTGGGTGTTTATTCGCAGCGGAACCGCTCTGCTGGCGAAGTTTCCGATCGTCGTCGGCACGGAAGCGAACATGATTGTCGAATGTCCGGACGACACAATTCGCCTGGACGTCGAAGGCCAGATCGCGTTGCTGCAGAGCAGTCTCGTCGACACGATCGCCAAGCGGGAAATGGTTAAGGCAATGATTCGTAACCGGATGAAGAAGGACGAGTGGGACAAGGTCGACGAATCGGTGGGCGAACTGAAATCGCTGCCCGGTTACGAGGACTTCAAGAAAGAAGTCGGAGAGATTCAGTACTCCGCGATCAAACGTGCCCAGGCCCGAAAGGACCGCATCTCAGAATCCCGAATCAAAAAGCTCGGCGACGAGGTGCTCAAGATCGCATCGATCCATCTGGACGAGAAAAAGATCAACGACCTGATTGAAGAGGTTCAGGAGCAGCGTCCCGGTGGTCCGGTGGGACGTAAGAAGGTGCCGGGGCAGCCCTGACAGCGTCTGCCAATCAATTACCCGCAGCATCGCCGATGGGAGCAACGGAATGTGGTTCACTGAGGATGCCTGGTCGCCCATCGTTCTGTGCGTGATTGCTGCGGTGATCTTCTTTATTGCGTGGTCGACGACACAGCGCCCACGGCTGTTGCTGGGAGTTCCGCTCGCGTTGCTGGCGGCGGTCGTGATCTACTTCGTCGAGCAGTCCATCGTGACGGACCGCGAGCAGGTCGAAGCCGATCTTGATTCTCTGCTGCATACGTTCGTTGAAGAGTCTCAGGAACTGCATGGCAGTGCCAGCCAGACTCCCGCGAATCTGCGTACGCTTGATTTCTTCTCGGCTCAGAACACGACAGACCGGGCGCGTGTCGCTGCCGCGCTGAATCTGGTCGTCGTCGAAGATGTGCGCATTACCGACGTTCAGACGCGACTGACGAACGAAGACACTCGCGCCGTGACGCACTTCCGAGCCAACGGAAACGTCTCGCTCTCGGGCTCCAGCGGCGGCAGTCATTATTCGTCCCGCTGGGAACTGACCTGGCAGAAAGAAGCCGGCCGCTGGACTGTCACGCGAACAAAGATGCTCAACATCATGACGGGCGAGGAGCAGTCGATCCCCCGAATCGATTGACACTTGCTGATTGCGGACGTTTTCGACTTCTCGCAGCAGCGAAAGCGCCCAGGCGTTCGGCGGTGTGGTCCGAAACTCTCCGCAGGTTCGCTGCTTCTGAACAAACCTCCGAAGTAGCCGGCTCACCGGGCACCACGACTGGTTGCGATGGCGAGTCTGCACCCGGTATCAACCGCGGCTGACAGCAGTTCGTTTTCTTTGCCGGTCGGTGCCGGCGTCCGCACGGATGGTGAGTTCATGGCCAGACAATGGAGATTCCCGCCGTATGACGAAGCAATCGTGCGGCAGATCAGCACAGACCTGAAGCTGCCGGTGTTGATCGCTCAGGTTCTGGCCGCTCGCGGTTTTCAGAACGGCGCGCAGGCGTCGGCGTTTCTCTCGGCAAAGCTGACCGACCTGCACGATCCCGCGCTGCTTCCGGGTGTCGCAGCCGCGACGGACCGCATCGTGGCCGCCGTCGAAGCCAGACGCCGGATTACGATTTATGGTGACTACGACGTCGACGGCGTGACGGCGACCTCAATTCTCTGGCACTGTCTGAAGCTGCTCGGCGCGACGGTCGACTATTACATCCCGCATCGCATGGACGAGGGTTATGGGCTCAATGCTCAGGCGATCCGCTCGCTGCACGAAGAGGACGCGGATCGGCTGGTCATTACCGTCGACTGCGGGATCACCAGCGTCGAGCACGCGCGGCTGGCGAAGGATCTCGGTCTCGAACTGATCATCACCGATCATCACCACATGGCGGATGAACTGCCCGACGCCGCAGCGCTGGTGCATCCACGACTGCCTGACACCGCGTACCCGTTCGGCGAACTCTGCGGGGCCGGCGTCGCGTTCAAACTGGCCTGGTCGGTCTGCCAGCGCATGGGCGACGGAAAGAAAGCGTCGCCGCAGATGCGTGAGTTTCTGCTCTCGGCAGTCGGTCTCGCGGCGATCGGTACCGTTGCCGACGTTGTTCCGCTGCACGACGAGAACCGGATCATCGTCAAGTACGGACTGGCGAGCCTCACAGACCGGTCGTCGTGCGGCCTGCGGGCGCTGATGGCCGTCTCGAAGCTGACCGAGCGGGAAACGTTGACGTCCGAAGACATCGGCTTCGCCATCGGACCACGGATCAATGCCGCCGGACGACTCGGCCAGGCACGACTGGCGGTCGAATTGCTCACGACCGAAGACCGCGATCGAGCGATCGCGCTGGCTGACTATCTGGAACAGCTCAACGGCAATCGCAAAACGGTCGAACGCCGCATTCTGAAACAGGCGAAGGAACTGGTCGAAGAGAATCCGCAGTGGACCGAGCAGCCTGCGCTGGTTCTCGCGCATGCGGACTGGCATCCCGGCGTGATCGGGATCGTCGCCAACCGCGTCGCGGAACACTTTGAACGGCCGACCGTGCTGATCTCGCTGCACCGGCCGGACGAAGCGGGGCAGGGCTCCGGGCGGTCATATGCGAACTTTGACCTGCACTCGGGAATCATCGCCTGTCGCGAGCATCTGCTGTCCTTTGGTGGTCACAAAGCGGCAGCCGGACTGAAGATTGAGCGGGATCAGATCGACGCGTTCCGCGACGCGTTCTGCCAGTTCGTGTCTGAGAATCACGACGTCACTCCGGCCGACACGCAGATTCGCATCGACGCGGAAGTGCGACTTGCGGACCTGACGCTGCGAGCCGTCTCGCAGATCGAACAGCTCGGCCCGTTCGGCGCCGGCAACCCGCGACCGGTCTTTGCCGCGACAAAGGTCGAGGTCGTCGGGCAGCCGAAAACGATGGGCGAAGGCGGCCGGCATCTTGACCTGCGCGTCCGGCATTACGGTGCGACGATGCGAGCGATCTCGTTCGGCCAGGGCGAATGGGCGGAAGAGATCGCCGCCGTCGACGGCCCCATCTCGATCGTCTTCGCCCCGTCAATCAACCGCTTCCGCGGCCGTGAGAATGTCGAAATGCAGCTCATCGACTGGAAGCCGGTCAACGCCGAAACGACTGCCGGAATCCCCGTCGGCGCTGTTGCGACGTAGCCATCTCGCGGAGCGAAAGAAGCTGTCTGTGTAAACGGCGGTCGTTGCTGCCAGCACGTTTCGTCTACGAGACACGGGGACGGACGGTGCCGCCTTTCTTCTGGCAGGGCTGCCTCCTCTGTGGAAGCCTGCTTCGTCTGACTGCAGCTCATCTCGCGGAGCGAGATGGCCACTTTGTGCGAGCTACTTCGAGCTGAACTTTTTCGCGGTCAGCAGACTGATCGCATCCGGCAGCCAGCCGGAGTTCCAGGCGTGCGGTCGTTGCGGACCGTCGGCGTAGATGTGGGGGATCTGCTGGTTGTTGAGCAGTGTCTCGAAGCCGGAATGCTCACTGCGGAAGTTGCCGAAGCCGAGATGGATCAGACGCGGGTGCGTGTTGGCGCGGAGCGGTTCGGCGCAAGCGGCCAGCAGTTTTGAAAGCTGATATGTGGCGAAGTTTTCCGGCGTGCCGAAGATCGGGCCGGAGCCGTAACGGCCGGGAGTGTCCATCATCAGCGGTGCATCCCAGGCGGCGGCTCGGTCGAACACGTCAGGGTGACGCAGCAACAGCGAGAACGCACCCCAGCCAGACTTACTGAAGCCGACCAGCAGTCGGCCTTCGCGCGCTGCGATCGTTGGAAACGATTCGTCGACCCAGGGGACGACTCCGTTGAGCAGATACGACTCCTGTCGAATCCTCGGATCGGTCGGATGGTCGGCGTACCAGGGTAGATCGGAGAAAGTCGGCATCACACAGATCAATCGATGCACGTTCTGCAGTCCGCTGAGTCGGACTTCATTGAAACCATCGCCCCAGCGCGTGCCCTCGCCGGCTTCAACCGGCAGAACAAGCAGGACACGAAGTCGTTCGTCGGGAGTCACGCCATCGGGAAGCAACACGCGAATGATGGTTTCATCGTGCTGCCAGGGACTCGTGACGCGATACGCGATTTCGCCGCCGTCGCGCTGCTCAATGGCGACGACTTTGAGTCCAACATCCGCGGCAACGGAACGAGTTTCCTCTGCGGCATTGAGCGGCGAATTCAGGCCAGATATCAGGCTCACCGAGACGAACGTTTGCGCGACGCAAAGCCAGCGAATGGATGTGGTCATCAGTGTCGACTCCTTGAGGCAGTCTCGATTGGAATCCCGTAGACGCGGTACGTTTCGTTCTGATAGACGACCGGCAGGTCAAATGGCCCGAAGCGGCGCGACAGGATGTGGGTGATGCCGGTTTCGTCCGACAAAGTCTGAGCCTGCCGTGCGGTGTAGCCATTCGGTGTGAGGTTTTCCTGGCCCCACTTCTGAATGAAGTTCAGCCGGCGGTTCCATTCGATGATTCCAGCCGCGTCCTGCGGACAGTCTTTACGCGCCACGTACTCGGGCCGCTGAGCGAACCACTTGAACGCCCAGCTTTCGTCGGGTGTCAGAAACAGCACGTCACGTGGAGTGTTCTGGCGAATCCAGTCGCACGCGGACCGCCAGTCAGCTTCCTGCTGTGGGTTCAGACGATGCACCGATCCCCAGCCGGCATTGAGCAGCAGCGCTGTGACATATGTCGCCGCAAGGCCGACGGCACGCAGTTTCCGCGGCACCAGTACGCTCGTAAGTCGTTGCCGTGAGAGCAGACTCGCGACCTGCAACGCAACCAGCAGTGGCAGCAACGCGTCGAACAGACGAAACGGATAGAACTTCAGCAGCTTCATGCGAATCTCGTAATACGGCATCTCCGTCGGCGGTCGTTTGCCAAACCCGATGGCCACGCCACAGGCTGCGATGATCCCCGCGCAGAAAACCAGCCGGTTCAGTGTCGCTCGCCCAGGCGTTCGCGGCCGCAAACGGCTCAACAGCCAGGCGATGAAGCTCAGCCCGCCATACATCACGTAATGGCTGGGTGGAAACTCCATCGGGTCGACGTGGTGTTTCAGCCGGAAGAAGACCTGCAGATATGTCGCCGCAAAAGTTTCACGTTCGGTCGCGCCACGCATCGTGTCGAGCGCCGGCAAAATGCCCCACGCGGCAAGACAGCTCATCAGAACAGCGCCGATCAGAAACGATTCGGACTTCAGCTCGGACAGTCGAATCAGCGATATCGACTGCTCATTCACAGCCTCGCTGGATCGCCCCGGACGTCGTAGAAGCCAGCCAGCAACAGCCGTCATGCCAAGCGCCATCAGTGTCCACAGCCCAACGAGAGGGTGAAACGCAATGGCGGCGCCGAGCCACGGACCGGCGAACGCCCACCGCCGCTGCAGACACTCGGTCAGGCAGTGCAGCACGCAGCCGTACGCGACGACTTTGCCTTCAACACCGCCGACAATCCATTCGCCCGAGAAGTTGCCGATCGACTGCAGCAGCAGAAATGTCACCGCTGCAGTAACGCTGCTCCAGCCGTCACCGGACAAAGCTCGACAGAGTCGCGTCAGTCCCGCTGCCAGCAGCAGCAGAGCGACATACCGTCCCAGACTCGCTGAATCGTGAAATTGAAATACGTGCGTCAGCCAGCCAATCGTCTGATAGAAGACCAGGTGCGGATTCGACGACTCCAGAAAAAAGTCGCCGCGGCACCACTCGGGTTCCCAGTAGTGCTTCGCTTTGCACAGGTAGTGCGGCTCGTTGACACCGGGGATCGGTGCGTGGCAGAACGAGTACGCGACGAACAGAACCCAGACAAACAGAACTGGCTCGACCAGCGTCATCAGGGCAATTACTCGGGAGTTACGATCGGTCGAGACCATAGCGGGTTTGAGTAAGCTCGCTGGTTGAAATCCTGATCGTTGCCGTTCAGCTCATTTTCGGCAGCGAGTTCGAGTTGTGACATGTCTGCCAGCCCTGCGCCAACTGACTCGAACCGCAGCGCAGCTTGACACTCTGAGCGGTCGGGCTGATGCTATCAGTCTCGCCTGATGTGTGGCGAATTCCTCGTTGATGATCCTGCCATCGATTGGTCGGTCGACACGGCAATCTCTCCTGCCCGCCGGCCACTCCCCGTTTCCCTCCAGCACTCCGGACATGACCCATGATTCGTGATCTCCTTCTGTCGCTCCGGCCTGTTCGTGTTTTCTCCTGCAGTCTGCTGCTGCTCGCGTTTTCGGTCGGCGCGTTCGCACAGGATGATGCCGCCGCGAAGGCCGAGGCGGAAAAGCAGGCCGCCGAGCTTGTCAAAGCCGCCGATGCGGCGAAGCAGCAGGCCGATCAGGCCGAGGCTGCACTGAAGGCCGCTCAGCAGAAGGCCGCCGAACTGCAGAACGCCGAAGTCAAACTGAAGAGCGACGCGGCGAAAGCGGAAAAGGCGACGAAGGAAGCTGAAGAGAAGCTCAAGCCCGAGCAGGAAAAAGTCACAAAGGCAGATGCAGCGAAGGCCGCAGCAGAAAAGGCAGCGAACGATGCGAAAGCCGCACTCGACGCCTTGAAGAAGCAACTGGCCGACGCGGAAAAGAAAGCCGCCGATGAAACTGCAAAAGCCGCCGCGGCTCAGAAGGCTCTGGCCGACGCTCAGGCCGCAATGGCCGCCGTCCAGAAAACGGTCAACGACGCAAAGACCGCTCTCACCGCCGCACAGACCGGTCTTAAGCAGACGGGAGAGCAGCTTGCCGCCTTCAAGCCGCAGCTTGATAAAGCCGGAGAGACATTCGCGGCACTCGATCGGGCTCACATTGAAAAGCGCCAAGCCGCCGAGCACGCACTGATCAAGATCGGCAAGCTGGTTTCGTTCGCCGAAAGCGTCGCGCCGATCTTCGCGAAACGCTGCCTCGCGTGTCACAACGCGAAGACCGCCAAAGGCCGCTACAACATGGAAACGTTCGCCGCAACGCTGAAAGGCGGCGAGTCGGGAGAGGCCCTGGTTGCCGGTGACCCGGACAGTTCGACACTGTTCGCGATGCTGGAAGACGGCTCAATGCCGAAAGACGCCGACCCGCTGACGCCGGAACAGCTTGCGGCTGTCAAACAGTGGATTGCCACCGGAGCGATTCTCGATGCCGGCTTCGCACCCAATCAGCCGCTCATTGAAATCATGCCGAAACTTCCGCAGCCGCCGGCGCCGGAAGCTTATCCAGTACCAATTCCAGTAACCGCCGTCGCATTCAGCCCGGACGGAACACAGCTCGCCACCAGCGGCTATCACGAAGTGGTTCTGTGGAATGTCGGAGATGGCAAGATCATTCGGCGCATCACCAACGTTGCTGAACGGGTTTACGACGTCGAATTCACCGCCGACGGACAGCAGCTTGTCGTCGCCGCCGGCACGCCAGCTCAGATCGGCGAGGCGAAGATCTTCAACGTGGCCGATGGCGCGCTTCTCGGTGATCTGATTCGGACCGACGATTCTGTCTTCGGTGTCTCGCTGAGTCCGGATGGCAAGCGTCTCGCGACCTGTGGAGCTGACCGCTCGATCCGCGTGTTTGACTACGCGTCGAAGCAGCAGCAGCTTCTGATCGAGGATCACGCCGACTGGGTGATGGACATTGCCTGGTCCCCCGACGGCAGCAAACTTGCCTCGGCCAGCCGCGACAAGACCTCCAAAGTCTTCGACGCCAATACCGGTGATTCGCTCGTTACGTTCAACGGTCATGGTCAGCCGGTCTATGGTGTCGCGTTCTCACCAGACGGCAATCTGGTGGTGACCAGCGGCAGCGATAAGCAGATTCGCGTCTGGAACACTGGTGATGCCAAGCAGGTCCGCGCGATCGGCGGCTTCGGCAACGAGGTGTTTCGACTGGTCGTGACGGCGGACGGCAACGTCTTCAGTTGCAGCGCCGATAAGAATGCCCGGATCCATCAGATCTCCGACGGCAAGCTGGTCCGGACGTTCGGTGGTCATGCCGACTGGGTTTACTCGATCGCTGTCAATCCCGGCACAAAACGCGTCGCTGCCGGCGCCTACAACGGAGACGTTCGCATCTGGAATCTTGACGACGCTGCTGAGACGCTGAAGTTCGTTGCCGCTCCCGGATATACCCCTCCGGCAGCGACGGCTGCAAAATGAGTCATCCGGCTTCCCGCTGACTCAGTGGACGGCCGTTGCGAATGTCGCACGCTCGTTCTTACGGCAACCGAAGACTTGCGTGAGAGTCGTTGCAGACGACTCCTTGCCAGCCACTCGCTGGATTCGATTCACGGTCCGCACAAAATGACGAGTGCGGACAGTCGCACATATTCGCATCATCCAGCTCAGACCCGGATCCGCCCTGCGGTTCCGGGTCTTTCTGTTGACAGCACACGGGAGGAAAACCCCGCGGTTGATGCAGGCGTGACTCTGCATTCAATTCACCACTCTGGCAGAGTTGCGTCAGTTGCCGCAGGCTCGACCTATGTTTGTCCGAACTTCGACACGCACCACTGGGTGATCCACGTCCACACAGTGTGCGATCAAGTAGCCGCACGTTGCCGTCAGTTCGATCAGCAGAGCACACGCCGCGTCGACCGACAGGCTGCCTCAAACGCATCAAGAATCACGCCACCATGAATACTGCCAGGACTGAATCGACATTGAAGAGGACCGATGTTCCAGGCTCGGAAGCCGACACGGAACAGGCAGTGCCGCTGGGTAAACGGACGCGATGGCATTACATCTATTTCCTTCTGGCAGGGATCGACATCCTCGCGATTACTGCCAGCATCTCGTTCAGTCGGGCGATAACGAACGATTTCTCGCATTCCGTTCTGGTCAATCGTGAGTGGGTTCAGCGTCAGGGGCTGTATGCGGACCTCGCGGAACAATCCGAAAGCTTCGGAGAACACACGCGTGTCGCCATTGATTCGCAGACCGGTACGCTCGAACGGATGCGTCTGCTCGCCAGTCTGGAACAGATCATCACGCAACTGCAGGTCGCCCGCGACGATGCAGCAGCAATGACCGGCAATGGTCCGTCCGAGGAACTGGCTCGCCGCCTCGAACAGACAATCACGCTCAGTGGCGATGTGAAACGCGAAGCCGAAAACATGTTTACGCGTCTGGAAGCCGGCAACGCCGACCAGGCCGAAAAGCACCTGGTCGCGCTGCAGCATGCCTGCTCCGAGCTGACCAAGCTGTTGAGCGAACTCAATCAGTTTGCGCGTGGCACGCAGGATGTCCGCTTTGAGCAGCAGATTGCCCACGCGGATTCCATGCGTGGCTATCAGTCGATGTTTGCGTCCGGCATCCTGGTCATGGTGATTGTTGTTGCCTGGTACGGACACAAGCTGGCTCGTGCCGTCCATCAGTACGTCGACACGGCTGCCGAACAGGCAGAGACCCTTGCTGATCAGGAAGCCCGGCTGCGGACGATCTTCAACACGTGTGCCGAAGGCATCATCACCATTAACCCGCAGGGTCTGATTGAATCCTGTAACCAGGCCACGCTGGAACTGTTTCAGTGTGAGGAGAGCGACATCATCGGCACGCAGCTTGGTTCGTTGATGGAACACCGTGACGAAGACGAATCGGGCGAAAACAAACGCAGCTCGCGCATTCTTGATATCAACGCACTGATCGGCAGCAAGCACGAACTGGTCGCAATCCGTCCGGACGGCTCGCAGTTCATTGTCGATTTCGCCGCTGCAGAAGTCCGGTTCGACGACCACAGCGTCATCACGGGCGTCCTGCACGACATCACGGAACGTAAGCAGTCGGAACTGGAACTGCAGAATGCCCGCATAGCCGCAGAATCGGCCACCGAAGCGAAAAGCCAGTTTCTGGCAAACATGAGTCACGAAATCCGGACGCCGATGACGGCCATCATTGGTTATTCCGACCTGCTGCTTGATCCACAACAGCCATCGGAAGACCGTGTCCAGTGCGTCGAAACTATCCGTCGCAACGCAGACCATCTGCTGACGCTGATTAACGACATCCTCGACCTGTCGAAGATCGAAGCCGAAAAGATGACTGTCGAGCAGATTGGTTGCTCGCCATGCCAGATTGTCAGCGACGTTGCCTCGCTGATGCGTGTCCGTGCGTCCGAAAAGAACATTGGCTTCTTTGTCGAGTACGAAAGTGCGATCCCCGAAACGATTATCAGCGATCCGGTCCGCGTTCGGCAGATTCTGATCAACCTCGTGGGTAACTCGATCAAGTTCACGAAGTCCGGTTACGTCAAAACGCAGATTCACCTGGAAGCAGGTGACGGTACGAATCCGATGCTGCATTTCAAGGTGGTCGACACCGGCATTGGAATGACCGACGAGCAGCGCAACCGGCTGTTCCGTCCCTTCACGCAGGCGGATTATTCGACCACGCGGCAGTTCGGCGGTACCGGGCTCGGCCTGACAATCTGCAAACGGCTGGTCGAAATGCTCGGTGGCTCAATCGACGTCACCAGTGTGCCAGGTCTCGGTTCGAGTTTCCTCTTCCGCATTCCGACCGGCTCGCTCGACGGTGTCACGCTGCTGCAGTCGCCCAGTGAGGTGGAGGTCGTCACCGGCATATCGGAGGAAGATGAGGCATCAAACAAATCATGCCATGAGACGCTGGCCGCGCGCGTGCTGCTGGCGGAAGACGGCGTCGACAATCGGCGTCTGATTTCCCATCACCTCAAGAAAGCCGGTGTCGAAGTCACGACCGCCGAGAACGGCAAGCTGGCCTTCGAGGCTGCCACCGCTGCCATGACCGGCGGGACACCGTTCGATCTGATCTTTATGGATATGCAGATGCCCGTCATGGACGGCTATCAGGCAACGTCACGACTGCGTCAGGAGGGTTATCGCGGGCCAATCGTTGCCTTGACAGCTCACGCCATGAGCGGCGACCGCGAAAAGTGCAGCATGGCCGGCTGCGACGAGTACCTGACAAAGCCGATCGATCCTCAGAAACTCTTCGCGATGATTAGAAATCTTGCTCCGGAAACCGTGACCGACAGTCCGTTGGCCAGGCAACCAGTCGCGTCAGCGCCGGTTGTTGTGCCGCCTCAACCGGTCAGTCCCGCTGCCGCTCTGACGGAACTTCCGCCCCACGCAAAAGCTCAGAATGGAGAGAACTCATCAATGACTGCCAGCAGGCCGTTAGCCACAGTTCCGGCTGCCGTACCGGTCGTTGCCTGCGAGCCACTGTTCAGCGATTTTGCCGACGATGCAGAGATGATAGAGATTATCGAGCCCTTCGTGATGAGTTTGGCAGAGCGGATTGAAACGATGCAGCAGGCCCTCAACGCTGCTGATTACGAATCGCTGTCGTGCGTTGCTCATCAGTTGAAGGGAGCAGCCGGCGGATACGGTTACCCGTCAATCAGCGATGCCGCGAAGTCGGTTGAGCTCGGAGCCAGATCGCAGCAGCCTGTCGACTCCCTGCGTTCGTCAATCGCTCGTGTTGCGTCACTGTGTGCTGGAGCCCGGTGCGGGTTTGCCGGAGTCGAGTCGACCGCTTCTGCCCAGCCGACAGTGAGCAGCGAAGCAGAGATCACGATCCCGACTCCAGCGAACGCGACTGCCACTACTCGCACAGCGGTTCCGGGCGGTGAAACAGTCGCTTCGACCGGCACGCCTGGAGACAATCAACCGTCTGGGCCAATGACCATCGCCCCAGTCGCCCCTGAGTCCGTCAGTCTTGCAAAGATGTCATCGGAACTTGAGCGGCTGATGGCCGAAATCGCAGCACTACGGCAGCAATCGACTGCACCACCGTTGGCAACTGTCACAGGAGCGGCTCACGATTAACGGGTTCATGGTTTAAGACCGGCGTGAAAACGTCCCGTTAAAAAACAATCTTCGAATTCCATACATCATTTCTGCTGACTCCCCACTCAGAAAGATACAGACCGATGACGCAGAAGATTCTGGTTATCGACGATTCGCCAGACATCCATCAATTGCTGAAAGTGCGGCTGAAGAATCTGGACGTTTCGCTGACGCACGCCTTCTGTGGCAGCGAAGGTGTTGCAAAGGCCGTGGAAACGAAGCCGGATCTCATTCTGCTGGACGTCCACATGCCGGATGCCTCTGGTTTCGACGTCTGCCGGGAACTGAAGGGCCGTTCCGAAACGCAGAACATTCCGATTATTTTTCTCACTGGTGCAGCGGACGTCGATCAGAAGGTTCTGGGGTTTGAACTCGGAGCCGTCGACTATATCCAGAAGCCATTTGATTCGGCTGAGCTGAATGCCCGTGTTCGAGCGGCGCTGCGGACAAAGCGATTTCAGGACATGCTCGCGCAGCGCGCGATGATCGACGGACTGACGGGTCTGTGGAACCGCACTCAGTTTGAGCTGCGGCTGCAGGACGAAGTGGCGTCGACGCAACGTTACGACCGGCCGCTGTCGCTGATCATGCTCGACGTCGATCACTTCAAAAAGCTGAACGACAATCACGGGCACCCGTTCGGCGACGAAGTGTTGCAGGCCGTCGGTGACGCACTCGCTCAGACGGCGAGAACAACTGACTGGGCCTGCCGCTACGGTGGCGAAGAGTTCGCGCTGATTCTTCGCGAGACGAACCTTGACGGTGCTCTCATTCTTGCCGAACGACTGCGGCAGCTCATCGAAGGACTGACGCTGCGGGACAAAGGTCAGAACGTTCGCGTCACTGCGAGCTTTGGCGTTTCCTGCAGCGAACTGTGTATGAATCCGGTTGACTTCTCGCGCCGGTGGCTGATCACGTCCGCGGATGGGGCGCTCTACGCAGCCAAACATGCTGGCCGGAATCGCGTCCGATTCGCCGACCGTGCCGTTGTGACGCCCACGACGGAAACGCATCTTGCTGAAGGAATCTGAATTTAACAGAAGTGACAGCGGCTCAATCAGATGTCGGTTCCAGTGGACGCGCCTCGGGTAGTCCGGCGATGAGCAGATGCCGGACGGCGTTCAAGCTGCCCTCAGTGACTGCGTGCAGAAACGCAAAGTCGAGCGTTTCCAGCGAATCGCTCGCCTGGTGGTAATGCGGATTCCGCAGGAAGCTGGTGTCGGTGATCATCAGCGCTGGAAAGCCGGCATCCCAGAACGGGCTGTGATCGCTCAGTCGAGTCGCCTGCAGCAGCGTTCCGTTTTCCGGGACCTGCAGAGTCTCGACGGGCAACTGCCGGATGGTAGACATGCCCTGCCGCGCGACTTCAATCAGCTCGGTCGAATTCTGATTCCCGATGATTGCAATAAAGTCTCCGGTGTCTGGATACAGCCCGGCCAGACTGCGCGGCAGTTGCTGACTGTTCGGCCGGTGATCGCAGTAACCGAGCATCTCCAGTGAGATCATCCCGCGCAAATCCGTGCCGGCTTCGCGGGCCAGCCGGGCATGTTCGCGTCCGCCGAGCATTCCGTTTTCTTCCAGATCGAACGCGACAAGTTCCAGTTCGAGCTGCGCGTCCGCTGGCCAGTCCTCACCGAGCAGCCGCGCGATTTCGAGAAGCGCCGCAACCGCACTCGCATTGTCGTCCGCCCCCGGAGTATCCGGACGGGAATCCAGATGCGCACCAACGCAGAGTCTCGGCAGTGACATCGTGGCGCCGGTCGCCTCGTCCGTCGTTGGCCGCGTCGCGACCAGATTGATCCCCGTCAGCGACTCGCCGAAATTCAGCTCGCCGAAGTCATTGACCTCAGACCACTGATGCCGTCGCACAATCCAGCCAGATTCTTCCAGCAACCGCGTCACGTACTGGCGGCAGAACTCCAGCTCCACACTGTGACACGGCCGCGGCACACGAGTCAGCTCAGTGATGTGCTCGCGGATCCGGTCGATGTCGGTTTCAAACCGCGGTACTCCGCGCATCATGGAATCGACCTTTCAAGCTGTTGAAATACTCGATTCGACACGTTTGCCAGTGCCAACGACAGGAAAGTCCGGCAGCGAGAAAGCACTGGCAGCGCCCGTGGCATACGGATTCGACGCCGCGTTCGCCATTTACCGTCCAATCGACCAGCGCAGCCATGCTTCGATGAACTGGTCGAGCTTTTCGCCATTCAACACGGCGTCCGGATTGCCTGATTTCTCGCCAGTACGCGAATCCTTGACGTAGCGGTCCGGATGCAGCACGTAATGGCGGATCGTTTCGCCACCGAATCCGATGCGGGATTTCGCGCCGCGCTTCGCGGCCTGTTCGGCGTCGCGTTTTGACTTCTCGATCTGGTACAGCCGCGCGATCAGCATCTTGCGGGCCTGAGCCCGGTTCTTATGCTGACTGCGTTCGTTCTGACACTGCACGACTTCCCCGGTGGGCAGGTGGGTCAGACGAACGGCGGAGTCTGTTTTGTTAACGTGCTGTCCGCCGGCGCCGCTGGAGCGGTACGTGTCTTCGCGCACAATCTTGTCGTCCGTGAAGTCGACCTCGATACCGATCGTCTCGTCGACTTCCGGAGTGACATCGACAGCGGCGAACGACGTCTGCCGGCGGCCGGCCGAGTCAAACGGACTGATCCGAATGAGACGATGATTGCCGATCTCGCTTTTCAGGTACCCGTAGGCATAGTCGCCACGGATCGCGATCGTGGCGTTACGGATGCCGGCTTCTTCACCGGGCGACAGGTCGAGTTCCTCGATCTTGAAGCCCTTCAGCTCAGCCCAGCGCGCGTACATCCGCAGCAGCATTTCGGCCCAGTCGGCTGCGTCCGTGCCGCCTTCGCCCGCCTGCACCTGCAGGTACGCATTACACGCGTCTTCGGGCTCGCCCATCATCGCTTTGAGTTCGACTTCTTCGAGCTGCTGGTCGAGCTGTTCGATGTGCTGCCGGATCTCGTTCTCGGTTTCGTCCGAGTCGTCTTCTTCGGCAAACTCGATCAACACTTCGAGATCGTCACCGCTTTTACACAGCGAGGAGAGCGGCTTGACCGTTCCGTTCAGGATGCGAAGTTCGCCGGTGATTTTCTGAGCGGTCTCCTGGTCATCCCAGAAACCAGCTCCGGCCATCAGTTGATTGATTTCCGCAATGCGGGACTGCTTGCCGGCGAGGTCAAAGAGAGTCCCTCAGATGAACGATCCGCTGCAGCATGTCAGAGCATGTGTCTCGAAGTTCGGCGTCCATCCTGCGAGGGCCTCGGCAGAGATTTCGGAAACGGGAAAAGTCAGAAGGTCGCGGAGTATAGCGGCCGAGCTTACTTCGTCACGTGAGTCTCCGGCAGGACTTTCTTCAGCGCTTCGACAATCTTCGCTTCACTTCCGCGAGCCACCCAGCGCCAGCCGTGCCCGAAGCCATCGTCGAACGCCGCCTTTGTTGGAATGTACCCCGGCCAGCTCTCGCCGTACCCAATACTCATCACGAATGTGTCCGGCGAAAGCTGTTGAGCCATCAACTGGTAACCGACAAAAGCCTCGCCGGGAAACACAACGATCTGTGCCGGTCCGAAGTCGACGCACGGCAGATCGATCGGCTGCTTCCGCTCGACACGGTCGAGGCTGCTGAGGCTCATGGCTGCAAGGATGCGGGTCTCCGTTTTGAGTTGGCCGTTCTCCAGCTCCGCCAGCAGTTGCTCACGCTTGAATTCCTCGCCTTCGTGAAACGGCAGTTCGAGCGGCGCTGAACGAAACGCGAGTTGCGTCAGTGGCTGCTTCTGCGTCGCGCGCCACGCCTCGGTCATTGCCTTGTGCAACCGCTCGGCCAGCAGCGGACGCATCTGTGGCGAGCCGTCGTTGAACTTGCCGGCCGTGACGTCGCCACTGCAGCCGGACACGTAAATCTGCGGCACGCCGGGCAGATCCTTTTGTCGCAATCGCCTGGCCAGTCCGACGAAATCCGCACTGACGCCGCCCTTGCCGTAATGGCTCATCGGATGCGTCGCGTACGAATGCAGAGCCAGCAGCGGCTTATCGCCATTCCAGAAGCTGATCGTACGCAGCAGCGGGTCGATGTCTCCCTCCGGCGCGTTCGCGTGAAATGCGTTCCCGCCCGAGGCGCTGTATCGGTCGAAATCGACGCGGCCGTCCGGATGCACGACGCGACGGCTCGACGCGATGCCTTGAACGCGAGCCTTACCCAACCCGAGATGCGTGACCGGCTGCGCTGTGGCCAGCGATTCCTTCAATGCCTCGCACACGCGGCGAATACAGTCGCTGTGAAACTCCCGATCGTACAGCTCACCTTGCAGTCCGACTTTGTCGAGCCACGCCTGCGCTCCTGAGTCCGTCACGGGAGCGTCATGCTGATGCAGCGCGCTGAGGAGCACTCGTGTCCGTGTTGTCCCGGCAGCCGCAGCCAGCGCGTTTCGCCATTCGTCGTAAGCGCCATTGCGAACTTCGCACCAGTCGAGTGCCAGCAGCACAATCGGCTGTTGATTATCGCTCAGCAGCACAAAACCGCGTGCGTCGAGCGGGTCGTCGATCGTCTTCGATTTCGTCGGCAGCACACCCATGCAGCGATGCCCGAGCGGGACCGTGACATCCGCCGAGAATGGCGCGACGCGGACTACCTCGTCCGCCGCACCGAAAGACGGGTCCGTTCCGAACAGCACGAAGAAACAAAGAGCAACGGCGAGGCAACTCAGACGGCTTCGATCGCGACACATGCGGCGGCTCCTCGAACCAATACGGCAAAACGAGTTTGTGACAGTTCTGATTCTCGCGCAGCGATGCAAGATGCAGAGTTTTCCGGACAGTTTTCTCTACGGCTCCGCGCCACTCCGCGAGATTTCCACGCTGAGGTTCGCGTCTCTGTGACGCAGGACTCGCAGTGAAACTCTGTCGTTGACGATAGCGAGATTGGACGCGTTCTGCGCGGAGGTCAGGCTGCGATGCGTTCTGTATTGTCAGCCGGCTCTGCGGCACTGCTGGAAGCCGCCAGCGCGATCGCAGTCTCGCCGTCGAGCTGTCCCGATACGACCTGTCGAACAAGTTCGTCCAGCCGGTCCATGGCCGACTGAATCTGGCACGTAAACCTTTCGAGTTCTTCTTTCGAGGCTTTGGGCGGAACGCGGATCGGCTCCCCGGCCAGGCCGTACAATGTCGAGAACGGCTTCGGAATCATCAGGTCGGTCCACCTGCCCTGCAGATACCAGGCGTGGCGACTCGCAAACGCCGTCGGAATGATGGGCTTGCCGGTGCGCGAGGCCATGAATGCCAGACCGGGTTTCAACTGGCGACGCGGACCCCGCGGACCGTCCGGTGTCAGCACGAGATGGAGATCACGAGTGTCTGCGACCAGTTGCCGCAACGCCTGACTGCCGCCGCGTGAACTGGAACCTCGAACGCTGCCAATTCCGACTGACTGCAGAATTGTCGAGACGTACGTCCCGTCTGTGTGTGTTCCGACAAGGGCCACCATCGATGACTGACGTCCGCCGAAAATCGGTGCCGCCATCGAGTCGTGCCAGATCGGATAAATGAAGAACTGCCCGTCGGCCTGGGAGTACGGCCGCGCGGCTTCGTCGACGCAGAAGAACCGAATCCGCAGCGTGGCGAACAGCAGCTTGAAACCGCAGCTCAACAACCACGCCGCCGCAATGTTTAACTGGTGACTCCTGATTCGCACTCGTCTGCATCCCTGCGGTGAAAAGCGATTAGCAATTAGTTGCCCCGTTCCTGCGGCTTCCTGTTGCCGGCTGCCGACTCCCTGCTGCCCTGTTGAACCGAAGTCTCGCACAACCCGCCGTTCCGCAACAACGGCGATTTTACCGTCTCCCGGCGAGTCACCAGCGACAGCGACTACTGATACGAGCGGATAATGGCCGCAGCCGCCCGGTTGTCCCGATCCGGGTGGACCCGCAGATAGACGAGCGTTCGTTGCAGGATTTCCGCGGCGGCTGGGGCGGCGACCAGTCCGCCTCCGTGCGTCTCGCCCGACTTCGGCTCGTCGACGACAACCAGCACAAGCACCTTCGGATGGTGAGCCGGTGCGCCGCAAATAAACGAACTGGTGTACTTCGTTTCGGAGTAGGTGCCAGTTTCCGGGTCGAACTTCTGAGCCGTGCCCGTTTTGCCGAACACCGTCCACGGAGCGAGGTGTGCCCGCCGGCCGGTACCGCGTTCGACGACCTGAACCATCGGCTCTTCGACAACCCACTCGGCGATCTCTTCGGGCACCGTGCCGGTCACAATTGTCGCCGGCACAGCGACGTCGGGGTCGTCGGTCGACGTTAGAAACAGTGAGTCGCGGTCGCTGCGATTTCCCTGCACGCCGTACAGGATCCGTGGAGTGATCAGCCGCCCGCCGTTGGCCAACGCGGCGTGAGCCGTGATCAACTGCAGCGGGGTCACCGCAAGTTCCTGGCCCATTGGGATTGAGCCGGTCGAGTAGCTGTTCCACTCCTTCAACGGTCGCAGGATGCCAGACAGTTCGCCCGGCAGATCGATCCCCGTCGGCCGGCCGAAACCGAACGTGACCGTCGCGTCGTACAGCGCGACGTTCTGCAGTCGCTGACCGATCTTCGCCATCCCGATATTGCTCGACTTGACCAGAATGTCGGTCACGCTGAGCTTCCCATACCGATGATGGTCGCGGAGCAACCGGCCGCCCATCTGGTACTCACCGTTCTCGCAGTCGAAGACCTCGTCGGGCTTCAGCACGCCCTGCTGCAGAGCCCACGCCACAACGAACGGCTTAAACGTCGAACCCGGCTCGTACACGATATTGATCGCCTGGTTCCGCCAGGCGTTCGCAGGTACGTTCGCCAGATCATTCGGCGAGTACGTCGGGCGCGACGCCATCGCCAGCACTTCGCCGGTTTGTGGATTCATCACGACCGCGCAGGCAGCCGCCGGCTTCCAGGCTTCAGCCACCTGGTCGAGGGCTTTCTCGGCAAACATCTGGACCGGCAGGTCGAGTGTCAGTTGCACCGTCTCAAAACGTTGCGGCTCAAGCCGCGGGTCGAAGCTGACCTCGACGATGCGGCCCATCGCGTCCCGGACGAGCCGTCGAACACCCGGCTTGCCCTGAATCAGATAGTTGAGACTCTGCTCGACACCGCCGGAGCCTTCGCCGTCGATGTTCCGCAGCCCAAGCACATGCGAAGCCAGCCGGCCTTGCGGATACTGCCGCAGAAACTCGTCGCGGAACCCGAACGAACTATCCGGCCAGTCGAGCGCGATGACGCGTTCAACCTCCTCGTCGGTCAGCCGTCGCTTGATCCAGAGAAACTGCTTGTCACGGTAGCGTTCGAGCTGCTCAGCCAGATTGTCAGCGTCGAGTTCGAGCGTCTCGGCGAGTCGCTGCACAAAGGCAGGTTCGACGTCGAGCCGCGACGGATTGACGAAGAGGCTCGGCGTGACAACCGTCGTCGCGAGCAGCTTGCCGTTGCGATCGACGATGTCCGCCGGACGCGCGGGCACTTCGACTTCGATCTGATGCTGCCGAGCCGCGACGCGAGAGAGTTCTTCAGACTGCAGCCCCTGAATCTGAACAAGCCGCGTGACGACAACGAGCCACAGTGTTGTCATCAACCCCGCCATGAACCGCATCCGCCAGTTCGGACGACGCGCTGGCTGCCTGAGCGACTTCAATGTCGGATCTGAAATCTCAGATGGCCGAGCAGACGACCGGCGGCCGGTCATTCGTCTGCCTCCTGCAGCCGCGGATCAGCGAGCGGCCTCTGGAAAAACAGCAGCGGAATACGCCGCTCGGCCTGTTCTGACGAATCATCGCTTTCGTCACTGTTGGCGGAGTCAGGCGCGGTCACTGGCAGCTTCGGATGCGATAGCTCGGTGCCGTCCTGCTCGACGGTCTGAAAGAGTCGATCGACCGCGGCAAGCTGCTGGCACTTCAGCCGCAGTCGCGCGTGCTCATCACGGAGCACGTCCATCCGGTAATGCTGCCGGCTGAGGTCGCGGCGCAGATCGAGACTGCGTTTCTCGATCGCAATGCCGAGCAACGAAATCAGCACCACCAGAAAGAGTCCGGCTCCGAAGCGGAAGAACATAAGCGATGCACAAAGTCGGAATGCGGAAATCGGAAGTCGGATTCCACCGATAGGACGAGGATTTCGGCACTGTTGAATGTTCCGACTTCCCCGTTCCGAATTCCGACTTCTATTCCATCATCGGAGTGACGAGGTGCGGTCGATCAGCGGGACTCGGCTGGCATCGCCGGGGAGCTTGAGGACGAGGCCCGGCGCCAGCTCATTCGGACTCTTCAAAGCTGCCTGATTCATCCGGTAAATCTGCTTCCACCGGGAAGCTCGTCCCAGATGATCCGCCGCGATCGCCGTCAGCGTGTCACCGCTCGCCACACGATACATCGGGTACCCCTGATTCCCGATGAAGAAGCCAGCCTTCTGACTGTCGCCGATCGTTGTATTGGTCGGCGCTGACGCGACCGTCTGAACTGCTTCAGAATCGCCAGCCGGCTCAATTGGCAGAATGTCCCCACTCAGCCCGGCCGGATTGCCCTCCGATCGATTTGTGCCTGCCGTCACCGGCAGACTGCTGGCTGCTGTCGGCAGTCCTGAACGAGATCGGCCACCGTCCGCGATCGCCTGCGGCGACGCAGGCGTTCCGCCGTCGAGATAGTCCGCGAGGATCGACGGCGACGGCGTGTCGAGCACCATACCAGGCTTGAGCTTCTTCGGATCGTCGACCTTCGAGCGGTTGTACCTCTGCAGGGCCTCAAAGTACTTCGACGTTCCGTACACCTTGCGCGAGATCGACCAGAACGAATCGCTTTCCTCAACCGTGTAGATGCTGTCGTCCAGCGTCGCAGCGCCGGCATCTGACCGCTGGCTGCTGCCAGACCGGACCGTAGTCGCAGAACCGGTTGCCGACTCAAAACCACTCGGCGAATCGAACACCGATGGCGAGCTCAGGCCGCTCCTGCCAGATGAACTCAGCCCACTGCGACCGAAGGGATCGTTCTGATCTGCAACGACGGGAGCCTTGAAGCCGTCCGCGGGCTCAGAGCCAAATGGTTCGCTGGAGAGTGCGCCGGGACCAGCGTCGGCCGGCAGTAGATCGTTACCGAGCCTTGCCGGAGACGACGGCGAATCCGTCATCAGACTGTCGTTACCGAGTTGCGGGGAACCGGACTCGGAATCGCGATTGCCGCCAACAGGTTGCCCGAACGGGCCGCTGCCCGACAGTCCGCCATCACCGGCAACAGTCGGCAGCGAGTTGGAAGACAGTGGCAGGGAGCCAGCGGCTGGCTCAGACGCGAAGCCCGAACCGTCAGGGAGCGGCGCATTCAGATTTCCCGACTGTCCGAGGCTGTCACTGGAAGAAAGTCCCGAGTCGAATGCGTCCCGCTGACCGCCCGCCAGTGTGTCGCGTGCCGGCCTGGCGTCTTTGGTTGGCTTCCTGTTCCCTGCCAGCTCGCTGTCGAAGAGGCCGCGAGGACGTTCGCCGATCGAGGTTGCTCCGCTGCCAGCAGCAGCCTGAGAGCCGAAGGGTTCGGAGCCAAACGATTCGGAACTCAACGCTCCAGTTCCAGGAGACGGCGAACCGCTCAGCAGATCGCCTTCGGGCAGCATGGCTGCCGGCTGACTGGCACCGAGGGAACCGCCGGCACCAAATGGATCGCTCGCCCCGAGCCCGGCAGAATCATTCTGTGACAGCAGCGGATCGACCTCCGGCAACGAACCCGCGACGACAGGCTCGGAACCAAACGGAGAAACGCCGGGCAGCGAGTCAACTGCCGGCTGCGATTCGAATCCAGAAGCTGATGCCCCGCTGCCGGCCGGTCCGCCAAAGATCGAATCGCGAGACGCGACGTTCATTCCGCTGCCGGTCGAACCACCCGGTTCTGCGCTTTCAAACGAGTCAGAAGCCGGCGCGGCAAACGGATCCGCCGAGCCCACAGCTCCGGTCTGACCACCAAGCCCCGGTTCGAACTGGTCATTCAACGGGGCGTTGAGATCTCCGGCCAGTGGCGGCTCATCCGAGCCGATTTGAGCGAGTGTTGCAGAACCCGGCGCGGCGGCATTGGGATCGTCATCGCCCGGCTGACCTTCGGCGAACGGATCGGTGGCCGACTTCGGATCGCTTTCCGCTCCGAGCGTCCCTTTCGGAACGGTCTTGCCATCGTCGTCGGTCGAAGCAACCTGATCTCCATCGCCGCTGAACTGGTTGTAAACGACGAATCCAAAGATCCCGACAAGCCCCAGCACGGCGACAAGCCCCAGCACGACTTCTCTGGAGAAGCGAGGTTTCTTCGTTTCGAAACCCCACTCGACATGTTCCATTTCGCCGCTGGCGGCTTCGTCGGTGCCGTCGATCGCGTCTTCGGCCGAAGCTTCCGCGTCGTCTTCGTACTCGTCTTCCGCCGAGTTCTCGACGTCTTCTTCTTCGTAATCTTCGTCTTCGTAGCGTTCTTCGCTCATAACTTCACCGCCGTGCGAAGCTTCGCGCTTCTCGAACGTGGATTGACTCGGACCTCGGCCGGGGTCGGCACGACGGGTTTCTTCGTCGTCGTTTCCCAGCGGCTTCCATCCTTGAAAGCGTCCTTGACGAGTCGATCTTCGAGGGAATGAAACGTGATAATCGCCAGCCGCCCGCCGGGCGCCAGCGCGTCGTACAGTTCGGTCTTGAGTGCCGTCTCAAGATGCCGCAGTTCTTCGTTGGCCGCGATCCGCAGTGCCTGGAAAACTCGCGTCGCCGGTTCGCGCCGAGCATCCCGCCGGAACTTCGCCGGAATGGTCGCCTCAATCGCGTTGCACAGATCAGCCGTCGTTCTGACTGGATTTCCTCGGCGCCGATTGACGATTTCGCGCGCGATCGCCGCGCTGAACCGCTCTTCGCCGTAGCGAGTGAAAATGTCTTCGAGTTCCGCTTCGTCCAGACGCGCAAGCAGCGCGTGAGCTGGCTCGCCAGACCGCGTATCAAACCGCATGTCGAGCGGCGCGTCGGTCGCGTAACCAAAACCGCGATCGCGGTCGGTCAACTGGTCCGACGACAGTCCCAGATCGAGCAGAATACGGTCCACGGAATCGATACTCAGTTCCTGAAGAACAGTGCGGATTTCGGAGTAGCTGGCCTGCCGCAGATGCCGGTTCCCGTCGGGAATCCGCTCGGCGGCAAACGCCAGCATCATCGGGTCACGATCCAGTCCGATCAGTGTTCCGTCGGGAGCGATCAGTTCGGCGATCCGACGGCTGTGCCCGCCGGCTCCGACCGTGCCATCAACGACCGTCAGCCCCGGCCGAAGCTCAAGCTGCTGCAGCACTTCGCGCAGCATCACGGGAACGTGAACGGAGGCAGTCAATCGAAAACCTGACGGGAAAACAGACGAACCGCGAAGAGTCCAGCGAGGAACGCAACCGGCCGGAATGGCCAAAGGAAGGGACACGAGAGGGGATGTCTGGCTGGGTGAGAATCTCAGGATGATCAACAGACGCCGCGTTTTAGGCAGTTTCCGGATCCGCCGAAAGACCAGTTCGACGTCAGGAAGGGTCATACAAAGACACCAAGCCACGAAGATTTGGCGAGTTGACTTCGTGCCTTGGCGTCTTTGTGTGAGAATCCCGACCGGCATTTCACTGCAACACGTTCACGAACTTCTTCTGATTGGTCTCGCATGAAGCTTCACGTTCGCGATGTCCGTTTCTTTGTTCTGCCGATGCGGACGCGGTTTCCGTTTCGGTATGGCATAGCGACGATGACGGAAGTGCCGCATCTGTTTGTGCGGGCGGAGGTGGATGTCGACGGGGTGGTTGGCTTCGGTATCAGTTCGGAAGGTCTGCCGCCGAAGTGGTTCACCAAGAATCCAGACTCGTCGTTTGAGAACGATGATGTCCCGGAGATGTACCGCGTGATCCGGCACGCGGCAGATCGGGCCATCGGCGCCGGCCGCTGCAATTCGTATTTCGACTGGTGGCGCGCGGTCTCGACCGGACAGTCGCAGTGGAGTGCGGAAAACGGAATCGCTCCACTGCTGGGGAATCTCGGGACGAGTCTGCTCGAACGCGCGGTGCTCGACGCGATTTGCCGAACGACAAGGCGAACGATCGATGCGCAGCTTCGGGAAAACACGCTGGAAATCCAGCTCGGTGAGGTGCGTTCGGTGCTGACGGGTCTTGAGCCGCGGGATGCGCTGGCAGAGCAGCCGCTGCGGCGGGTTGCGATCCGGCACACGGTCGGCATTGGCGACCCGCTGACCGATGGCGACATCGCTGACGAGGACCGCGTTGACGATGGGCTGCCGCAGTCACTGATGGCGAGCATCCGCGCGTACGGGCTGCAGTATTTCAAAGTCAAACTGTCCGGCGACGAACGGATCGATCAGGAGCGGTTGTGTGCGTTGTTCGAGGTGTTTCAGGCGGAGGTGCCTGACGGTGCGAAGTTTACGCTCGACGGCAACGAAAACTTTTCAGACATCGCGGCGTTTCGGGATCAGTGGGACGCGCATCGCGGAAACGCTCAGATTCGCAACCTGATCGAACAAAGTCTGTTGTTTGTCGAGCAGCCGCTGCATCGCGACCGGGCGCTCGACGAAAGCGTGCGAACGGAACTCGAACACTGGCCGGACGCGCCGCCGATCATCATCGACGAATCGGATGCCGAACTGACGAGCCTGCCGCGGGCGCTCGAACTGGGTTATTCGGGCACCAGTCACAAGAACTGCAAGGGCATCGTGAAGGGGCTCGCCAATGCGGCGCTACTGAAACAGCGACGAGCCGCCGGTCAGACGGCGATTCTCTCCGGCGAGGACCTCGGCAACGTCGGGCCGGTCACGCTGCTGCACGACTTTGCAATGATCGCGTCGCTGGGCATTGAGCACGTCGAACGCAACGCTCACCACTACTTCCGGGGTCTGAGCATGTATCCGGCGGCGGTTCAGGAACTCGTGCTGCAACAGCACGGGGACCTGTACTCACGCCATGACGACGGCTATCCGATGCTCAGGATCCTCGACGGAAAGGTCGACCTGACGAGCGTTGTCACGGCGCCGTTCGGCTTCGCGAGTCGGCTCGACGTTGAGCAGTTCGACGAAGTGACGCTCCGCGATGAAAGCGAGTTCTGAGCCTCACTCGGAAGTGGCGACGAGCGTCTTTGCGTTCTGGCCGGACTGTGTGGCGGCGATGACTTTGCCGCCGAGCGGGTAAACGATCGGGTCGTCGAGGTGGACCGCGTTTTCCGGAATCTTTTCATCCCGGTCCCAGCCAATGGCTCGAAAACTGAAGCCGTGAACGTGCCAGCGGCCTCGGTACTGAAACACCTTGAAGTCAAAGACGGTCGGCCCGTTAGCTCCATTCGCGACACCGTACAGCTTGACGGCGTGTGACGAGATGCGCTCATAGGCAACCACGTCGTACGACTCGAACTGCATCCGCAGGCGTCCCAGCGGCAGAAACAGTTTCAGCCAGCTATCGTGAAACTTCTGCAGCGAGTCAGGGGAACGGAACGCCGGATTGACTTCCGTTTCGAGTTTCTCGAACGACTCTTCAACCTGGTTCTCCCCGATCAGCTCGACAGCCCGCGCAAGTGTCGGGATGTAATCGGCCAGCTCTGAAATCGGGAACTCCGGCGGAGCGTCCTGGGCTCCCGCGGAGGGAGCCACAGCCAGCGTCAGCAGCAGAAGAAAGGCAGATCTCATCGTTCACTCCTGTATTTGTCGCAGGTCAGTCCATTCGTCACTGAAACGACATTCTGGCCGACCGGGAATTCGATTGAAAGCAGTCGCTATCGGCCCGTCGCGTGAGCAGGCTCCGACGGGTAGACTCGACTGCCTGTTCCATTGACACTGTTGAGACAGCGATCTTTCCGTGAGTACCGGTGACGCGTTGAATTCTGAAGAGCGTAATACGAAGCAGGTTGCGAGACTGCGGCGTCTGTTATCGCAGTTGCTGATCTCCGGAAGCGTGCTGACCGTCGTGCTGATCATTGCCGCTGGCCTGACGCTGATTTTGCGAGCGTCCGGCGACGCTGCGGGTGCGGCCGCGGTCCGCGGGCTTGCGTGGGTGGCAGTATCAGGACTGGCGCTCAACCTGCTGGCCCTGATTTCGGCACTGACGTTTGCAGTTCTGCAGCTCCTGGAACAGAAGCCGGACTCCACAACCTGCACGCCTGCCGACAGGCCGTCCTCACCCTGAACGACCGATATGCCGATCAAATTCCGCTGCCAGCAGTGCCGCCAGTTTCTGGGCATCTCGCGTGCCCGGGCCGGTGAGATTGTTGACTGCCCAACCTGCGGACGGACGATTCGTGTTCCAGAACTCGACGGCACGGTGAATCCACTGCCAGAGCCGGGCCTCAAATTTGACGATACACGCCTGAAGCACGCGCTCGACGAGATTGCTTTGATCGGTGACGAGCCACCCGGGAAATCGAAACCGGCTGCCGAAGAAAAAGCCGGCGCCCCAGCATCGAGTGATCGCAGCGCGTCGAAAGGCGACTCCAGCTCACGCACCGGCGCGGCCACGCTCGACGAACCCAGTGCGATCGAACTGCCGCCTCTGCCTCCGCCGGACCCTGTCTCGATTGGTCCGTTACCGATCCGTGATATCAAACTCCGCTCCACTGCTGGTGAGGCATCGTCTGACGAGTCTCTGGAAGAAGATCCGCCTTGGCGCAGTACGGCTCAACCCCGGGATTCCTGGAAGCAGTTGCTGGCTGCCGCCGCGCTGAAGGAGCAGGAAGACTGGGAGGTCTCTCAGGCGAAAACGGCGTCTGGCCCGACGTCGTCCGGACGCAGTAGCAACGTCAACGACACGAATTCAGAACAGTCAGACGCGGTTGCGGCGGGCGAAGCACTCAGCAGCAGGCCGTCCGGTCCCGACGTTCTCTGTGATCGTGAGTCGGCGTTTCTGGGGTTTTCGACCTGGTTCGCGATCATCGGAATCATTGTGCTGATCTGCTCGGCCGGCTTCTGGATTGGTCGCAGCACGGCGATTACCTGGAGTATCGATCAGAGCAGTCGATCCGAACTCGAACCGGCTCTGGCCACCGGGCCGGATCCGGCATCGGCGGTCGACGTCGCGGCCGGTCTCGAAGGGCGAATCACCTGGAAATCGGCTGCCGGCCAATGGAACCCGGATCGAGATGCCTGCGTGATTCTGCTGCCGGTCGACCGCGAGGGCGTCTCGCGAGTTTCGTCGGTCGGCCTGCGCAGCGGCGACACAAATGAGGATCGCAAGATGGCCGAATCGTCACTGCAGGCGATGGGAGGGGCTGTTGGCTTCGCGGATGAGACTGGGCGATTCCAGATCAAACTGCGTGAGCCGGGGGAGTATTTCGTTCTGATACTGTCCCGCTCTGCCGGACGATCGGAGGGAGCCGACGACGCGGAAACCATCGATATCCTGTCCAGATACTTCGACCGCGCCGAACAGCTTCTCGGTCACGTGGCGTACCGGTTCGAGAAGATTCGCCTGTCTGGCAGAGATGCCATGCCTCTCGATTCCGGATTTGCATCGCCCCGGTGAGCAGGACGGCCTGGATCACGGAGAAGTGACTCCGTTCGAGTCGTCTGAGGCGACTCCTGCTTTTTCGATCGCTTCCGTTCGGCAATGAGGCACCCGACCGGCGACGGGAGGCGAATTGCTCAGGGCCGCCCCTGATTGGGGGTACGGAAATCCGTCATCAGGCCGTTTGTGTCAGCCTGCCCGGAAACGCGACCTACGTTTTTCAGAACGGGGCTACGCGTGGAGTCGGGTAATGACTATTGACACTTATGACCATTGCGAACTGGGAAGCGCTTCGTGGCCGCTGGGAAGCCTCTATCGGAGTGCTCTCAGCGAACGCGAACCTGCGTTGATTCAGCTGCGCGAGTATGCGGAGGCGACCAGTCTGCCGTTCATGTGTGTCGATGCGCAGTCCGGCAGCATTCTGGCGAAAACGCGTGAGCATCTGCTGGAGCTGCTGCCGTGGACGGTGCAGTCGCAACTTTCCGGTGTCACTGCTGTCCGTCTGATTGAACTCAGCTCGGGGCTTGTGTTTTACGCGCTGCCTCTGCCGAGCGTTGATGGCACTCCAACCGTCGCAGTCGGCTACGTGTTGAATGGTGGCCCTGGAGAACAGCCGGAAGAGATTGTCGAACTCGTCGAATCACTCGGCTGGAGTTCGGCCGAGATCGATGACTGGTGCGCCCGGCAGCAATTCTGCCGGCCTGAAATTCTCGAACGCCTGCTCGTCACGGTATTTGAATCCAGCACTCACGAACGCGGCCTCGAAGAAGAAATCCAGCGTCTGGCGAATGAAGTTCAGCGAACTTACGAAGAGATCGGCATTCTGCACGAACTGACCGCCAGTCTGCAGTTGTCGCGCAGCCCGCTGGATCTTGCCGAACTGTGTCTCGACCGCGTCTACGAATTGATCGGTGCTCAGGGGAACGCCGTTGTCATTGATACTTGGAAGCAGCGGCGACATCTATTGCTTAAAGGGCATCTGCCGATTGACGATGCCGGCATTCAGCGCATGATCCGCCGCTTCGAAACACATGACTGGTCACGACCACTCGTCAAAAATCAGATTCAGGGCACGCTGCTGGGATCGGACTTCCCCGGCCTGAAAAACTTCGTGCTCGTTCCGATCACGGATGGGATTGAGCGATCTGGCTGGGTCATGCTCTGCAACCTGCCGGGCGAGCGTCAGTTTGGCGTCGTCGAGACGTCGCTGATCAGTTCGCTGGCGACGATCATGGCGACGCATCACCGCAACCTGTCGCTTTATCAGGAACATCAGGATCTGCTGCTGCAGTTCGTCAGCTCGCTGATCTCAACGCTGGATGCCAAAGATCCTTACACCGCCGGGCACAGCGAACGGGTGGGACGAATCGGCAGACAGCTCGGTCAGGAACTTGGCCTGCCGGAAGAAGATCTCGACGACATCTATCAGGCTGGCCTGCTGCACGACATCGGCAAGATTGGAATTAACGACTCGATTCTGCTGAAGAATGGAGACCTGAACGCGAACGAGTTCACCGAAATCAAACGCCATCCACTCATCGGGTACCGCATTCTGAAGGGTCTGGGCAATATTCAGAAGCTCCTGCCCGGCGTTCGCAATCACCACGAGAACTACAGCGGGACAGGCTATCCCGACGGACTGGCTGGAGAAGAAATCCCAATGCTCGCACGCATTCTGGCAGTAGCAGATGCCTATGATGCGATGCGCAGCGATCGTCCCTATCGCAAGGGAATGCCCATCGAGAAGATCGAACAGATTTTCAAACGAGGTGCTGGACAGCAATGGGATCCGCAGATCATCGATGCTTATTTCCGGGCAAACGACCGGATCCGCGAGATCGGGGATGCGGGTGTGTCTGTCGACGCGGACTGATCGCCGGCCACATCGGGCTGCAGAACGAACTCAGGCGGACCCACTCTGCAGTCGTGCCAGCAATTGAAGCGTTGATCGCTCACTCGTCGTAAACGCTTGGTATCGCACAAAAAAGGCAGTCGGACTCAATGTCACGACTGCCTTTTTCGTCTGCATTCGACGCCATCTGTTGAAGTGACTGCCCAGGCCATCTGCCTGTGCTCAGTCCATGCAGTGCTCAGGCCGAGTCGCTGCCGAGACCCGTGCCGTCACGCACAGATGGCGGACTTCAGCCGCGTTTCACTCGGAAACGTTCGAGCCATTCGATCACTTCTGAGCGGCGATAGCGATAATCGCCGCCGATCTTGAATGCGGGCAACTGCTCCTTGTTGACCAGCTCCCAGATCTTGGTTCGTGACAAGCTCAGAAACTCCATGAGCTGGCGAGTCGTCATCAACTCGTCATCCCAGTGGATTGTTCGTTTGGGCTTGTCTGGCTGAGCCTGTGCAGCAGCTTGCCTTTCGGCTTCCTCTGCGACACGAGCTTCAGCGACTTCCTGCAGCTTTGTTTCGGACATGATTCACTCCCGTGACGCGTTGCGTCTCCCGAGTAAGGAAGTGGGGGCAGTTGCTGTGAGTGCTCCGTTCGCCAAACTGAATGGCCCACTCGTTGAAGCGCCGCAAGTTACCCCTGACCAGAAATACGACCGCCAGAAGTTATCTGACGGGTACGGCATTTTACAGCGACCGCCGGAAGTCATGTGAACAGCGCTTTCCACAAAATCTTCTCGTTTCTTCTTTTCGGATCTGTCCTCTGGCGTCCAGGTCCTCAGCGTGCCGCCACGGCGGAACGACGCCAGACTGTCATAATCCCGAGACATGCGCATATTCGCCCAGGCAGGCAAAGTTGACGCCGACGTCAGGTGTGACTGAATTCTGCGATCGAACCCGCCTGATCCAGGAACCAAGCGATGGCAGGCTGGGATGCTCCAGAGAAAAGCGATATCCGCTGCTCCCGATGCGCTGCTCGCTGTCGGTCAGGCTGCAACTCCAGCTACAAAGCGCTTTGTGCCGGGACACGTTCTGCCACTTCATCAGGACCGTGAAATGACCAATCTGCAGCGACTTCGCGACGCTCTCTGCTCAGCCGACTGCGCCGCCATGCTCATCACCGCGCCTGCTTCAATACGATGGTTGACCGGATTTTCGGGTTCTTTCGGTGCTGTACTGGTCGCAGCGAACGCCGAATACTTTCTGACGGACAGTCGCTACACAATTCAAGCGGCCGAGCAGGTTGCCGATCTTCCGACACGATCGTTCAAGAGCCCTCAGAAGTTTGAGGAGTTCCTGACAGACATTGTCCGGGAAGCTGGGCTGTCGCAGTTAGCCTTTGACCAGAATCACGTCACTGTCGGATCGCTCGCCAAATGGCAGAAGGCGATGCCCACTGTCGAACTGGTGCCAGCCAACGATCCGATTGAGCAGCTTCGCGAGATCAAATCGGCAGACGAAATCGCCCGCATCAGGTCCGCGTGCCAGCTTACCGACGACGCGCTGACACTGCTGCTCGACAAGACTCGGCCAGGCGTCAAAGAGATCGAACTGTTCTGGACGCTGGAGGACTTCCTGCGGCCACACGGGGCGACACTCGCCTTCGATCCGATTATCGTCAGTGGTCCGCGAACTGCGAGACCGCACGGCGAACCGAGCGACCGGCCGATTGAACGCGGCGATTTCGTGACGTTTGATATTGGAGCGCGGCTCGACGGCTACTGCAGCGACATTACGCGGACTGTCGTCGTCGGCCCGGCCAGCGATCGGCAGCGCGAGGTTTACGAGCATCTGCTGAAGGCTCAGGTCGCCTGCATTGAGGCGATGAAGCCGGGGGCGAAGGGCAGAGTCGTTGACTCGCTTGCCCGGACGATCCTCGACGAAAAAGGCCTCGCTCAGTATTTCGGTCACGGCCTCGGTCACGGCCTCGGCGCCCTCGTTCATGATTCCGGTCGCCTCTCACAGACCGTCGACCACGATATTCAGGCCGGGCAGGTCTGGACGATCGAGCCGGGCGTCTATATCGACGGGTTCGGCGGAATGCGCATCGAAGACGACATCGTGATCACTGAGTCCGGCAACGAAGTGCTGACGGGCTTTCCGAAGCATCTGATCGAACTGCCCTGCTGACAATGGTGTCTGGCAGAGTTGGACGCAGTGGCAGTTGCGGCGACTCTCAACCAACTGATGCAAAGAACGACAGTCGAAACTCCAGGTGAGTTTCGCGACTGAATTCTCAACAGCACTCTCAACCGCGCCCCTCGAAGAGGCCTCACCATGCCGAAACTCGGCGTCAATATCGACCACGTTGCAACGATCCGTCAGGCCCGACGCACCATCGAGCCCGATCCCGTCTGGGCGGCGTCTCTGGCGGAACTGGCCGGAGCGGACGGCATCACGATTCACCTGCGAGAAGATCGGCGGCACATCCAGGATCGCGATGTGCGGCTGCTGCGCGAGACCGTGCAGGTCAAATTGAATCTCGAAATGGCAACCGCAGAGGAGATCGTTGAAATCGCGATCGCCACGCAGCCTCATCAGGTGACGCTGGTCCCGGAGAAACGTGAAGAGGTCACCACCGAAGGCGGCCTCGACGTCATTCAGCATCGAGAGCGCGTCGGCGAAGTCGTCGACCGGCTGCAGAATGCGGGGATCGAGGTCAGTCTGTTCATCGATCCCGAACGCGACCAGATTGCCGTGTCAAAGGAACTCGGCGTGCAGGCGATCGAGCTGCACACGGGCTGCTATGCCGACGCGGCTTCCGAAACCGCTCAGCACAGCGAACTGCAGCGTCTGATTGACGCCGGTGCGTTCGCCGTCGAGCAGGGCCTGTTACTGCACATGGGGCATGGTCTGACGTATCGCAACGTCGTCCCCGTCGCGTTGATTCCCGGAGTGTCGGAGCTGAACATCGGCCACAGCATTGTCTCGCGAGCCGTTCTGGTTGGCATGGAACGGGCTGTCCGCGAGATGAAAGAACTGATTTCGATCTGAACAGTTCGACTGACCGCTACGAGCCTGCCTGCTCCTGAAGAACCCTGCAAAACAAGGGGCGAGGCTGTCGATTCCGATTCTTCCCGTGATATGATCAATCCGAACGTACCGACGCGGAATTCTGCTCGACCGTGATTCATCAGCCGCCTCTTTCTTTCTGCGGCTGTTTGTGCCCTCTGAGTCAAAGGTAATTGTCAATGTCCGGCACGCTGGAACACGCTCCTGCCACTCTGCGCCCGGCAAGTAACGAATTCAGTTATCGTCCAACTCCGCCGTCGGCGCTTGTTGCCCTGATCACCGGGCTACTGTCGCTGCTGGCTCTGCTGACGCCACTCGCGCTTCCCCTGACGGTGATCGGACTCGTCCTGGCACTGCTCGCACTGCGGACCATTCGGGCAGCCAACGGCGAATTCAGTGGCAAAGCGATTTCGCTGATCGGCCTCGTTCTGTGTACGGTTTCCCTGGTCGGTGGTGCCTCCTGGCACTCATACGCGTACGCAACTGAAGTTCCGAAGGGTTATCAGCGGATCAGCTTCTCGCGAGACGTCTCGAAAAAGGGCTTTGTTTTCGCCAACGGAGTGAACTCGTATCACCCCGACGTGAAAGCCCTTGACGGTCAGAAGGTCTTTATCAAAGGTTACATGTACCCGGACGGTCAGATGGAAGGCATCCGGAACTTCATCTTCTGCAAAGACAGTGGCGACTGCTGTTTCGGCGGAAGCCCGAAGCTGACCGATATGATGGAAGTCGTCATTGCTGAGAACGCTCGGCCGGCGACGTTTACCACCGGACTGGTCGCGGTCGCCGGGACATTGAAACTTCGCGACCTGCGCCGCGCCGGAGAAATGCACCCGACCTATGAAGTCGTGGCTGACCAGGTTGGCCTCGCCAGGAGCATGTACTGATCAATGACCCGTCGCGACGTTGCGGTAGTTCTGATTCTGCTGATTCTTCCGGTCCTGTCGATCGGATGCGGGGACTCTGAGTCGGACGGTTACCGTGAGATTACGGCGCCAGTCGATTCGCCTCCGCCGACGACCGACGCGGACGACGCTGCTCAGTACCCGCAATCGAAAGAGACTGCCCTCGACGGTGCCGCCGCAGCGTCTGGTCCGCTGCCGGTCGTCGAACCACGTTCCGAGCTCGACGCGGATGGAAGCAAAGCCGCGTCAAAGGTTCCTGAAGACCCCGGCGAGGTCGAACCGAAGAACGCTGATCCCAGCACCGCAACATCTGGTGACACTGCGGTTGCTGACCGCTCCGCCGATTTGGCCGACCCGACTGCGTCTCCCGACAGGACGACAGAAGAGAAGCCGAAACGTGAGATCAAGCTGCTGATCCCGTCGAAGAAGTTCAAAGTCGAAGGCCCGGACGAGGCCGTTCGTGTCAGCTTCGACGATGTCGACCTACTCAAGGTCCTCAACATGGACCCGGTCATTCCCAAAGCTCCCGAGCTGATGCCTGACTGGCTGAAGCAGCTCGACGGCAAGCGAATTCGCATCCGCGGCTTTATGATTCCGCCGTTTTCGGAAACCGACGTCCGGGCCTTCACGCTGGCTCGTGACACGCAGCTTTGCTGCTTCGGACGAAATCCGCTGCCGTACGATCTGATCGACGTCTTCCTGAAAGAGGGTGCCGAGACAGAGTACATCGAGCTGCGACCGTTTGATGTCGTCGGCGTGTTTCACATCGGCGAGGAAATCGAGCCCGGCTATCTGTACTCAATTGATGACGCGGTCGTCATTCAGTAGGACAAACTCCGACGACGGCCACCGACGCGTCGTCCGCTCTGTAAATCACTCCGCAGTTCTCGAAATCTCAGGAGGCTGAACGATGCGAGTTTCAGCACGATTCATTCTGACAGCCACACTGGCTGCGATTCTGGCACTCTCACTGGCGGTTGCTCCCGTCTTGAGTTGCCCGTTCTGTTCCGCCTCCGCCCCGTCGCTGACGCTGGCCGAGCAGCTTGCTCAGGCCGATGCCGCCGTGCTCGTCCAGTGGGCCGACGGCACGAAACCGACCGAGACATCGGCCGGCAGCACCATCTACGAGATCAAGCAGATCGTGCGGAACCACAAAAGCACGCTGAAGGTCGGTGATCGGATCACGCTGCCTCGCTATCGCGCCAGCAAAGTCGGCGACCTGTTCATGCTGATGGGCAGCAAAGGGACAACGATTGAATGGGGCAGTCCGCTGGAAGTCTCCGAAGCCAGCTTCAACTACATCGCCCAGTCACCGGCTCCGGAAACACCGACTGCTAAGCGGCTCGCCTACTATCTGAAGTTTCTGGAGTACCCGGATCCACTGGTTGCCAACGATGCGTACGGCGAATTCGCCAACGCGCCGTACGAAGACATCGCCCAGGTCGCCGATCAGTTGCCGCGGGAAAAGCTGCTGAAGTGGTCGACGAGTCCCGAGACGCCCGCGACGCGGCTTGGTCTGTACGGACTGCTGGTCGGGCTGTGCGGAAACAAGGCCGATGCTCAGGCGATTGAAAAACGCATCGTTGAGGATACAGAAGACTTCCGGCTCGGCATCGACGGCCTGATGAGCGGCTATCTGCTGCTGAGCGGCAATGACGGTCTGGAAGTCATCGAGAAGACCAAGCTGAAGGACCCGAGCGTCCCGTTCAGCGAGACTTACGCTGCCATGCAGGCGCTGCGGTTCATGTGGAAGTACGCGGAAGGTCGCATCGAACCGGAACGTCTACGCGAGTCGATGCGCATCCTGCTCGATCGCCCGGAACTCGCCGATCTGGTCATCGCCGACCTGGCACGCTGGAACGACTGGGGAGTTCAGGACCGCCTGATGACTCTTTATCGCCGCACTCAGGAGCCGCCGAAGAAGTCGGCGAACGGCGAAGAAACACCCGATCCGTACAACATCCCGTCGGTCAAACGGGCAATTGTGCGGTACATGCTCGTCAGCTCAAAAGACGTTGCAGAAGACGCAGTCGCTGGTGAAGACGCGAAGCTGCCCGAGCACGTCGTCAAAGGTCGGGCATACGTCGAAGAACTGCGGAAGCTCGACCCGAAGACCGTTCGCGAAGCCGAGCGTTTTTTTTTCCTCAAGTAGGCAAACGTTGTGACGTGCCACCTTTTAATGGCTGCCTGTTGAGCGACCCGACTGCATTGAAAGTCTTTGACTGGCAGGTGACTCACGATCGTTGATCCTTCGTCAGCGATTGAGTTCCGGCTGCGTAATCTCGTTCCCCGCCGCATCGACTGGCTGCTCGATCGTCAGCCAGTCGTCTGGCATCAGACGCACGAGGTCCGGCAGGTCGTAGTGCCGTAGCACTCCGTGAATCTCGTTGGGCAGTTGACGGTTCGTGACCGGCGTTTCAATGACGCTTTGCCAGCGCTGCAGCGGGCGTCGCAGTGTCACGTGCCCGAACAGCAATGGTTCGACCACTGCCGCATGGAGCGCCGGTACGCAGGGTTCTCCGACCGCCTGCACATCGACCGGACCGGACCAGTTCGTCGCCTGCTTGAGCCAGCGAGCGGCCAACAGAATCTGATCGCCTCGCAGCCCGACAAACGACCTGCCGAGCATGTACGAGACGAACCATTCCGCCGAGTTCGGCCCCAGCACGCCAGCCATCGATCCATAACGCCACGGTTTCATGGTGGTCTGCCCGAGCCCCGCCAGATCGACAGAGAGGACCGCCGCGCCGTCGTGGGCCAGTGCGTTTGTTTGCTCGATTGTCTGCAAGCCGAGTTCCGTCGCTGCGTCCGCCAGAACGAGCACGCACCGGTTCATCGGTTTTCCGACAGGCAGCACAAGCCGACCAGGGAGAACGAGATCCTCATCGTGCCGCAGACGGATCGTCGCAACCTGCAGACCGTCGCTGGCCGGCTGCGTTTCGACGGTCGCTTCAACAGCGGGCAGCGTTTCGAGTTCTCGAATTCCTGCCGTCCTGCGGACAAGTCGCCGCTTCCCGTCGCCGTCCAACTCCGCCCACTGCGGAGCACGCGCCGCGGCCAGCCGTGCCGCCGATTCACGATTCAGATCGAAAATGGAACGGCTGCCTGCTTCGAGCAGAGCCTGCCCGTGCTCCGTGCAGAGCAGGCTGGCGTCCGGCAGCGTCGGAACATCGACTGGTTCCGTGATCGCATCTTCGATGTCGAGCAGCCAGCGACGCATGAAACGGACCATCGCGACGCGCAGTTCCGAATTGTAACCGTGTTTGTCATCAGTTTCGGCGAGGTCAACCCGCTCTGAAAAACCCATTCGCGTATAAAGCCGCTTCGCCTGACGGAACGCGATCCACGAACCCTCAATCGGGACGAAATCCTGAGTCGCGGCCAGAATCAGTGTCGGCCGCGGAGCGCGCAACATGACGAAATCCGGATGATCGAGCCCATCGCTGATCTGCCCGAAGATGTTCTGCTCGGCGTCGCCCGGACCGGGTCGATCATTTTTGATTCTGGTCGTCGTAATGAAGTTGCCTGGCGCGGCAGCGACGATCCGATCATCGAGAGCCATCAGAAAGCTGGTCTGATTGCCGCCGCCTGAGTTACCGGTGCAGCCAATCTTCGACGCATCAATGTCCGGGCGGCTGCAGAGATAATCGATGCCGCGGATGCCGTCCCAGACGAGCTGCGTCGCAAGGTTTTCTCCCAGCAGGATCGGCGCGACGCCGGTCACCATGTGCTCGCCCGTCGCCCCGTAGGCGCCCTCTGCAGATTCTTGTCCGTCAGCGTCCGACTTGAGCACCTGCTTCCGCTCACCCTGTCCGACGGGGTCGAAGATCAGCGCCGCGCAGCCGTTTCTCGCGAGCAGAATGCAGGCCTTCTGGTATGCCGAATATGCCTTGCCGTTTTCGCTGTGTCCGCATGGAAACAGCACGCCAGGAAACGGCATTTCCTGCATGGGCAGATACAGATTCGCGGTGACCGGAAATCCCGGCCGACTCTCGAAGATGATCTTTTCAATCCGATGATCGCCGCGATCGAGCCTCCCGACGACGCGCGCATTCAACGGTGTCTTCTCAGGAAACCCGCCGAGTCGTTCGACGAACTTCGCTCGCAGGTCGCGTTGCCAGGCGGCAATCTGCTCAGCCGTCTTTAGTGACTCGTAATGTTCGAGCCGCCGATCCAGCGCCGCGTGAGCGAGCCGCCGGAAGTGGGCCTGCAGCATCCTGTCCGGAACGGCGTCGGGTTCCGCCGCCGACAGGCAGAGAGCACTCGTCAGCAGAAACAGAGTTACCAGCGCCAGCGGTCCGCGATGAACCATAGTGCCCTCCAGGCGAAGACATTGCGGGTCTTGTTTGACCCGAAGCCGCAGGCGATGGCGTTCTGGCAGAACCGATCTGAAACGCCGTCGTCTGCGGCTTCGGGTCAAACGAATGGCCGGCCGCCATCCTGGCACACGCCGGCCGAAGTCAATGCACCTCACCCTTCCACACAACGCGGGTCTTCGACATCTTGTCGTGCAGCGTTTTTCGATCTTTGTCGAACGCGCACATAAAGAAGCCAATCCCGAGAATTGCGCCGCTGGCGATCCTTCCGATGTACCTGCTGAACGCGACTCCCTGGGAAATCGGTGCTTTGAAGTCATCGTAAACGACGGTCAAGCCGAGCGCTTTCATGCCCATGGTTGCCCGGCCTGGTCCACTTTCCGTGAACGTGAAGTAGAGAATTGAAAACACAAGCGAGACAACTCCGGGAGCATAGTTGACACTTTCCGGGATCCAGTCCATTTCCAGACTCAGCAGCATCAGCCGCGCAACGATTAATGCGCCCCCGACGACAATCCCCGCCACGTTGATAATGACCAGGTCAACCAGATAGGCGAGGTAGCGAATCCAGAATCCGGCAGGCTCGTTGGCGATGACCTTATCACCCGTTTCCAGATCGCGTGCGAAGTAATAGGCCAGCAGGCCGGTGGGCCGCATCATGAAGAACGACGACATGCAGGAAATGGCCCCGAGAATCACGAATATCAGATAAATCAATGCGAAGCCGAAGACGGCGCCCAGCAGACCATAGAGAAACCCGCGCTGATCGGGAGCGATGTCGACGCCGCACAGTTCAATCAGCCAGTTGAGGCTCGTGATAAAGCTCTCAAATAGCTTCCCGTAAAACAGGCCGGCAACGACCGAGATCGCAATTGTGACGATGTAGACGCAGATGGCGATCAGCCACCACCAGGCGACGGGGGCAAAGTTCTTGAATGTGATCCTCAGCATGTGATACGGGATGTAGGCCTTCCACGTGTACTTTGCGGAGAGGTGGCACATGGCGACGGGGAACGTCAGCACGGCGACCAGGTAGATCGCCAGCGACCCGAATGCGGCGATCATCGGGTCGAGAAGTAACCCCGCGACTCCGGCCCAGACGGCCAGCAATGGGAACGCGACCGCGACTGGCCAGAAGATCGCTTTGACGCCGAACGCGACATCGGCGAAGAAATCAAAATTGAAGCGTTTGAGTTCGTCCTTCTGATCCATCGTGGCTTTGACAATCTCGGTCCACAACTGCCAGAAGCAGCCGATTGAACCGAGGTAGAAGGCGGTGGCAAGTCCACCCCAGAACAGCTTCGGCGGGAACTGTTCGCAATAGGTGACCATGAACACGGCTGCTGAGGTCAGCGTCATGAAGAATGACCAGAACAGACTCAGCCTCAAACCCAGTGTCCAGTTCTTCTTGAAGAAGGTCCACGAGTCCGTCCACGCCAGACGATAGTACAGATCGGGATCGGGGCCGCCGCGGGAGCGTTTCTTTTTCTGCTTCGCGCTGAGCTGGCCCGTTTCCAGATTGATGCCGCATTCCGGGCACTCGATGTCTTCTTCGTCGACTTCGGCAGCGCATTTCGGGCAGATGCGGATGTCGCCGTGCTCGGCGCCCCCCAGATCGAGCTGGTTGAAGAAATCCTCGTCGTGAACATCGGCTTGAGGCTGCGGCGCTGCGGCTTTCTTCCGCCGCGGACCGCCTGGAACGCGAACCGGCGATCCGCACTTTTTGCACTTCACGGTCTTGCCGCGCGCAGCGTCGGGAACCGTCAGCCCCGCTCCGCACTCACAACGCACTTTGATCGGCATGTCCACTCCCGCAAAGTTGTCACGGAATCGAGTTCCACACGATGGGCAGACGCGACGCCACGGCCTCGCTGTTTTCGATGCTGCCCGCGTCGGTCACGTCAATGAGCAGCCCAAATATCGGCATTTGGCAAAGTCGGTAACTCTAGCAGTGTCGGTCAGGCGATTTCACGTCTGCAACGCGTTCTCGCACCGGCAAAACGCGTGGGATTCCGAATCGAATTGTGACACGGATCGATCACATTGCCGTCTGTGAACTAGGCTCTTTCGGAAAACTCAGTACGACTCGATTCTACTGCTTTCAAATCGAGTCAGGCTTTCGAGGAACCTGGCCCGTCGCGTTCTGCCGCTATCGAATGACGCCGTTCCGGTATTTCTGATTCTGTGTTTTTGCGGGCACGCTGCCATGAGTCGATCGAACCGTCCACCCCTGTACGTGCTTGGCGCAACGAGCATGCTCTTTGCGTCTACGCTTCTGTTGCGTCCTGACAAAGATGCAGATTCGTCACAATCGGCTGAGCCGGGCGTCCTGGTTCTGCCGCAGCCGCTTGCCGCCGCTGAACTGGAAAACGAGCCGCCACCGTTACGTGACGGTGCGACGAAGGCTTCGGCGCGACACGCAGTCGGCCCGGCAACGACGACGGCGGGCATTGATCAGCCGCCAGCGTCGGACGAGCCGCAGGCGCACAAGGAAACCTCGACTCAGAGTTCGTCGAAAAGCGATGCGCGAGTCGGGGACGCGAAGTCAACCGCGCCGCAATTGCACACAACGATCGGTTCGGTCGAAATCTTTCCGACGTCGAACGAGTGGAATCGACGGGTCGACGCTCTGCCGGTGCATCAGCTTTCGCCAGTCTGGTTGCGATCGATCGGGCTCGACAAAGGGCTGCATCCGGATTTCGGCACGACCTGGCGAGGCGTCCCGAACGGCATTCCGTTTGTCGTTGTACGGCCGGAACAGCCGAAAGTCGCAGTGGCGTTTGAGTACGCGGACGAGAGCGATCCCGGTCCGTATCCGATCCCACCCAACCCGCCGATTGAAGGCGGCCGCGACGCCCCATGGGACAGCGACCGGCACGTAATCATGATCGACCCGCAACAACGGCGTCTCTACGAGCTGTATCAGTTAATCCCGGATCCGATCGTCGGCTGGCGAGCCGGTTCCGGAGCGATCTTTGACCTGAGCCGCAATCATGACCGTCCGGAAGGCTGGACCTCGGCCGACGCTGCCGGCCTGCCGATCTTTCCGGGACTGGTTCGCTATGACGAGGTCGCCGCCGGTGAGATTCGACATGCGCTGCGTTTCACCGTGGTGAAGTCACAGCGAGCGTACATCTTTCCGGCGAGACACTTTGCCAGCCGGTCCAGTGATCCGAACCTGCCACCGATGGGCCTGCGCGTCCGGTTGCGAGCCGACTTCGACGTCTCGAAGTTCCCGCCAGGTGTCCGCGTCATTCTCACAGCGCTGCAGCGTTACGGGATGCTGCTGGCTGATAACGGCAGCGACTGGTTCATCTCCGGCGCACCAGACCCACGCTGGAACGACAGCGAACTCGCGACGCTCAAGCAGATCAAGGGTCGCGATCTCGAATGTGTCGTGACGGGCGAGCTGAACCCGTAGGCAGGTTTTCCAGAACCTGCAGTGACGCAGGGAGCGATTTCGAAATCAGCCTGCCATTGCCACGCAGGCGGAAGGCTTCAACCTGGGATAAAAGAGTCGAGTAATCACACCTTGCCGCGAGCGGACCGCAATCCAGTTTCGGAAAAACCGGACTACTGCTGGCTGGCCATGACAGACTGCTGCTCGTGATGCGGGATCAGATGGAACTCACCGTTGTGGCGTTCGGCCAGGCGTTTCATAAAGAGAACGGAATCCGCGGCGAGTTCGGCTTTGCGGAAACCACGGGCTGACGAGATCGCATCGCGAGCGGCTTCGCGGTCGCCAGCAATCAGCAGCCGGAACGCGTTGATCAGTTCTCCCTCGAAAACTTCTTCGAAGGCAAACGTGTGCAGCGACGTTCTGCCAAACGGAAGCCGCAGCAGATCGGCCTGCGTCTTATGAATAAAGCTGCCATCGGTCAGAAAGTAAATCACGTCGGGCTGCAGTCGCAGAGCAAGCTGCATGGCCGCGGTTGGTTCCGTGTTTCCATCGGCCTTGAGCGTCTGCATCCATGCCAGGTAGTGCTGCTTCGCTCCGCTGCTGGCTGCAACGGGCATCGACGAGGGCATCGTGATTGGCCCTTCATTGAAGAAGATCAGGAAGAACTCCTGATCGACCGACATCGACGCGACCGACTTCACGAGTTCCAGCTTGAGGCGTTTGAATCGTGTTTTCGCCTCGCTGTCGTGCGGATGGTTCATGCTGCGCGAACAGTCGAGAACGAAGACGAATCGCCGCCCGCTGCTCTGACTGCCGAAGAATCCATGACCGGTTCCGTCGCCCGCAGCGTTGCCGTCGCCGTGACCAGTACCGAGTTTCGCCGTCACGCCCGCTGACGTCGCCGGGATTCCGGCAACGTGCTGACTGAGATCGGCGGTGTTCCAGGCGGGTTGTTCACCAGCGTAATCACTGCTCGTCAGTCGCTGCTGGCGAAAGACGGCGGCTGGCTCGCGAAGCGTCACGAGTGCGAATGCGGACGTCTGACCTCCAGCCTGCGCCGACTGGATCTGTTCAGCCGGCGGCAGCGGAGGCACGCATCGTACGAGTTCGAGCTGCTCGATCTCGTCCTGAAACGATGCCGCAAATCTGCCGGTCGTCTCGACGGGCGAATGATCCACGATCGAAATCAGTCCGAGACAGACGACCAGAACGACGTGTACAACAGCGGACGCCGCTACAGCAAACTTTGACTGCGCCATGGGCTGACGCGGCGCGAAGTTCGCGGCTGAAGCGGCAAGCGGTTCGTGCAGTCCAGTCGTCACGATCGGCGGGTTCCTTCACAAGTGGAAAACGCTGCGTGAGCCTACCCGCCAGCGGAACGACGTGCCAAACAGTTCCGCTCGGCCAACGACAGATTGCCCGGCTGCCCAGGTCAGGTCGCAACGACTTCAAGGATTGCGGGCCGACTTCGATCGCCAGGTTTGCAGAACGGCTGACTGCGACGATGTGGAGGCTCGCTCAATCGTCCTGCTGCTCAAAGACCGGACGCAACAGGTTGTCGACAGGGGCGTAATCGTCAGTGAGGATCAGACCGCGTGACGTCGCGAGCAGCGCGTCCATCTGGCCGGTCGGCCGCTTCGTGCCGTCTGACTGCGTTTCGATCGCGGCGAATGGCGGTGCCGTCCAGTGCGTGCCATCGCGCTCAAGACTGTCGAGCTGCAGCTTCTGCAGCGACGCGACGAGGACGAATGTGTCGCGGCCTTCCGCCGGTGCCCCGTGACTGGTGCTGAAGACGTAAACGTGCGGGAAGACGTCGGCCAGCGTCGCCGTACAACTTCCGAGAAACCGCCCGCCCCGTTGCTCACGCGAGCGTCGATACAGATCGTCGAGAACCGTGAGAAACTCGGGCGAGCCCCCGGTCTCGGCAAGTTTCTTCAGTTGAACACGCACAGAGCCAGGCATGACTCCACGGACCGCGAAGTGTTGCGTACCGTCGGCTTGAGCACTCGCTTCAAAGCCGGACGGGATTCGCGGTACGGAGTCCCAGTACGTGTCGATGCCGAATTCGTCATCAAAGTCGACAGCCAGTTCGGCAGGAAATCCGTCAGCCAGTCCCGGCTGAACGTTGCCGCCGGACGATTGTGGCCAGATGGTGCGCGGCCAGAGATCGATGATGTTGATCATGTACGCGCCCGTGTCGGGCTTCAGCAGCGAACGAATCTTCTCGGCGAACTCGCGTGTCGTCAGGTGCCAGGGAACACTGAAATCGTTGAACGCGTCGCCGTAGACAAAGTCGTAGAGCGCGGCCGGCTGGTTACTCTCGACGCGTCGCTGATTCGCGCGAAGCAGATCGTCGACGGTGTTTCTTGCATCACCGATCAGCGTGTGGACTCGCGTCTGATTATCCGGCGGCAGCCCCATCTCACGCTGGACAGCACGTTTGACCGCAGGGTCGAGTTCGGCGACGTCAATCCGCGACTGGGGTGAGTAGCGGGCTTCGATCCAGCGGGGAAAGATGAAACCGCCGCCACCGATGAAGAACGTACTGACGGCCTGCGCGTCTTTCGACAGCAGATTGACCGCGTCGCGCCATGCGGCAAAGTCACCGGTCGCTCCGAGCGAACACAGCCGGTCAACGTCTTCATCATCGAGTTCGCGGAAGACGTTGAGCGTTTTGAAGGTTGACTCGAACGTCAGCCGGTCTGTCAGAAACCCACTGGTAGCGACGCCGTCAGGCAACGCGTCGAGTTTGACCGAACTGAAACCACCCCAGTCTTCCTCGCGCGATAATGCGGCAAGTTCTTCGATCGCCAGCCAGTAGTTGCCCGGCGGCGCGAGAGCGAGCAGTTCACGCCGCCGGTCGATCGTCAGTCGGCCGGTGACGGTCAGCGTGGCTGACTCCGCGTCGAACGTCACCCAGTCGGGCAGCTTCTCCACGATTCCGGCTCGACCGTCGAACGGTTCGACGTGTGCTGTAATTGAGTGATCCCAGCCGTTCGTGATGCGCTCGGTCACCTCAGCGTAAATCTGCTCGTACTCATAATACAGCTCGGTCGGTGCATCGGGGTTGAAGTAACTGTGAACGAGCTTGTCGAGTCGCAGTTGCTGCAGCGGCGTCTCGAACTCGTCGTCGTACCGCGTCGCGACGTTGATGTACGAGTAATTGCTCTCGTCGTGATACTCGTCCGGCAAGTCACTGCGCAGATAAAGCAGCAGACCGAGTTCGTTGAGCGTCAGGCCGAGATGCTCGCCGCGGGCTTTCCAGCGTGTGACGGCTTCGACGTCGACATTGCGCGCGGCGATCAGCGCTTCAACGGCCCGCCGAACAGCGTCGCTCATCTGATGGCGGTTGCCCGAGCGGCACCACTGGCGGAATTCGTCCAGCGCAACAGCATCGACATCAACCAGCGAATTCAAATTCTGTCGAACCTTCAGCGCGTCACGAGCGGCGCTGTCGAGCTGCGGTTCAGCGTCTCGGTGATACCAGGCAGCGAGTTCCTGCAACGCGGGATCACGCTGCGCAAACACAGTCGCGGCTCGTTCGGCGAGGTTGCCCATCGCGTGACTCGTCGCCGCCGCCGCGGCCGTTGTGACGAGCAGAAACTGCAGCCAGCCAGCAACCAGAGCCGTCCGAAACACAAGTTGTCCCGACGTGACAATGATGCCCAGAACGGCGAGCACTCCAGCAGTCCCGCCGATAATCATTCGCGTGCCGAACTGATCGATCAGCCAGAAGCCGGTCAGAAATGTGCCGATGATCGAGCCGAGTGCTCCCCACGCGTAAACATTACCAACCGTCAGTCCCATGCGTTTGCTGCGACGGATGGCGAGGCTCGCGACAACCGGCGAAATCGTGCCGAGCGCCAGTGCCGGCAGAAAGAACATCTGCGCGACGATGAGGAATACCCACGTCGGCCAGCCAGTGCCTTCCGGCCGCGGTTGCGCAGCGACGAGGCGGTCAAGCCACAGCACACTGACACATGCCGCGCTGGCCAGAAAAAACAGCCAGCCGAGCACTCTCGTTTTACGGAATCGTTCAGCCAGCCAGCCGCCGATGAAATTACCAACCGTGATTCCTGCGAGCACGACGCCGATCACCGACGTCCAGGTATAAAGAGAACTGCCAACGTGTTTCGCAATCAGCCGCGACGCCGTCAGTTCGAGAACCATCACACAGATGCTCGATACGAAGACCAGCAGGTTGCAGCGAACCAGAAAGCCAAAGTTCGCAGTCTGGCGAGATGGCTCAGCCGGTGCGGAAACAGCCGGCTGAATCTTCTCGATGCGATGCCAGTCCGGGCCGCTGTGCTTCCACTGTTCCGGCGGATTCAGCAGCGAGTACTCCGGTCCACTGGAATCAGACCGCTCATCGCCGGCCGCTGCGGGCTCGCCTGCTGACGACTGCTCGCTCCCCGACGACAGGTCCGCATCGTAAGGACGTATCCACGAAGCCAGTCCGTCAGACGCCGAGTTCGAATCCTCGTCAGAAGCGTCGCTGTTATCGGGAAGCGGTTGGTTGGTGTTCGACATTTTCGAGGACCCATCCGGGAGTGAATCAGCGGCCAGTATGCCTCGCCGGGAAACAGAGAGAACGTCGTTCGCAGCAGGTTATCAGCGCAATACATACGGAATGGCCAGGAATCAGAGCGGGTGGAGACAGTCGCTCGAAATCCATTTGGAGGCTGGTGTGACGGGACAGATGAGTGTCCGGTTGCCGCTGGCTGGACGAGGCAGTTGCCGGCGCATCCTGTCAAATGTGAATTGAATTCATGACCGGCGCGGAGCATACTCGCCGACGCACACCGGGCCGACGTGGCGCCGTTCGAGATTCACTGACGGAAGTTCGAGCTGAGCATGTCGGCCTGTGGCGTATCCGGGTTTGCGTTTCTTCACCGCCGAGCATCACGGAGTCGCACATGTCCGCACCCGAAGCAGTTCAGACGGAAATCCAGGCATTTATGCACGGCCTTGAGAGACGTAACCCCGGCGAGTCGGAGTTTCATCAGGCCGTCGAAGAAGTCGTTACGTCGCTGATGCCCTTCGTGCTTGACCACCAGAAGTACAAAGACGCCTGCATCCTCGAACGGATGACGGAACCCGATCGCGTGATCATCTTCCGCGTCTGCTGGCAGGACGACGAAGGCAACGTGCGGACCAATCGTGCCTGGCGGGTTCAGTTCAACAATTCAATCGGGCCTTACAAAGGCGGAATGCGGTTTCATCCCAGCGTGACACTCAGCGTGCTGAAGTTCCTCGGGTTCGAGCAGTGCTTCAAGAACGCGTTGACCGGCCTGCCCATGGGCGGCGGCAAAGGCGGCTCGAACTTCAACCCGAAAGGCAAGAGCGATCTCGAAGTCATGCGCTTCTGCCAGTCGCTGATGATCGAACTGCACCGGCACATCGGCGAAGACACCGACGTCCCGGCCGGCGATATCGGCGTCGGGGCGCGCGAAATCAGTTACATGTTCGGGCAGTACAAGCGGCTGGAAAACCGCTTCGTCGGCGTGCTGACGGGCAAAGGACTCTCGTTCGGCGGCAGCCTCGTCCGGACCGAAGCGACCGGCTACGGCGCGACATACTTTATGGAAAACATGCTCAACCTCGCGGGTGACAGTATTAACGGCAAAACGGTTGCCGTGTCGGGTTCTGGCAACGTCGCCCTGTACTGTATGCAGAAGGTGACGCAACTCGGCGGCAAAGTTGTTACCGCGTCCGATTCCAGCGGCACGATTTACGACCCCGAAGGTATCACTCCGGAAAAATGGGAGTGGCTGCGTCAGTTGAAAGAAGTTCGCCGCGGCCGGATCAGTGAATACGCCGACCAGTTCGGTTGCGAGTTCCACGCCGATGCCAATCCGTGGGGAGTACCAGTCGATCTCGCGTTTCCGTGCGCGACACAGAATGAACTTGAGGTCGACGATGCGAAGATCCTCGTGAAGAACGGCTGCAAAGCGGTCGCTGAGGGAGCAAACATGCCGTCAACAAACGAAGCCGTCGGGGTCTTTCATGACAGCGGGATTCTGTTTGCACCAGGTAAGGCATCGAACGCGGGCGGTGTCGGAGTCTCGGGCCTGGAACAAAGTCAGAATGCACTGCGAATTGCCTGGCCGGCCGAAGAAGTTGATCGACGCCTGCAGGAAATGATGAAAGGCATTCACGACAAGTGTGTCGCTTACGGCCGCCAGAAAGACGGCTATATCAACTATGTGAACGGTGCCAACGTCGCCGGCTTCGTCAAAGTCGCGGAAGCGATGCTCGCTTACGGCATTGTGTGACAGACACGACACGGCGCCTCTCTCCGGTTCGACCTGGCTTAGACTGAAAGTCTCCCATGAAAGCCTCTGACCTGTTCGTGAAGTGCCTGGAAACGGAGGGCATCGAGCTGATCTTTGGAGTCCCGGGCGAAGAAAACGCCGACTTCATGATCTCGCTCGAAGACTCGGACAAAATCCGCTTCATCCTCACGCGGCATGAACAGGGAGCTGCATTCATGGCCGAGGTTTACGGGCGGCTGACCGGAACACCGGCCGGCTGCCTGGGCACGCTGGGACCAGGCGCGACGAATCTGATCACTGGCGTTGCCGATGCCAACATGGATCGCGCTCCAATGCTCGTCCTGACCGGCCAGGGCAGTTCGGAACGACTGCATAAAGAGTCGCATCAGGTGATGGACGTCGTTGCGATGTTCAAGCCGGTGACCAAGTGGGCGCAGATGGTTTATCACGCGGACAATATCCCCGAGATTGTCCGCAAAGCCGTCCGACTGGCTCGGACGGAAAAACCCGGCGCCTGCTTGATCGAACTGCCGGAAGACATCGCGAAAAACCAAACGAAAGTTGCGCCGATTGAACCGCGACGATTTCGACGTCCGGTCGCCGACGACAAGATCGTCGACCGCGCGTGGGACGCGATCCGCTCGGCCAGGAAGCCGATCATCCTGGCCGGAAACGGCTGCATTCGACGCCGAGCCAGTAAGCAGTTGCGGTGCTTTGTCGAAAAGACCGGCATCTTCGTGCTCAATACGATGATGGCCAAAGGGGCGCTCGATATGGACGATCCACGGTGCGGTTTCACAATCGGTCTGGGAGCCAAAGACGTCCCCGCTGTCGCGATTGAAGAAGCCGACCTGGTCATTTCGCTTGGGTATGACATGGTCGAATACCACCCGAACCTGTGGAACCCACCGGGCTCGCACCGAATCGTTCACTGCGACTTTATCCCCTCGGAAATCGACGAAGACTACCGGATCGAAGTCGAAGTGATCGGCGACCTGGCTCACACGCTGTGGATGCTGAACGAACGCGTCGATGCTTACGGGCCAGAGAATCTTGACTTCGACCATTCGCATGGAGAACGCTGCCGCACGAAGATGATCGCCGAATTTGAAGCTCATAAAGACGACGCGACCGTCGGGAAAATTCGCCCGCAGAAAGCTCTGTGGGACGCCCGTCAGGTGCTCGGCCCAAACGACCTGCTGCTTTCCGACGTTGGCGCCCACAAGATGTGGATCGCGCGCTATTATCAGTGCCACGAACCCAATACGTGTCTGATCCCCAACGGCTTCTGTTCGATGGGCTTTGCGCTGCCGGGTGCGATCGCGGCGCACTTCGTCAATCCGGATCAACGAATCATGGCGATCTGTGGCGATGCCGGTTTCCTGATGAACGTTCAGGAAATGGAAACAGCCCGGCGCTACAACTCGAACATCACCGTGATGATCTGGGAAGACCACTCGTACGGCCTGATCGCCTGGAAGCAGGACAATCACTTCGGCCGGCACACCGACCTGTCGTTCGGCAACCCGGACTTCGTCAAGCTGGCGGAATCGTTCGGCTGGAACGGCTACCGCTGCGAGAACAGCGCCGACCTGCGAGCGACGCTGGAAGAATCGTTTCAGGCCGATGGCCCGAGTCTCGTCGTCATCCCGATCGACTATGCCGAGAACAGCCTCCTGACCAGACGCATGGGCGAGCTGACTGCGTCGATCTGACGGTAAACGAGCATCAGCGCAAAGCCGCTGGCCGACAATTCAGCGTGCCGTCGCATCGCCTGGCTGCTCCGGGCCGATGCAGATAACTTCGCGCATCGTGTGGGCGAAGAGGCGGCCGTTGGCGAACGTGAGTGAGGCCAGACTCCAGGTTTCTCCGCCGGGGCCGAGATCGTTGATCGCGACGATGGATTCCGGTGACAGGCTCTTCGCCGTTGCGTCGATGACGTAGACCGTGCCGGTAACGACGGGGAAGAAGAGATAGCAGCCGACTCGTGTGGGGCTGGCGGCGGAGATGTGGCCCCAGCCGGTGCCGTTGTGACCTTTGTCGCCGACGGCAAAGCCGCGTGCATTAAGCGGCCGGTTGTCACGTCGTCCTTTGCCCCACAGCAGTGTGCCCTGGTTGCGGCCCTCCCGGCTGGCAATCAGCTGAGCCGGCAGTTCAAGATATTCGACCGCGCCGGTTTCGATATTCACTCGCCCGAGGTAGTGGACGTTGTGCGAAAGGAACCAGTGCCAGTCGCTGACGACGATGTTGGCCTGGTTCGTGTTGGGATGACTCTTGCCCGCTTTGACGGCGACATCCGTTTCGAGCGTCCAGCCGCTTGTCGCGGGATTGTGTTTCCAGACACGAACATGCTCGTACAAGGGTTGTTCACGCAGGATTTTTCCACTGGCTGCGTCGAAGACAACATGGTGCCCCTTATTGAATCCGAAAGCGTACTTCGCGTTCCAGTGGCAACTGAATGACGGGTCGTAACCGTCCAGCGGCGTGCTCCACAGCGTCGTGCCTTCGCGGCCGGGCGCGAGGCTCGTCAGGCTGTGACCGTACGGTTTTTCCAACGGCTGATGTCCGCCGCCGCGGGCGTGAGCGATTGCCAGTGTCCCGTCAGCCAGACGCCCGACGACAGGTGTCGTGTGAATCGACGTGCCGACGTGCTCGCGCCACAACACCTTTCCCGTCCGCTTGTCGATGCCGTGGATGCAGGTCCAGAGTTCTTCCTCGTCGACGTCCTGCGGAATCGACATCGCACGATTGATCACGCCGGGAGCTTTCCACTTCTGAAGCCTGGCACCAGCTTCCTTGTTGACGACCTCAACATACAGAATCGCGTCGCCGACAAGGACCGGTTCGCACTGGCGGTTGTTGTGACGGAATCGCGGCGTCCACTCGCGCAGCCAGACCTGGTGACCCTCGAAGTCGTAGCAGCCCATTGAGCCGCAGCGGTTGAAGAACCAGACATGCTCGCCGTCGGTAATCGGCGCGAAGACGGTGCCGTCAGTAAAGCCACCGGCCAGCGAGATAAACGCCGTGCCAGGCAGTTCGACCTGCCACAGCACCTTGCCAGTCTCGGCGTCCAGACAGAAACCGAGGATGTCGGTGACGCCGTCCTTCTGACTCTCTTGCTCGATCGGCACGTGCGTCGTCGTGAAAGCGCGATTGCCCCAGACGGTGACATTGCTCATCCCCGCTTCGGGCACCGGCGTGCGCCAGCGAATGTTCTCGTTTCGAGTGACGCTCCAGCGCAGCGGCGGTTCGCCCTCGACCTGCCAGTTCCCATACGGCCCCGCCGCCTGATGCCAGCTCTGAACTGCTCCGGCTGGAGCGAAATCGTCTGCGGCAATTGACGGTGAAGACAGCAGGGCGAGCAGTGTCAGAACAACGTCGAAGCGTTCAGTCATAGCAAGTCCTGACGTGCGGAGGTGGATTCGGAGCGGCGAAAGTAGATTCCAGACGATCGAACCTCGTTCATCACGGCAGGCTGGGGCAGTCGCCGGATCTGATTCTTGCGTCGCTCCGTTGTCGGCGAAAGCCTCGCTGGGGGGCGGTTCTGATTCCGTTGATTGCCGTTGTCCGCTTCTGCTCGCCTCACCTACGATCCGGGGTTTTGTAATTCGGTCAACGGTTTAGATGCGCGCCGGTTGTGCCGCTCGGCAGACGGACAGCGGCTGGCAGGGAAGGCATATTCAATGAGCTTTGGACGGCTCGGATCGCAGAGGATCTCAATCGAGAAAAATGGCACAGCGCCGCATGCGCCGGGGTCGTCGCCGCATTTCAGTCCCGAACTGCTTGCTTCGGTTGGTCTGACGGAAGAATCCGAACGGCTTGGCACCGCGATCGTTCGCACGCGCGACTGGCTGATCGCGCAGCAGCATCCCGACGGGTTCTGGGTCGGAGAACTCGAAGGAGACACGATCCTCGAATCTGAATACATCCTGCTGCTGACCTGGCTGGGCCGTGGCGATTCCAAGGACGTCCGACGAGCTGCTCGCTACATCAAGCAGCAGCAACTGGCGGGCGGCGGCTGGGCGATCTATCCCGGCGGGCCTCTTGAAATCTCGGCATCGATCAAGGCGTACTGGGCGATGAAAATCGCGGGGCATTCGGCCGACGAAGAGCAGATGGTCCGCGCCCGTGAGGCAATTCTCGCGGCTGGCGGCGCCGAGAAGATGAACAGCTTCACGCGGTTCTACTTCGCGCTGCTGGGACAGATTTCGTACGAGCAGTGCCCGGCGGTTCCGCCCGAGCTGGTGCTCATCCCGAAATGGTGCCCGTTTAATATTCACGAAATGTCAGCGTGGTCACGGACCATCATCGTGCCGCTGTCGATCATGTGGTCGTTCCGGCCGGTGCGCGAGCTGCCACCGGAATGGTCGGTCGCCGAGCTGTTCGTCAACGGGCCGCAGAACCTGCCGGCCGCGATGCCGCCGTCAGAAGTTCTCGACGACCTCAAACAGAAGCACTGGATCAACTGGCGGTCGTTCTTCAACGGCGTCGACTGGTCGCTGAAGCTGATCGACAAGCTGCGACTCCGTCCGCTGCGACGGCTGGCCCTGCGTCAGGCGTCGCGCTGGATGCTCGAACGCTTTGAAGAATCCGACGGGCTGGGAGCAATCTTCCCGCCGATCATCTGGAGCGTGATCTCATTGCGCTGCCTGGGGTACGAGGAAGACTCGCCCGAAGTGCAGTCGCAGCTTGATGAGCTGCGTGATCTGACGATCTCTGAAGGCGACACCGATCGGCTGCAGCCCTGCAAATCGCCGGTCTGGGATACAGCCATCGCCACGATCGCGCTGCGCGATGCCGGTGTGACAGTCGATCATCCGTCGCTGCAGCGAAGCGTCGACTGGCTGCTCAACAAGGAAGTCCGGACGCCGGGTGACTGGTCCGAACGCGTCGCGTGCCGTGAACCTTCCGGCTGGTACTTCGAGTTCAATAACCGCTTTTACCCGGACGTTGATGACACCTGTATGGTGATCATGACGCTCGCCCGCTGCCTGCCGGACTCGCCCGAGTGGCAGACGGATTTCCTCGTTGACGACTGGAGTCCGCACGAAGCCGATCAGGACGTCGCGGCCGTTCTGTCGGCACGCAACGCCGACTCGGCGTTCATCACGGCGCAGGTTGATCGCCTGCGTCCTATGCTCGGCGCGATTCACCGCGGCGCCCGCTGGATTCTCGCGATGCAGTGCAGTGACGGCGGCTGGGGAGCGTTCGACAAAGACAACACGCGCGAGCTGTTCACGCAGGTGCCGTTCGCCGATCACAACGCGATGATCGATCCCAGCAGCGCCGACCTGGCTGCGCGGATGCTCGAAATGTTTGCCGACATCAACGTCTCGATGGACCACCCGGCCGTGCGCCGGGCTCTGACTTATATCTGGAATGAGCAGACCGACGAGTACTGCTGGTATGGTCGCTGGGGCGTCAATTACCTGTACGGTACCTGGCAGACGCTGGTCGGTCTGACGCGCATCGGTGTGCCACTAACCGACGCCCGCATTCGCAAAGCAGCCAACTGGCTGAAGTCGGTGCAGCAGGAATGCGGCGGCTGGGGCGAAACGCCGCGCAGTTATGACGACCCGAATCTGAAGGGCGTCGGCGAGCCAACCGCGTCGCAAACCGCGTGGGCGATCATGGGCCTGATCGCTGCTGGCGAAGGCGAATCCCTCGCCGTCCGCCGCGGCATCGAGTACCTGCTTGAAACCCAGAACGCCGACGGCACCTGGGACGAAGAACCCTGGACCGGCACCGGCTTCCCGAAGGTCTTCTATTTGAAGTACCACCTCTACCGCATCTCGTTCCCGCTGATGGCGCTGTCGCGTTACGCTCGACTGCGGGCGAGGTTCTGAGAACGAGACGCACGCTGCTGGGAAAAAAGCGCGGTCACAGAAACCCAAGGTCGTCCTCGATCGCGAAATCGCGGCGGTCGTCTCGACACAATCTGGCAGCGCCGATGTCAGGGTCGTGATCGAAGACAGCGATCGCGTTGGTCTGGACGATCTGTTCGAGCACCTTCGCTTTGGCTCGCCGCGTCTGCTGCATGTGAACATCGTATCCCAGGCACCAGAGTACCGGCAGGTGTCGTGAGGTCGAGCAGATGTCGCCGAGAAAAACCGCCGATTCGCCTTTGCTTTCGATGATCAGCACCTGATGCCCGTCTGTGTGGCCGCCGGTGACCTGTGATCGAATGCCCGGCACGATCTCAACGTCGCCATCGATCAGCCGAAGCTGCCCGCAATCCCGCAGCGGCAGCAGATTTTCCTGGGGGTACGCGGCACGCAGCTCGGGATAGCCAGCCGTTGCATCGACCCACTCGCGTCGTTGAGCGACGAGTTCGGCATTCGGGAACGCCAGGACGATTTCGCTGTCTTCGTCGAGCCGTGTTGCTCCGCCGGCATGATCAAAATGCAGATGCGAGAAGATAACGACGTCGATGTCCTCTCGCGTCAGCCCCTGCGCCGCAAGGTTTTCAACGAGTGGCTCGCCGTCCTGCGCCGAGAAATTCTTCCGCTGCTTGTCCGACAGCTTCGACCCGTAGCCGGTATCGATGAGGATGTTTCGATCGCCGTCCCGGACCAGCACGCAGTTCGTCTCCTGCGGAATGCGGTGGTACTCGTCCGGCGGAAACACCCGCTCCCACATGACCCGCGGCACGACGCCGAACATGCCACCGCCGTCGATCCAGAAGCGACCGCCCGAGACGATTGAGATATCGAGACTTCCAAGTTTCATGGCTCTCCTTCCCGATTGTCCACGTTCCCACGCTCTACATCGGAACGAGTTATGGCAACCTCACTGCAGAGATTTGAGGAACGCGATCAGGTCGGCGGCGTTCTGCGCAGTGGCGTCGCGGAGCTGCAGTTCGGGCATCAATGACTTCGGCTGAGCGAGCAGCAGTTCCAGGCCGGCGCGTTGCAGACGGACATCCTTTCCGGTCGCGTCGCGGATCACGACTTCCTGCGATGACTCTTCAACGAGCAGGCCGGAGTAGACGAGTCCGTTCGATGTTTCTGCCAGCCACGTCTGATACTTCGATTCGATCTTCTGCGATGGTGTGAGCACGCTCGCCAGAAGTTCGGCCGAACTGTATCGCTTGCCGATTCCGTCGAGGTCCGGGCCGACGCTGCGTCCCTGCTGTGCAATGCGGTGGCAGTTGCGACACTGCAGGCCAGCGGACTTGAGGAACAGCTCACGCCCACGCGCCGCTTCGCCTTTGAGGGCCAGAATCTCACCCGCGTCGATGCTGCTGCCAAGCCGCTTCGTCCGAGCCTCTTCCGGAACAAACGGCTCGAACAGATCACGAACAATCGTGTCGGCATGTGTTGAACCGCGGGTGATCGCGATCTCCTTCGCGGAGTCCGACAACGACGCCTGCAGCCCGCGCAGAGCACTCGCCAGAGCAACGGCTCCGCTTGTCGATGACAGCAGCCGATCGACTGCCGCCAATTGGTGTTCGTCGCTGACCTTTGAGTCCGCTGCCAGCTCAGCAAGGTCGGCATCAATCGTCTGTGAGAGCCGTTCGATCGCCGCGACGGTGTCGGGATGCGTCTTCGATTCATCAGTCGCCGAAGTGTCGAGACTGGCAATCCAGGCGCGGACCAGTTTCAGTCCCGCTTCGTCAACCCGTCGCGAACCGAAGTGCGGCATCCGACCGCGACCGAGTTTCGCCATGCGGTAGAACAGAATCGAGCGGTTGGGATCGCCGGGCGCAACGAGCCACGGATCAACGAGGCCGAACGCGCCCTGGGTCGGCCGTGAGACCAGATTGGTTTTGTGAAACGGGATCTCACGCGGCACTTCGAGAGCCGCCGTTCCGCCACCACCACGTCGATGGCAGTGTGAGCAGTTCACGTGCAGGTATGACCGAACACGATCATTGAGCGAGGCTGATTCGTCTGTCGGGTCGACCATCGCCGGCAGTCGATCAAGCGGCGCGACCAGCGGATCGGCACCGTTCGCCAGCGGTTCCGAAAACAGCCCGAGATGCGCCAGCGTCCGCAACTGATTGTCAGATTGACTGCCGTAGTTGAAGTCGCGATTCAGTTGCTCGATCTTGAACCCGTACACCGTTCCGCCGCGAGCCGTGTGGCAGAGAATGCACTCAGTCCGACTGGCGAAGTGCCAGGTCTGCGAGCGTTTCCCGTTCGGGGCGGCCGGGTCAGCGATGGCCAGCGTGCGATCGAAGCCGGTTCCGGCCGAGAGTTTCGCGTCGGTCTGCTGCTCGTTCCAGATGTAACTGTAAGCCGCCCAGTAATCACCATTGCGGTGCAGAATCTGTGTCTCCAGACGCTGCTGTCGCTCGACGCCGTCAGCAACCGTCGCCAGAGAAATCGTCTTGCCGAGGATCGTACCGTCGGGAAACACCCATTCGCCTTTCAGATCGCCGACCTGCGTATTGTTCGTTGTGTGAACGCCGATCGTCGCGTCGTTCGGCACGGCAATGAAACGCGTCGCCGTCGTCCCATCCGCCCAGGGTTCTGCATTCACCGCAAATGGAATGACGCCCGGTGCGAATCTGTAATCAGCCACCGAGGCAAACAGTCCGCTGTCGCTGAGCTTCTGCGGAAACGTCGACTGCTGCCCGGCAGCGGGGTTCTCAACCAGCCGGTAAATCGTTCCGTCGTAACTGACGACGAACAGCTCGTCTGATTGATCGCGGCCGAAGCAGATCACAGCAAGCGACGAATCGGCCAGTTCCTGCGGCTGCGACAACTGATCATCGCCGATGTGGATGCCCCAGATTTTTCCCGTCACGTAATCGCCGTACAGATACGTCCCGGCGAGGCCCGGCAGTCGCGAGCCGCGGTAAACGTACCCACCGGTGACCGACCGCGATTCCGTATGTGAGTGCGCGGCGGTCGGCGGGATGATCGGCGACGGTCCGCGCGGCCACTGCGGATTCACCTGCTGCGTATTCTCAACAAGGCTCCAGCCGTAATTGGCTCCGCGTTCGGCGCGGTAAACCATCTCCCACATTTCCCAACCGACATCGCCAATCCACAGATCGCCGGTCGCTGCGTCGAAGCTCATCCGCCACGGATTGCGATGCCCGTAAGTCCAGACTTCGCCGCGGGCTCCGGGCACGTCAACAAACGGGTTGTCGGCCGGAATCGAATACGGCAGCGAACTGGACTGGTGGTCGACATCAATCCGCAGAACCGACGCGAGCAGATCGCCGATATCCTGACCAGTCCTGAGCGTGTCCGGTGGAAACGGCGGCGAGGCATCGCCCGTCGAGATGTAGAGGTAGCCGTCCCGCGGTCCGAACATCAGTGACCCGCCGTTGTGACCGCCGGACCGCCAGGTGATCAGAATCTCTTCGCTCTGCAGATCAATCTTCAACGGATCAACTGACGTCACTTTAAATCGCGACACTCGCGTCCCGTCGTCGAGGTTCGGCTTCGTGATATAGCAGAGGAAGCATTCGCGGTTCCGGGCAAAGTTCGGGTGAAACGCAAAGCCGTAGGTGTTTGTGGAATCGGGGATCGCCGCCTTGAGAGATGCCGCGAGGTCGCGCGTCGCAACGTCGTCACGATTCTCAAAACTCCAGATCGAACCGCTCAGTTCGACAACCAGCAGCCGGTTCGTCCCCGGCACAGGCAACATCTCGATGGGGTTCTGAAACTGAAGTCGAGGAAACGCCCGCTCGGTCAGATACGGAGACGGCGGATCTGGGGTGCCGGCAAACGTCGATGTCACCCACGGAACGCGTTTGGCGATCCCGAATGGCTTTGCGGCGTCCTCAGCCCGCAGTTTCGAGACGCCGCCGAGTACGACCAGAGAACTCAACAGCCAGTACGCAGCGTGAAAAAATCGACGAGGCACGCGAGCACTCCTCAACCAGCGGCAGGATGTGAAAAATGCGACGCCGCATGGTGGGAGTTGCTCGGGACACCTGCAATCGAGCGCGGTGGTCGCTGCCATCAGCTCGTTGAGCAAGGGGCTCGTTGAACGGGCGGCGCATTGCTGTCGAGTTGAGCCGCCGTCGCTGCGATACGGTCGGGCCTGGCGTCAGTCAAGAAACCGCGATCGCTCTTCCGGACTCGGCATTCGACACGTTTCCTTCCTGCCGAACAGACAATAGCGCAGTCTGGAGACGACTCGATAGCCGACCTCCCGGAGCGGCCAGGGAATCAGCCACAGCAGCCAGGCGACGATGCTCCAGCCTCCGCCAAGATGCCTCAGCAGACGTACGACGGCAGTCGAACGGCGAGTGATTCGGTCGCCTTCGATGAAGACAATCGTGTCGAGACGTTCCCGATCGCGATCCGCCAGACGTTGCTGAGCTGTCGTGCCCTGCAGCGGGGCAAAGCGCACCACTCCGCGGCAATCATTCCGGAGCACGAAATCCACGACACGGTTGCACAGACCACAGACGCCGTCGAAAAACAGAATCGGATTGGCGTCAGGGTCAGACATCGGGGAGGCATTCAGGCAGGCGTTCGGGCCGGAGAGAATACCGCAGACGCGTCCAGGCATTAACTGGAATGGGCAGCAACCTGCTCAATCCGCCGAACCGGCGCCCGTGTCTGACTCGCTGGCGACGAGTGTTGCTGCAGGCGGCTGCTTCCAGTTGGCGAGGGTGACTTCAAGCTGAGCCCCCTCTGTGATCATGCGACTGCCGATCGTGATAACCTGCGCGTCGTCGGCCAGGCCGCTGAGCACCTCCACCACTTCGTGCGTGCGAATGCCGGTCCGGATGAACTGCTGGCTGGCCTGACCGGTCGACGGATCGACAGTAAAGACGAATTCACGATCGTTGCTTTCCAGAATCGCCGACATCGGGACAACCAGCGCGTCGTGGCTGCTGGCGACAATCGACACCCGCGCGTGCATTCCCGGCTTCAGTTTGAGACTGCGGTTTTCGACCTCAATATAAATGCGACCGGTCCGTGTGTCGGGATCGAGTACCGGCGACTTGCGGACGACCGTGCCAAAGAATGCCTGATCTGCGTACGTATCGACTTCGATTCTCGCCGTCTGTCCGACGCGGACCTTTTCGTAATCGCGTTCGACGACCGAGGCCTCGGTGCGCACGGTGTTCAGATCAACGATCCGCAGCAGGATGTCTTCCACTCGCGCGAGATCGCCGACTTCGGCGTTCCGCTCGGCAACGTATCCGGCCAGCGGCGTTTCAATCGTCAGTTCTTCAAGCGTGATGCGACTGCGTTCGAGGTCTGATTGAGCCTGATTGACGCGTGCCTCTTCGAGCTTCAACTCCGCCTTTGCGACGTCCCAGACGGCAACAGCTTCGTCCATTTCCTGTTCGGTACTGACGCCGGACTTTGCCAGCTCTTCGAGCCGCTTGACTTCACGCGCCGCCTGCTCCTCGCGAGACTTCTGAGCGGCGAGCTGAGCTTCCGCAACTTTCTGAGCAGCATCAGCGCGGACGACGAGTTCCTGAGTGTCGGAGTTGTCGAGTTCAGCAACGATCGAGTCGGCTTCAACGTGGTCTCCCAGATCGAACGGCAGCTTCTCGAGATAACCGTTGACTCGCGATCGAATGATGACCTCGGCCCGCGGTTCGAGACTGCCAACCAGTTCGATCTTTTCTTCGACGCGCTGCTGCCGGACAGACACAGCTTCGACGGCGACGATCTCAGCCTCCTTCTGCTTCGATTCGGTTTCTGTCGACGCAACCGATTCCTGGTACAGGTACCACCCGGTGCCGCTGGCGATGACACAGAAAATCACAAAGGCGAGATAACGCATAAGGACCTGCTGCCACTTCGCGAACGTCACGGGGAAGACGCGGAAGCGGTTGGAGTAAGGGCGGCGGGTGCGGGTCGGGGAGGCCCGTCGATTTCGGTTGGCGTCGACTTGGTCGGAATCAGAGGATCGCCCGAACGCATCCGAGCGAATTGATTCGAGGCCCCATTAGAAACGAGAGACCCTCGTCCGGCAATGCAGGCTGTCCTGCTGGCCGTCCCAGGCCCGCCACTTCGGAGAGGTTATTCCGGCTGTTCGGACTGGAAGGTTGGCCGAAACTGGACGGCGACGCAGGGGAATGAGCCCGAAAGTTTCTGATATGAGCACGACGCGCCAGCAAGTGAGTCGCGCGGCGACGGAAACATTCAGCGAACCACAGGGGGGTCGGAAGTGCCTGCACCGTGACGTCGCGTCTGTCGAAAAACACACTCGCTTGCGCTTCGTGCTTGTATTGCGACTCGTGTAATTGCTTCCGGCGCGTTCCTTACCGTGGCGGCGTCAGCTTGTCGTCGGACCTCAGCTCAATCGCGAAATCAGTACGGCCGCGGCGACGGAGACATTCAGCGAAGTCACTCCACCGCGCGGCTTGATCGCGCAGACCTGGTCGCACTTGTCGAGCGTCAGCCGTCGCAGCCCTTTCTCCTCGTTGCCGAGTACCAGCAGCCAGGGGCGGTCGGCGGAAATTTCCTCGCACGACAACTCGGCATGTTCGGACGTGCCCAGTGTCCAGAGTTCGTTCATACGAGCCGAATCAAGAATGCGGGAGAGGTTCGGCACGACACAGAACGGCGTGTACTCAAGCCCGCCCGCCGCGACGTCATACACCGTTGCGTTAAGTGGTGCGGAGCGGTCTTTCGTCACAAAGACGCCCTTCACTCCGAAAAAGCCAGCCGTGCGAAAGATCGCTCCGACGTTGTGCGGATCCTGCAACTGGTCGAGTGCGAGCCACAATCCGGGATGTTCGCCCGCCGCGTCATCAGGCTGCGGAAACAGGTGCTCGGGCTGAGCGACACCAAAGTTCTCGCGCACCAGCGCCGAAGCAATGCCCGCCCGCTCGAATTTCCCGCCGCGGTTCTTCTCGCCACGTGGCTGCTGAACCTTGACAGTGCGACACGGAATGCCGGCTCGCGAGGCGGCCGAGACGACGTCCTCCCAGGCCCCGTGAGCCTGAGGCCCAGCAATTCGGATTTCTGTGACGTCCTGAGGCCGAACTTCAATTGCGGCCAGAGCACTGTGCGGGTTCTTAAGTTCGAGCACGAGGAGGACTTTCGGCAGTTCGGAGGGATCTTGCGTTCGTGACGGCGGAGAATACCGACTGACCAGCCTCGCATGGAGCCAGCACAACTCCCGTGTACCACTGGCTCGGCCAGTGCCTTGCCGCCTTGAGCACTGGCGGAGTGAGTGGCACACAAAGATCAGATTCAATCACCGGATCCGCGGTGCCCGTACGGAGGTCGTTCGCGAGAGGAAGCGTTACAACTCGCAGTCCCGATCATTGTCGGGGCGCCGAATCAGAAACCGTTCCGCTTGTCACACCTCACATCCTCGTGCCGAAATGCAGCCCGTCGCGCAACAGATTGATCGCTGGTATCCGCCGCGAACGGACGCACCGTTGGCAGCTCCGTCGCTCAACGATGCCCGCAACTACTGCCGTGAGCTGGCGACCAGGCATTATGAAAACTTCCCACTGGTTTCGTGGCTGCTGCCGAAATCGCTGCATCAGCACTTTTACAACGTGTACGCCTTCTGCCGCTGGGCCGACGATCTGGGTGACGAGATCGGCGACCGCGACCGTTCGCTGGAACTGCTCGCCTGGTGGCGGTCAGAACTGCAGGCGTGCTTTGCTGGCGAGTCGGGGCATCCGGTCTTCGTTGCGCTGCGGCCGACGATCGAACGCTTCACGATTCCGATCAAACCGTTCGACGATCTGATCTCGGCGTTCGAGCAGGACCAGACGGTCACTGAGTATCAGACTTACGAGCAGTTGCTCGACTACTGCACGCGCAGCGCGGATCCGGTCGGCCGCATTGTCCTCTATCTCTGCGAATCGGTTTCCGAGCAGAACGTTTCCTGGTCGGACTCCATCTGCACCGGCCTGCAACTGGCGAACTTCTGGCAGGACGTCGCCCGCGACCTCGACATCGGCCGGATTTATCTGCCGGAGAAAGACCGCGAGCGCTTCGGAGTCTCGCGCGAATCACTTCTCAACCGCGAAACCACAAACGGCTTCCTGCAGCTCATGGAGTTTGAAGTCGACCACGCCAGGTCACTGCTGACGGCCGGCCTGCCGCTGGTCGAACAGTTGCCGGGGCGGCTGCAGGTCGACATCGACCTGTTCGCTCGCGGCGGCCTGCGGATTCTGGATCGCATTCAGAGCATCGGCTACCGTGTCCTCGATCAGCGGCCCGTGGTCACCAAACGCGACGCCTTCGGTTTGCTGCTGACGGCGGTCGGACGGCGACTGGTGCGATTTTTCCGTCGATCGTCGACAAAAAAGTAGGCCGGACCGAGCGCAGCGAGTTCCGGCGACCTTGAGCGAGCACGATTGCCGGAACTCGCTGCGCTCGGTCCGGCCTACGTTGCGTTTGTTTCGGCCAACTTCTCACCTGGCTTTCCGATGTCCGACCCGCTCGCCGATTCGTACGCGTTCTGCCGAAAGTTCGCACGGCGCACGGCGAAGAATTTCTACTACTCGTTCCTCGGACTGCCGACCGACCGCTTCGACGCGATGTGCGTTCTGTATTCGTACATGCGAATCTGCGACGACATCGGCGACGACGAGCAGCAAGCCAGCGACATACGGCTTGGGCAGCTACTTGAGTGGCGGATTGAATCGGGAGTTGCGCTCGGCGATCCAGACTTCAAACGCTTGTCTGACATCCGGCAGCGACATTCAAAGAAACATGCTGAAAGACTGGCTGCGTCTCCCACCCATTTCGACATTGGGCTGCGCGTCCTGCCCGCGCTCGCTGAGATCGCTCAGAAATTCGCCATTCCAAATGACTACATCCTTGACGTGATTCAGGGCGTGGAAAGTGATCTGATGTGGGATCGCTGGCGTGCCTCGCCACAAATAGGAGGACTTCGCTGTCGTTTTGAATCTTTCAATCAACTCGAAGCGTACTGCTACCGCGTTGCAGGCGTCGTCGGCCGCTGCTGCATTCACATCTGGGGATTCAAGGACCCGCGGGCGCTCGATCTGGCCGTCGACTGTGGGCTTGCGTTTCAACTGACAAATATCCTGCGTGACCTGGCCGAGGACGCCGACAACGGCCGCGTCTATCTGCCCGCCGATGAGCTGCAGCGGTTTGACTACTCGCCGCAGGACATCATCCGCCGCACGCGAGACGAACGGTTTCAGAAGCTGATGGATTTTCAGGTCGAACGAGCGGCGTCTTATTACGACCGGGCGAGCGAACTGTTCGAGTGCCTCGATCCGGTTGGTCAACCGATCCTCGCCGCGATGATCCGCATTTACGGTGGGCTGCTGACGGAGATCGAGAAGCGGCAGTTCGACGTCTATTCGCGACGCGTTTCGCTGCCGACCTGGCGCAAGCTGCTGATCGCCGCCAACGCAATGCTGCGCCGCCGTCGTGTTCCGCCTCGCCCCGTGTCGCGCCCGAAACCGGAGACCACCTGATGAGCAGTTCCCGGATTGTCCGCGTGTTTGGTCGCGAAGTCTTCGACAGCCGCGGCCGGCCGACGGTTGAAGTCGAGGTGACCTGCGAGGATTCGCGGCCGGGCCGAGCGATCGTGCCCAGCGGCGCGAGTACCGGTCGGTTCGAGGCACTCGAACTTCGCGACTGCGCCCCATCGCGACTGAACGGCCTCGGCGTGCGGACCGCTGTGGCGAACGTCAACGGCGAGATCGCCAGCGCGCTGATCGGGCTTGACGCCGACGATCAGTGCGCGATCGACGACCGGTTGCGGGAACTCGACGGAACGCCGAACAAGTCGCGTCTGGGTGCAAACGCGATTCTCGGCGCGTCGCTGGCCTGCGCGTACGCGGCCGCCGAGGCGAAGTCGATTGCCCCGGTCGATCAGTTTGCTGAGGTGTGGTCGCGCGTCGCGGCGTCCCCGATTCCGAAACGGGTGCGTACCTCAAAGCTCGGCGTGCCGAGTCTGCCGCTGCCGATGGTCAATATGATTTCCGGCGGCAAACACGCGGGCGGGAACCTCGATTTTCAGGACTACCTGATTCTGCCCGTCGGAGCTGCGTCGTATCGCGAGGCGTTCGACTGGATCGTCACCGTTTACTGGCAGGTCGGCCGGCGGCTGACGGAACTCGGTTTTGAAGGCGTGCTCGTCGGCGACGAAGGTGGCTTCGGACCGAAGCTGACATCGAACGAGCAGGCGCTGTCGATCATCGTCGAAGCCATCGAACAGTGCGGACTGCGGCCCGGCGAAGACGTCGCGATCGGGCTCGACGTTGCCAGCTCGCACTTCTTCGACGCCGAGTCGGGAACGTACCGGCTCAAGGCGACCGGTAACGAGCGACTCAGTTCGACTGACGTCATCGAACTGCTGTCCGGCTGGTGCAACCGCTATCCGATCATCAGTATCGAAGACGGCCTCGCGGAAGATGACTGGAACGGCTGGACTGAACTGACGCGGCGTCTCGGCGACAAAGTGCAGCTCATCGGCGACGACTTCTTCGTGACAAATCCCGAACGCCTGCGGCGCGGCATTGATGAGCAGGCTGCGAATGCGGTACTCATCAAGCTGAACCAGATCGGCACACTCAGTGAAACGCTGACGGCGCTGCGACTGGCCATCGACCACGATTACTGGCCCGTCGTCTCTGCCCGCAGCGGCGAGACCGAAGACGCGACGATTGCCGATCTGGTTGTTGCGACGGGCGCGGGGCAGCTCAAAGTCGGATCGGTCGCCCGCAGCGAACGGCTCGCCAAGTACAACCAGGTTTTACGTCTCGCCGAACGCGACGACTTCGCCTGGCACGGCAGCGCGATCTTCGAGACGCTATAAGTTGCGTCTTTGATTCGTAGGGTGCGTGGAGCGCAGCGCAACGCACCTTCTTGAGCTGGCTGGTGCGTTACGCTGCGCTCCACGCACCCTACGGGGCTTCGTTCCCGCGCATGGCGATCTTGACCTCGTCTGAAGAATCCGAGTCTGGTCGACCGCGGCAGACGCTGCGAGTTGCGGCTGCGCTGGTCTGGCTGCTGGCGTTTCTCGCGGTCTTCTTCTCGCTGGACCTGCCAAACAGCGGGACGCCGCCGGTCAATCGTCGAGACCTGTGGCTCGAACTGCCAGTGCTGCTGCAGAACTGTTTCGTGCAACAGCCTGACGCGCCGCCGTCCGGCTGGCGATTTTTTCCGCAGCGGTTTCCGGCAATCGGCCCGGCGCTGCTGATTCTCGCGGGGGTGCTCAGCATCGGCCGGTTGCTGCTGCGAGCGTTGCGGATTTGCCGCGATGAACGACTTGAGCAACTCGTTCTCGCATACGGGCTCGGCATGTCGGCGACGTCGCTGCTGACGCTCGGTTGCGGGCTGCTGGCTCAGCGAGTTCCGGGAGCCATGTCCGCAGCCGTGCTCGGCGGAGCGCTCACCGTGAGCTTCGTCGTCGAGGTCGCTCTGTGGCTGCGTGATCGGATGGTGGGTCGGCGCGGGAATCCGGATTCGCCGGTTGCGGACGCGGAGACCGCCGCGCGCTCGGCAGATCGCGTCAACTGGCTGGACGTCGCGCTGCGCGGGCAGATTCCGTTCGGAGTGCTGGCACGGCTGCTGGCCGGAACGGTGATCGTCCTCTTCCTCGTCGCGATGACGCTGGGAGCACTGCTGCCGTCGATCGATTTCGACGTCAAGGAATACCACCTGCAGGGTCCGAAGGAGTGGTTTGAGGCCGGACGCATTTCGTGGCTGCCGCACAACGTTTACACCAGCTTCCCGTTCCTGACCGAGATGTTCGCACTATTGGGGATGGTGTTGAGCGGCGACTGGTTTGTCGGAGCGCTGACTGGCAAACTTGTTCTCATGACGTTCGCCCCGGCGACGGGCCTCGCCGTGTTCTGCGCCGGCCGACGCTGGTTCGATGTCCGTGTTGCCTGGGCGGCGGCACTGATTCACCTCACGGCTCCGTGGACGTACCGGATTTCAATCATCGCGTACGCGGAAGGTGGGCTGACATTCTTTCTGTTTGCGACTCTGTTCGCGCTACTGCTGACGCGCGAAGCCTCGGGCTGTGAACGGCGACGATTGACGTTGCTCACCGGACTCTTTGCCGGCAGTTCGATGGCCTGCAAGTACCCCGGTGTCCTGAGTGTTGTGATGCCTCTCGGAGTGTCGTTGCTCTGGTGTGAGTGGTGTCGCGCCGGCGAAACTTCTGAAGGCGATTCGCTGAACAGCGAGACGTCAATCAATCGAGTTCTGAAAGCCAGCGTGATTTACTCTATCGGCGTCCTGCTGGCTGTCGGGCCGTGGCTCTTGAAGAACGCGATCGAGACCGGCAACCCGGTTTACCCGTTGCTGAACAGCGTCTTTCACGGGGCGGATTGGACGCCAGCCCTCGACGCCAACTGGAAGGCCGCGCACGGTCCGCCGCATCACCAGCCATTCGATCTGCTGGTCAAGTTGTTTGACGTGACGCTCAAAAGCGACTGGCTGAGCCCGCTGTTCTACGGGCTGGCCCCGCTGACGCTGCTGGTTGTCCGCCAGCGGCGGCTGATCGGTGGACTGTGGCTGTACATCGCGTTTCTGTTTCTGAGCTGGTGGGTGCTCACGCACCGGATCGACCGTTTCTGGATCCCAATGATCCCAATCGTTTCTTTGCTGGCCGGCGTCGGTGTCTGGTGGACGGCTGAGCGAACATGGCGATACGCCGCCGGTGGCATCGTTGCGCTCTGTGTGCTTTTCAACCTGGGTTTCATCTCAACGGCATTGTGCGGGCTTAACACCTGGCTCGGCGATTACGACGAAGTCCGACCGATCGCCGAATCGAGTGCGAAGACGATCGCGGCACTCAACGAGATGAATCTGCCACCCGACGCGAAGGTGCTGTGCGTCGGCGAGGCGCAGGTCTTCGATGCCCGCTTCCAGCTCGTTTACAACACTGTGTTCGACATCTCGATCTTCGAGCAGTGGTGCTCAGCCTCCGAGCCAGGCGTTGCTCCGGCCGATCAGCCGATGCGTTTGCCGGAGGAAATTCAGAAGACGTTAGCCGAACACGGCATCACGCACGTGCTTGTCAACTGGGAAGAGATACTCCGCTATCGAACCTCGTACCGGTACACGGACTTCGTCGCCCCGCACCGTTTCGACTGGCTGGTTCAGCGCGGCGTCCTGGAACCCGGTCGAATTCTCACCGGCGTGCGGCCGTTTGGGTCGTTCTCCGACAGCAGACAACCCGAAAACAGCCAGCAGAAGCAGATTCTCAAATGGGGACCCGAGTTGATTGTCAAACAGAATGCTGAACGCTTCGTGATCCCATCCCAGCTATTCACTGTCAAACCGAAGCGATAACTCCAGTCGCATCTGTCAATTCAATGACAGAACGCGTCCGGTAGCCGACAGAAGACGCTGCCTGCTAAGAATGAAATCGGTAGATCCTGATCAGCGACGCCCCCTGAAACATGCGGTTTGGAAAACGCAGATCGGAGAGCAGGATCGGTCCCTGACCGAACTTACTGAGCAAGCGATTGATACCATGATCTTTCCGAACCTGCCCCGCGTGGATCACGTGACGACGCAATGTATCTTTACCAGAACAGAGTATTTCAAAGCAGACGACGTCCTTATCCAGAAATCTTTCGTCGCTCTCATAGACTCCGTCGCGCAGAACTTCTTCGACAGGAATCTCTGCGATGAGACTGAAATAGCTGTCAAGAATGACGGCCATGGGCGTTGGATAGCCGTCAGAAGTTGGGGTCGTTCCCAGCCAGTCCCTGGGCGTCAGCCCTACAAGTTCACCAACTGCAAAGGAGCAGCAGTTAAAGGTTGACAGGCAGCGGCCTTCATTCTGCCCAGTACACCAGGGATTACCTGGCTCATAGACCAGTTCGGCGAAATCTCCGTTCTGGAGTTGCCGGAAGTCGACAATCTGCGTCGCCGGATCATCGTAATGCTCGATAAGGCATTCCCCCCGAGGACAAAGCAGGATTGTCCGGGTAACGATTCCGCCATCGGGGTCGATTCTGGGGACAGCCCAGACGCAGTCACCAACCGTAACTCCTGAGCCGAACCGGTACATCCGGATTGGAACAGCGCCGGAGAAGACAACTGCGAGTAGTATCAGCAGGGTCAATGCAGACAGAACCAGGACGTACCTTTTCCGCCGAGGAAGACCGAAACGAGAGGCTGCCATCGCAGTGCATGTCCACGGAATAATGCAATTTCCAGCGACTCCACAACAACGACCATCCTCGTCGACTGATTGTGGACTCAACATAAACCGTTGGCACTCTCCGGAGGGGCGGCAGCCAGCGCATTCCGGGCGATAACGGCTCGATCGGCAGACAGCCCAGTACTGCAGCCACCCGGCGTTATCCACGTCGAATCAAAAAGAAAACAATCATCCGCTGGAGCAGATCGTCGAACACAACCATGAGTGGTTCGTAGTTTCCTCGCAGTTGTTTCGCGTCGCTCGGGAGAGCCGAATTCGACTGGTGATATTCCTGGAACATCCAGCACTCAGTCTGGACTGCGCGGCTCGTTCGGTCGGTGGGAACCAGCCCGGCTCAGATCAGACGCACTCGTTTTCTCAGCAACCATTCGGTGGTCAGCAGCACGGTAAACAGCAGCAGGACTTCCCAGCGGTTCCAGATGCGGATGGGATCTTCGGAACGGATCGGGACGGGGCGACCTCGGGGAACGTCTTCGGGGAGCCGGCTGGCGGTGGCGAGTGTGTAGAACTGGCCGCGGGATATCTTCGCGGCGTCGCTGAGTTGCTGGCGATCGAGGCCACGGATGCGAAGTTCGTTCTCCGGTGACTCGACGCGAAAGTCTGTTGCGGGCGGTGTCCCGGTAAACGCGGGACTTGCGATCCAGGCGTGATAAGAACCTTCGGTCGCGCGGCGAAGCTGACCCTCAAACACGTTCGGTGCCTGCGGCACACGCGTCAGGATGACGTCCTGATTGCTGCCGCCGCGGCGTTCGACGATCGCTTTGACGGTTTCATCCGGTTCAGGGACTTCGTCGTCGTTGAAGAAGCGGACACGCAGCGTGACGGTTTCGCCGCGGCCGTAAACCAGGCGGTCAGACTTCAGCTCGGCTGTCTTCGACTGACCCAGCAGGCGCGACCGCGAGAGGTAACGGATTGCCTGAATCCAGTAGCGTCCGTAATAGAGGTCTCCAACACGGCGGCGCCACAGCCAGGTTTCATCGGTTGCGTGGAAGATAACTTTGCCGGCACCGAACCGCTGCATCACGATCACCGGCAGATGCCGGCCGTCGCCCATCCGCGTCGGATGCTCGACAAAGACCGTTGCGCCAGGTTTGACGTTCTGTACCGCCGCCAGCCAGTACAGGCCGGACAGGTTCCGCCACACGGCCAGGCTGTTCCGCTCGTCCGTATCGAAGCGGAAGATCGGCGTGCTCTTCTGACCTTCGAGCGTCAGCACTGGTTGAAACGGCAACTGGATCGACTCGTTCGGGTTCGGCAGCGTGACGCCATCGAGTTCGATCGGCAGCAGATTCGCGAGCGGCGTATTGCGATAGCTCAGCGGGTCGAACTTCGCCCCGGCGATGAAGATCAGGCCGCCGCCAGCTTCACTGACAAAGCTGCTGAGATTCTCCAGTGTCGACGGGCTGAGGAACTGCACGTTGACGTCGCCGAAGATGACGACGTCGTAAGCAAAGAGCTGCTCGCGGCTGACGGGAAAACGGCCACGCAGCGGTTGAGCCGTCGCGTCCTGATCGACGAACTCCAGGTCGGCGTCCTGCAGAATCGTATGCAGCTCGACGGTCGTTTCGCGTTCGAGCAGCGTCTTGAGTTCGCGAAACTCCCAGCGTGGCAACGAGTCAATCAGCAGGACGCGCAGCTTCTCTTCTCGCACGCTGATCTGCCGGATTTCGGCGTTATTGCTCCGGTCAATCTCGGTCTGCTGCGGTGAAGCTTCGAGCACAACTTCATAGTCACCAGCCGTGTCCGGAGCCCAGGTCAGCTCGACGGGAACCGTCTGTCCGTCCTTTCCGGCTTTGGCTTTCGTCGTGCCGAGGACCGCGCCACTCTGTTTGTCCTTGAGCACGATCGAGACGCTCTTCCCCGCAAAACCGAACGACTTCAGCTTTGCGGTCAGCGTGACCGGGTCATTCACAAATGCAACTTCGTCGGCCAGCGTGTCGTACAGATTGAGGTCGTGCATCGCCTCTTCGCTGCCAACACCAACTGTGTACAGCGGAACGAGCCGCCGAGCCGCAGAATCTGCTCCGACCGTCAGTCGATCCGGTTCTCCGGTACTGGAGATACCGTCCGAGATAACGACGATTGCAGACGGCAGCGAACCGCGAAAATCGTTGAGCACTTTGCGGACGGCTTGCGCAGGACTCGTTGCCGGGCCGGTTGGTTCGAGCTGTCGGATCGTTTCGATCAGTGCACCGGGATCGCCGCCCTGTTCAAGATCTGTTCCACCGAGTGCGGACGCGGATTCTGAAAACCGATAGACGCGTAACTGGTGCCGCTGCTGCAACTGCCTGAGAAACGCGCCATCGGATCCGGTCAGCAGTTCCTTTGCGATGTTGAGCCTCGTGGCTCGTTCGCCGGGCCGATCCTGCAGCAGACTGCGGACAACGGTGCGCTCGGCAGCGTCGGTGTATTGATCATCGAGGCCCATGCTCGCGGAGTCGTCAATCAGCACGGCGATAAACGGCAGGCCAGTGCGATCAACGACCAGCGTCAGTTCGGTCAGGATCAGCAGAACGAACGTAATCGACGCGAGCCGCAGCCCCGTCAGCACGATCCGCCATGGCAGCGAGATGCTGGAAGCGTCGCGGCGGTAAACCCAGATCACGCTTGCCGCGACGGCCAGCAGGACCAGCACCACCAGCCACGGCGGCGCGCCGGCCGGCCACGGCGTTTGCCGCAGCCAGGTCCACTGCGTCCCCTGCCCTGGCTGAGCCGGAGGGATTCCGAGATACCATTCGAGAAACGATTTCATACCGAAAGGTTACCGCATTGCGCGGCCGGTCAGCATCGCAACGAGCCATTTGAAACGGTCCAACGGGATTCATTCCGTTTGCCGGGTCAATGAATCACCATGCCGCATCACCCTGCAGGAATACGGCTCTGTCACGTCATCTCTGAACGTCCCATGCCTCAATCGCCACCGCCCACCGTGATCGTTGTTCACCCGCGCGAAAAACGCAGCAAATGCTCGGTCGAACCGTTGAGGGGTCGGGACGATTTTGTCTTCTGGACGTTCCCCGATCGCGGCCCGGAACAGCTCGATGGCTACATCCGGCTGGGACTCGGCGGGCCGGAACTGTCGGCGGCTGATGCTGAACACGGACTGCTTGTTCTGGACGGAACCTGGCGGCTCGCCGCGCGGATGGAGCCGTTTTTTCTGCAGCAACCGGTGCGAACGCTGCCGCCTTTGCGGACCGCGTATCCGCGAACATCGAAGCTCTTCGATGATCCGACTGGCGGACTGGCGACGATCGAGGCGGTCTTTGCGGCCTTGACGATTCTCGGACGCGAGACGTCCGGCCTGCTCGACGAATACCGCTGGGGCAACGAGTTTCTCGAACTAAACTCGGATCGGCTGGGGGACTGACCGCAGGGTCGATTCAGCCGGTATCGACGGTCGGAACTGAGCATTCTGCCGCTCGTTGTCCTGCATCCAGGAAAAGCAGCATCGAAAGCGGTTCTCAAACCTTGAAGATCCGATGACTGTCTTGTGATGATGCGTAAGCTGAGTTCACTCTGCCGGAAACACTGATCAGGCAAATGGCCTGCAGACGTCCGATTCGGCAGGCCCTCCTGCCCTCCCCGACCAACCCTCCAGAACCCGAGGTCCGTTATGAGAAATCTTCTCACTGCCACACTGTGCATCGCAATCAGCGGTGCGGGACTTCTAACGGCAAACGCTGGCGACAAGTGCTGCCAGCCGTGTCAGAAAACCTGTAACCCGGTCGCCTGCAAAGACGGCTGCGTCCGGGCCACACCGGTCTTTCTGCTGTCGTACTCCGACGCTCTGAAGCGAGCGGAAGATGCGGATAAGGCGGAAGCTCAGAACAAGGAACTGCTCGCTCAGATCGAGTCACTGAAGGCCGACCTTGTTGCTGCAAACACAGCACGTGATGCAGCCATTGCTCAGGCCAGAAAAGCAGAAGCTCAGTCGAAGGCCGACCGGGCCGCGACTGCTAAAGCCGAAGCCGCCCGCAAGCAGGCCGTGGAAGCCCGAGCCGTTGCAGAAGCTCAAAGTAAAAAGGCGCAGGACGCGCAGGCAAAAGCTGAGCAGAACAGTGCGGCTGCTCAGAAAGCGAAAACCGAGGCTGACAAGCAGCGGGCAGAAGCGGTCGCTGCAGCTAAGGTCGCTCAGGACGCTGCCACGACTGCGACCGCTGCCACTGAGGCGGCGAAAAAAGAACTCGCTGCGGTGACAAACACGCTGGCCGATGTCCGCAAACAACTTGCCGGCAGCCAGGAAGCCATCAAAGCGAAGGATGCGGAAATCGCGCAACTTCAAGCCAAGCTGGAAGAAGCCACTAAGGTGAAGACCGAAGCGGCAAAGAATGACGATGACGCATCTCCGGGCGACTCAGTCGCCGCGACAGAAAAGCCGACAGCTCCCGCGACCCCGGAGCCTGCGCCAGCAGAAAACAAGTAGAGCCTCTGCTCAAGCAGGCTGTTCCATCAGAACGGGCCGGCAATCGCACTTGCGACTGCCGGCCCGTTTTCATTCTGGACCCGAGCTGTTCGCCGGGCAGGAACGACGCCGCGCCACTCGATACCGATGTCCGTCCTGGTTTGTGCCACGACCTGCCGACGACACCCGCGACCAGACAGGTTGCAGCCGCCCGAACGGCCATCACTTGCGACTGAACGCCGGATGCGCGGTGACGCAAAGCATCATCCGTCAGACGGCCCCGGCATCATGTGGCAACATCTTTTGCCAGAAGCAGTTACGCCGAACTCAGGACGCCGCAGCTCGTCGGGATTGAGGCTCGCTGTCGACGTCTCCCTACAACCGGAACTGCGGGGCGGCGAGCTGTTCCGACACTTTACAAACTGCGCAACTCCATTCTTTACAGAGAGTTGCGTCGTCAGAGCACTGCCTCTACCGACTCTTCACGAGACTCTGGCATTCAGTCTGCTTTACGGTCACCCGTCCCGGCATGGGACAGCGAATCAGCGACTCACGAAAGACGAGAGAGATCACTGAAATGACAACTCTGGCAGCAAAGCTGTGGGCCGACGAAGCGGGATTCATCGTCTCGGCGGAACTGGTGCTCGTCTCGACGATCCTGGTGCTCAGCATGAGTGTCGGCATGTCCGAAGTCTCGTTCGCCGTCAATCAGGAACTGGCGGACGTTGCCTCGGCCTTCGGCAGTATCAATCAGAGCTACCGCTATGGCGGCATGTTTGACGCGACAAAAGCAACGATTGCCGGCAGCCGATTCGGCGACCACTCGGACTTCTGCGACTCACAATCGAGCATTGCAGGGACAGGGGCGCAAGGCGAATCACGTTGATGCCGCAGTGCCGGCGAGTCTTCCAGAAGCACTGAACTACGGTTGCGAAACTATTTCACTTCAGCGTCTGTAACTCCTGAGACTGCCTGTCGCGGATCACTCTTATGCGGGACCTGCTGAAACATCTGTGGCACGACGAGATCGGCTCATCGCAGTCGACCGAGATGGCCCTGGTCACTGGAGTCACCGTCGGCGCAATGATCATGAGCATGCACTCGTTCGGCGACGCCATCAGCACCCGGTTTACCCAGGTGCAGATGCAGGACGACTCGCAGCAGATCCAGGAAAAGAAACTCAGGCTCGAAGCCCGGAAGAGAAAACAGTCGCAGGAAGAACGCCTTGAGGAACTGCGTCAACGCCGACAGGAACAGCTCGAACGACACCAGGAAAAATCGAAAGCGGACGCAGAGGACGACAGGGAATCGTTCGCGAGCGAGTGACAAAACTCCCTGGCACGATCCGTCCGGTTCGCACGCTGCAACAGATGTCTTCACCGCTCAGCCGGCGTTGCAGGCTTCTCGACGGCCGCGTCCGACCCGCGCTGATTCTGACGGAAATGGAGCGGTTTGAGCGGCAGTAGCGGCAATCCGCGCACTGTCGGCTGCACCTCTCCCAGCGGTTCTCCCGTGAACTGCGTCAGCGCCCATTCCAGCGCATACGAGTTTGCACTGGTGGAGAAACCAGAGTATCGAGCCCGAAACTTCGGCTCGAAGGCGGCCGCCTTAATCCGTCCGATCGCGATGGTCGCTGCGTAGCGCACTTCATCCAGCTCATAGATCGGAAGCGGGCTTTGGTCGACAATGCGTGCGTAAAACTGAGCACTGAGTTCCTCGTCTTCCGAACCTGCGTGCAGCCATCCGAGTGCGTTGATCGCTGACCTTCGCATGGGAACGAGTAATCGAGGATCCCGCTTCGGTACGTAGCGTCGCAGTAACTCATCCGCCGGCTTGTAGTCCATCAACCCCATTGCCTCGAACAGGTGGCCGGCGACCGGCGGATCGGAAATCGCGATGCCTCGATTTCCTTCTAACGCTGCATCAATTCGCTCGCAGAAAGTGAGCATTCGCGGCAGCGTCGCTGGAATTGCCAGCTTACGCAGTGCCCACGCGGCAGCGACCGCCGCTTCCGTCCGCGGATGCGTTAACAGCTCGAAGCAGCGATCGGCGATTGGTTCGTGGTCGAGCGTACCAAGCAGAACGGCACTCTGTTCGACTCCTTCCCAATTGTTCTGTTCTAACACTGACGTGCCGGCTGACAGAACCGCGTTGCGGAGTTCAGGAATTTCGCTGAATGCCAGTAATGCCCGCCGCGCAGCGTTGCGAACATCGGGATGCCGATCGCTGAGAATTCGACCGAGTTGCTCAACCGCCGAAGCGTCCGGAGTCATTCGTAACGTCTGCACGACGAAGTTGCGCACGTTGGGGTCGTTTGCGGATGCTGATTGTTCCGTCACTGCCCGCAGTTCTTTCGGCGCCGTACGCAGCAGCGATTCCCAGGCGACCACCGCGACTGCTCCGTTGGAATCGGTTGCCAGCGAGAGCATTGACTTCCGTGCCGCGTCAGACGAATGCCACCTCAGCAGCAGGACAGCGAGTTGGCGGTGCAGCAGGTTGCGCGTCGCTGAACTCGGACTCAATACAGCCGACTCTTCGCGCAGAAGCTGTCCGGCGAGACCTTCGAGGCCAGCACGCTGCACATTGCCGAGCGCACTGGCGGAGGCAAGGCGATACGTCGCTCGCGGCGACTGCAGGACAATCTGCTGCAGCAGTTCTGTTGCCGCTGGATTTCGCGTCTCACCGAGGCCACGAATTGCTGAGAGCACCAGGAACTGCGGTTCGGTTTCAAACTTCCCCAGCCGCCGCAGCCATTCGTCCTGCACTGGACCGTAGCTCCAGCGGGCAAGGGCCGGTTCAATGATGCGTACGAGATCCGCATCCCGCCCGATTGACTCAGACAGGGCGGCTGCTGATTCACTCGCGTCGACGGAAACGAGTGCTCGTGCAACGTCCTTCAGCACCAACCGGTTTTTCTCGTTCGACTGCAGCACGTGCGTCAGAGCTGCTGCCAGCGACGAACAATCGATGTACCCGTTGCGGTGAATTCTGATGATCGACACAGCCGCGTCACGTTTCAGATCGCTTTCACCACTGGCCAGCGCATCTTCAAGCAAAGGAAGAATCGCCGGATCAGCCTGGTTGATTGGCCCTGGCACCGGCAGGTACGGATCTTCGTGCAGGACGGACGGAGTGAGTAGTCCCTGCGGCGGCCAGATCAGTTCAGGTTGCTGACGAGTCTGGTCCGCGGCGGGAAGCAGCCGAACGGACAGCAACAAGATCCCCGGCAGCAGGTATCGGGTTCGAGCCATAAAGCATGCCTTCGACGTCAAGCGGCAGAAGACTCACGAAATCATCAAGATCAGCGCTCACCGCGACGCTATTCGGGTTTCGTAATCCGTCGTGTCTGAAACAGCAGGATGATCAGCAGCAGTCCCGAGCCAGTTCCCGTCACCCACCAGTTGATGGGAATCAGGTTATATGACTCAAACCCTGGCGTGCCGATCACGCTGAGCGCTGCGGCCATCGGGTTAATCGACAGGGCAGTCTGCACAGCCGAGTAACCGAACGGAGCATCGCGGCCAAGCCAGACGATCAGACTGCCGGCCCACAGAAACAAGAGAATCGAATACGAAGCCACCGTCGCTGGAGCAGTCCGTTGGAAGAAGCTGCTGACCGCGGCACTCAGCAGCATGGCGAACACCGCGCCCAACGTCAGGCAGATCAGTACCTGAATGATCTGTTCTTCGAGGATCGGTTTGATCCAGATCATGACGCCATAACCAGGCAGCGAAGCCATCAACAGAATCAGCAGCGTCCAGGTGACGCTGAAGAGTTTGCCGCGGACGATCCGGCCGGCCGACAGCGGAGTCATGCGGAGAAGTTCCCAGCTTCCGCTTTCGCGCTCGCTGCTGATGAGTCCTGACGCCAGCGACGGCGTGAACAGAATAATCAGCACGGCCTGCATCGAAACAATGATGCCGCCGATCGTCTCGACACCCCATTCTTCCGATCCCAGCGTCGCGGCAAACGCCAGCCCCAGCGAAATCACCGCACAGCCGCCGACGATTCGCAACAACCAGTGCAGTCGGCCGAACTGTCGACTGCGGAATTCCTTGACCATCACAGGATTCATCAGCGGGCCGATACCGGCTTTCCGTCGCTGAGGATCAATCAGAAACATCAGACGCCGAAACAGACGAATTCCCAGACCGCGATCGTCCGTCACATTTCCCTGAGAACGGGACCGGTCCAGCAGCGACTGATTCAGCCGGCCGACCGTCATTCCGGCAAACAGCAGGCTGAGAATACCGCCGAACAGAGTAAACGTCACAACGCCGCTGTTCTGATCTTCGAGTTGCCGGGAACCGACATCGCCGTGCCCGACAACGTCCAGAACCGCGGGCACCGGCGAGAGGTTCCTGAGAATGGCGGCGACACGCGCCAAATCTGATTCGGACCCATCCAGAAAATAGTGCGGCAGTAACACGAGCAGGAACAGTACGAGCACGCCACCAAACGTCCCGCGCACGGCTCCGTCAGTCGTGACCGCGTTCGTACTGACCAGCAGCGACCAGGTGGTAAACAAAACGCTGGCAACAGCCAGCACCAGATACAGCGGCAGAATCTCACCATACAGCGACACTCCTCCCAGCGTAAAACACGCTGCCGTCGCCGGGACGGTCGCACTTAACAGCAGCAGCACGAAGCCAAGTGCCCCGACCAGTTTTCCGAGATAGATCGAGACCGGCCCCATCGGCGAATTCAGCAGCAGCGCCAGTGTGCCTTTCTGTTTTTCCTGCACGATCGACGTCGAGGGGAACACGGGAACCAGCAATGCGACCGCCGCAGTGAGCGAATACGCAAACACACGGAACACATCACGCGACGCCGCTCCCGAAAGATCCACAACACCGTCAGACGGCCACCGCGCTATGATCAGCAGGGAAAATGCAACGGCGACTCCCGTCAGAATCACGATCGAACGGCGAGTCCGCAGCAATCCCAGCAGTTCACGACCGATCACGGGATTATTCAGCACAGGATGCCTCCGCCGTCTGCGTTACGCTGGCCGACGAGCCGCCGTCAACGAGCGGTTCGACATCAACTGCCGGGCGGTCGCCGTCGTGGCTCCGAGTCACCGTCAGGTACGCTTCTTCCAGATTACTGGCCACTTCACGGAACTGAGTCACGCGAACATTCGCCTGAACCAGTGCCGCCAGAACATGGCCGAGTTCCGCGTCACGTTTCCCCGACCGAAACCGCACGATCGATTCCGCTGGCGACGGAACGATTTCGTCACAATGGCCGTTCTGCTGACCGAGCACGCCGACGGCCAGCTCGATCTGATCAGCAGCCGCGAGTTCGACTTCAATCATGCGATTCTGCTGAAACTGACGTGTGACTTCTTCGAGTGACCCGCAGGCCTGCAGCTTCCCGCGATGCAGGATCGCCACCTGACTGCAGATCCTCGCCAGCTCCGGCAGGATATGGCTGGTCACAATCAGCGTTTTACCGAGGTCGGCCAGCCGCAGCAGAATCTCACGCATTTCAATGCGCGCCTGCGGGTCAAGCCCGTTCGCCGGTTCGTCAAGAATCAGAACTTCCGGCTGATGCAGCAGCGTCCGCGCGATCCCGATCCGCTGCTGCATACCGTGGCTGAGGGCTTCAACATAGCGATCCTGCATGTAGCGCGATCCAGTGATGTCGAGCACTTCGTCGATGCGCTGATTCCGGACACGACGCTTGATCCCGAACGCTGCTCCGAAAAAGTCCAGGTACTCGCGAACCCGCATATTGCTGTAGGAACCAAACCGATCCGGCATATAGCCGACGAGCTGTTTGACCCTGCGGGCCTCGCGTACGCAGTCCGCACCGGCGATCGTCGCGGTCCCCGATGTCGGCCGCGCCAGTCCGACAAGAATCCGGATCGTCGTTGTCTTGCCCGCTCCGTTATGCCCGATGAATCCGAGAATCGTCCCGCGATCAACGGACAACGTGAGCGCATCGAGCGCCATGAATTCGCCATAAAGTTTGGTGAGATCACGAATCTCGACGACCGGTGATTGACTCGCCATAGAAGCCTGGCCTCAGAGTAAGTGACTGTTAGCGATCGGCCATTTTCTGTCTGCGATGGAAAACTACCTGTCGGCTGTCTCCAACGGTGTATTCTCAGTTCCTCAACGCCTCTTCGACACGACACCGCAGCATCAGCGACATCCACTCGACTTTCCAGAACTCGTCTCTGGCTTCGTCCAGCCCGTCTGCTGACTTGACGGTGTCACCGTCGCCTCGCTCGACGTCGCCGACTTCCAGCAGAACATGCAGCCCCCCATGCTCGTCAAGCGCCAGTTGTCCGGTGGTTTCCAACGGAATCTCAAACGTTCCGACCGGAGACGCCAGTGTCCGGGCCATTACCAGGCTGTCAGGCAGTCCTGATTGCAACGTGACCGGCCGCGCACCAGCAGACAGCTTGACCGTCAGCTTCGCGGAGTCCGGGATGACTGGCAGCAGAGTCTGCGGTACCTGAAATCGCAGCAGAATCCGGCTCGCGTTGCGCGTACGTGTCCACTCGCCCAGACGGCTGGTGTAGTACGATGGGGTGGCCCCCGACTTTGTCAGCGGAACGGACTCATAAGGCAGAAACGGTCCAGGGATCAGCATCTCAGTCGAGACGGTTGGCCGACGCAGTTCCAGCGGTACGAGAAACAGCGCTGCACCAATCTCGTCGCGAACGAACGTTGTTCCCGAACCAGGACTCACAGGGCGGGACCAGAACAGCAGATGCGGACTGGACAGCGCCGGATGGCTGCGGTCCTGAGTGCGGAATACGTCGCGATAGATGGCCTGTCGACGAGCCTGCTCACTGTTCAACAGCGACGACACGAGGTACTCCCCTGGAGGCAGAACGGCATCACCTGCAGTCAATGATCCGTTGGCGTCGACATGCGCTGGTTGCGTCACACGTGCCCGACCTCCGATCAGCGCGTCTTCAATCGGAAATTCCACCGGAATTGTCAGCGTGCCGGTCAGTCCATTGCTGTCAAACGAAGCGACGGCCCGCAGCGGCTCAGCAAACTCCCGATGTGTCTGATTGGAAGCCAGCCGAACGCCTGGCGGCAGTTCGACACTCTTCAACGCCCATTCATCGAGCGCCGACCACTCCACACGCCAGCGCGACGACGTCACTCCGGCTCGATCAGGAATCAGCGGAGCACCAGTCACGGTCGACTCGTCGATTGGCAGCGTGTCATCGGCATACAACGTCAGTCCCTCGGTCACCAGTGCCGTTGTCTGGCCGGATTCTGCCATGACGACCTGTCCGAGCACGCGGCCGTGCGGTTCACCTCGCGCTGCCCAACCAACGGCGACCAGCCCGCCAGACGCACTCAGCGCCAGAACCGGAATCGAACACAGCATCCAGCCGGACTTCTGACGGTAACGCAGCGCCAGCGACACCAGCGCTAGAACAACAGCAAAACCGAGCAACAACGCCGACACTGATGCTCGGCCTGGAGTCGTGTATCCCACCTGCGAAACGACGTATTCAGCCAGTGCGTCGCTCCCAACGACCGAATCATTCCGCTTCAACAGATTCTGCAGGACCAGTTGCCCGGCTTTTGTTGAATCAAACCAGTGAGAATCTGTCGCATCGATGATCTCTTCCTGACGTCTCCAGTGACGGGGTGGAAACCACGCCGACAGATCGACCGCGGTGCAGAACACTGTGCCGCTTCCGTACGCGAAACTGAACGCGGCTGGCCAGTCGCTGAGCCACTGATGGACATCGGCAGGCGGCTCGACAACGACACGCGTGACAGCCGCCGGACGTTCGAGCCCCACTGTGATAGCGTCGAACGTCCTCGACTGTTCGCCGGGAACAAAAGTGGCTTCGATCGTCGAGGTTCGTTCCACCTCAACGAAGGGAAGAACGTCTCCCAGTAACGCTGTCACTGTTTCGGGCTGAATCAGATCGAGCTGCAGCCACAGCCGGCCGCCCGCCTGTGTCCATAATCGCAGTGCGTTGGTCACCGCGGCATCATTCACCACTTCGTCAGTCGCGACGACGACGATGCTGGCAATGTCCCAGGCTTCACGCGCTGGCGGAAACGGCGGATTCGCCAGCGTCCGAATCAGAACGTTCTGCCCGAACTCGCTCCGGAGATTGAACAGCAGTTCGGCCGCTTCGACCTGTCGCTTCAAGTGGCCTGACAGATTCGCAATAACGGTGCGTGTCTTCGGGATCCAGATCGGGGAATCCGATAACCGTTCGCCCTGACTGTTCGACACGAGTGATCCGTCGCGACGAATGGTCGCCCAGCTCAGATCAAGGGCTTCTTTCCCCGGTGGCAGCTTTGGAGTCAGAACCGGCATCCAGAC